>JAISBU010000070.1 GCA_031266015.1 Prevotellaceae bacterium | reverse complement strand
GGCGACGATTTGACCCTGATGCGCAGCAGCGAAGGCGTTCCGCTGAAAAATCTCAACGTATCGTACAACTACTGGCAGGTGGAGGGCACCATTAACGACCCCATGTTTTCGCTAAAAAGGGAGCACTCTCTGCGCCTTGCCGCGCTGGTGCTGTACGGCAGGCGCAGCAGCTGGTACAGCGTTCTCCCTTCGGCAGGCGAGGCCGACTTGGTAGAGCCTTCGGAAAAGCCATTTGAGATATGGCTGCAATACCAGTACCAATCGGCCGTTACCCGCAGCCGGCTGCAGTGGGTAGCGTCGCTTGAGGTGCGCAAGCGGGTGCGCTACAACTATCCGCTGTACCAAACGACAGAGGATAACCCTGCCGAGTGGACGTCTTTGGACAATCTTGGAGAATTTTCGCTTCCGGCCCTCAACCTTATGCTGGGGGTGCGCTACCGCAACCCTCAAATGCTCAAGTTTCGCTCCGTTGGGGTTGCGCTAAGAGCATACCGGGGCATGAATCCATACGGACAATTCCGCTCCATTCCCAAGTACGAGCAGTACGGCATTACGCTTGTGGTGGAGTAGAACGGGCGGGAATGAAGCAGGAAGATTGTGCTCAACTCAAAATTCAAAATTTGATGATGTCATATTCTATTGACATGGTTCCCCTAACGGGAATGCATAAGCGTACGGCATGGTTTTGTGCATTGCCCGTCAGGGCATTCCTATCATAGAACAACAGTTCAACAAGTGTTAAAGTCCACTAATTCGCTGTCTGTTGAGCATTTTGGCCAGTGAAATATTCCTTCTCGCGGGACTCCGCGAACACCATACTGTCCTCAGTGATCACCCTGTCAGCATCAATGCAACCCATTGTAAGCCAAGTTATTTATGATTTATTATTGAGCGGTGCGGAGTGGAGGAACCGAAACCCGGCGAAGCTAATCTCTTTTACCGCTGCGCCCGCATAACACGTCTTTGATACTAGGCGGTCATTCCTGCGAAAGCAGGAATGACGGGGAGGGGAGTGACGGCTTGAGGATCAGGCCTGCAATGACGTAGAAAAATGGCTGCGATTTATTTGTTAATGATGTGTAAAATTTGCATTTTGAATAAAATGTATTATATTTGCATCAATAGTTACATATTTGTATTAAGACAACCGAGTGAAGAGTTCTGCCAGGAGGAGCAGGATTCTTTTATTTTTGTATTATCCCTAAAAAAGCCTTACTATGGCAAGAGGATTAACATTATGGCAAGTACATATTTAACGGAAGAAGGACTGCACAAGTTGCGTGCCGAACTTGATCGCCTGAAGGGAGTGGAGCGCCCTGCTGCTTCGCGCGCCATTGCTGAGGCGCGTGATAAGGGCGACTTGTCGGAAAATGCCGAATACGACGCTGCGAAGGAAGCGCAAGGTTTGCTGGAAATGAAGATTTCGCAGATGGAAACTATGCTGGCCAACGCTAAAATCATTGACGATTCTAAGATTGATACCTCTAAGATTCAGCTGCTGAATACGGTAAAAATAAAGAACCTGAACAACAAGGCCGTTATGACTTACGCGTTGGTAACCGAAACGGAAGCCGATCTTAAGCAAGGCAAGCTTTCTATTGCCACACCCATAGCCAAAGCGTTGCTTGGCAAAAAGGTAGGTGATGTGGTACACGTAGAGGTTCCCTCAGGCATGCTGAAGTTTGAGGTAATGGATATCAGCATTTAAATTTTAGCAAAACAGAATATGGCTAGTATTTTTACGAAGATAGTGAACGGTGAAATCCCCTGCTATAAGGTGGCTGAAGATGATCGCTATCTGGCTTTTTTAGATACTGGCCCTGTGGCTGCGGGGCATACGTTAGTAATTCCGAAAAAAGAGGTTGATTATATTTTTGATCTAAATGAGGAAACGCTTAGCGGACTTACGCTTTTTGCTCAGAAGGTAGCAAAGGGTATAGCGTTAACTGTACCCTGTAAGCGTGTAGGCGTGGTCGTTTTGGGCTTGGAGGTACCTCATGCGCATATGCATTTGATCCCCTTGAATTCGGAGGCGGATATGGATTTTAAAAAGCCAAAATTACAGCTAAAAAAGGAAGAGTTTGAGCAGCTGGCTGCAGCAATTTCTTCCAAAATTGAATAACTTTACGTTGTTGCATTGTTGACAACAACTTTAATTAAGAAGGAAAAATATCATGGCATTGGAAATAACAGATGCAAACTTTGAGCAAACAGTGCTTAAGTCAGATAAGTTGGTGGTGGTGGATTTTTGGGCAACCTGGTGTGGCCCATGTAGGGCCATTGCTCCCATTATTGATGAGCTGCATAAGGAATACGAGGGAAAGGTTGTAGTAGGTAAGGTAGATGTGGATGCAAATGACAATATACCTGCTCAGCACGGTATTCGCAGTATTCCTACAGTATTGTTTTTCAAGAACGGACAAATGGTAGACAAAATTGTGGGCGCTGCTCCAAAGACCAATTTTGTAGCTAAAATCAATGAGCTAATGTAGCATCTCAAATATTTTGAGATGTAATAACAAGGCCACCTTAATAAGGTGGTCTTGTTATTTTATAGTAGCTTGTATATCCCTAACTAATAATTCATAAATTATTAATTATCAAATAGTTATTAGCAAAACGAAGCGACTGGAACGAAGTGGAGTTCGATGAAGTTAATCTCAAGTTGTCCTAAAATGGCAGCACAGTGCGAACTTGAGACGCTTCGCTATTATAAAGCGGCGCTTTCCGGCGTATACCTTGTCTGGAGGCTCTGCAGAGCCCAGCGAACAGACCTACGTCGGAGCGATGCTTTAATTTTTTACACCGCATATAAAAGTGCGATATGTATACTTAGCTACCTTTTACATAATTTTACTCAACTGGGTGCAAAAAAGCCCAGGAAACGCCCGCAACGGCGCTCCCTGAGCTCGATTGAAACGTGCAAAGATTTGCATTCTTACACGCACCTGCACATACAGGTGCAAAAATAGTGCCGAAAGCCTTATCCACCTTCGCTTTTAGTTCCGCTAAAAATTTCCCGATTGTATGCTTACCTCGTGTGTTCAAAAATAGTGCCAATGGCCGGGGAGGCCCGAAGTCATTGACATCGACGTACTATTTGCAAGCATTGTTTTTACACCTAAAAAAAAGAGGTCATGGAGGGCAGAGGTAGCGCTATTTTTAGCGTACGCAAAACCTGCCCCTACTCTCCTATAATGGAAAGATCGTCGCTTTATTGTACAAACCGAGTATTTTGCCTGCTAGCCCCTGCCGTCCGCAGCGCTGCGCAAACCGTTGCCCACAAAGGTAAATGCCAGCACCGTCAGCACAACGGCCATGCCCGGCACAATAGCTAAATGTGCGGCGTCGAGCATGATATAGGCGCAGTGGTCTTTTATCATGCCGCCCCATGACGGCGTGGGCGGCTGAGCGCCCACGCCCAAAAAATTGAGCCCCGCCTCCACCAGAATCGCCGATGCAAAGTTGGATGCGGTAACCACCACCAGCGGGCTGACCAAGCTGGGAAGCATATGCCTGAAAATTATTCTGCCGTGCGAGTATCCCAGGGCGCGAGCGGCCTCCACAAACTCCTTTTGCCTCAGGCTGAGCATTTGTCCCCGCACCAAACGGGCTACGTCAACCCACATGGTAAGCCCCACCGCCACAAATACCTGCCAGAACCCTTTGCCCAAGGCCATAGTAACGGCAATAACCATAAGCAGCGTAGGAACGCTCCACGTTACGTTGGTAAACCACATGATAAGGGCATCTGTCTTTCCGCCAAAATAGCCTGCCAGCGCGCCCAGCGTAACCCCCACCAGCAGTGATATAAGTACGGCCACCAAGCCAACCGCCAGCGAAATGCGAGCGCCAATAACCAGCCGGCTCAGCAAATCCCGGCCAAATCTGTCTGTACCTAAAATAAATGTTTTAGCTTTAACTCCGGTCGCTTGGCTTCTGCTAAAACCAAGTATAACGGGAGCCACTGAAGTTCCTGTGTCATACTCCGCTACAAAAATAGAGTCTGCCGTTTCTTTGTATGACCGAATTGGGATTTCGGTATGCAAAGGCTCCTGCCCGTACAGCATTTTAGCAAAAATATTCCGCTGCTTTACCTCGCCGGTCTTCTTGAGTTGAAGCATTTGCACCTTGAACATGGGAGGTTTGGCGGCAATGCCCAGCTGCTGGGAGTTTGCCAGTGGCGCCGAATCCGGAGTAATAAGGTAGCCCAGCAGAGCGCACAGCGTAAGCAGCAGTATAAAGCCCAGCCCGAACAAGGCCTGCCTGTCGGCACAAAACTTGTGCCACCACAGCCGCCATGGCGGTCGGCCGCTACTTGCCGAGCGCATTATCCGGTTTGAATTTATTGAGCTGCCGCCGCTTCGCATCGGGCTTCTCCATGATTTTTTCCGGCTTCGCAACCGAAGCGGGCGCCGCTGCCGGTTGCGAAGCCAGCTGATTGGCGTACGGCCCCGGCATTACAAAGCGGGTATTCGTATTTTTAAGCTCGTCAATGCGCTTCGTAATGGTAAACAGCGGCAGAGGAATAGCCGCGCTTTCGGCTCTGAAGCTGGGCACAACTACCCGTGAGCAAACGCTTTGCCGCGTGGGAGGACGCAGCGTAGAGCGCCAGGAGAATCCCTTAAGCATCAGCTCCTGCACCTCAATTTGCTTTGGAGGTAAAATGGTTGATTCGGGGTTGCTTATGTAGTTAATTTTTTGAATTTTACGATTTTTCACAAAGATCTCCATATCTGTACTGCTTGCCTTATTTACCCCGGAGAGCTTTATGCCCTCGCGCATGTAGTACACCGTTTGCCCCGAGCCATACACATCTATCTTGTACAGGTCGTTATTCCTGAAGCGGGCAAGAATATTAATACCTTTTATCTGGTTATAAAACTGCTTCAAGCTATCGTCCACGGCCGTAATAAAGGCAGCCTCCATGAGCTCCATCGTATGTATTTGATTATTTTTCTGAAGGATTTCAATTTTCTCCGCCGACAGCTGGTTGTTCTGGTTCCACAAAACAGGATCGTAGAACATCTCCGCCAACGAATCTTTTTGTATGTACACAAACGAATCACAACGTCCTTGCAGCTGCGGGTGGAAGAACCTTACCTCTGGATACGCTACAAAGAAGCGCAGCAAGCTGTCCGGCTTAGCCGTATCTGCAGCCGTCGGCGCTACAGTATCTGCAAAAACCGGTCTTATGGAATCCGCCACAGCAACATGCTGCAATATGGAATCGGAGGATATGGAATCTGCCGCCGGCAGCGTGTCCTGCGCATAGTACAGGGGATTGGGAACGCTCAGCAGCTTAAGCGTATCCGCTCTAAAGAACATGGTATCGTCCTCTACCTTATCGGAAAACAGGGCTGCCGAAGGATTTTCGGTAACAAACGCCTGCTGGGTTGCCTGGTATAGCTTTGCGTAATCGCCAAATACCATAACGTGCTGAGCGGAGTCGTACAGCTGAATGTTGCCGAACAATTCGCCCTCTTCTACGCTACGGTAATAGTGCGCGCTATCGCTCCAAGCCTCTTGTCCGCGACTTTGTACGTAGGCATTTTTTGCCAAAAATACATGGTCTGCCCGCTTGTCGTAGTAGCCATACTTGCCGGCCAGGAAGCCGCTATCGCTCCAAATATAGGTTTGCCTGAAAAATACCGCCCTTTCTTCTTCCGTAAAGAAATGCAGAGAGTCCGACTTTAGCCTGTACTCCTCATTCTTCATCTCTACCTTATCGTAAAAAATAGCCAGCTTCCGGTCGGATAAGTAGCGCCCCCTGTCGCTTTCCAGCAAGTTTGTCGCTTTATCAATGGTACCGCCACTGTAAAAGATGGCCTCGTTGGTGGAGGTGTTAAAATCAAGATGCTGCGTACGCAGGCGGGTGGCGCCGTCAAACAAGGTAACCAGCTTGCCACGTACCTTGCCCATATCGGTGGAACTTTGGTAGTCCATATAATCGCCGTAAAGCCAAAGCGTATCCTTGTTTACCACCACGTTGCCAAAGGCCTCAAAACGGTTATCCGGATAGGAGTATGCGCTGTCGCAAGTCATGGTGGTAGCGTTGTGGTACAGCTTTACGTTACCAATTAAGCGGCTGATATTCTCCTCTCCACGCTTCATACCTTTGATGGCGTCCGCATGAACAATATCCACCTGTCGGCGCTGTGCAGGTAAGGGTTGCACCAGCATCAGCGCAAGGAGAAACAGCGGTATTTCTTTACAGATAAACCTCATTTATTGAAAATTTACCATTTAGCAATTTACCATTGACCATTTACTTGAGCCTGTCGAAGGGCGCGGCGCGGAGTAGCCCTTTCCTGTAGCTAGCTTAGCTACCGCCCATTAGCTAGCCTCGTTACAAAAAATGCCGGTTACTCTACCGTCAGGATTCTTTGTCTCCGCTACCAATAACGCTGTTATAGGCTACTTTCAACCTTCAAAGTTAACTAAAATCAAGACAGCCCAGTTAAAAAAGGGGGAGTATGGGGGATAACTTCTTGAATATAATTTAATTATTAATTATGCACTATCAAAAAGGGGGAGCGTGGGGGATAATTTCTTGGACGCAGCGAACGGGGAAGCCGAACGCCTTACTGTTATTGTCGGCCGGGTTGCTGGCTCCACTGTTGAAGTTCAGGAAGTAACCGTTAGGAGCGCTAACCTGCGTACTGCTCCAGTTGTACCCGTTCGTGCCCTGGTAGAGGAGCGCTCCGTCGGCGGGGCTACGGCGACCCGTAGCAGGGAAGAAGACACTCTAACGCAACCAGTAGCCGCTAGTAAAGTAAACTGCTCCCTTGAAAAAAGGGTGTACAGTGGGCTACTGAAATTATCAAGACCTCTCTTGCGAGCGGCAAAAAACAGCGCCACCTTCAAAACGCTCATCTCTCCTGCGTGGACTCCCATTTTTACTCACCCCTCTTAAATGATTCATAATTAATAATTTACAATTCATAGTTGGCGGTTGATAATTTTTAATTTTTCATTTTCAATCTTTAACTAATCACGTCGCACTCTCACAGCATCCTAATTATCAACTACTAGTTATGCATTGTTAAAAGGGGGGAGCATGGGGGATAATTTCTTGGACGCAGCGAACGGGGAGGCCGTACGCCTTACTGTTATTGTTGGCCGGGTTGCTGGCTCCACTGTTGAAGGTCAGGAAGTAACCGTTAGGAGCGCTAACCTGCGTACTGCTCCAGTTGTTCCCGTTCGCGCCCTGGCTGGTGAGCGCTCCATTGGTGTTGTTACGGTAGCCCGGAGCAGGGAAGAAGACACCCTAACGCAACCAGTAGCCGCTGGCAAAGTAAACTGCTCCCTTGAAAAAGGACTTACAGTGGGCTACTGAAATTATCAAGACCTCTCTTGCGAGCGGCAAAAAAATAGTACCACCTTCAAAACGCTCATCTTTCCTTCGTGGACTCCCATTTGCTTACTCACCCCTCTTAAAAATTTTTCAAAGAACGAAATACGATTGACGATTTACAATTGCTAGCAAAGCAAAGCAACCCATGGTGTGATAATGTATCATCATTGCGCAAATCTGAGACACTTCGACAAGCTCAGGATGGCAACACGCGCACTGCGAATTGTTACCCTGAGCTAAGAGCCTCAAATTCAATATATTACCGAGCGAAGTATGGCAGGGACCGAGCATCGCACATCGCAAGTTAAAGTATGTAACTTACAGTCTACTTCACCCAGCCTTCGTGCTCATACTTGCAGCTTGCCATAGCCGGATTGGATATTATGATTATGGCCGATTGAATCCTGTCTTTCAGCCATTTTTCAAACACCTCCTCCTGCTGTTTTTGCTTAGCCATATCGTGTATGGTACCATAGTCATGCTCCATGTTGGCGCGGTGCGACGGTATCAGCTGCTTCAGCTTAATAATCTTGAAAATATCATTACCCGTCAAATCCTTAGCTTCAAAGGGGGCCGACACATCGCCCACCTTCATATTGCGCAGCACGAAATAATCGGTTGGCGCCAGCTGGTCTTTGTCAAAACGTGTAGCTTGCGCCTGCTGGTTGACTACGTAGCCGCCATTTAAACGAGTAGCCTTATCCTCTGAAAAACGTAATGCCGCACGCTCAAATGAGAAGCTGTCGGCACGTATAAACATGGCAACGCTATCCAACAGCTGCGTAGCGCGCCGTTGTGTCTCAGACGAGAATTTTGGCTTCATCAGTATGTGACGAAGGTTGGCCTGGTCGCCTTTTTTTTCGATAAGCTGAATAACGTGGAAGCCAAATTCAGTTTCTACAATCTGCGATACCTGTCCCGGTTTAAGAGAGAAGGCAACATCCGAGAACTGCTTTACCAGCTCGTCACGAGAGCGTAAGCCCAGCTCTCCCCCACGCTTTGCCGAACCCGGATCTTCCGAATAAAGGATAGCCAACGTAGCAAATTTCTCACCATTCAGCACTCGCTCACGTAGCTCCAGCAACTTTTCACGCACCTGAAAACGGGCCTCGCTACCCGATGGTGGATAGCGTGCAATTTGCTGTATTACAAACTGTTCTGGAATTATCGGCAGGCTATCCGCTGCCTGTGACCGGTAAAAAACGGTAACGTCATTCGGGGTTACGTACACGTCTTTTACAATCTTTTGCTGCATTTGTTGCGTGAGGTTTTTCTCCGTTACGTAAACCTTAAGGTCTTCACGTATTTGGTACATGGGCTTACCAAAGTACTTTTCTACCTCGGGAGCTCCACCCAGCTGGGTGGTAAAAAACCTAATCCTGTGGTCAACTTCCTGCGTAACGGCCATATCGTTTACCTGCAAGCTATCCAGGCGAGCCTGCGCCAAAAGTAACTTTTGAATAAGCAGCTGCTCAAAAACTTCGCAGCGCAGCTGCTCATCATCTAAACGCCCCTGCGCCTTTTGCTGAAGTATTTCCTGCTCCAAATCCGAGCCCAGTATAACCTCATTCCCCACCACAGCTGCCACCTCGTCCAGCACGCTTGGCCCACTAAAAGAAGAGCGAGCTGCCAGGAGCAGCAGCATAGATAAAATCAACTTTTTATACATTTTTTTTTATGCTACTCATCAATGAAAATAGTTACACGATTTTCCTTTTTGCCATCGGCGAAAATATGCTCCTCCAGCGTGCCAATCATGTCTTGCTTACGCTTATTTATAATCAAATTCTTGATATTGTCACTCTCGTAATCCAGAGGGGATATAGTTCCCCGAGGCAAATAACCACGAATGGCGATCAGGTACACGTACTGCGCATCTTCAACCTCAATTTTGCGGTTGGCCACCGCCATATCCTCATACTTTTTACCCTTTGGCAAATCACGAACGATATCATTCAACTCCACCCATTTCTCGTTGAAGAAATCATACTTAAGGGCAACCTGCAAGCACAGCTCTTCCAAGGTTGTACGGTCTTCCGGCTTATTGGAAGTGTACAACTTTTTTATCTTATCAAGGTATGGAGTATTCTTTTTCAACTTGATAAACAGAACGTTTACCAAGGGCGTAGACAGAACGAACGAGGACTTATTCGTATTGTAAAATGCCTCTATTTCTGCGTCGCTCACCTTCTTGTTCAAGCGTTGTTCTATATACTCCTGTTCATAGCGATAAATCAAAAGCGAAGCGCGATAGTCCTCCAGCTGTCGGCTAACATCCTTTTGCGCTGTGCTCAGGTTATCTTCAGCTTGCTGTATCAGGAGCTCCTTTTTACACCAGGCGTTCACATAATCCTTCAGAATAATTACGCTATCCGCCTTATCGGCATTTTTAGGGTAAATATCTCCCAAATCCGATTGGTACAACGTCTTGTTACCCACCTTTGCCAAGGGTTCATTGCTTCCGGGCAAGTATTTACAGGCCGAAACCAACAAGGGCAAGCTTGCGATAAGGAGTATTTTTTTAGAACAAATCATTACAATAGTGGCTATACTTTAATTCTATCCGTCATCATACCGAGCAAGGCTAAACATCTCATTATCAGTAGTTTAATATTGACCTCATCGTGCCTTTCGACAAGCTCAGGGTGACAGCGCACAGCTTACCGGCTATAGTTTGGCGCCTCGCTTGTTACGGTAACATCGTGCGGATGGCTCTCTGTCATCCCCGAGCCGGTAATGCGCACAAATTTTGCCTTTTTAAGCGCCTCAATATTTTTTGCACCGCAGTAAAACATGCCTGCCCGCAAACCGCCAATCATCTGGTAAATAATCTCCGATAGCATACCTTTGTGCGGCACACGACCGGCAATACCTTCCGGCACTAACTTTGCAATATCGCTCTCGTTGGCCTGAAAATATCTATCCTTAGAGCCCTGCTGCATAGCCTCCAGTGAGCCCATGCCTCGGTATGTTTTAAACTTGCGCCCGTTGTAAATTACGGTTTCCCCTGGCGACTCCTCCGCTCCCGCAAACAACGATCCCGCCATAATGCAATCAGCTCCGGCAGCAAGCGCTTTCACCATATCACCGGAATAGCGAATACCACCATCGGCAATAAGCGGAACTCCTGTGCCCTTGAGCGCCTGCGCAACGTTGTAAATAGCAGACAGCTGCGGAACTCCCACGCCGGCAATAACACGGGTGGTGCAAATAGAGCCCGGCCCAATGCCAACCTTAACGGCATCCGCTCCGGCCTCTACCAGCATAATAGCGGCAGCGGCAGTGGCCACATTACCTGCTACAACCTCCAGCTTAGGATAAGTCTTTTTTACTTCCTGCAGCAAAACGGCAACGCCTTTTGAGTGTCCATGAGCGGTATCAACGGCAATGGCGTCAACCTCCGCCTTTACCAGCGCTGCAATGCGCTGCATGGCATCCGCGGTAACACCAACACCTGCGGCCACCCGCAAGCGGCCTTTTCCATCCTTGCTGGCGTTGGGATTATCCTTAACCTTGGTTAAGTCCTTAAATGTAAAAAGACCAAGCAGCGTACCATTGGTTTCGCTTACTACGGGCAGCTTCTCAATCTTATACTTGCGCAAAATTTCCGATACGGCCTCAAGGCTGGTAAACTTCTTATCGCTAATGGTAATAAGCTTATCCTGCTGCGTCATAACCTCACTGACAGGACGTTGCATGTTGTCCTCAAAGCGCAGGTCACGGTTGGTAACAATACCTGCCAGCTTTTTATCTCCCTCCACCACCGGAATACCGCCGATTTTATTCTCACGCATTATGCGCAGGGCATCCTGTACCGTTGCATTTGGCGAAATGGTAAGCGGATTGTATATCATACCATTCTCAGCACGCTTAACGGCGCGCACCTGCTTGGCTTGCCGCTCAATGGTCATGTTTTTGTGAATAATGCCGATACCACCCTCGCGGGCAATGGCAATGGCCAAGGCAGCCTCGGTAACCGTATCCATAGCAGCCGACACAATAGGCGCGTTGATGGTAATGTTACGGGTAAAACGGGTAGCAATGCTCACCTCGCGCGGCAGCACCTCCGCGTAGTCCGGCTGCAGCAGCACATCGTCAAAGGTAAGTCCCTCGGTAGCAGCACGTTCTTCAAAAAATGACATAATTACTCAGAGGTTTCTGGTTTTAGATTCCAAATTTCCACCGCCACACGCTTCGACAAGCTCAGCATGACAACGCACTACGGCCTAACTGCCAACAGCTTTGTTCCTTCCGCTATATTCTTACAAAGATACAATTTTCTGCCTAAAACATGAGAGCCTAAGAATTATTTTGCAAAAAAACAGGAGAAAAACTTGTAGGCTTGAGATAAATAGCTATCTTTGCACGCTCAAAATAAACCATTTTTTATTAACGTTTTATTATGAACCATTACGAAACCGTTTTCATTTTAACTCCCGTTTTATCTGAGCCACAGGTAAAGGAAGCGGTTGACAAGTTCCGTACATTGATTACGGACAATGGAGGTAAGGTTACCAATGAAGAAAATTGGGGCTTGAAAAAACTTGCTTACCCTATCCAAAAAAAGTCAACTGCGTTTTACGCAATGATGGAATTCCAAGCAGAGGGCGCTCTGATCGAAAAATTGGAAACCGACTACCGCCGCAATGAGCGCGTAATCCGCTTCCTGACTTTCAAGCTGGATAAGGATGCCATTGAGTACGCAGATCGGCGCAGGAATAACAAAAAAAGCAAGGAGGAATAGCCATGGCAGTAGCAAAAGCAAATAACAACGAAGTTAGGTACCTTAACCCCGTTGCGGTAGAGGTAAAAAAGAAGAAATACTGCCGGTTTAAGAAGGCCGGTATTAAGTATATTGACTACAAGGATCCTGAATTTTTGAAGCGCTTCTTGAACGAGCAAGGTAAGATTCTTCCTCGCCGCCTCACCGGTACATCGCTCAAATTTCAACGCAGAGTTTCACAAGCCGTTAAGCGCGCACGCCACCTGGCATTGTTGCCTTACGTATCCGACCTGCTTAAGTAATTTTTAAAAGAGGAGGAACACAACAATGGAAGTAATTCTGAAACAAGATGTTGCCAAGTTGGGCAGCAAAGACGATATAGTAAAGGTACGCAACGGCTACGCCGCCAACTACCTTATTCCACAAGGCTACGCTACGCTGGCAACGGAATCTGCCCGCAAGGTGCATGCCGAGAACTTAAGGCAACGCGCCCACAAGGAAGCCAAAATTAAGGCAGATGCTCAAGCATTGGCTGCCAAGATGGAAGGCCTATCGCTTACCCTTGGCGCTAAGGCCAGCTCAACCGGAAAGATTTTTGGTTCCATCAACACGCTGCAAATTGCCGAGGCGCTGGAGGCTAAAGGTTATGTCATTGAACGCCGTCACATTACCATTGCCGAAAATCAAATTAAGGAGCTTGGCAGGTACTCCGCAGAAATTAAGCTTCACCGTGATGTTAAGGTAAAGATTGATTTTGAGGTTGCGGTGGAGTAAGATATTGCAAAAACCAAAAGAAATCCCCCTTTGCTCGAAGCAAAGGGGGATTTCTTATTTTTACGGATTCATTTAAAATCATGCGAGAGCTCCTCTCCGTTGAATTAATCTCTTTTACTAAAAATTCTTCCAACTCTACCGCCGCACATTTCCTTCAAAAACTCCCGTCATCTTTTTTATTTCCTGTACATTGGCAAACCTAGCCTGACGTCCCACCTTTACCTGCAATGACGTGGGTTTACTGACTGTTAACCATCGACTATAAATAGTAAATGGTTAAATGGTAAATTTTATTTATATTTGCGCTACATTTGACCTTTGGTTTTCAACAGCATATGACCTCAGTTGTTTATAAGTATACCGCAAAAAACACCGCCAAACCTTTGGCAGTGTCGGAATTTCTTATAAACACACACACACACACACACACACACACACACACACACACACACACACACACACATTCCCTGTAGTCCCACCCGCCCTCGTGCTGAAAAAGCACAAAGGAACAGCATTTTTTACATATATACAACCGTCGCTCCCGACTTTTTACCGGGAACGGCGGCTTTTTTTATTTATGAACTATTATTTACTATTAACCAGCTAAACGGCAAAAGGTTATGAAGTACAAGCTAATCCAGCGGAAAAACCCGCTACTGTCAGCCGCCACCGGACAGGCGTATTGCCCATGTCCATGCTATTAAGCTTTGGCAGATAGTGGATTTTTAAGCTAATTAAAAAAACAACAGTTATGAAAAAGAGAAATGTCGTTGCGTATTTTGTTTTCATCTGCTGCAAAAAGCTGCTTGCGGTAAGCCCTCCTGCAGTACGCCTGCTTCTGCTCAAGCTGAGGCTGATGCTAACAGGAAAGGTGTACACTACCGATAGAGAGGAATTTTTAAAGGTAGTCCCCACACATCGCACCGCTAGCGCACGCTGGTGGCAAAGGCAAAGCTGCTGGCAGGCAAAAGTTGCCACGCCTGAGCGCTACAACAGGCTAGCGCCGTACATCGAAACCGCTTTTGCGCCGCAGCTCTCAAAAGACTTTACAGTATGCGATTTGGCGTGTGCCTCCGGCGATTTTTCATTCCTCATTGCCGACAGGGTAAAGCAAGTAGAGGCCTTTGATTTATCAGCAGATATGATCGGCATGGCGAAAGAGACGGCTGCAAAAATGGGCATAAAAAACGTTGACTTCAGGCAGGCAGCTGCAGAGCGGCTGCAGCTGCCTGCCGACAGGTATGATGCGTTTATGATGCTGGGCCTTTTAACCTACATTGATATTCCTAACGCTGCCGCCATCGTTAAAAACGTAGGCCGCTCCATGAAACCGCAGGCCAAGCTGATAGTAAAAGATTCCATAACGCACAATACAAGCGCGCAGTACGTATACGTAAAATCGTACGTGGCCTACTACCGCACCGAAAAGGAGTACCTGCAGCTTTTTGAGGGCAACGGTTTCAGGCTGCTGCACTCCACCTACTTGGAGGCAAGAAAAGGTAGCATTGCTGCAATTTTTGAAAAAGCGTAAACGGTTTCCATGTAAAAATATAAAAATCGTAAGGAATGCAGGCAGTTATACTCGCGGCAGGAATGGGAAAGCGGCTTGGCGAGCTGACCTCTCACAACACCAAGTGCATGGTTAGCGTTAACGGCGCTACGCTCATTGAAAGGATGCTGCACCAGATAGCGGCCAGGCGCTTTGACAGGGTGGTGATGGTGGTGGGCTATGAGGGGGAAAAGCTGAAAGACTACGTGGGCACGCTTCAAATCGGCATCCCCATTGTTTTCGTAGAAAATTCCATTTACGATTGCACCAACAACATCTACTCGCTCTACCTGGCCAAGGAGTACCTTACGGAGCAGGAAACTATTCTTTTTGAGTCTGATTTGATTTTTGAGGACTCTGTGCTGGACAAGCTGCTGGCCGCCGGGTATCCGAACCTGGCGCTGGTGGCCAAGTTTGAAAGCTGGATGGACGGAACGGTGGTGATTCTGGATAAAGAGGACTACATAAAAAAGTTTATATCGCCGGAGCAGTTTTCTTTTGAAGAAATTCCCCACTACTACAAAACCGTTAACATCTATAAGCTTAGCAAGGATTTTTCGGCCAGCTACTACGTCCCTTTTCTTGAGGCGTACTGCAAGGCGTTGGGCAGAAATGAGTACTATGAGCAGGTGCTTCGCGTAATAACGCTGCTGGACAGGCCTGAGCTGAAGGTTCTGCGCTTAACCGATGATGCGTGGTACGAGATTGACGATGTCCAGGACTTAGATATTGCCGCATCTATCTTTGCCGACAAAGAGCAGAGGCTGCAAAAAGTAAGCCAGCGCTACGGCGGCTACTGGCGTTACCCCTTGCTTTTGGACTTCTGCTACCTGGTGAACCCCTACTTTCCCAATGCAAAATTGCTGGCGGAGCTCAAATCAAACTTTGAGCGGCTAATAGGCGCCTACCCGTCGGGGATGCAGGTAAACAGCCTGCTGGCCGCTAAAAATTGGGGTGTTAAGCCTCACTACTGCGTGGTGGGGAATGGAGCCGCGGAGCTCATTAAGAGCGTAATGGAAAAGCTAAGCGGTATCGTTGGCGCCATTTCTCCCAGCTTTGAGGAGTACGCCAACCGCTACGATAGCCGGCAGATGGAGGTTTTTATCCCCGGCAATCCTGGATTTACCTACACGGCAAAGGACCTGATAAGCTACTTTGACAGCAAAGACATAGCTGCGCTCCTGCTCGTAAACCCCGACAACCCATCGGGCAGCTACATTCCTCACAAGGATATCATTGAGCTCTGCCAATGGACGCAGCAAAAAGGCATACGCTTTATTGTGGACGAATCGTTTGTTGACTTTGCCGAAGACGACACCGGCAGCACGCTAATAGAGAACTCCACTTTAGAGCAGTTTGACAACCTGCTCGTCATTAAGTCCATATCAAAATCGTACGGAGTACCTGGGTTAAGACTGGGCATACTGGCCTCTTCAAACGCCCAGCTGGTTGCCCAAGTAAAGAAGGATGTGGCCATTTGGAACATCAACTCCTTTGCCGAATTCTACATGCAAATTTACGGCAAGTATGAGCGGCACTATAAGGCAGCCTGCCGTCAATTTAGGGAGGTAAGAAATGACTTTTTTGCCCAGCTGCAACAAATAAGCTGGCTACAGGTATTCCCATCGCAAGCCAGCTACTTCCTTTGCAAGGTTACGGACAAGTACACCTCTCAAGAGCTGGCCCAGCAGCTGCTGGAAAAAAATATCCTCATTAAAGACTGCGCTGCAAAAAAGGGATTCAGTAACGCCAGCTACATTCGCATAGCCGTGAGAAGCAGCGAGGATAATGCGAAGCTGCTGGACTGTTTAAAATTACTCTAAGCATGAAAATTATTGACCATAACGCCATATCGTCGCTCAACATTAGCCCTGCCCTGTGCGTAAGCTGGGTAGAGGAGGCTTTTAAGCTAAAGTACAACGTTGAGCTGCCCGCCAAAATAAGCATCAAGCAGCCCGGGAGCATCTTTTTCAACACCATGCCCTGCTTGATACCTTCGATAAACAGGTTTGGCGTAAAGGAGGTTTACAGGTACCCTCACAACACGCCCTCTCTGCTGAGCGAAATACTGCTTTACGACACAGCAGAAGGAAAGCTGTTGGCGCTCATGGATGCCGCCTGGATTACCGCCATGCGCACAGGCGCCGTGGCAGCGCTATCCATACTCACGCTACGCAGCGCCAACGCTAAGCGCTACGCCTTTATGGGCTTAGGCAACACGGCAAGAGCAACCCTACTGTGCCTTTTGGAGTCGGCAAAAGAAGAGCATTTTGAAATCCGTTTGCTAGCCTATAAGGGGCAAGAGCATGAGTTTATACAACGATTTCAATCCTACCCCAACGCCAGCTTTACAATTGCAGCTTCTGCCGCCGCCTTAATTCAAGGGGCAGATGTAGTAGTATCCTGCATTACAAGCGCAGAGGAGCAAATTGCCCCAGACGAAACCTTCAAAGAGGGAGTGCTGCTAGTGCCGGTGCACACTCGAGGGTTTCAGAACTGCGATTTGTTTTTTGATAAAATAGCTGCCGATGACACTGCGCATGTGCAAGAATTCAAACACTTCAACAAATTTAAATCCTTTGTAGAGCTATCTGCTGTATTACTGGGCAAAAACAAAGGGCGCACCGCTGATAAGGAGCGAATAATAGCCTACAACATTGGCATTGCGCTACACGATATTTACTTTGCCTCAAAAATTTACAACCTGCTGATGAGCAGCGCCAGCCCAACCTTTAAGGAGCACTCTTTAAGTGCGCCTGCATGTAAATTTTGGATGTAACCCTGCAATGTAATAACAGATAAGCTATCGATACGTACTTGTGACGGCGGAGCGCTGAGGCACACCATTGCCGGATATGCCGGTGCAAAATTATTTTCTAGTAAAGGGGAAACTCTACAAAAAAGCGAGGAGCAATAAAATTTGCTCCTCGCTTTTTCTTCATATAACCTAACAATGCTACGATAGCAGTATGTACACAACAGGAATAAGTAATCCGATCAGCAAATACCATTTTCCTCTTTTCAGCACGCTGTTTTTACCCTTAACCATAAGGAGCCCCGATAGTGCAAAGAAGATTAATGATACAGCGAAAAAATCTGCCATAAAAGACCATCCTCTCACACGATTATAGTGCAACCTGTTTATCCAGTACACCAAAGCTCGTTTATTGCTTACTTCGTACTGAACCTCACCCGTGGGCACATCATAAACACCAATGCCGCCCTTGAGCATAATTTGATATTTACGATCGCCGCTGTTCATCACCCTGTTTAGCGCGGGCAAACCGGGATTATTACTCCAGACTTGTGTTAGCTGTTCCCTGGACAACTCTTTATCTAAAGCAACATGGCTTTTTCGTACCTTGTGCGCCATGTCTTTCCCATCCTTCATGCGATTGAGCATTATTCCCGATACTCCATATACCAGGCATACTCCTACCATCAAATAACCCAAGTCCCGATGGATGATTCTTACCCACTTGACGAACTCCGGGCTATTAATCCACCACCTCATATTCGTTGCCGTCTACGTAGTAAATTGCATAGTAATCTTTGCCACGTTCTTTCATCCAGCTGCGCATTTTAGCAATGTTGCTCAGCTCTGCCGCGCAAGTTTCCGCAGAGCCGTCCTCTGCTTTTTTCTTGTTGGTTGCAGCTTCCATACTTGCAATTTCTTGTTGGCTCAACCTACGCTCACGCAGTACGCCTTTGGCTACAATCTGCGAGCCTACCAGCTCACGGTTAAAACCGCCAATACCTTCTTTAGCCTCTACCCGTATAGAATATTTTTGATTTTCGTCAACGATGAAACAGCGCTTGCCCGAATGTTTACACACGTGCGTAACAAAGCCATGTACGCTAATGGGTTTGCTAATGTACGAATCGGCTACATGCATTAGCGTATCTACGCTAAACGACGAGGCAAGTACAGAAGTTTCGGTTTTTGCGGCAGCGTTAACTTCGCTCGCTGACTTTCCTTTTTTCCCACCATTGCCACATGCTGTTACCAGCAGGGCAACAGCCAATATCAGAAGAATGTTTTTCATGATTTATGTTGTTGGTTTATGTTGTTGATTAATCTTTCTACTTAAAATCCGGCGTAATAAGCACCGCTATTAAACCTGCCACCCCGGTTACAAGAATGTATACAGCGTGAAAGGCCACGTTTACTTTCTTGCGTGCAAATATAGCAAAAATCAGAGCAATGGCGATGTTGAGCGCAAATGCCGTAAGCGCAGTAAAATGCACTTTTGGCTGTACAAACCTGCTCGAGTTGTCGGACAATGTAATGTATGCGGGAAATAGCCATGACGACACTTTATCCCACCTGTTAGTCTTGTTATCCAGCAAGTATTCATCTACCTTTTGCAAGGTTTCGTTATTCAGCGCGAAATATTTTTTACCCTCCTCCGTAGTGACGGTAACTGTCCAGTAAAACATATTTCCCATTATCAAAACATCATCGCCATGCAAGCTTAAAGGTGGCAAATCCAGCTTACGCAGCTTGTAGCTGGGCGACTCAAGTATGTACATATACCCCTGATTATCAAATACAAATCCATAGAAGCGCTTATTGGAAACGTTGAGCATGGAGAAGTGCGCAATGCTGATGCTATCTCCCACTTTGGTATTGCGGATAAACGGCTTACCGCTAACCTGCTTCATATGGAAAAATTGCCCTGAGGCATCAAGTGCAAAGTAACCTTCGTCAAATGATTTTTGCGTGCTGAAATCGCCGAAAGCCCACTGGGTTGGGAAAGTGTAGCCACGCTTATTCAGCTCTTTCTCATAGAGTTCGCTCTTTTCACGATCAACGGTATTGGCAAGAATATCAATAAATTCTATCTTATCCTTAAACCTGAATGCGTCGCCGGGTGATTGCAAATTAGCACGACCGGACATGCTCTCCAGCAGAACGTACAAACCAATGTGCGGCTGGCTCATTTCCGACGGACGATAGCGAAAAATAAAGCTGTTGCTCCGGATAATTTGCGGAGTAACTGCCGCTCCATTTATGCTATCGGGCATTAGCCCGTTCAAAGCCAGCTGGCGATAGTACATCATGGGCATAATGGAGTCAAACTGCGACTCGGTATACTCTTGGCCTGCAGCATCGTAGCGTTGTGTTTGCTTGCCTATTGTTTTCCTAAAGCAGAATTGCTTAACCACTGAGCTGAAGTAAACAAAGGGGTGGTTCTGAGATGAATAGGTAGCCGTACTTACCAGCGACGGTATAGCCCACAGTAAGGCCAGCGTAGTAGCTGCAATTATACAGCTCCGGATGATATTTTTATACTTCATTTGATGCTAAAATCTTGTATTCTGAATGCTGATAAAAGTCGAGATTACTACTGTACCCCGTCCTTAAAGCGAGCGGTGGAGTATAGTGAGAAGAAGAAGCACACGGCCAACAGCGCCAGCATGTACGGCAGGTAGGTAGCGTATGCTCCGGACATTTGATCTGTATATAGCGTTGCAACCAGGCAGGCAGCGGTTACAGCATTAAAAATCCGCTGTTTCCAAACCGGCTCCAGACAAGTCCAAGAGCCTAGCAGATAGGTAAATAACCCTCCTGCAAACCACGGTAACGACACCCAAAAGTTCGCCATAACAATTTCATGGGCATACCGTACGCTCAGCCCCAGCATAAGTATAGCGCAGGATAAAGAAAATAGCGCCAGCAAAACAGTAAACCCGTAACCCAACATTCCACACATCATTTTGCCCTCATTCACAGGTAGATGCAAGGTAAGCTTCAGCCGCTTACTTTGCATTTCCGGGGCAAACTGTACTATTGCCAACAGTATGCCTGCTGCGGGAGGTAAATATTTAATGTAGCCAACCAGCCGCATATCTTTACCAATGATTGTTTCCCAAATAATAACAGCGCCGGAGGCTTCCATCATTTGTCCGCTCCACAGAAAAATGTAGGTAATCAGCGCGGCAAACAACACCCCCAAGAGCAGCACAAACCGGCGTGTCTTAATCCATTCTTTATAAATTATGGCGTTCATTTTATAAGCTAGCTATGTTTGTTCTTTAAATTAATACTTACCGGTAAGCCCAATGAATGCATCTTCCAGTGACAACTTCTCTTCCACAAAGCGGCTTACCTCTCCTCCTGCACTTGTTAGCTCCCTCCGAACTTCTTCTGCTGGAGCAAAGGAGTATGTTTCCCACGTATGTCCAACTTTTTCGGTATTCCATAATACCGGAGTTTGAGGCGGAGTGGCGGTAGCTTGAAAACGGAATCTTCTGAAGTTTTTTGTGATGCGAGCTGTTGGCTCATGCAGCAGCAACCTTCCGTAATCCATTACTATACAATCATCTATGAGCAACTCCATATCTTGAATGATATGCGATGTGAGGAACACGGTTTTGTTTTCGGCTGTAGTGTATTCACGCAAGTACTCTACAAACAAGCGACGATAACCGGGATCCAATCCCATAGAAAAATCGTCGAGAATAAGTAGCTCCGGATCCTGTGCGAACAGCAATCCGAGAGCAATTTGCGAGCGTTGACCACAGCTCATTGTGCTGATCTTTTGCGTAGGAGCTACCTGCAGCTTTTTAAGCAGCTCATAGTAGGCCTCCCGTTTCCAATTCGGGAAAAACTGGCTGTAAAATTTTTCAATCTGCTCAATGTTGAAGTAGCTGTGCTGTATGTGCCCCTCAAGCAGCAACCCGATGCGGCTTTTGGCGGCCGGGGAGAGATGTTCCATTTCTTCACCCAAAATTCTACACACCCCGGAACGAGGCTTAAGATACCCCGTAAGGATGTTGATAATGGTCGTTTTTCCGGTACCGTTCTTGCCCAGCAAGCCCAGTATTTTTCCCCGCTTCACCTCAAAGCTTATATTCTTGTAAATGAGTCTGTTACCGTAGTAGTGTGTGATGTTCTCACACTGTATTATAGCCATAGAGTTATGAGTTAAAGTGTATACTTGTAGTATGAAAAACTGAAACCGAATTTAATTCTATACACAACAATTGCATTACATTACTAAAAATCATCCGCAGCATTATCTTCATTACTAAGTCCGACTCATAGCTCATAGCTAAAACGTCGCTCCAACGGACAAAGTTACGAAATGAAATGAGTTACCCAAATAGCTTACCGGTTGTTGCAAGGCACGCGTGAGCTCATAGCGTAGCGACACCGATGCCCGCAACCGGGGGTGGAAGCGGCGGGCATAAGTGGCCTCCGCACACCCTCCCATACGCGGGGCGGTGAGGTAATCAAATTCATGATACAGGTAGTTATCAAAATTTCCGGGCGGCTTCTGCGTCGAGGAAGGCAGGCTGTAGAGGCCGTCATCTTTAGGATCTCCTCCACCCTTGCCGCAAGCAGCGCCCAAAAGAAGCCCCACCTCATTCGCCTGCCATTCGGCCGTCCGTCCGGCGTGCAGGAAAAACGCATAGCCGTACAACCGCTGCCGACGATAGTAAGGATACTGGCTCACGGTTTGCGCCATCCGCGCATATTCCGCACCGGCTTCCACGCGCCACACGGGGCGATAGCCCTCCACGCCGAAATAGCCCGAGTACGTAAGCTCCGCCTGCATTCGGTCGGCATCGCGCACAATGTTCTGCCCATAGTAGACTATTTCGGTACGGCCGCCCAGCGTGTTTTCTTTGCGGTGTATGTTCTCGAAATTTTTCAGCTGCACTTGCCGGAAAGCGGCTTTGAGCAGGTGCTGCGCCGCATTGCGGCGGTACGACAGCGTACCGCTAAGCGCATAATCATCGCCTTCATGCTCGGTAAATACCGTAGAGGTGGTGCCGCGTTTCCCAAAGTAGCCGCTGCGCCATTTGCCGGATGCCTCCACAAACAGCTTCCAGTGCGCCGTCAGGCGCAGCGCAGCCTGCGCGGCCGCCCCTTGCCAGGCGTTGAATAGCGGATTGGCGTCAATGGTGTAGCCCGTGCCGACGTTGTCATAGCGCTCCGTCCGCCCGAAGAAGCCGCCGAAGCTGACGAGCGACGTATACTGCCGGTCGGTGGTGCCGTAGGTTTCAAAAACAATGTCCTCCGCGCTGTAGCGGTAAAAATAGTTCAGCCCCGCTTCGGCAATACTCCCGAATGCATAACGCGCCCCCACGCTAAACGCGAGGTCGGAATACTTGTTGGTATGCCGCAGGTCGCGCGTTTTGGCGTAGTTGGCGGCCTGATAGTCGATGCGCCCGCCCAGCGACAGGCCTTGCCACACGTTTACGCTCAATGCGCCCGCCAGCCGGTAGCGTTCAAGGTTCTTTACGCCGCGCGTGGTATCGACCGTTTCCACCAAATCGAATGGCGTATCGTAGGGGTCAATCCACGCCGAACCGCCCATATTGCGCCCGGTGAAATAACCGTAATGCACCTTGCCGTAAAACACTACACGCGGGTTTAGCCGGTAGTACGACTCGGTTACCGCGCCGGCTTCCGTGCTGTTGTCCGACTCATGGTAGTTCACAAATGTGCCGTTGCCCTTGTGCAGGTAGGCCTCCACGGTAGACAGGCGCAGGCTGTCGGGCAGGGATTGCAGCCCGGCGGCGTTCTCGCTGCCCAGCCACGCCTCTGACCGCGACAGGTAGCCCATGTCGCCTACGTGCGGCGGCGGCAGCGCCGTCGCCGCACAGCATAGCCCGCAGCCCACCGCAACAAGCAGGAGCAAACAGCGCGCACCGCCAAAGGTCATCTCGTTTCCCACATTCATAGCCCATAGCTCCCTTAGTTCCTCAACGAAGCACGGCTGCGCTGGTGGAAATCGTTCGTCGTATTATTCGTCTCCTTATATATAATGTGTGCGCCGTTCCGGATAGAGGCCTCCGCGTCAATGCCGCTCGGGTCGGTGCTGCCATCAACGCCCAGGCTGTAGCTGTACACCAGCTTGCCGGCATTCGCAATAATGGCTTCTGTGGCCGCCCTGTCTACATTGCGGTAGAGCGTGTGCCCACGATTATTGGTGAACTCAATATAGCCTACATCTACGCTTGGCGTTAGCCGCTTCTGGTTGTTGGCATTTCCGGCCTGATATACTTCTATGCCGTCAAGCACCCACTCCGTTGGGACTTTCAAGCCAACCTGAGAGTTGGCAGCGCCATTTGCACTGTGATAGACCAAGTTCTCCGGCACATTGGCAAACTCGCTCAGGGTAACGCCATCGCCTGGCGTAAAAATGATAGCGGCAGGGTCAATGGCGCTAAGTATCCACGCATTGCCGGTAGCGCCGGGAAATTTGTAGGCAGTCAGGTAGTGCGACGTCGGGATAAGCTCCGAAGGCGCAGGATAGTAGTTCGCATTATTCCATTTTTCAACGTCATAGCACACGTAGTAGTCGGCATTGGCGAGGTTCACAGAGTTGCTGTAGATTACCGTATGGTCAATAGCCCCATTGATGGCCACCACGATTTGCTCGCCCGGCAGCAGGGTGTCGTTTTGGTGGATTTGCCACACGCCGAAATGGGCAGGCAGCCAGCCCTCATTGGCGTACGTCAGCTGCCCGTTGCTATAAAAGTAGTTGGATCCATGCGCATTGCTTGGGAACAGGCCGCCCACCGCCAAGTTGTTAATGGTAGCCGGCTGCGTGGAGTTGTTATAGATAACGATGTACGGATCCATTATGAACGCGCCGCTGCCGTCGTTCTTCTGGCATCCGCCAATGTACAGCTCCTTGATGATGAGCTTGCCGTGGGGCGACACGTCGCCCTCTGCCGGCTTGGGCACTGCCTGAAGCGTGAGGGTAAGCGGCACAGGAGCGCTGTTTGTTCCCGCATCGGTAACCTCAATATGGCTGTTGGCGCCGTTGAGCAGGTAGCGGTACAGCGTGTCGGAGCGCTCCTCCGACGCCGTAGCCTCGTAAAGGCCGGCAATAACCGTAAACGTAACCAGGCCATCGGCATCGGCGCTTTTTGAATCTACCACACCGGTAATGGTGTTCTTCAGCGTAACCGGCACGCCCGCCACCGGCGCAAATCCGGCTGGGTAGCCCAGCTGAAGGGTTACGTCATACGTTTTCACAGGCTTCAGGTCATCGTCCTGTTCGCAGGCCGTCATCGCCAGGGCGAGAAGAAAAGCGCATCCTCCCACAAAAAGCGCGGCACGCCACGCCTCTACAATGTTTCTAAAAAATGTTGTTTTCATAATGGTTAATGGTTAGTTGATAATTAATATATTGATAATTCATAATTGATGATTCATAACTAAAATACTGAATTTTAAGTAGTTATCCAATGAAAGGCTAACCCGCCGGCTACCTAAGATCATTGCACGGTAACGGTAAAATCCGTCTTTATCTCGCGAGCGTTTTTCAGGAGGTGTCCACACCACTTGCCGATGCCTGCGTACGGATGTTGTACGGTTTTTTGCTTCGGGCAGGTAGGCCGGGAAGAATTTTGCGGTGATGCGGTGCATCACGTCTTTTAGCTTAAAATCTAGCGCCATAGTTTTAATTTTTTAACCTGTTAGTGTAGCTCACAGCTTGATTTTTAACGACAGGCTGTAGTAAAATTTGGGGATATACGATGAGCCGTAGAGCGACAACTGGGCATTTCTTGCGCTCGACGTTACCTGCTGCGCGTTGTTGGTAAAGTTGGTGGCGCTGAACGAGAGCGAGGCCAGGTCGCCGAGCTCCTTGGTCACACTCAGGTTGATGGCGTAGTAGCTCGATATTTTGTCAGCGTTGAAGTAGTAGTCGGTGTTGGTGCGCTCTATGAGCTTGGCCAGCTCGTTGTAGAGCGCTTTTGCGGCGGGGTCCTGCTCCTTGTGCGCACTGGCCCAGGTGAACTTTTCGGCAAAGGGTATTTTGGTTTCCATATCGTCGTAGCTGGTATAGTACAGGGGCCAGACGACCACGTAGCGGTTGCTGTTGTAGCGCGACGGGTCGGCAGCAGGGAAATCGTCGCTGCGATTGGCCACCGCAAAGCCGCGCTCTTCCTGGCTGTATTCGCTCAGGTTTTGCCGGTAGTTGTGCAGCGTGGTTTCCAGCCGCAGCGAGATGATAATCCGGATGGCGGGAATGTGCGTAGTCAGCGTGAGGTTGGCGTTCAGCTTTTTGGTTTCGTAGCCGTTGCTTGAGGCGGCAGCGCCCACGTAGTAGCCCACATACTTATAGGGGTTGCCATTGGCCATGTACTGCGAGGTGGGCGAGCTGGGCACAAGGGTTTCGTCGGTGCTGCGGTAGTGGTAGTAGCTGCCGTCGAGGCGCACCGATGTTTGCAGATAGGAGATTTTTCCGAAGTCTGCCACCCCCTCTACGCCGCGCCGCACGAAAGATGTGCCGTTGGTAAAGGTTTGGCTTGATTTGAACGTCCGCAGCTCGCGGCAGGCAAGGGTTTCGGACGCATGCATCCCTGTTTTGTCGGTAACGGTTACGATGCCTGTTTCCCGGTCGATAGCATATATCCGGTCAACAGAGGGAATGGCGCTCTGTTCAAGGGCTTCCTGCCCCGTGAGTTTATACGCAAACGGCGTGTATTCATTGACGTACCTGTACGGGTCTACGGTCTGGTGGTGGAAGAAGGTCAGCGAGAGAAACACCTGCCGTATCCTCGCCTCCACGCCCACCTCCCTCTGTCGGCTGTACTGCCAGCGCAGGTTGGGGTCGTAGTCCGGCGTATGGGGCGTGATGTGATAGGCGTAGAAGGTGATGCCATCGGCCATTGAGCCGGGCGCAAAGGCCAGGCGGTCGGCATAGGTCGGACGCGGATACAGCACCTCAAACGAAGGCAGCTTTACCGCCTTGCCATAGCCAACAGTGAGCGTAAGCCGCCGGAGCGTTTTCTCCGGCTGTTCCACTAGCGTGTAGCGGGCGTTGAAACGCGGCGAGAGGCTGCTCACCGAGCCATAATGCGAAGCCTTCACCAAGGTCCTGTCCGAACGAATGCCAGCGGTGAATTGCAAGTGGGTTGCGCCGATGGGCAGCTGTATTTTGTCTTCGACATACCACGCAAGGTTGTGCATAAACGGCACTTCGTCAAAACGGTACGGCCGCCAGCCGGTGGGCGCATAGCGCAGGTCGCCGTAGTAGACGCCGCGCCCGAGATTGCCGGTGGTGGTAAAGTCTGCGCCCGCCAGCACACTATTCCGTAGCCGCCCGAAGGACCGCACCCAGCTTCCTTTCAGGTTGGCGGAAAGGCTGAGGGGCTTACTGTCGATAAATTCCGTGTAGTACCAATAGCCGGGCGGAATAAGCACTATGGCCGCTGCCGGATTATCGTCGTAGCGCGTAGCTACAAAATAGCCTTCTTCCTGCCCGTGTACGGCGGCAATAGCTGCCGAACTCGACTTGTTGGTGCGCTTTTCCTGTAAATTATCCGCATAGCTCACGGCCAGCTGCCCTTCGAGGTTGGTCAACCACGATAGTCCGGACAGCCACGAGAGATGCACATTTCCGCGAAGCGTATTGCCCCGTTCCTTAGTATAGGTATCAACAAATGCATCGGGGTCGCCTTTGGAATGATAGCCGCCCAGCGTTCCGGTAATGCCTGTTTCCAGCATCAGGGGCTGCCCGCTCTGCTTGTTGAAGATATTGGAATAGCGCAGCGAAATATTGTTGCGGCTATAAGAAGTGTAGGGCGATGTCAGGTCGGACACCGACTTGGTGTATTCCAGTGCGGCATTGAGCACGCCCGCTTCGCGCCCCAGCGCAAATCCCTTGCGCAACGCCGCCTGTTTGGTATGCGGCCGGGTGGAGGCTTCCACATGCAACGGCGACTTTCCCCTGACCGTATTGATCTTGACTATTCCGTTCGAAAGGTCGCCATACTGCACCGACGGTATGCCGGTTAGTACTTCCACCGAGCCTACGTTCGTGGTTGCAACAGTGCGCGTATCCACGCCGTAGATGCGGGAGGCAGTGGATGTATTGAAGGCGGCATTGCTCGAAAGCCGCACCCCGTCCACTTCCACCGCCGTGCCGAAGGTGGGGTTTCCGTCTTCGCTGCTCGCGCCGCGTACAGCGAGGTATTGCGCCGCGCTCGTGGCCAAGTGTATATTCTGGTTGGTTTGTCCGCCGGGCAACAAGCTCATGGCGTCACCAACGTCCAGCATTTGCAGGTGCTCAAGGCTGGTGCGGTCAATCACATACGATGACGAGGCTTCGTCTCCGCCGGCGCGGGCAGAAATAATCACCTCGTCCAATAGCAGGTTGTCTTCCGGTAATTCAACCGTCAGCGCCGGCATACCGGCATTGACCTGCGCTTTTATAGTCCGCTTTGCATAGCCCAGGCAGGTTACCATAAGCGTCGCCTCGCCCGCCGGGATATTCTTCAAGAGGAATTTCCCTGATTCATCGGTGGCCGTCCAGCGTTCGCCGCCGCCCCACAGCACCGAAGCATACGCCACCGGCTTTTTGGTTTTGGCGTCCACCACCGTTCCCGGAACGCTCCAATGCCCGCCGGCATCCGGCGATTCCGCCCGGCCGACCCCCCCCCACAGGCAAAACAGCACAAGAAAAATATAACGTTGTCCGGTAAACAACTGCATAAAGTTCATTTTTACAGGGTGTAAAAGTAACATCTGTAACCGCACCCGGCAATACCATGAATTAGGTATTTTTTTGAGTGGAAAATGGATAGCCAGCCGATGCGCCTGCTATTGCAAAATCAATAAAAAGAGCTATTTTTGTAAAACAATTTGAACAACGAATATACCTAATACTAACTATCAACAAAATGGCTAAAGAAAAAAAGTTCATTACCTGCGACGGTAACTACGCTGCCGCGCACGTAGCGTACATGTTCAGCGAGGTAGCCGCTATTTATCCCATCACGCCTTCTTCTACCATGGCGGAGTACGTGGATGAGTGGGCTGCGTATGGTAAGAAAAATCTTTTTGGCGAAACGGTTACGGTTGCCGAAATGCAAAGCGAGGCGGGCGCTGCCGGCGCGGTTCACGGTTCACTGCAGGCAGGAGCGCTTACAACCACCTTTACCGCGTCGCAAGGTTTGCTCCTCATGATTCCTAACATGTACAAGATTGCCGGTGAGTTGCTGCCTTCGGTATTCCACATATCGGCACGTGCGCTGGCCATGAACGCCCTCTCTATTTTCGGCGACCACAGCGACGTTATGGCAGCCCGCCAAACAGGCTTCGCCATGCTGATGTCAAGCGGCGTACAGGAGGTTATGGACCTGGCGGCTATAGCGCACCTTACCGCTATCAAGGGCCGCGTGCCTTTCATGAACATCTTCGACGGTTTCCGTACATCACACGAAATCCAAAAGATTGAGGCTATCAACGGTGAAGACTTGCGCAGCCTGTTAGACCAAAAGGCGTTGGCCGAATTCCGTGAGCGCGCTCTTAACCCCAACGCTCCTGTAACTCGCGGTACCGCTCAAAACGGCGATGTGTACTTCCAGGCGCGTGAGGCCAGCAACCGCTACTACGACGCGGTTCCCGATATAGTGGCTGACTACATGAAGGAAATCAGCAAAATTACCGGACGCGAGTACAAGCCTTTCAACTACTACGGTGCAGCAGATGCAGAGAGCATCATTATTGCAATGGGTTCGGTTTGCGATACCATCAAGGAAACCATTAACTACTTGAACGCTAAGGGCAAAAAGTACGGCGCAATCTTCGTTCACCTGTACCGTCCATTCTCGGCTAAGCACTTCATGGCAGTAGTACCTAAGAGCGTTAAGCACATTGCCGTGCTAGACCGCACAAAGGAGCCGGGAGCAGCCGGCGAGCCGCTCTACCTGGACGTAAAGAATGCATTCTACGGTCATACCGACGCCCCTGTTATCGTAGGTGGCCGTTACGGTTTGTCGTCAAAAGATACTACTCCTGCACAAATCATTTCAACTTACGAAAACTTGGAAATGAAGGAGCCAAAGGATCACTTCACCATTGGTATTGTTGACGACGTTACCTTTCTTTCACTTCCTCAAAAGGAAGAAATCAGCCTGGAGCAAGCCGGAACTTTCGAAGCTAAGTTCTACGGCTTGGGTTCAGACGGTACCGTTGGTGCAAACAAGAATACCATTAAGATTATCGGTGAAGCTACGCCAAAGTACTGCCAGGCCTACTTTGCCTACGACTCTAAAAAATCAGGCGGGTTTACCTGCTCACACTTGCGCTTCGGCGATACCCCAATCAACTCGCCATACCTGGTAAATACACCAAACTTTGTGGCCTGCCACGTTCCTTCATACCTGACAAAGTATGATATGCTGCGCGGTATTAAGCAAGGGGGTACTTTCCTTTTGAACAGCCTTTGGAATGCTGAGGAAACCAAAAAGCGTTTGCCCGACTTCATTAAGAAAACTTTGGCAGACAAGAAGGTCAACCTTTACATTATAAATGCCACCATGATTGCCGAAGAAATTGGTTTGGGTAACCGCACCAATACAATTCTGCAATCAGCATTTTTCAAGATTGCCAACGTAATTCCTTACGACAAGGCCGTTGAGCAAATGAAGAAGGCAATTGATAAGAGCTACGGTAAGAAGGGCGAAGATATCGTAAAGAAAAACTACGCTGCCGTTGACCGTGGTAGTGATGTTGTTAAGGTTGAAGTTCCGGCTGAGTGGTCTAAGCTTGGCGCTACTTTTACACCTGATACAGCAAACCGTCCTGCTTCTGATTTCGTGAAAAAAGTTGCCGACGTAGTAAATGCACAAATCGGTGATGATTTGCCGGTTAGCGCATTCATCGGACAAGAAGACGGAACCATTCCTTCAGGCACCGCCGCTTACGAAAAGCGTGGTATTGCGGTACACGTGCCCGAGTGGATCTCTGCCAGCTGTATACAATGTAACCAGTGTGCTTACGTTTGTCCTCATGCTGCTATCCGTCCGTTCCTGCTTACCGAAGCAGAGTTGGCAGCAGCGCCTGCAGGCACCGAGGCTGTTCAAGGTCTTGCAACGTTCAAGGACTACAAGTTCTGCATTCAAGTTACTCCGCTAGACTGTACGGGTTGCGGTAACTGCGCTGCTGTTTGTCCTGCAAAAACAAAGGCGTTGGAAATGAAGCCGCTTGAGAGCCAAATGAAGGAGCAAGAGCGCTTTGACTACATGCACAGCAAGGTTGGCTACAAAGATACAGTCGACAATAAATTTAAATCGGTTAAAACAAGCCAGTTCGCACAGCCACTGTTCGAGTTCTCAGGAGCTTGCATGGGCTGTGGCGAAACTCCTTATATTAAGGCAATTACCCAGCTCTATGGCGATCGCATGATGGTGGCTAACGCTACAGGATGTTCGTCCATCTACGGCGGTTCCTTCCCTGCTTCACCGTACACCACCAACAAGAACGGTTGTGGTCCGGCCTGGGCAAACTCGCTGTTCGAAGACAACGCCGAGTTTGGTATGGGCATGGCAATGGGTAGCGAGAAGTTTCGTGACCGTATCGAAACTCTTATGAAGGAAGGTTTGGACTGTGCCGATTGCAGCGCCGAAATAAAGGCGCTATTCACCGAGTGGATAGTTAACCGCGAGAACGGCGTTAAGACACAGGAAATAGCGGCCAAACTTATCCCAATGATTGAGAAGTGCACCTGCAAGGTCTGCAAGGAGCTGAACAGCCTGAAGCCGTATATTGTCAAGCGTTCACAATGGATCTTTGGTGGCGACGGTTGGGCATACGACATTGGCTACGGTGGTCTAGACCACGTATTGGCATCGGGTGACAACGTAAACGTACTGGTAATGGATACCGAAGTTTACTCCAACACCGGAGGTCAATCATCTAAGTCTACACCTGCCGGCGCTGTTGCTAAGTTCGCAACCTCAGGTAAGCGCATTCGTAAGAAAGACTTGGGTATGATGGCTATGAGCTACGGCTACGTTTATGTGGCGCAAGTAGCAATGGGCGCAGACCAAAGCCAGTACCTCCGTGTACTTAAGGAAGCTGAAGCTTACAACGGACCTTCGCTTATTATCGCCTACTCTCCATGCATTAACCATGGTTTGAAGAGCGGTATGGGAGCCTCACAATTTGAGGAGAAACGCGCTGTTGAGTGCGGATACTGGCACAACTATCGCTACAATCCAATGCTTGAGGCAGAAGGCAAGAACCCATTCTTGCTAGACAGCAAGGAGCCGGATTGGGCTAAATTCCAAGACTTCCTTAAAAGCGAAGTTCGCTACTCATCATTGACGAAGTCATTTCCCGATCAAGCCGCTGAACTATTCAAGGCTACCGAGGAGAATGCCAAGTGGCGCTACAACCAGTACAAGAGGTTGTCCGGAAATGTAGAAAACAAGTAGTATTCTACCTACTTATTTACTAGGAAGCGCCCTGCAAGAATTCTTGCAGGGGCGCTTTGCATTTATTAAAAGCGAAGTAAACTCCTCATAATCAAATCATTGTGAGCAAAGCGAAGCGGCCGGAACAATCCATACAATCACGATTTCAAAATTAGGGAAAAAACACCGCATCATCCGTTATCGGTTCATACAAATCTGCCGTATCGAAACACGCGCATCGATTGGATTTTGCATTTTTATGGCAACGCAATTACTACGAACACATCATTCAAAACGAACAAGCTCATCAAAATATTTCCAATTACATTATTCATAATCCTGAAAAATGGCAGGATGATAAATTCTACCTCGAATAAAAATCAATAAAAATAACAGCATGAAGTCAGCAGAAATAAACGCGCTATTTGCACGGTTTGAAAACGCCGTTGCAGAAGTTATTAGGGTATTCCAAATGAGAAAATTTCCCCAAAATGGTTGATAAAGTTAAGGAATCCTGCCAAAATGCAGGGCAAAAAGTCCCTTATCGTTTTGCTGATGTCAGCAAAACGATAATTATGCCTAAGAATGCTGAGAAAGAGACGGCTGGGATGCTGCTTAGCTGCGGTGTTTTTAGGCCAGCAGCTTCTTTACAAGTTCGGCAATCGTTTTGCCATCGGCCTTTCCAGCCAGCAACTTTGAAGCCATTCCCATTACCTTCCCCATTTCTTTGGCAGAGGTGGCGCCCACCTGAGCAATGATTTTCTTTACCTCTACGGTAATTTCCTCCTCGCTCATTTGCTTGGGCAGGTAAGTTTCAATGTAGCCGGCCTCGGCATTTTCTTTCTCTGCCAACTCCGGACGGTTGTTTTGGCTGTAAATGGCCGCGGACTCTCGGCGCTGCTTTACCAGCTTTTGAAGCAGCTTCATTTCCGCATCGGCAGAAATTTCGCCGTTGGCGCCTTCAGCTGTTTTTGCCAGCAGTATGGCTGCTTTTACTGCACGTAAGGCCTCCAGCCTGGCGCTCTCTTTGGCCAGCATGGCTGCCTTGATGTCGCCATTTATGGTTTGTTCTAGCATAGTTTGAATTTTTAGTCTGGTTTGTTCTTCATGTATGCGGCTGTTGAGGTGTCCAGCTCGTTATTTTTGTTGATGCTGAAGAGGGAAATTTCCTCCTGCTGTGGCTTTTTTGCCGATGGTACTCCGCCTCGCCTACGCTCTTTTTCCTCAATAGAAATGCTATCGTCAAGCCAAAGAGGTTTACGCCTAACTCTACCCTCCGAGGCTGTAATGCTGCCCGGCTTGTTTTGCGGGCTGTCAGCAGGGCTAGGCGCTGTAAAAAAATCGTCGAATCCGGGATTCGCAGGTGGTGGATTGTCGGGAACAACATGCTCCTTTACTGCAGGCGCTTGATGTCCCGGAACGGGATCTTCTTTGGGTTTTGCCACAACGGTGCTGGTGTCCGGTATGTCGATATCGCCCATTTCGAATCCTGTAGCAATGATGCTCACGGTAACCTCGTCCTCGCCCAGCGCAGGGTTAAAGCCTATACCAGTCTTCACGTTGAGGTCGGAGCCCGTTTCTTCTATTACGCGCTGGGTTATGCTCGCAACTTCTTCCAAGGTGAGCTCATTGCTGCCCATAAGTATGTTTACCAGCAGATTTCTGGCGCCACGAATGCTGTTATTATTGAGCAATGGTGAGGTGATTGCCTGCTCAATGGCAAGCGATGCACGCTCAGGGCCGGACCCCCTACCTGTACCCATGAGCGCTACACCGCTGTTCAGCATGGCTGTGCGCACATCGGCAAAATCCACGTTCACGTGGCCGGATGTAGTGATGATTTCGGCAATGCCTTTAGCTGCGGTGCATAGCACATCGTCGGCCTTTGCAAAGGCTTCGGATACTTTCAGGCTTCCGTACAGCTCGTGCAGTTTGTTGTTGTTGATAACAAGTAGCGAGTCTACATGCTTGCGCAGCTCCTTGATGCCCTCGTAGGCGATTTGTACCCGGCGGGGCTCAATGATGGTGAATGGTATGGTAACTATGCCTACGGTAAGTATGCCCATGTCTTTCGCTGCCTTAGCTATTACAGGCGCGGCTCCTGTACCGGTACCACCTCCCATGCCTGCTGTAATGAAGACCATTTTGGTGTTTTTGCGCAGCATGGCGGTAACCTCCGCAAGGCTTTCTTCGGCCGCCATTCTGCCTTGCTCGGGATCTGATCCTGCTCCCAAACCTTCCGTTATTTTTTTGCCCAGCTGAATTTTGATGGGCACAGGGCTGCTGTTGAGGGCTTGAGCATCGGTGTTGCATACCACGAAGGAAACATCCTTGATGCCGAGCTTGTACATGTGGTCTACGGCATTGCAGCCGCCACCGCCAATACCTATAACTTTGATGATGGAGCCGCCATCGGCGTTGCTCTCAAACATATTATCGAAATTGTCTTCCATAAGAAATTATCTTTTTGGCTGTTGCTATATCATTGGCTTATCTTTTTCCTCGAAAAGCTTATCCAGGCGTTCGGTTGCCATAACTTTTACACGATCAATAGCGCGTTTTCCAAATGTTAACGGGAAGAATCCGGTTCTTTCGTCCCTGCTCTTTCTTCCAACTTTTTCATCGTAGTAGCCGCTTATGACAAGTCCTACCGCTGTTGCCAGCGCCGGATTTACGCGTTTTGCCTCTGCGTGATTTTCTACCTGTATGGTTGGAATTCCAATGCGAGTGTCGAGTCCGCTACGGAATTTCACCAGCTGAGGAAGGTCTCTGAGCAGGGAGCCGCCTCCTGTGAGCACAATGCTGTGTAGGGTATTTTCCAATCCGGATTCTTCTATTTTGAAGAGTACAGCCTCTATAATTTGATCCATACGGGCCTGTGTAATGCCTGCCAACGTACGGAATGACAGCTTGCGAGGATCGTGTCCCGGTACGGTTGGGAACGTAATGACCTCATCGGCAGAGGTGTTGGTATAGAAGCATGAGCCGTACTCCCGCTTGATGTATTCGGCTTTATTACGCGATATGTTGCAGGATACCCTGATGTCATCGGTAATAACTTCGCCACCGCAGGGAATAACCGTGGTGCTTTGCACAATGTTCTGATGGTATATGATGAGGTCGCTGGTACCTCCGCCAATATCCAGCATGGCTACACCTTCTTCTTTTTCCTCGCTCGTTAATACGGCATCAGCAGAAGCAAGCGGCTCCAGCACCAGCTTGCGAAGCGTGAGCCCGCTTTTTTTGATGCACATTTTTATGGTTTCAATGGCCGAAACTTCGCCAATTACGATGTGGTAGTTTGCCGTCAGCTTGTTACCCACGCAGCCTTCGGCTTTGAGCACACGACTTCCGTCAATGGTGTAATCTTGCGGAATAACGTGCAAAATTTCCTGTCCCGGCTTCAGCGCCATGTGGTACATTTGCTTTTGCAAATCTTCCAGCTCCTTTGAACTTATCGGATCGGTATACTGTGAACGAATAATGCTGGTGCTGTTTTGCGTGCTGGTGATATGGCGTCCGGCAATGCCGACGGATACCTCTCGCAGCTGGCTAATGTCGGTTTGCTCTTTCAGCTGTTCAAGGCATTGCCGAATAGAGGTTACGGTTTCGGTAACATTTTCTACCATACCACGCCGTACGCCTTGTGATTGTACCACTTTTTGTGCAATTACAACAACTTTTCCGCTGTCAAAAACTTTGCCTACAATTGCGGCAATCTTTGTGGTGCCAATATCTACGGCCATTACCAATTTGCTCTTTGCCATGTCTTTTTATTTTTTTTTACAAACTACCTGATTGCTGTAGGATAAATCTATTACTTCGTATGTATTCCATCCTTTGAATGGTAATCCTTTTTCGTATAGCGTAGCTAATTTGCTTAGCTTATAGCGGTAGCTGCGTAAATCTCCCAGACGTATGATGTGCGCTCCTACACGTGGTATAAACTCAACTGCTCCGTTCTTTGTGAAATAAATTTGCTCTACCTGCGCTTTCCAAAACGGATGTTCATCAATATATTTTGTTAATGCATATAGCTGCAAGTAGGTGCTGTCGATTACGTTTTTTCCAAAGTACGTAAGCATACTTCCCTTGTAATTTCTGGGAAATGGACTGCTGATGTGTCCATTTACTATGGGAACGTATGAGGTGTACGTGCTTTGCGGCGGTATTACGTAGCCGTCATAATCTACGTAGAAGCTTGTGCCGTTGCTGGCGTACACCCGTGCTATGGGTTTACGTTGCAGTATGTCTATGTGCAGCACTCCATCTACGCTGGTGTACGCTTCGGCTTGCTTAATCAGGCTTCTATTGTTGAGTATGTTTTCTATGGTAGAAGTCGAAATCTCGCTTAGCTTTTTACCGAAGTAGTTTTGTCCGTTGGCACGTAAAATCGCGGCTATATCTTCCTGCTTTATGAACCTGTTTTGTGTGCTATCTATAATTTTTACGTTAAGCGAATTGCAGATGATCTTATTCCACTGCCTTCTGCTATGCACTAAAGTACCGGCGAGGTACGCCGTAATGCACAGTAAAAGTACAACATTTGTAGCTATGGAGGTCTTTCTATTCACCCAGTATGGTATTTTTTATCTGCTCCAGCATGGAATCAATATTTCCGGCGCCAAAGGTAACTAGTACATCCAAATTTTTACCTTTCAACGTTTTCAGCAGGTTGTCTTTTTTGCACAACATCTTGTTGTCAATTGTTACGTTGTCGAATATCAATGATGATGTGACTCCTTTGATAGGCTCTTCTCTTGCCGGATAAATGTCCAGTAAGATCAGCTCATCCAAAAGGCTGAGGCTTTGCGCAAATTCCGGTGCAAAATCCCGCGTGCGTGTGTACAAATGTGGTTGAAAAATGCCTGTGATTTTTCGTCCGGGAAACATTTCCCTTATAGATGTTATGGCCGCGTGCAGCTCTTCCGGATGATGTGCATAATCATCTATAAATGAGAATGTTGACGTGTTTACTTGTACGTCGAATCTACGTTTAACACCTTGGAATGACTGTAATGCCTGTGGTAGTTTTTCCGGTTGAATTCCGGCACACCATGCTACAGCACCGGCTGCAATGGCATTCTCAACATTTACCCAGCCCGGTATCCCTACGGTGCAGCTCTCTATAATGCCACCGGGAGTTACAAGGTCAAATTTGTAGTACCCGCCTTGTTGTGGCTCTATGTTTTTAGCATAAAAATCGGCTTCCTCACTGAAAGAATAGGTGTATACTTTTTCCGAAAAATGAAGAACAAAATTCGGCTTGCCGTTGGTGCTAAGATTTTTCTTTACAATAAGCGTGCCTCGTGGTTTTATCTGACCTACAAAGTCTTTGAACGCTTTCTTTACTTCTTCATGGCTGCCAAAAATATCGAGGTGGTCTGCATCTATAGAGGTTACTATTGCGATATCCGGAAAAAGACGAAGGAATGAACGGTCGAACTCATCGGCTTCTGCTACCAGCAGGTTGTTTTTTGACAGCAGTAAGTTGCTGTTGTAATTTTTTGAAACACCTCCCAAAAATGCGGTACATCCACCATCTGCCGCTGTAAGTATGTGCGCTAGCATGGTAGAGGTGGTTGTTTTGCCATGGGTTCCCGCTACCGCAAGCAGCTTCTTTCCGGAGGCGATAAGCCCCAATGCTTCGGAGCGCTTTATTATCTTATTGCCGTTTTTGCGGAAGTAATGCATTTCCAAATTGTCTGCTCCCACTGCCGGTGTGTAAACTATCAGCGTGTCGGTAGTGCGGAAGGCCAGCGGGATTTGCGCCACATTCTCGGTGTAGTGGATGTGCGCTCCCTCTTTCTCAAGCGCTTGTGTAAGCGGAGTAGAGGTGCGATCGTATCCGGCAACTCCCTTACCTTCGTGCATGAAGTAACGTGCCAGGGCGCTCATGCCAATGCCTCCAATGCCTATGAAGTATACGTTTCTCACTTTGTTTTCTCTATTTTGCTAATGCAAGTACCTCTTTTGCTATTGTATCGGCAGCGTTGGTTATAGCCAGCTGTCCGATACTGTGCGATAATTCTTTTAACTTTTTCTCATCTTCTGCCACCTTCAATGCGATTGGAATTAGATTGTCAACAGCCTCTGAATCAGGGATTAGTATGGCGGCTTGCTTGTTTACTAATGCCATGGCATTGAAGGTCTGATGGTCTTCGGTTACGTTGGGCGAGGGTACCAGTATGCATGGTTTTTGTACCACGCATAGCTCGGAGATTGTTCCTGCGCCTGCACGTGAAATAACCAAATCAGCAGCGGCAAAGGCGTAATCCATGCGCTTGATAAAATTCATTACCTTAACGTTTTTGCAGTCGTAGGCTTTCATCTTTTCGGTAATTTCTTTTGCGTACAGCTCGCCAATTTGCCAAATGAGCTGGATATTGTCGTACTGAGAAATTTGTTGAATATGGTGCAATACGCTTAAATTCATGGTGCGAGCGCCAAGGCTGCCGCCCAGTAGTAGCACTGTGCGGAGCTTCGGATCCAGCTCAAAATACTCGAATGCTTCTTGTCGCAACTTTGATACATCTGCCAAGTCTTGACGTACCGGATTTCCCGTGAAAATGATTTTACTTTTAGGGAAGAAGCGATCCATATTTTCGTATGCCACGCATATTTTTTTCGCACGGCGACCTAGAAATTTATTGGTCAATCCGGCGTAGGAGTTTTGCTCTTGTATGAGCGTTGGAATGCTCTTGTTTTGCGCGCTCCACAAGGTGGGTGCGCTAGCATATCCACCCACGCCCACTACAGCATCAGGTTTGAAGCTAGAGATGCTTTTAGCTGCTTGCCGCAAGCTCTTCCACAGCTTGAATGGTAGCGCGAAATTCTTTTTAGCGAATAGCTTACGCTGTAATCCGATTACAGGAAGGCCAATAATTTTGTAACCTGCAGCGGGTACTTTGTCCATCTCCATTTTGCCCTCGGCGCCAATGAACAAAATTTCTACATGGCTATCCATCTTTTTTAGAGCATTTGCAATGGATATGGCTGGAAAGATATGCCCTCCTGTGCCGCCTCCGCTTATAATTATTCGTTTGCTCATGGCTATAAATTGGCTAGTGTATTAATGGCTATTTGCTTGCTTGTTTCTTGTTCTGTGTTGCTATTTTTGGTCGCGACCGCATTTGTTTTATCCGGTTTATCCGGCGAAGTCAGCTCATCAGGTTTATTTTCGGCTTCTCCTTCAGCATCTTCGGTTTTGAGGCTACGGCTCACGCTAAGCAGCATACCAAACATAATGCAGGTGGCAATGATGGACGATCCGCCTTGGCTAATCAAGGGAAGGTTTTGTCCTGTAACGGGAGCAATTCCTGTAGCAACGCACATATTTACCAGCGCCTGCATGGTAATTTGCACGCTGATACCGATGGCCAGCAATGCCGGAAAAAAGTGCGTGGATTTCCTTACCATTACTCCCACTCTGAACAAAATGATGAGGTATGCCAATACCAAAAAGCACGATATAAGTACACCCCACTCCTCCACAATTATGGCAAACACAAAATCGCTGAATGCCTCAGGGAGTATGTAGCGCATCGTGCTATTTCCGGGACCTTTGCCCATGAGCAATCCACCGGATGCAATGGCCAAGCGCGAATAGTCGGACTGGCCTAACTCCTCGTTACCGCTATCCGTTTTTTTGTTGTTGCCTACTTTGGCTTCCAAACGGCTGTAAATGGTTTCAAAGCGTGTCTTGTTTATTATTTTCATGGCGCTTTTCAGCGCACCTTCAATTTTTTCTCCTTTCAAAACTTTGTAATCAGCGTACGTGTTTACGCCTTTTGCCACGCCAACTCCAATAACAAGCAATAGGAGTAGAACTCCAATGGTACCCAGCAAATGCTTGATTTTTACCCGACCTATAAACATCATAATACAACAGGTAGTACCAAGAATTGCTGCGGTTGAAAAGTTGGACAAAAAGATGAAAAAGCATGTTGCCAGAATCGGCCATAAAATTGGGCGATAACCCTTTTTGAGGTCGGTAATGATATCTTGTTTTACTGTAAGGAGCTTTGCTACATAAACTATGAGCATAACCTTGGCAAGCTCTGACGGTTGAAAGAATCCTAATGTACGTGAGGCTTGGTTGTAGCTGTTACCAATCAAGAAAGTTAATATCAACAGGGCAAGGCTAACAAAGAATCCGATTTTGGCTACTGCCAAGAATAGTTGGTATGGTACTCTATGGGTTACATATAAAATAATGAACCCGACGCCAAAAAACATCAGCTGTTTTGCAAAAAAGTAAAACGGGCTGGCATTTGATGAACGAGAAATAATGGCTGCGGTAGATGAATACACCACTAGTAGCGAGAATAGCGCTAGCAGGAGTATAATCAACCAGATGGTTTTGTCGCCCTTGAAATATTTGCCTAAGTTTTTCAAATTTCAACGTTCAATTTTAGGTTCCATCGTCATTGCGAGGTTGTTTGTACGGTTAGCAATGACGATTCTGTATTCTTTTGTTCTCTTTTTTTTACTTCTACAGATTTCTTACGGCAGCTTTGAATTTCCTGCCCCTGTCTTCGTAGTTTTCAAATAAATCGAAGCTGGCGCATGCCGGTGATAACAAAACGGTATCGCCTTTGGTTCCCAGCTTGTATGCTGCTTTTACCGCATCTTCCGCTGACTGTGTGTCTACAATGGTATCAGCAATACCTTCGAATGCCGCATGTATCTTTGCGTTGTTGAGCCCCAAGCAAACAATGGCCTTTACTTTTTGCTTAACCAGCTCGGCCAGCTCGCTGTAGTCGTTACCTTTATCTTTTCCGCCAACAATCCAAATGGTAGGAGCAGTCATGCTCTCAAGCGCATACCAGGTGGAGTTGATGTTGGTTGCCTTACTGTCGTTTATAAACAAAATGCCGCCAACTTTCAGCACCGGTTCAAGCCGATGCTCTATACTTTTGAAGTTGCTGAGGCTTTCGCGAATATTTTCCTTGCGAATATTTACGGCTTGTCCGGCAATGGTTGCTGCCATTGAGTTGTACAGGTTGTGCTTGCCTTTAAGCGCCAGCTCCTCTATAAGCATTGAAAATGATTGCTCTTTGTACATGGCGGTAAGTGTGTTGTTGGTTAAAAAGGCTCCTTGTGCTACGGTTTGTTTTATGCTAAATGGAAGCATTTGCGCTTGAATATTGAGTTCGGGCAAATACTTCATAGTTATTTCGTCATCCATGCAGTAGATAAAGCGCCCGTCTTGATCCATGTTTTGCGCTATGCGAAATTTTGAACGTGCGTAATTTTCCAGCTTGTAATCGTATCTGTCCAGGTGGTCGGGCGTGATGTTGAGCAGGATAGCTACATCTGCCTTAAACTTGTACATGTCGTCCAGCTGAAACGAACTTAGTTCAAGTACGTAATAATCAAAGTTTTGCGTGGCTACTTGTAGCGCGAAGCTTTGACCGATATTGCCACCCAACCCTACGTTCAACCCCGCATTTTGCAGCATGTAGTATATGAGTGATGTAGTGGTGGTTTTTCCGTTGCTGCCTGTAATGCAAATCATTTTTGCATTGGTGTAGCGACCGGCAAACTCGATATCCGAAAGTATTGGCGCTCCCATTTTCTTCAGCTCCACAATCATGGGCGCTGTATCGGGAATACCGGGGCTTTTTATAACCTCATCGGCATCCAATATTTTTTCGGCGGTGTGTTTTCCATGCTCAAAATCAATTCCTTCTTGTATGAGCTGCTCTGCATACTTCGGTTTTAGCGCACCCATGTCCGACAAAAACGCACGGAAACCCTTGCGCTTTGCCAGTATGGCTGCACCTACGCCGCTTTCGCCACCGCCAAGTATGACTATTTTTTTCATTTACCGGTTTATCATTTACCAAATACTATTTTTATACCGCTTGGTATCCTTACTTTATCTGAAACTATTACAATTGCTGACCACTATCTCATCTTTAGCGTTAGTATGGCTGTAATGGCCAGCAAGGCTGCTACAATCCAAAAACGCACTACTATTTTGGGCTCAGGAAATCCTTTCTTTTGGTAGTGGTGGTGCAGCGGTGACATTAAAAAAATGCGACGCCCTTCGCCATATTTTTTCCTGGTGTACTTGAAGTATGCTACCTGCACCATTACCGATACGCTTTCGGCAAAAAATATTCCGCACAGTATCGGGATGAGCAACTCCTTGCGTATAATGATGGCAAAAACGGCAATAATACCGCCCAGCGCCAGGCTACCTGTATCTCCCATGAATACTTGTGCCGGATAAGTATTGTGCCACAAAAATCCTATAAGCGCTCCTATTACGGCTGCCATAAAAATTACCAGCTCTCCGGAATTCGGTATGTACATTATTTGCAGGTAATCCGCATAAATCACGTTGCTTGACAGGTACGCCAAAATACCGAGGGTAATTCCGATTACAATGGAAACTCCTGAGGCCAGCCCGTCCATACCGTCGGTAAGGTTGGCGCCGTTGGATACCGCTGTAATCACAAATATGGCCATCAGCATGAATATGATCCAGCCGGCGGTTTGCCTATGTTCTCCTAATGATTGGGGAACCAACATCATGTAGTCGAGCTCGTTGTTCTTGAAAAATGGAATGGTTGTTTTGGTACTTTTATGCGCTTCGCCTAAGGTTACAAACCGAGAGCTTTCACCTTCTTCTACCAATATTTTTTGAGCATTCGGGTATCCGGCCGGCAGCTTCTCTCTGATTACGAACCCGTCGTTTAAGTACAGCGTGAGGCTGACAATAATGCCAAGCCCGATTTGACCTACAATTTTGAATTTTCCCTGAAGCCCCTCCTTATTTTTCTTGAAAACTTTGATGTAGTCGTCTAAAAATCCAAGAATGCCTAACCAGAGGGTGCTTATAATCATAAGCCAGGTGTACATGTTGGTGAGGTCTGCCAGCAAAAGGGTAGGCACGAGTATGGCGATCAGGATAATGATGCCCCCCATGGTAGGCGTTCCTTTTTTCTGTAATTGTCCCTCCAACCCCAGGTCACGAATTTCCTCGCCAATAAGCTTGCGTTGCAGCATGCGAATGATTTGCTTACCGAATACCAGTCCGATCAGCAGCGCAATTATAACACCCAATCCTGCGCGGAATGAGATGTAGCTGAACAACCTTGCTCCCGGAAAATCATAGGCTGCGCCTAAATATTTGAATAGATGGTAAAGCATGGCAAAATCAATTCATAATTAGCAATTTACGATTCATAACATTTTAATTATCAACTATTTATCTAACTCCTTGAATAGCTCCTTGAGCGTTTCTTTGTCGTCAAAATGATGCTTGGTTTCGCCGATAATTTGATAATCTTCATGTCCTTTTCCCGCTACCAGTATAATGTCTTTGCTATCGGCAAAGCTAATGGCAGCTTTTATTCCCTCACGACGGTTCACAATAGTGAGCGTTTTTTTACGGTTGCTTGCGCTTACGCCTTCGTACATATCCTGCAAAATATCCTCGGCTTTTTCCTTACGGGGATTGTCGCTGGTTAGAATAACCCGGTCGCTGTTTTCGGTAGCCACTTTTGCCATTACCGGACGCTTTGTTTTGTCACGATTACCTCCGCATCCTACTACGGTTATCAGCTGTTGCCCCGGTATTCGAAGGCGATTTATTGTGTCTACTACATTTTGCAGAGCGTCGGGAGTATGCGCGTAGTCTACAATGGCTGTAATTCCTGTGGCAGATTTCACATATTCGAATCTGCCGGATACGGATTTCAGCGAGCTGATGATACGCTCAACCTCTTCTTTTGGTGCACCCAGTAGAATTGCTGTGCCGTATATGGCGCTTAGGTTGTATGCGTTGAAGTCGCCAATAAGGCTTGTCCAGATTTCGGTTCCATTCAGCTGTAGCAGCATTCCGTCAAGGTGCTGTTCAACGATTTTGCATTTGAAATCCGCAAGCGTTTTTAGTGCATATGTTTTTATGGTTGCTTTGGTATTCTGTACCATTACCTTGCCGTTGCGCTCATCGCCATTGGTAAGCGCAAATGCTTCTTTTGGCAGCTGATCGAAGAACATCTTTTTGGCTTTTAAGTACTTTTCAAAAGTTTTATGGTAGTCAAGGTGATCGTGCGTAATATTGGTGAAGATGCCTCCCACGAAATGCAGGCCCTCTATACGTTTCTGAACGATAGCGTGCGAGCTGACTTCCATAAAGCAATGCGTGCAACCTGCTTCTACCATATCGTGCAAAAGCTTATTCAACGTAACAGCGTCAGGCGTTGTATGTGTAGAGTTAAATCTCTCTTTATCAATCAGATATGCTACAGTGGAGATAAGTCCTGCTTGATAGCCTAATGCTGTGAATAAATCGTGAAGCAGGGTAGCGGTGGTTGTTTTTCCGTTGGTTCCGGTTACTCCTACCAGCTTCAATTTGCTTGATGGATTGCCGTAAAATGCTGAAGCAGCCCACCCTGCAGCAACGTCTGTGTTTTCTACAACAGCGTAGCAAACGTTATTTTTTTGCTCGCTTGGCAAGTTTTCACAAATAACGGCTACGGCTCCTTTGGCAATGGCATCGGCAATGTAGGTGTGGCCATCAACCTGTGTGCCTTTTAAAGCAATAAAGCATTCGCCGGACTTCACGTCACGGCTGTTGATTCCAATAGAGGTAACCTCAATGTTGGCGCTGCCTGCCACCTGTACCGGCTTGATTTGCTCTATGATGGTGTTGAAATTCATACCTAAATTTTTATTCGTTATAGCTTAGCGCAAGCATAACCGTTTCGCCGCTGTTATACAGGGCGCCGGCAGCCGGCAGCTGACTTTTTATAGTGCCTTTGCCGGTGAATTTTACCTTTAATCCTGCATTTTCTAACAGGTATATGGCGTCTTTCAGCGCCATGTTTACCACATTTGGAACCACATTTTTTGTAACTCCTCTGCGATTAATTTCCACGATGGTTTTCTTTGTTTCAGTGGTTACCCATTCAGCCGCATTATTCTTGTCTTCCACTTTTACATTGAGCAGCTGCAACGCATTTTTCAGCGCCAGGTAGCTACCGCTTTTTGTGTATGGGATATCAACTGATGAATCTACTTTTACAACAGGACGCTGCCAGCTGGTGGAACGTGCGTACACTTTTTCCGCAATGGCTTTAAACACCGGCGCAGCTACCGCCCCGCCGTATGATTTGTTGGTGGTTTCAAAAGTCTTGAAAGCCACAATGCAGCTGTACTTTGGATGGTCTGCCGGAAAATATCCTGCGAATGAGGATAGCTTCTGGTTAGTATATCCCTTTCTACCTTCGGCAATGTGCGCCGTTCCTGTTTTTCCTGCTACTTTAAACTCTTGGCAGCGAGCTGTCTTTGCTGTGCCATTTTCAACCACGCTTACCAGCATTTCGTGCAACTTATCCAGCGTTTCTTTGGAGCAAACCGAAGGGTTTACAATCTGTATTGGGAAGTTTTTTATTGTTCTACCTTGTCGATTCAGCTCCTTTATAAACTTCGGGTGTACCATTACACCATTGTTGGCCACTGCGTTGTAAAGCGCAAGCGTTTGTAGCGGTGTTATTTCCAACTCGTACCCAATGGACATCATGGAAAGTGTCAACCCGGAGTACTGATCTGCGGATTTGATAAGCGGCGTAATGTTTTGCTGTGGTAGCACATCAAAGTTTACAAGGTCTTTAAGCTTCAGCGCTTCAATTCGCTGTGCAAAGTCTTTGTGGTTATTCCTATTCTTGTAAATGCTTTCTGAAAGCATAATGGTTCCTACGTTTGATGATCTTTCAAATGCTTGCTTTACCTTTAACAGCCCACCTGTTTTGCCCTCGTCTTCAAACTTCTTTCCGTATCGTATAATACTGCCATTCAGAGTGTTAACAGTATCATCCAGGCGCAACTCTTTTTCGATCATCACCATGAATGAGGCCAGCTTAAAGGTTGATCCCGGGTCTTTGCGATAGCGTAGTGCATAGTTCTCATCCTCAACAATAGCGCTGGTTTCCCGTATTTTCTTTTTGTTGGCAATAGCTCGTATTTCTCCTGTGGGAACATCCATAACTACGGCGGTTCCCCATTCCAAATCGGGAGATTTTAGCAGCTTATTTATGATGATGGTCTCGGTCATTTCCTGCAAATCAATATCCAGCGTGCTCACCACATCGCAGCCGTCAAGCGGCTCTACCGCCGGAGTTGAGCTTACCGGAATCCAAGTATTACGACCGCCGGCGCGTTGCATTATTTCTTTGCCGGGTTTGCCTCCCAGCTCGTTGTTGTAGGAATACTCAATACCCACACCCTGATTGACCTGATTAACCCATCCGACGGTGTAGCTGGCCAAATTTTCTTGAGGATGAATGCGCTTGATTTTTTCCTCAATAATAAGCCCACCTTTGTTTGGACTGTTGCGCAGTATGGGTAATTTTTTGAGTGCAGATAGCGTAACGTAGTCAACATCTTTGTCTACAAGCGGGCGATAGCGCAACCCTTTCGCGCGCGCCAGCTTTAAATCTTTGGCATACTCTTGCGCAGACTTCTCACGTAGAATGTGTGCCAGTCCAAGCGCCAATGAGTCAACATTGTCGTTAAACGACTTATCGCTCATGCCGCGCGCGCCAAAGTCGTTGTACAATCTGTACTTGTAAATGGAGGTTGCCAGCAGGCGCCCATCGTGCGCCAGAATGTTGCCCCGGTTGGCTTGTATGGGCATTACTTTTACCGAAAGTTTTTCGTCTAATCCCTGACCGCTTCGCTTTTCCTGCAGCACAATGCGCACCATTTGCAGCATAACGCAAATGCCAACCAACGCCAGCATCAGATAAATGACGGCGAACCTGCGTGTTATGCTTAGCTTAACGGACATGGTTTTGTTGGCGTTTTATTCTAAATCCTTGCTTCTTTTTAAAAGCACAGGTGGCGTGATTGATTCTACTAAATTCAAGTGGCGTCTTTCTACTTCTGCCTTTACGCTGGTTTGGCTGCTCAAGTACATGAGTTCGGCTCCTGTGGTAGTGGCCTCTGCCTTTAAATTTTTCACTTCTTTTTTCAGCTCCTGACAACGTTTAGCGCTACTCTCTATGGCGTACCGGTTGTGTATGTACAAGAAGGTGAGCGCTGCTAAAAAAATAACATAGCCGATGTGTTGTAACAGGAACTCGCGCAGCTGAGCATTTCCGGTAAATACGTCGGTGATGCTGAGCTTTATCTTTTTTGTTTTTTTGCCCACCTCACGAACGTCCTCAAACTCCACGGGCTCTTTCTTTTTTAAAAATTTCCACATGACTTTATATTCGTTCTGCTACACGAAGTTTTGCGCTGCGTGCCCGGGTGTTGTTTTGTATTTCGATCTCCTGTGGGAGAATTATTTTCTTTGTTACAGCCTCAAATGGGGCGCTGAATTTTCCGAAAAGGTCTTTTTTTACTGCACCTTCCACATTGCCGCATTTGATGTAGTTTTTTACCATTCTGTCTTCCAGCGAGTGGTAAGTGATGACGGAAAGTCTACCGCCCGTTTTCACCACCTTCTCTGTTTGTAGCAGCATTTGCTCCAGCGCTACCATTTCCTGATTCACCTCTATGCGTAAAGCCTGAAAAACCTTTGCCAGGTACTTATGCTCATCAAATTTTGGTAGCGCCGCTCGTATGCTTTCTGTCAGCTGCGCAATATTTTCAAGCGGCGTGTTTGTACGCACTTTCTCTACCATTTGAGCCAGCTTGTAGGCGTTGTCCAGCTCTCCGTAAAGTCTGAATATTTTTGTCAGCTGCTCTATGCTGTACGTATTCAGTATGTTTGCTGCAGTTAAGCCCCCACGGTTGTTCATTCTCATGTCCAAATTTGCGTCAAACCTGAAGGAAAATCCCCTATCCGCTGTATCAAACTGATGCCACGATACGCCCAAATCTCCCAGTATTCCATCTACCTGTGCGGCATTGTGGTAGCGCAAGTAGCTTCTCAAAAAACGAAAGCTGCCTTGCACCAGCGTGAGCCGCTTATCGCCAATAGCAGCTGCATTTTGCACCGCATCCGGATCTTGATCAAAGGCAATCAGACGACCTTTTTTAGCTAACCTTTTCAGCACCTCACGAGCGTGTCCGCCTCCGCCAAACGTAATGTCCACGTATGTTCCGTTGGGCTGTATGTTGAGTCCGTCAACGGTTTCATTAAGCAGTACGGGTACGTGGTACATTGATTTGCTTACGGTTAATTCATTTGATAACTATCTATATATCAAATTGTTATTGACTAACATAGCCAATGGAGTGCAGATAAAAGGTCAGCTGCGAGGGGTGCTGCCCAGTAGTCTTTCGGCAAGGGCCGCGGTATCTGCCGCTGCTATGCCGCAAGACTCGTAGTCGGCCTTTGCCCACAGCTCAATCTTATCGCCTTGCCCGGCAAAAACTACCTCTTTGCTAATGCCTGCCAAATCCATCAGCCGCTTAGAAAGTAGAATACGTCCCGCAGCGTCCGGTTCCAGCGCAGCCATGTTGCGAAACAATTCACGACGTAGCGCCTGGTGCTCTTTGTTGTACGGATTTAAACGGCTGTCAATGAAAGCCATCTGCTTCTCCCACTCCGCCTCGGTCATTAGCGTGAGGCACTTGTCAAACACGTCCTTTTTTGCCACCAGGCGTGCCTGCCCGTCGCTACCGGTTGCGGTAGCACGAAAAGCAGCGGGAAATGGAACCCGGCCCTTGTCGTCTAGCTTGCATGAATATTCGCCTGTAAACGCGGCCATTTTTCTCGTGTCTTAAACAATGCAAAATTACATAATTAATCCCACTTTTCGCCATTTTTACCCACTTTTTCCCACTAATTATTTATCAACAATTAGCAATTAACAATATCATTAAAGATAACCATTTGATTATTAAATAGTTAATGATGTTGCATTTACAGCTATCTACATGATTTCAACGTGGTTATGAACAATACAAGTAGTTTTAATTTAACTACTTGTATATGAGTAATTTTTGAAAAATAATGCGGAGGTAGTGGCAAAAAGAGTTAACTTTGAACGTTAATCGGTGATGAGCGTTTGTTGTGCTTTGGGATTCGTCGTTTATTTGCAAGGTCGATTTATGGGGGCGAGTGCGATTTGCGTGTATGGACTGCATAACGTATAATTCAAAATTGTAAGGTTGTCAACCAACAATAAAATTGAAAAAGTAGATGTGGCAAACTTGCTTGCTACCCGTGCACCTAAGGTAAACCGCTGGTTGCCGGGGTTTATCGTGCGCAAGCTTCAGCGTATTGTGCATGAGGAGGAGGTTAACTTTATCATTGAATCGTACGGTGAATGCGAGGGCGTGGAGTTCATTGATAAGGTGCTGCAGCACTTGGGTGTAACGTTCACGCTGCATGGTGTTGAAAATATTCCTGCTGACGGACGTTTCATTTTTGCCTCCAACCATCCGCTGGGCGGCTTTGATGGCATTGTGATGCTGAGCGCGCTGCAGAAGCAATTCGGGAGCGTAAAGGCTGTGGTCAACGATATTTTGATGTACATTCAGCCGCTTGCTCCGCTTTTTGTTCCTGTAAATAAGCACGGTAAGCAAAGTCCCGAATATGCCAGATTGCTTCGTAAGGAAGGTGAGGGAAAGGGGCACTTGCTATTTTTTCCGGCGGGATTGTGCTCTCGGCGGATAAAAGGGGTAGTTACCGATTTGCCGTGGAAAAAGAAGGTACTCCAGGTAGCACGGGAGTATAAGCGCGACGTTATTCCCGTATATTTTGATGGGCGTAACTCTAACTTTTTCCACAATCTTTCCTCTTTCAGAAGGTTTTTTCATTTACCGAATATAGAAATGCTGTTTCTTCCGGATGAGCTGTTCAGGCAGCGTGGAGCGCATTTTCATGTTTATTTGGGTAAGCCCATTTCGTATGATTTATTTGCCGATAGAAAAAATGACGAAGAGATGCTCACCTTTGTGCGCCGGAAAGTGTATGAACTGAAGGAAAGGAAAAAAGAAGATTAGGAAGATTAAGAAGGTTGCGAACTTCTTAATCTTCTCAGACTTCCGAAAACTTATAAACTTGTAACCTCGTAAGCTATTATTATGGAACCGATTATTGCACCAATAAACAAGTGCTTGCTGCAAATGGAGCTTACCAAAAGTAAGTTTCTTAAGCGTACCAACAAAGGCGACAATGAGATATACGTGATAACGGACGGCGACTCTCCCAACGTAATGTTGGAGATTGGGCGTTTGCGTGAAATCAGCTTTAGGTTTGCCGGTGGTGGAACCGGAAAATCCATTGATGTAGATGAGTTTGATAAAGGGCTAAATTGCTATAAGCAGATCATTGTTTGGGATCCTCGTGGCAAGGAGATTCTGGGCGGTTACCGCTACATTGTGGCAAACGAATGCTCCGCTCGTCATCTCGCCACCTCAGAGCTTTTCAAGTTCTCCGATAAGTTTACCTTGGATTACATGCCGTGGACTATTGAGCTCGGACGCTCCTTTGTGCAGCCCGACTACCAGAGTTCACGACGTAGCGTTAAGGGTATTTTCGCGCTGGACAACCTTTGGGATGGCCTGGGCGGCTTGGTTGCCAAGTATCCCGATGTAAAATATCTCTTTGGTAAGGTAACCATGTACACCTCTTACAATGTGGAGGCTCGCAACATGTTGCACCACTTTTTGCAAAAGTATTTTCCGGATAAAGAGGAGCTGGTTCGTCCCATAGAGCCTCTTGATTTAAAGATGGATGAGAAGAAGATGCAGGAAGTATTTTCGGGTGAAAACTACAATGCTGACTATAAAATTTTGTCACGAGAGGTGCGTGCGCTAGGAGAAACTATTCCCCCGCTAATTAACTCATACATGAACCTTTCGCCAACCATGAAAACCTTTGGATGCGCTATAAATCACGAATTTGGCGCGGTAGAGGAAACGGGTATTCTGCTTACCATTGCGGATATTTATCCTGAAAAGGTTGACAGGCACATAAATCCACCTCGCAAAAAGACGTTACAAAATATACTTCATAAACGACGCAGGCACGAATAGCGCTTAAGCTACTTGCAAAAAGCCCGATACAAAAAGGGGCGGTAAAGTTTTTTCTTTGATTTTCTACAAATACATCTTACTCTCTGATTATCAAACATTTATAACAACGCACTCTTTACAGCGCTACCGAAAATTAAGCATTGGCAAAAATTACAAAATTCAAGCTGGAGTTTGAGGAAGATAACCGGTTTTCGTTGGTTGCCATATCCTCCTGCGAGCTGCCGCAACGTATGGCGTGGCTACTCAATAAGACGCTACATGTCGATTTTGAGAATGTTACCGAATTGCAGGGCAAGGAGGTTGACGGAGAAAAAGAGCAATTCCCGGTGTTTATGTCATCAAGTGAATTTGATGATTACGCGCTGACGCTTTTTACAAATAAATTTAATGGGCAAACGCTCATAAATTCCTTTCCTAATATTGACTACCTGCTCAAAATATCGGAATCTTTGGACGACGATACGTTGAGGAATAGCTGTGCGTCCATTCGCTCCATAGAGGGCGTTACTATTTGCACACCTGTCCCGGACGACAAAAAGATCCATCCGACATTGGTGGATTTTTAAGCTTTTACAGCAATAACGTTGTTTGTGAACTTTTTTCTCGCCCCATGCTTCGCTTCACTCAGCATGACAATTGAAGCGCAATGTCTTTTGCTATTAGATTTCTCGACTTCACTCGTTCCTTGTTGCGCTCGAAATGACGGAAAAAGGTCTCAATAACAGGGAGTTGTGTTGTTTGGGGGGGGGGGGGGGGGCCGCCCCCCCCAAAAACACACCTAAATGATTTTTGGGAGCCAGA
>JAISBU010000067.1 GCA_031266015.1 Prevotellaceae bacterium | reverse complement strand
CTGCTGACTTTCATTTACTCTATTCGTTATTTCTTTTACTCAAAATGGTATTTAACACAAAAAAACGCCTTTCCATAGGTGATACTACGGAAGTGTTGAGAAATAACTTGGCTAATATTTTATCTAAATAATGCGAATCAAGGGTTGAAAACGCATAGCATCAATGTATAGCTGTGCATCTTGCAAGTCCCGTAGGGACGACATGTTGGCAGAAAAACGCATGTATCATCACCTCCCCCAAATCCCGCAGGGTGGAGTGTGAAAAATTCGGTTATTAGAGATTATATTCAATAGTTGAATATTAGACATCATCTAAATTTAACCATAAATTCAATATTTCAATCTCCCTGTTCTTCGCTTTTATCCACCGGCACCGCTATTCTCAGCGGCTGTCCGTTGCGGAGAATATCAAAGCGAAGCGTATCCGAACTCCACAGCTGCTCATGGAGGTTGTAGCTGCTCATGACATCCTTGTAGAGCGAGTCGTTTAGCATCACTATTTCGTCCCCTACCTGTAGCCCCGCCGTTTTGAAGTAGTTCTTTTTATAATTGCCCATTACCGTGATCCTGTAGGTACCATCAGGTCTGGGAGGTGAAGAGTAATGAAAAACCCGCCAGCCGGGGTTGACTACCCGCTCAAACGAATTGAATTTTAACACAACAGGCATTGGAGTCTTTACGAAGTCGCTAAAATTTATCCTATATACTTCGATGTTATATCTTATTAACCAACGAATTACGTTCGTAGTTGAGGAATCTCCGTGGCAACTGATAATTATTATCATAACGTTACTTGCTCATAATATTCATTGTAAACATTTCCTTTTAAATCTTCGTATCGAACCAAAAACACACCATCGGGCAAGGCCAAGTAGTAATCTTTGCCTTTATTTACATTCTCAAGGCTTAGTATGTCAATAGGAACCGAACGGCGGTAGTAGAATGGTTGATTGATGGTATTGATATTTACTTCAGTGGCACAGTAGGCTTTTATAATACTTGGCTTACTGACGTTTTTCACCTTCACCGCCTTGCGTCCCCCTTGGGTAAATAGCCATGCGGAGCGACCATAAGCGGAACCCGCATAAGGAGCAATTATGTACACATTTGTAGTATCAATGTCAAGTGAGAGGTGAATATGATGTCCCGATGAATCTGTAAGAATGACAGGTTCTGTGGGGTTAAAATGCTTGCACAATGCCGTATAGTATGGGCTGTTGTAATACTCATTAGGATGTCCATAGTACGCCGCTTGGTCAATAGTAAGAGGAGTTATCCCTGTCATCTCCTTGAAGTGAAAATATAAATTTTTATACTTTACGCCCGCCCTTATGTGCCCATGACCTGCATGTATAACTACTTTTGCTTTCGGGTTTTTCTTAAATATCTTACTGATATTTACGGCCATTAAGGAATCTCTGGCAGAACTATCGATTTCCGGTTCGTAGCCATAAATAGTGTAGCCTATGCGGTTGGCCTCCCGCAGTAAATCTAAAAAGCAGCTTTCTTTTGTATAGTAACCTCTGTCGCCACTTGCCAGCCGCTGCACCTTTCCCTCCTGATAGTCGCCTACGCCACCACCTGTATAAAAGGGAGAAGAAACCTCATCGCTATAAGCCAGCGCCTCAAGGCATAGCACCCTGTAGCCTTTATCATAAAGCTCCTGCAAAAGACTTTTGGTAAATAGCCTGTGCCGGGGCACGGTGTGAGCTTCATTAATCATCACGGCCTGAGTGTAAGCGGAGCGCTCCACGATGTACGATTTAGCAGATACGGTACGGTATCTGCTAAAGTTGGTGGTATCAACAGTGGTACGCTTACCTTGCCTGAGTACTCCCCTAAGATATGTTTTATCAATTGCAAGTATTGCGCTATCGTACATTCCATTAAAAGAGAAAATCGTAGCCAGTGCATAGTAAAAGTAAGCAATTTCTTGGCTTGTTCTAGCTGACGACGGCTGATAAGCGGGTTCAAGATTGCGTAGCTTTGCCAGCGCGTCGTAAAATTGCAAGCCCATAATATCTGGCCTCGTCAGCTCAACAGGGTTGGGCAAATTCTGCGATTTCAAGGGCTGCTGAAGCAGGCTGAGGAAAAAAAGCGACAAAATAATTTTTTTCATAATATGCTGTGTTTTAATTATATCGCATTTAGCATATCCGGCAGTAGAGCTTGCTGTTCGTATTGTAGCAGATGATGTCTCGGTTGTTCACTGTCGTCAATTACAGTAAGGCTAATGACTTGAGAGGCATTCCACTGCACGTAGTAGGTTCTAATATTGTAGGCTGTTTTTTTGTTTTTTAGTACAACATATTGATGGCAAAGCACTTCTTTTCCATTTCCCATCTTAAAATTGAATAGAGAGTAAGTGCTTATGAGATAGCCTAAACTTTCGCTTACTTTTTCTTGAATCGCTGCAGTCGAACTTGCGGAATCGGAATATACGAGCGCCACTATAGCCGTACCCAAATCTAACTCCTTTATAGATCGAATCGTATAAAGCACCTTCGGCTGCAGCGCTTCGTTACAAAGTAGCTTGTTCACGTAGCTTTGTGGAATACCATTTTTTTTCAGGTATTTAACGGTTGTAGTCCCAATACCTTGCACACCAAAACTCATCGTAGAGCGAAGCTCCAACGAAGGATTGATGTAGTTCCAATATAACATATTGTCACGTACAAACCTCCATGCTTCACCATACGGGTAATAACCTATTTTGGGGCTGCACGATGGCAGCAACCCAAAAACCGAAATAAACAAAATTAGATATAACTTCATTATAATAAATAATTAAAAGAAGTTACTCTCTTTTTTGTAAAAGAGAGTAACTTCTTCAGATTATCATTTTACAGACTATCTGCTGCGGCAGCCTCTGCATCCGATAACCACACTTCGTCTGCTGGTAGTCCATTAGGACGAATGGTTACGGTTGGATTTAACGTGTAAGATGTTGCACCATCAACTGTTCCTCCATCTTCAGTTGAACCATCATTGGTTGCACCACCACCAAGAAGATATGAAAGTTCTGATTTTGAAATTGCATCAAATTTTGATAATGATATTTTCTCTAGTTTCATGATTTTTTTATGTTTTGTGTTTTGCCGAATTTTACACAGTTCGGCATCTGTGTTTGTTTGTTTTTACATGCTTAACTGCAGCTTTCCTTGTCACAAACTTAAGAATGTTTGTTAGTTCATCGGCGGCGCTATGTGCATGAAAGTCAATAGCGTCACCTCTACCTCTCAAAGTCATTCTTGCCCAGCCACCAAATGCCGGGCGCAGTAAAGAAGTGTGCTGCTACTAAAACGGCAGGTAGCCTGCCATGAGGGGTGAAGAGTGTACGCACAAGGCCACGCGCAAAGCATTTTTGCCGCTCCGCAAGGGAGGCAAAAAGCGCTATCGCAAAATATAGGAGTGTTTGAATTGCATTCATTTTTATTTGCCCTGTGTGCACATCTAATTGTTTTTACTTCCGTTAGCAATTCTCATTGGAACAAAAATAATCGCTAACTATTAAATCAAGAGTTATGAATGTATGGTTCTTTTTCTACCTATGCAAAATTTAATTGTTAAAATAATAGTTAAATTACGCATCTCTAAAATATTGCACTCTTTTTGCCGTTGCTAAGCTACGCATTGAAATGAGAATGCTGGGAAAAACAGCAAGCTGTAATCTTCGGGAAGGTTGCGGCCATTCCCACTCCTTTGCCGGGGGCGCCGGCGTTGCTCTCAAGCATCAGCTTTAGCCCCACCCCGGCTGCGCCCACCAGCCCCAAGTCAAGGTCTTGCAGAGGAGTATTTGCAGCGTTGAGCAGGCAC
>JAISBU010000061.1 GCA_031266015.1 Prevotellaceae bacterium | reverse complement strand
AATCGCTCGCTCTCAAAAAGCAAATAGCTCACCTTCGCCTTGATGTTGGAATAGTTGGGCGTAGTAACGAGCAGCAACCCTTTAGGCTTCAGAACTCTGTTGAATTCCTTTAGCGCTTCAACCTGATTAGCAAAATGCTCTATCCCCTCTTGGCATATCAGCATATCTGCCGACTTGCTATCCAAGGGAATACCTTCATTAATATCTGCTTTTTGGCATACTATATTTGGCGCTGTAAAATATTCGGGAAATAAGTCGAAAGGTTTTACGTCGCCTCCCACGCTTTGAATAAGTCGTGAAGTTACTCCCATTCCCGCGGGAAAATCAACAACAACCTTACCTTTAATGGCTTTCTGATGGCTATTGATGTATTTTTTCACATAAAACTTAATGCTGACCGGATTGTCCTCGTACTTCAAAGGTTTCTTTTTCATAAGCTTAGCATAACATTAAAATATGAAACATACAATATTGTAAAAGTCAAAGAATTATCATGACTAACCCATCCCTGCTGTTGAATTATCGATACTACTTTCGTTCTTTATTCGGAAACCCTCATCTTATTTTCTATCATTCTCTCCATGTATTGCTGGATAACGGATTTTGTGAGCATCTCCATTTCTTTTTGCCCTGCGATTTGCCCGTTCAGGTTATGGTGTAGCAGCGTGTCGGTTTTATAGCTGTAGGCAGCCTTGATTTTCTCGCCGTCAAACTGTTGCATATAGCCGTTTTGCAGCAGCTGATAGACACCGTTGTTATAGTTGATGACAAACTTGTCGGAGGCTTTTGTGGCAAAAATATCCTGCCCGTAGGCGAAGTAAGGCTTGTCGAAGTTGAGGTAGCCCAGCACAGAAGGCATGATGTCCGTTTGCTGCACGGGAATGGAATCGACCAGCCCCTTGAGGTTGTTGCCCGGATGGTAGAAGAGGATGGGCACGGCAAAAAGTCCCAGGTCGGTGTAGTATTCTTCGTGAAGGGGCTGGTTGGTATGGTCGGCGGTGATGACAAAGAGCGTGTTGTTGAACCATTCGTACTGAGACATCGTCCTGAAAAACTGCTCCATGGAATAGTCCGAGTAGGCAATGCACTGTAGAATGGGATGGTCGCCCTGCGGGAATTTGCCCCTGTATTTTTCGGGAATCTGAAACGGGTGGTGCGAGGTCGCCGTGAAAACCGCTGTGATAAACGGCTGCTTCATCTTTCCCATTTCAGCGGCATAGAACTGTAGAAAGTCTTCATCCCAAATAGCCCACCAGCCATCGAAATCCTTGCTGTTGCCGTATTCGTTGAACCCAAAGTAGTCGTCAAAATCGGCCGCTTTGGCGTAAGGCTGGAATCCCATTGAGCCGTTCGGAGCGCCATGAAAAAAAGCCGAGTAGTACCCTTTCGGCTTCAGCGCGTCGGCCAGGCTGCTGATGTAGTTAACCAAGTAGGGAGTAGCGATAAAGGACTCGACAAACGTTGGAACGCTCGACAGTATCGACGGCATGGCGTCTACTGACCTGCGGCCGTTGCTAAACGAGTACTTGAACGTCAGCCCCTGCGCAAAGAGCGAATCCAGAAAAGGCGTGTAACCACGGTAGGTTCCGTTGTCGAGGTGACGGTTGAAAAACCCTGTGTACTCCTTGCCGAAACTTTCCCAGATGATGACCACCACGTTCAGCGGCCTAAACGCACCTTCCGGCGTGGGGTGGTGCAGGGGCGAAAAAAGAGCGGTCTTTTCGGTTTCGGTGTCAGTGTCGAAGTAATGCGGATTTTTGAATACTTTCTTGTTGATGGTACGAATCAGGCAAAAAGGGGTGTTGAGCACGATGACCGTTTCCGGCCCCCGGTTTACGTATCTATTGGCATTAATGAGCGTGACAGGGCGCGCATGAAAGTTGAAGCCTCCGCGAATACCGATCACCGCAAAGCCGCCCAGAACGACCATGATGACCGTGTGCGCCATGTAGTAAGCGAGTCCGGTACGGCGCACGCCCGTGCTGCTGGGCGTGCGGTAGAGCAGCCACAGCGCGGCGACAGCGGCAACGGCGAAAAGCGTAACGTACCAGTATTCGGCCATTGCCTTGAGAACGATTTTGAGAACGCCACCGGTGTCGTTGCCGAACTCGGAAAATATTGTGCAGGTCGCTCGCCGGTTGGAGAAGCGGAAGAACGGCATGTCCATACAATTGACGATGACGGCTATCCCGTTGGCCAGCGCAAACACCCAGCGTGCTACCGTCTGGTATGCGCCCCTGTGCCTGAAGCCGAACGGCAGGAGCTGCATCAGCAGGTACAGCGAATTGATGTAGAGCAACGCCGTGAGGTCAAATTGCAGTCCGCCCCAGAGCATCGCCAGCAAATGCGCCGCGTCAACCTCGGGAAAGTAGCTTTTGTTCATCACAAAAAAGAAAATGCGCGACAGGGTAAATATCGCCATTATCAGCAAAAAATTGCACAGCAACGCCCATGCGGGCTGTGCCTTGAGAAATGCGAAAGGATGTCGCAATAGACCGGTAGTTGAAGTATTCATCTGTTTTTATGATTATTCTATACTTTATAGTCGACAGTCAATAAGTCCACGTCATTGCTGAGCAAAGCGAAACAACCGGAACGAAGTGGAACTCATGCCCAGATTTGGAGATTGCCCCACCCCACCCCTTCACTTCGCTCAGCATGGCAGTGCACACGCACGGATAAATGGTAAATAGTAAATCCTCCTTGGGGGTATACGAAAAAACTTCCGCCGCCCCGGACAAGAGACAGCGGAAGTTTTCCTATAAAAGTGTATAGGCTTACCTAACGTGTGTGTGTGTGCAATTTTCGTGCCAAACGGCGTGGCACTGAGGATAGCGCTAAAAATAGCTGAACAGGTTGGCATGGCTAACGCTTTAAATAACGGAGGCAAAGGTACCAACTAATTTGCAAAAAACAGAGGACAACCCACAAATCTAACCTACCGGCATTGACAATTGACCATTTACAGCTTACCATTTACCGGCGCTTGTGCGCTGTCATCCTAGGGAAGGGAAAGTTGGCGAAGCCCACGGCGCGGGGTGCAAAACCCTTTCCTATAGTTAGATGCACACCCACCCGGATGTGAGGCTAACAACAAAAAATGCCGGTTACCCTGCCCTCAGGGGATCCTTGTTTCCGCTATCAATGAAGCTGTTATGGGTTTTTCCCCACCCCGCACCGTTTGGCAAACTCAGCATGACAGCGCACACGAAATGGTTAATGGTCAATTGGTCAATGGTAAATAGCCTATTTATCGGGCAACCGCCAGCGTAGCCACGCTAATTTTACATTCAACATTTTCCAAAATAGTCAGCGCACAGGCCTCAATGGTTGCTCCGGTGGTTAGCACATCGTCCACCAGCAGAATATGCTTATTTTTTACCTGCTGCAGCTCAGGGGTAGCGGCAAAAATAGCTTCTACGTTTTTCAAGCGCTCCTCCCGGGTTTTCTTGGTTTGAGTTTGGGTATACACCTGCCGGAAAACGGCGGCAGGTAACGTCTGTATGCCCATGCTTTCTGCAATGCCCACAGCCACACGCTCACTCTGGTTGTAGCCCCGCTCACGCATCCTTTTTGTATGTAACGGAATGGGAATAACAAACTCCACCTCGCGGTATACCGGCGATTTTTTCAACTCCACCCCAAAGTAACGCCCCAATTCAACACCAATGTGCGGCTTGTTCTTATACTTCAGCTTGTGAAGCACCTTCTGATACTTACTGCCTTTTATGAAGTAAAAAAAGGAGCATGCGCTCTCAAGCGGCACCCGCCCCCAAAATATTTGCTCTACGGGATTTCCTTGCTGCAACCATTGGTTGGTTTTTGGTAAATTATACCGGCAAGCGGTGCAAACCACCCGCTCGCCTGCCACCAAAGCGCCACCACAAGCCTCGCAAAGGGCAGGATACAAAAGGTTGAAAAAGGATTTGAAAAGTGCCGGCACAAAAACGTTTACTAGTTAACAGCAAAAGTAGTAAAAAGTAGGGAGTTATGCAGCCTAAACTTGTGGGCTGCCATGCTGAACCTGTCGAGGCAGGCGAGCAGGTATTTCAAAACCACACTCGTTTAAAATGGTAATAATCAGGATAATAACGTGCACAATACGGTACAAATTCAAAAGGAGTAGCGCTGAAAAAGTAAGCGCTATAAAAATGCGGCAGCCCTGCCGAATACCTCCTCAAAGGCATGCTCCACCAGCTCCCCGGCCTTTGGATTGGTAGGAAATGGGGTTTGGTGAGAATACGAAAAAGGGAAATCCAGCTCCTCCACTACATCTTTCGAAATTTCGCCCAACGCGCTCACGATACCATGCGTAGGAACGACGGTATCTTGTTGCAGCGATACTACTTTTATCCGATTTTGCGCTCCATGAAAAAATACTTGTCGCTCATTGCTCATAAAATCGGTATGCAGCATCATTTTAAACGCCTGCTCCAACCCGTTTGATGTGTTTTCGGTTTGCAAAAAGCGCTCTAAATAGTACCGGTGGATGCAATCGTTGGCCGCCGCATCCATAATATCACGAGCGCTGCCGTTCATTTCCGAAAATACGGAGCCGCCACAGAACATGAATAACCGTGTATCTTCGAACAGTTTTTTCGGATTGGCTAAAAGCAATACCTGAGCCACAAGCGCGCCAATGGAGTAGGCAAAAATATTCATAGAGCAATCCTTCGCAAAAAGGGGATGATCCCCGTTCTTTAATTCGCCGGTTAGCTGTATCAGGTTGTATACAGACTCCAGACCCGAGGTGTAAAAACGCAGGGGTTGCGAAGCAAGACGGCTGCTCAGCACCACATTTACAAAGGTAGAGTTCTGTAAATCAGGAACAACCTGCTTACGAGCAGCTACCCACGGCAAGGCAAAACGTGGGTTGCTCCACTGCGCCGGAGTGCGATTCATATGAAAGGCCAAAGGAAAAAGTATCACAGGCTTACCTGTACTTTTTACCAAATATTCAGCCCAAGTGAGGTACTTTTCCCACGAACGTTCATTCAATCCGTGCAACAGAACAATGGCATCCTCATGCCTGTGAGCGCTCTCCGGAGCAAAAATCACGTATTGAAACGATTTATTTTCCTGGATATGGTCATCTGTAGTTGAGCAGAAATCCGTTGGCTCAAGTCGCCGCTGTACTTCATCAACTTCTTGTTTACCAACCTGTTGTGTAAAGCAAAAAGGAGTAATTGTAATGGAGCTATCCTCCACTTTTGCACGCTTGCTATACGAAAAAGCCCGTTTAATCCGCTGTGTTCTTTGTGCAATATTCATGTCTTCATCTCTGTTACGCTACAAAAAAACAACAACGGGAACTCCGGTTCAAATAAATGGTGCAGTTTGAGCTGTAAAGGGACAAAAAAATCTATTTTGGGGTAAAAACCCATATTTAGGGGCGAAAAAATCTAAAAACAACCTGCCGAAACAGGAATATTCTTTACTTTTACATCCAATCTGACCACGAAAACAATGGGAGTAGCAGACCAAAAGTTACCGGCTTACATATATGAAAAAAACAACACCATCCGTCTGGTGCTGTTCACGGCGCTTTTTGCCCTGATATTCATAAACCTATACAAGCCATTCAGCTCGTTCAGCTGGTACCAGGTATCCGAGTTTAAATTTCTTGTATTCTCCAGCATGATTATTCTCACAGGAATGCTGGTGGTAGCCATTAGCAGAATTATTCTGTACTACTGGGGAAAAAAGCGCAGCATAAGTCCGGGACAATATACCATTTGGATGTTGCTGGAGCTGCTGTTTATGTCGCTGTTTTACACCATATACACCATATACTTAAATCCGGACAGAGATTACCTCTACGTTTTTAGAGAGTCGCTGATAAACACCACCTTAGTACTTCTGCTGCCCTACATTGCGCTTCACTTCTATTTTTCCTATAAGGATAAGGATAGACGCTTAAGGCAATTCGAGGAAGAAAAACGAGAGTCAACCTCCAGGCAAAATAGCTACACCTTTTATGACGAAGGAGGCGAGCTGCGTCTTTCCGTAGCCAAAAGCAACCTGCTTTACCTGGAATCGGCAGATAACTATGTGAATATATGGTATATACACAAGAATACACTTGCTAAGCTAATGCTGAGAAGCTCGCTAAAATCCATAGAAAAAAGCATGAGCAACACCAACGTAATACGCTGCCATCGCTCCTACATGGTAAACTTAGAGGAGGTAAAGGTTGTACGCCGGCAAAAAAACGGCATCTACATGGAATTTGGCATTGACAACGTGACCGAAATTCCTGTATCGGAAAAATACGACACAAAGGTTAGCCGCTGGTTCAGCAGCAATGCATCGTAAAGTTCTGAAAATAAGACAAATAAACTTACCTATTCTATCGCAAATTTAGCGCTAACAGAGCTCACCAGCTTGATAGATTGAAATTCCAACTCGGGTTGCGGCTCAGCCACATCTGCCGACATTTTTGATTTTACCATTACGTTAGCTGCGTGAGGACGGAAAGCGGGTTGCTCATACTCCATCACCCACAGGGCACGACCGGCCTTGTGTCCAATAGCCTCCAACAAGTCTGAAGCCTTGCCTTTAGCCGCCTTTATAGCCTCAATTTTTACCTCACGACGAAATTTTTCCATCTCCGAATGATCCACTTTTTCAAGCGCAACATTTGATACGTTAATTTTCTTAAGCGTTTGAATAGCCCTGCCTGCCGTAGCAGCATTGCGCACCAGCAGCTGATACTCCTTGGAGGTAAAAATCTCGTTACCCTTGTACCAGTAGGACATAAAGTCGCTATTTAAGTCTTTAACGGTCAAATCTTTAGCAACCTCTACGCCAATCTTTTTCAGCTCTGCCTTCATTTGATTTTCTTGCTGCTCAAGGCTTACCCTACCCTTATTATCCTTCTCGTTAATGGTAATTTTCAGGTAAATTTTATCGGGAATAATTTCTCTTTCCGCCTTTCCGGTAACTTCAATGTAGGGTTGGTCAATAAAGTTTTTATCGCCCTGCGCCCGGGCAAAAAGCCCGCACCCAACAAGCACCGCTGCTAAAATAACTTTTTTCATGATAAATATCCGGCTTTGCTAATTAAATTTAGGATTACACAAGCATTTACAGCACCGCCGCTACTTTTCGGATTTGGGCAAGGCGGTCGGCAAAGGATTTGTCCCTTTTTGCGGTCAGCATATTGTAGCGCGTTTGCATTTTTATCCATAACTCGGCATCAATCCCCAATGCAGCTTCAACGAGCATTGCAAATTGGACGTTTACGGGGCGTTTACAGTTCAAAATTTCATTAAGCACCGTACATTGTACGCCGATTTGCGCAGCAAATTTCTTTTGCGATATGCCGCGATACTCAATTTCTTCTTTCAACAATTCGCCCGGATGTGTTGGTTCGTACGGTTCTATGTTGTTTGCAATCATGTCGGGGGCAATACCCGGAATGGTAATCATAGCTATTTCATTTATAATGATTTGACAGTTCTAAAATAGTACACACCGTAATCAGCGGTTCAACTCCGTTGTCTTTTACTGTAAACTCAATCCGGTATTGCTTGTTTACCCGAATGGAAGAAATACCTTGTTTGTCGCCTTTCAATGCCTCGTAATTTAAAGAATGGATGTTGTACAACACTTCAATATCTTTCGCGCCAAGTAGTGTATCAATGCAATGTTGGTATTTTCTGACAATTTCAGGCTGAAAACGGTATTTTTTGTCCGCCGTTTTGCCTGTTCTATACAGGTTGCGCAAGTAATCTTTTTCAAAAGTAACCTCCATATCGTGACAAAGATAATGCTATTTTTCTGAAATTCGCTAAAAAGCGAATTGTTTTCTTGTACCTACACAACAAAATAGCCAACAATTTTCCCGCTTTCCTTCATTTTTTGTAAATTTGCAACCTATACAGACTACAATGGCGGCAGAGAAAAAATACGTCGAAACACCCATGATGAAGCAGTACTACACCTTTAAGGATAAGTACCCCGATGCTTTGCTACTTTTCCGTGTGGGCGATTTCTACGAAACCTTTGGCGAAGACGCCATCAAAACCGCCGAAATTCTTGGAATTACACTTACCCGTCGTGCCAATGGCTCCGCCAGTTTTGTGGAGCTGGCAGGATTTCCGCACCATGCGCTGGACACCTATCTTCCAAAGTTAGTACGGGCCGGACAGCGTGTTGCCGTGTGCGACCAGCTGGAAGATCCGAAGTTAGCCAAAGGAATAGTAAAACGTGGTGTAACAGAGTTGGTTACACCCGGAGTAACTACCAATGATCACGTTCTTGAAAATAAGGAAAACAACTTTCTTGCCTGTGTGCACATTGTAAAAAACGGCGCCGGGGTTGCCTTTCTTGATTTATCTACCGGAGAGTTTTACGCCGCCGAGGGCAGCTTCGATTACGTCGACAAGCTGCTGACCAACTTCTCTCCAAAAGAAGTTTTATACCAAAAGGGCAAAGAAGAAATCTTTGCCGAAAACTTTGGAGTAAAATACTACACCTACAAGCTGGATGAGTGGGCGCTTGGCGAAGAGGCAACTCGTGACAAGCTGCTAACCCACTTTCAGGTACCCTCGCTAAAAGGATTCGGCGTACAGGATATAACCAACGGAGTTACGGCCGCAGGAGCCATCTTGTTTTACCTCGAACTCACGCAGCATACGCAGGTAAAGCACATATCGCACATATCAAGGCTCGACGAAAATCGATACGTTTGGCTTGATAAATTCACCGTGCGCAACTTGGAGCTATTTTCATCCGCTAACGAAGGAGCGCAAACGCTTCTGCGCAATCTCGACCACACTCTATCCCCCATGGGCGGCCGTATGCTACGCCGCTGGATGGCGCTTCCACTCAAAGAAGCGCAGCAAATTAACTCAAGGTTGGATATGGTGCAACACCTCATCAACCTTTCGGGGTTAAGCGAAGAGCTTACCGCACACATTCACGAAGTTGGCGACTTGGAGCGGGTAATTTCAAAAGTAGCCGTTGGGCGAGTAAATCCTAGAGAAGTAGTACAGCTGGCAAGGGCGCTGAAAGCAGTAGCGCAAATAAAATCGCTCTGCACACAGGCAGAAGAGCCCAACTTCGCACGCATTGCCGAGCAGCTGAATCCCTGCGCAACCATTCGCGAAATAATAGAAAAGCAGCTGTTGCCCGAACCCGCCAACCAAATAGGAAAAGGAAGCGTTGTTGCCGATGGCGTTAGCGAAGAGCTGGACGAGCTGCGCAAAATTCAACGCAGCGGAAAGGATTACCTGCTGGAAATACAGCAGCGAGAATCAGAGCGAACGGGAATTTCTTCGCTAAAAATCAGCTTCAATAGCGTTTTCGGTTACTACATAGAGGTTCGCAACACGCACAAAAACAAAGTTCCACCTGAGTGGATACGCAAGCAAACCATTACTGCGGCAGAGCGTTATATCACCGAGGAGTTAAAGTCGTACGAAGAAAAAATTCTCGGAGCAGAAGAAAAAATATTAACCTTGGAGCAAAAAATATTCAACAACATCGTTGTCGGACTATTTGAATACATTGCCCCCATACAGCATAACGCCTCGCTGGTAGCACAGCTGGATTGTCTGCTTTGCTTCTCCAAAATTGCTTACGAGCGCAGCTACTGTCGGCCAAAGTTAACAAACGACGCCGTGCTGAATATCAAACAAGGCCGGCATCCGGTAATAGAACAGCTGCTTCCGCCGGGAGAAACCTATGTGGCCAACGACATTGTGCTCAACGATTCCGAGCAGCAAATCATAATACTTACCGGACCTAACATGGCAGGTAAGTCTGCCCTGCTAAGGCAAACAGCCCTCATTGTGCTCATGGCGCAAATAGGCTGCTACGTTCCGGCAGCTGAGGCCAGCATCGGTATTGTAGACAAAATATTTACCCGCGTAGGCGCCTCCGACAACATTTCGCAGGGAGAATCCACCTTCATGGTAGAAATGCAGGAAGCGGCAAGCATCCTTAACAATCTGTCAAACAACAGTTTAATACTACTGGATGAGATTGGTCGCGGAACAAGTACCTACGATGGCATCTCCATAGCCCGCGCCATGGTTGAGTATATTCACAACCACCCCGCGGCAAGGGCAAAAACGCTTTTTGCCACCCACTACCATGAGCTGAACGAGCTGGAGAGTGAGTTTTCCCGCATAAAAAACTACAGTATTGCCATCCAAGAGACCAGCAACCGGGTGGTTTTTCTGCGTAAGCTGGTGCGGGGCGGCAGCGAGCACAGCTTTGGTATTCATGTGGCGCAAATGGCCGGAATGCCCAAAAGCGTTGTCGATAGAGCCAACAACATTCTTAAGGAGCTGGAGGCTAAAAGCAGGGTGCAAAATCCTGGAGGTAGGGCTCCTAAAATCAACAAGCCTAAGGTTGAAGAGGGCATGCAGCTGTCTTTCTTCCAGCTGGACGATCCTGTGCTCTCGCAAATTCGAGATCAAATAAAGAGTACCGATATCAACAACCTCACGCCCATTGAGGCGTTGAATAAGCTGAGCGGAATAAAGAAAATCGCCGGACTGTAGCTGTTCGGCAGCTTAAATTTTAATACGCTGCCATGCTGAGCAAAGTGAAGTTCCAACAAGCTCACGTCATTTGGCGGTGAGTGTGACGGGCAGTAAACGAACAGGGGCGCAAGTGATTGCGCCCCTGTTCGTCGTTAGCAAGGCGAAATAGCATAAGGTCACGCGGGTAATATAGCTTAGGTCACACACGTGACCAACGATGAAGTCTGTTTTAGACGTAGTTTGTTTTCTCTGTGTTCCCTCGCCACGTCCTTCGCTTCGCTCAGCATGACAACACTCGCTCAAGGCAGGAGATTGGCTTCGCCGAGTTCCGATTCCTCCGCTACGCGGAGCCTGCCCCGAGCAAAGTCGAGGGGGATCGGAATGACGGGGCAACGTGGGGAACGTGGGGGATGAGGCGGGCGGCAAAGCCGCCCGCCTCATCACAACCCCCTGTTATTGAGACCTTTTTCCGTCATTTCGAGCGCAATGAGGCACGAGTGAAGTCGAGAAATCTAATAGCAGAAGACATTACGCCTCAATTGTCCTGCTGAGTAAAGCGAAGCAATGACGGACAGTGAGAGTTAAAACTAAAAAGCGCAGCGCCTCCCACCTGCACCGGAGGCTCTGCAAAGCCCATGCGAACAGGGCGTGTAAGCGCCACGCTTTTGGGTGTTTATTTTACTCGCTACTTTGTCTTGGCACAAAATAAGTTAAGGGTTAATACAAAATATACCGAATTGTATTTTAATCCATAGTATTTTACTGAACGCAGCGAATAGTTAAACCGTACGCTTTAGTAAGACCGATGGCCGCGTAGGTAGTTGTAACGTTGAGAAGCAGGGCGTAACCATTAGCAGGAGCGCTCTGCATAGTACTCCAACCATGTCCGACCGAGCCTTGGACGATGATCCCTCCATTGGTGTAGTTACGGGCGCCCGAAGCAGGGAAGAAGACGCAGCCCACCATGGCG
>JAISBU010000055.1 GCA_031266015.1 Prevotellaceae bacterium | reverse complement strand
TTTTTCCAAAAAACCTTGACAGCCGCCGCTGCATTGCTTTTAAACTTGCATATCTTTTTTTTCTTCTTTCGCTTTTTCTTTTGGTTGTTTCGAAAAAAAATAATTGTTGTTCTTTGTTTGTATAACGCAAGTCCACGCAAGTAAAAGCATACGCTGCCAATACTGCAAACACTGCATATATCAACTGTGCTTTTGCATTCGGATAAGGGCAAAGCCGTATTTGAGCCGTACCAAGTCCAAGTAAAAATAAGTTTAACGATTAAATATTTTCAAGATGGGAACAATTAAAATACTATGGATTTAAAATCCATAGGTTGGAAGAGCGAATGAAATTCGCACAAGTTTCGGCTAAAGCCGATTGGAAAAGTTAAAGCTGAAAACTCTTTGAAATTATTCCAGAATGAAATTCTCGTCCCCATTGGGCGCTTCCTTGTGGTGATTAAGGTAGTTGGTTAGCATCTCATCGGTGATGTTGCCTACACTCCAACAACCGTAACCAATACCCCAAAAATGGCTGCCCCAATAGCGACGGTGAAGCTCGGGGTATTCCTGCAGGAGCATACGTGAACTACGACCTTTGAGGCGCTTGACGATTTCACTGATCTTCAACTGCGGTGGGTAGCGAATATGCAAATGAATATGGTCTTTGCTTACTACCCCTTTTAATATTTGAATATCCAAAGGGTTACAGCTCTGGCGAATAACTTCGCGACAACGTTGTTGGATATCGCCTTGCAAAACGTGGTAACGGTACTTGGTTACCCTCACAAGGTGTACCTGCATGCTATAAACGCTGTGTGAACCATGCCTGTTTTCCATATCGTGCTTTTTTGACAAAGATACGGAGAGATTTATAAAAACTAAAGCCTTGCACTAAAGTGCATAGAGTTAACTAACGAACTGGAAAATTAAATCAGCATGAATTTGAGTAGTGGAAACATTTTTATGGGTGAGCATTTTGCTAACTGTGTAGATTTCACTGCCGCTCGACACAAGCAAAATGGCGAATGTGTGCCGGCTTGAGTGAAAAAAGAGGTTACGCTCAATGCCCACCTGCTTGGCCACCTGCTTGAGGTAGTAGCCCAGCGCGCTGCGGGTTTCAGGCGGGAAAATGGTGGGCTGGTCGGGGTACAGCCTTAGGTACTTCTCTACAATGGCCTGCGACTTACCGTTGAACAGGTACACCACATGCTGCCCCTTGCCCTTTTCGGTCATCATGTCCACCACCAGGCCGTCACTGGTCTTTTTGATATGCTTCCTGCTCAATAAAATGTTGTCGCCAATGCGCAAGCCCGTGTAGCAGCTGTACAGAAAGCGGTCAAGCACCTGCTCCAGCCGTGCGCTACCCAGCGTGCGCCTATCTACGTTTTCCAGCAACGTCAGCTCTTCGGGTTGCAGGTTCTCCCGCTCGCCCTTGCCCAAGTTCACCGCGTAGTCCCTGTAGGGGCTTTTCTTGGGGTCGAGCAGTTCTCTTTTGGTAGCGGCGGCTACAAACATTTTTACCGTATTGTGAAATCGCCCGATGGTGGTTTGCGCATAGCCGTGTGCGGCAAGGTAGGCATCAATGCTGCTCGTTCACGTCTGCAAACAGGAGGTCGCCGCCCACAATTTTTTCCAGCAGGGCAAGACAGCTGCTGTAGCGCATATACGAAATGCTGCCTATCTTCTTTTGGGCAAGCCGCTCGTCCATGTAGGCGCGGGAAAAGCGGATGAAGCTATCCCTGCCGCCCTCCGTTAAGCAGTCCCTGCCTTACTTACGCTCTTTTTGTAGGCGGAAAGCAGCGCAGGCGTGAGCTCACGCCCATGGTTGATGAGCGACAGCTCAAATTTTTCGAGGTCGTCCATTGCCTGCTTGAGCAGCTGGTACAGCTCAAGGTAGTTCGGGTGAGTTTTTTTGAGTACTTTTGCCCTGACATTCCAGTAGCAGGGCTCCACCGCTACGTTGGTATCCACGTGGCAGCGCACCGTGCGCGAGAAGTACACCTCAATGCGAATGAAGGCTTTTTAGTGGGACCGCCAGCTTTTTGGCGCGGAGGTTATACATAAAGGATAGGCGTTTTTTCATGGCGGTAAAATTTTACATCACATTTACATCACAAATGCAGATATTTTATGCCATTTAGGTACGCTTAGGAAAAATAGCATTCGTGCTAACTACGATACAATTAACAGATTATTACGGTCGAAAATAGAGTTAGGTTAAATTACGTATTCTATTATTGATTGTCATGCTGAGTGAAGCGAAACATCTCATGTCGTGATAATGTATCATCTTAGTGCGAACTTGAGATCCCTCGCTTCGCTCAGCATGACAACCCACACGCACTAGTAAACAGTAAACCATCAATCGTAAATTCTCCGCTCGGAGAAGCGGCTGTTCTATAGGCGGAGCTATGATGGTTCGAGCGGTAAAATAGCCAACATTTGCAAAAAACACCTATTTCCGCTACCTTTGCCTTCTGTACAAAACACGAAAGCAATGACAACCATTACCGGGGAAATATACTATATAGGCGTGAACGACCGCCGCAAGGCGCTGTTTGAAAACATGTGGCCCCTACCCTACGGTATATCCTACAACTCATACTTGATTGTTGATGAAAAAACAGCCCTGATTGATACGGTAGACCGCACTATAATGGACAACTTTTATGAGAATTTGGAGGAGGCATTACAAGGCAGAACCTTGGACTATCTCATAATAAATCACATAGAGCCAGACCATTCCGGAGCCATTGGAGCGCTGCTTGCATGCTATCCCAATATGATTATTGTTGGTAACGTGCAAACACAGAAGATTCTAAAAAACTACTTTGGCGAAATTGAGCATTTTCTGCCGGTAGCAGATGACAAAGAGTTAGCATTAGGTCAGCATACGCTTAAGTTTTATACTACGCCATGGATTCATTGGCCGGAAACGATGATGACTTACGACACCACCGATGGCGTGCTGTTTTCGGGTGATGCCTTTGGCAGCTTCCGTACGTTGGACGGCGGCATTTTCGACGATGAAATAGCTTTTGAGCGCGACTACCAGGATGAAATGCTGCGCTACTACAGCAACATTGTAGGTAAGTACAGCAACATGGTGCAAAAAGGTTTGGCAAAGCTGGCCAACGTAGCTATAAAAGCTATTTGCTCAACCCACGGCCCCATTTGGCGTAACGAGCCTCAGAAAGTGGTATCATTGTACGACCAGTGGAGTAAGCACGAGGCGGATAATGGTACTGTCATTGCTTTTGCCAGCATGTACAGCAATACGGAGCAGGTGGCCGATTCAATTGCTCGAGAGCTGGCGGAACAAGGTATGCGCAATATAAAGATTTACGACGTTTCAAAAACACACGTATCTTTTATAATAAGCGAGGTTTGGAAATACAAAAATATAATATTGGGCAGCTGCGCCTACAACACAGCTATGCACCCGATGATGGCGCAGCTATGCAGAGAGCTGGCACACATATCGCCCAAAAACAAGCGGCTTGGAGTATTCGGTTCGTTCAGCTGGAGCGGAGGCGGCGTGAAATCGCTGCTGCAATTTGCTGAGAATATAGGATGGGAACAACCAGCTGCCGCAGTAGAAATAACCGGAAAACCTAATGCTGAAAAATTAACGGTATGCCGTAACTTTGCCGCAGCATTTGCGCAAGCGGTACAGCAATAGTTTGATTTCTTTTGAACCTTTATTTATTAAGCTTATGGCTACTTTTAGAAAATACGCATGGCTGCTTACAGCCACCGTACTACTGTTACCAGGCTGCGATTTGAGCAGCGACCCGATTTCCACACGCGTTTGGGCTATCGGGACTACGCAACGTCTTTCCACAGATACAACCCAATGGTGGTTTTTGGGCGACAATAGTAAAACCTACTATCCTCACGAACGGACAGGAAGTTCGCCACGCAGCGGTGTCAGAGTTACGGCCGTCATGGAGCTGGTAGATACAGAGCGCCCGGGATACGACTATGTAGTGAAAATGCTGGAGCTGTCCGGTGTTGTTACCAATTCGGTTACAAGCACCAGCCAGCAAACCATAGATACCATGAAGAACAACGACATTTGGATTTCAAGCGGCTTTGTTTCTTCGCACTACCTAAATTTAGTAGTGACCGTAATGGGTTTAAACGCCAATGAATCCCCGCACTCCTTCTACCTGCTGCGCGATTCTACGCAAACGACGTCGCCTGTAAAGCTCATTTTGCGCCACGATCTTAACGGAGATAGCCCTTACTACACGCTAAACGGAACTCTTTCTTTTGACTTGGAAACATTGACCGAGAGAGGAGCTCAAGATAGCGTAGCTGTACTGCTAATGACTCCCAAAAATGGAAATATGAATTTTACTTACATTTTTCAATAGCGAGCAACCTTAACTAATAATTATGAAAAAATATTTAGCCCTGCTGTTTGTGCTGCCGTTGCTTCTTTTTTCTTGCGAGCAATCGGAGCCGTATGGAAATCTTGTCGTAATTGCTCCGGTACAGGCTGTTTTTGACGATGCCGCCGATAGCGCCCGTTTCTCGCTTACCGTTGATAAAACCAACAAGCAGCTATGGGTGAGCAACGCGTCCGACTACTTAAGCAAAGGTGTAAAGGATGAAAATAAATACTTGGCCTCCTATCAGGAATACCAGCACGAATACAGGGACGGTTACAACTCGGTGATACAGCTCATAGATTTGCTTAATATTACCATCGGTGTACAAAAGGTAAATCCGGACTCGCTACCTACGCTTCCTAATCATAAAGTTTTAGAGATAACCGATGTTTATCTAACGCAGCAGCACCTCAACATCAGCTTCACCTTTCTACATTCGGCCGCTGCCATACATTCATTTTTTATATGCCAGGATACGAGCGTAAAGGGAAGTGATATCACGCTATATTTCAGACACAAATGCGATGGAATACAGGGAACAGAATCATACGGCGGAGTAATTGCGGTTGATTTGTCGACTGTAGTATATCCGAAAAATACAGAAACCGCAACACTCACGGTTAACGCGCCGCTAACAAGCGGAACATCTCACACCACTACCGTTAGCTACACGCTACCAACCAAGTAGCACGCTAGGCAAGAGCATCTGCAACAATAAATGTGCTGCCGCCAACGTAAATAAAATCGTTGCCGGCAGCATTTTTTATAGCTCGCTGCAAAGCATTCTTCACATTGGGAGTAACTTGCCCGTGCAAACCTATGGCTTCACATTTTTTAGCCAAAACAGCTGCCGACATCGCACGTTGCGAAGTGGCTTGCGTAAAGTAGTACTCTGCATTCTTAGGAAGAAGTGCAATAGCGCCATCCACATCTTTATCTGCCACCATGCCAAAGACAATGTGCAGCTTACGGTATGTTTGATTTTGCAGCTGCTTCATAGTTTGCGTAAGCCCGTCAACGTTGTGGGCAATATCACACACCACCATCGGGTGGGTTTGCAATAGCTGCCAGCGCCCACGCAATCCGGTAGATTTGGCTGCTACACGTAATCCGGCTACCATATTTTTATCTGTAATATGAAAAGTTCCATCCTTTTGAAGCAGCTCAATAGCAGCCAACACGGTAAGAATATTTTTGCGCTGATAGCTACCCAACAAATCTACCTCTACAGCGTATTCTTTACCAAAAGAATTCAGCACGTCAAAATGCTGTAAGCCCTTCACCACTTCAGATCTTTGCATCGTATATTGCCTATCGGCAAATAGCAACGGAGCTTTTTGTTCACGGGCTTTTTGTTCAAATACAACCTGTGTTTCATCCTGCCGCTGCCCCACTATAACCGGAGCATTAGGCTTAATGATTCCTGCCTTTTCCGCGGCTATTTTCTCTAACGTATCACCTAGCAAATCGGTGTGGTCAAAAGCAATATTGGTAATTACGCTTACCTGCGGATGAATGATATTGGTAGAATCTAACCTGCCGCCGAGCCCCACTTCTACCACCGCTACATCAACAGCTTCACGGGCAAAATAGTCAAACGCCAGGCTCATGGTTAGCTCAAAAAACGAAGGGCGTATGCGCTTTATAGCCTCATTATGTCGAGCCACAAAATCAACAATTTCCTGCTCCGGTATTTCGATTCCATTTATTTTTATGCGCTCACGGAAGCTAACCAAATGTGGTGAGGTGTACAATCCCACCTTGTAACCTGCCGCCTGCAGCACAGCAGCCAGCATATGCGAGGTGGAGCCTTTGCCGTTAGTTCCCGCCACATGAATACTTTTAAACTTTTTATGCGGTGAACCAAAATATTCATCCAGCGTTATTGCGTTACCCAGCCCCGGCTTGTATACCCTTTTTCCAACATTCTGAAAATCAGGATATTGATTATATAAATAGCTCACGGTTTCCTCGTAGTTCATGCCAACAAAATTTGACACAAAGGTCTCAAAAAAAAGAGAAACAGCTGGCTGCCTCTGTTATAAATTTGCTATCTTTATACGAAATTCTGTTTCTAAGCAGGGCTATTCGGTAAACGCGGTGATGAAGTAGAACAGATTTTGACTTACATTTTACAACTAAATCTTGGAGGGTATGGCAAAGAAACCGAAGAGGAAAGCCGTAAAAACATTTGTGCTGGACACAAACGTATTGCTACACGATTATCGCTGTATTTACAATTTTCAGGACAACGATCTTATTATACCGATCGTGGTGTTGGAAGAATTGGATCAGTTTAAAAAGGGCAATGAACAGATAAATTTCAACGCTCGGAAGCTTATGCGCATCCTGGACGACATTACCGGAAGTAAGCTATTTAATGGAGGCGCCTCTCTCGGAAAGGATTTGGGAAAGCTGCGCATTGAAATGAACAAACCTTTTCCCACCGAAATTAAAAATCCGTTTGTAGAGGACACGCCTGACCATCGTATTTTGGCCGTAGCCTTGCATGAAAAACTTGTCAACAAGAACAATGCTACACTACTGGTTACAAAGGATGTAAATCTACGGGTAAAAGCCAAAGCTGTAGGGCTGGAAGCACAAGATTATTTGTCCGGACAGGTAAAGGATTTTGAGCAAATTCAAAAAGAGAATCTTAACGTTGAAGTTACTGCCGATCAAATCACCAGCATCTACTCCAACGCACAAGGCCTTGATCCGAAAAGCATCAAAGTTGAGCCATATCCTAACCAAAATATTATTCTCAAGAGCGGCAACAGCAGCGCTCTAGCCTACTATGATGCCGGCAGCCTTGCCATAAAGCGTGTTGAGAAAATAAAAGCGTACGGTATTGAGCCTCGCAATGCAGAGCAAGCCTTTGCCATGCGTGCGCTTATGGATCCCGAAATATCGCTTGTATCGCTTACCGGAATAGCGGGTACGGGCAAAACATTGCTGGCTCTTGCCGCAGCATTGGCACAGGAGAATGACTTTGAGCAAATTTTACTGTCGCGTCCCGTAATTCCACTACAAAATCAGAACATGGGATTTCTTCCCGGCGACATCAACGAAAAGTTAACTCCTTATATGTTACCGCTTTACGACAACTTGGCGGCCATAAAAAACAGCTCTAAGCCAACCTCGCGCGAGGCTGTTCACATAGAGGATTTGCAAAAGCAAAACAGGTTGATGATTACCCCGCTGGCGTACATCAGAGGCCGTAGCTTATCTAACATATTTTTCATTGTAGACGAAGCACAAAACCTTACTCCACATGAGGTTAAAACCATTATAACTCGTGCAGGCGAAGGTACAAAAATGGTATTCACCGGTGACGTGCAGCAAATTGACTCACCATATCTGGATGCCCGTTCAAACGGGCTCACACATCTGAGCGATCGTATGATGGGGCAGCCATTCTTTGCGCATGTGAATCTTGTAAAAGGCGAGCGCAGCCCATTGGCCGATGCCGCAGGAAAATTTCTATAGTTAAACTCCTGTAAATAAAATAGTTAACGTTTTTATCATCATGAATACCAACCTTACCATCCTTAGAGACTATCTAAAAAAACACGGCGTTGATGCCATGATTGTTCCAACCAATGATCCGCACTTCAGCGAGTACGTATCCGATACGCATAAGTGTCGCGAGTGGCTTACAGGATTCACAGGCAGCGCGGGAGCTGCTGTTGTCACACAAAAAAGCGCCGCGCTGTTTACCGACTCTCGCTACTTTCTGCAAGCTGCTCAACAGCTCGAAAATTCAGGGTTTGAATTAAAAAAAGAAGGTCTGCCCGAAACAGAAAGTATTGCCGAATATTTAAAGAAGCACGTTGGAGCCGGAAAGGTTGCAGTTGATGGAAGCTTATACTCCTCCGCAGAATATGAGGCATTAGCACAGAATGTACTTCCGCTTACGTTAACTTGTATAGCCGATCCGTTTTCTACAGCTTGGACAAACCGTCCGGCAATGCCATCCGGCAAAGCATTTTTACTTCCGGAAAAATACTCAGGTAAAGCTATCAATGAAAAGTTGCAGGCATTAAAAACACGCATGAATCCTGAAAAGGGAAGCATTTATACCGTATCTGCATTGGATGAAATAGCGTGGTTGCTCAACTTGCGTGGTAGCGATGTTTCGTATACTCCGGTTGTTATCGCCTATGCTGTTGTAGATTTTGACGCCATGCGGATCCACCTGTTTACGGACAAAAATAAGCTGAACAAGAACGATACCGAATCACTACAAAAACAGAACGTAGCTATTCACAGCTATGCGGATTTTGCAACAGGATTAGCGAGGCTTTCAGCACAAAAAACAGCTGTAGCTAACTTCAAGAAAACAAGCGTAAACACGCTCAATATTCTAAAGGACAACAGCAAACAAGTTGTTGAAGAAAGGGACAAATTCGGTAGCATTGCCAGCCTGAAAGCGGTAAAGAATTCTGTAGAAATTGCAGGCACTCGCCAGGCTATGATTGATGATGGCGCTGCGTGGGTAAAATTTTGGGAATGGCTGGAGGAGCATGTGGACAGCCACAGCGTAACAGAAATAAATGCCGCTGAGAAGCTGTGCTTATTCCGTGCCGAATGTAAAGACTTTTTAGAGCAGAGCTTTTCCCCCATTGTAGGATATAAGGAGCATGGCGCAATTGTTCACTATGGCGCCACTCTCGAAAGCAATATTGTCATTGGCAGGGAGACTTTTCTATTGGTCGACACAGGAGCTCAATACCCATACGGAACTACCGATATTACCCGCACGCTGCATTTGGGCAAGCCTACAAAGCAGGAGAAGATGGACTACACGCTTGTTTTACAAGGACATATTCAGCTGAGTCTGGCAAAATTCCCACACGGTACCCGTGGTGCGCAGCTCGATATGCTGGCCCGCCAACCTATGATGCAGCACATGTTACACTACATGCACGGAACAGGCCACGGCGTTGGCCACTGCCTTGGCGTACATGAAGGGCCCCAAAGCATCAGGCTGAATGAGAACCCTGCGCTACTTGAATCTGGCATGATAACATCTTGTGAACCAGGAATTTACAGGGCAGGCAGGTATGGCATTAGAATTGAAAACCTGATACTTACCATACCTTACGGTGAAAGTGAATTCGGTAAATTCCTGCAATTCGAACCGCTTACGCTCTGCCCTTACGATCTGAATTCCATAGAAACAGGTATGTTGAGCCCAGCTGAAAAATTATATATAAATAGCTATCATTTAGATGTTTATGAAAAATTAAAGGGAAGGCTTCAAGGTAAGACGCTAGAATTTTTAAAGGCAAAAACACAACCCATCAGCTAACGGTAAGCTCAATTAGTAAATGCAGCAAAAAATTAGGGTAATTGCACTACCTTTGTATAACAGGCACATCAGCTATCAGCTACAAAAAACGTGAAGTACAAGCACATACTTGCCCTATCTTTTTTTTGCATTCTAAATGCAACCTATGCTCAACGTTTATCGTTAATATTTGTGGGTGACGCTATGCAGCATGAATCACAGCTTAAGTCTGCCCGCATAAACGATAGCGCTTACAACTACAACAGCTGCTACACATACATAGCTCCCATATTTTCACAGGCAGATATTGTTGTGGCTAACCTGGAGGTTCCGCTGGGTTCAGCGCCCTACTCCGGTTATCCTGCCTTTTGTGCTCCGGAATCATACGCTTCGGCATTGAAAAATGCCGGCGTTCATTACATGATTACGGCCAACAACCACTCCTGTGACCGTGGTAAAAACGGAATTGAGGGAACTATTACGAAGCTTGACAGCATGAGTATCGCTCATACCGGAATGTTCAAGAGCTCCGAAGAGCGCAAAAATAGATATCCACTTCTGGTTGAAAAAAACGGATTCAAAATTGCACTTTTAAACTACACATACGGAACTAACGGCGTTGCTATTCCGCAACCCTACGTGGTAAATATAATTGATACCGCACAAATCCGCTCCGATGTGGAAACTGCAAAAAACATGCAGCCCGACGCCATTTTTGCGTGTATGCACTGGGGAGCGGAATACGAATTAAAACCCAATAAGGAGCAAGTAAGGCTAAATAATTTTCTAAACAAAATAGGAGTCAACTTTATCATTGGTTCACATCCGCATGTTGTGCAACCGATGATTTTTCAACCTAAGACAGCTAGCGCGCCTAACGATAAGCTCACGATTTACTCACTAGGCAACTTCCTATCCAACCAGCGCAAACCAAATACAGACGGGGGCGCCATGGTACGGCTTGTGCTATCAAAAGTTGATGGCGTTATTAACGTAGACAGCGTAAATTACGCTCTTAATTGGGTGTACACGCCAACAGAAAATGGCAGAAAAAAATTCTACATCTTGCCCGTTTCGCAATTTGAGAATAGCACGGCATTTTTCGCAAAAGACACATCAGCATTACGCAGCATACAAGTTTTTGCAAAAACCACCAGAACGTTTTTGAATAAAGAAAACAAAAGAGTTTCTGAATGGAATACCTCGGTACAAAACATTGCACATGACTGAAAAAATAATCAGACTCGAAGACGTGGAACCAGTGAACTTCTTTGTACCCGTGATGTCACCCTTCGCTTCGCTCAGGATGACGATAAATAGCAACTTTATACCAATATGTCAATAGATAACATATTAATAATCAGAATATTAAGCCTAAAGCATCAACGGCTATCAAACCAATATATACCATGAACTCACTAACCGCAACCGCTTTCCAGCTTCCCCGTCAAACCAGCTTCTACAAAGGAAAAGTACGTGACGTTTACACCATCAACAACCAATACCTGGTGATGGTTGCCACCGATCGCATATCGGCATTTGACGTGGTGCTGCCAAAGGGAATACCCTTCAAGGGACAAATGCTGAACCAAATAGCATCAAAGTTTTTGGATGCTACCAATGATATTTGCCCCAGCTGGAAAATTGCAACACCGGATCCGATGGTTACCGTAGGATACAGGTGCGCGCCATTTGCCATTGAAATGATTGTACGTGGCTATTTGTGCGGCAGCGCCTGGCGGGCATACAAGAGCGGAGTACGTCAGCTAGGTGGAGTTCAGCTACCCGAAGGGATGCGGGAAAATCAAAAATTCAAAACTCCCATCATCACCCCAACAACCAAGGCTGCGCAAGGGTTACATGACGAAGATATTTCGAAAGAGGAAATACTGAGGCAAAGCCTGGTATCACCGGAAGACTACGCCATGCTGGAAAAGTACACGCTGGCGCTATTTGCACGTGGCTTAGAAATTGCAGCCCAACGAGGTCTTATTTTGGCGGACACCAAATACGAATTCGGCAAGCGCGACAATAAAATTTACCTGCTCGACGAGATTCATACGCCGGACTCTTCTCGCTACTTTTACGCAAAAAACTACCGGCAGCTTTTTGAAGAAGGACTTCCGCAGAAGCAGCTATCCAAAGAATTTGTACGCGAATGGCTGATGGATAACGGATTTCAAGGTAAAGCAGGACAGCAGGTTCCCGAAATGACAGAGGCAATTGTCAATAGCATCAGCGAACGCTACATGGAGCTGTACGAAAATATTACGGGCGAAAAATTTACACGGGCTGAGTATGGCAACAACGTCTATGAGCGTATCGAAGCCAACATCAACAATCTACTCAAAAGATTACTATAGTACTAATAATCAGTAGTTTATACAAGCGCCGGGTGCGCATGCAATCGCTACAAATAGTGATTGTAAAACCGTTTAATGTATGCTATTTTTGTAGCTGCGTATGCTGAAGTATAGAATGCGCAACCGTTATTCACAACTATCTAATTATCAATGCTTTATCTCAATAAGGGCAAAGCATAACCTCAGCGGCAACTTACATACATGAAGCTATCCGAACTATCCAGCGGGCAGAAGGGAGTAATATACAAAGTCTTAGGACGTGGCGCTTTCCGAAAACGCATTACGGAAATGGGTTTTGTGAAGGGTAAAGCGGTTACCGTCATAAAAAACGCACCGCTAAAAGATCCCATCGAGTACAGCATAATGGACTACTCCGTTTCGCTACGCAGACGTGAAGCCGAAATGGTAGAGGTATTGCCGGAAAGTGAGGCAAGCGCCGCAGCTAAGGATAGCTACACAGCCGCCACAACTATTGGCCTGCATGGCTTCGCCAAAAGTCCGGATAAAATCATTGACGTAGCCCTTGTTGGTAATCCTAACACAGGAAAAACCTCCCTGTTCAACCAGCTTACCAGAGCTCACGAGCATGTGGGCAACTACTCCGGCGTTACCGTTGAGCAAAAGACCGCCCACATAGAGTCCAATGGCTACACCATAAACATTACAGATTTACCCGGAACATACTCGCTGACAGCTTATTCACCGGAAGAGTTGTACGTACGCAGCTACATTGCAGAGCGCCTGCCCGATGTGGTTATCAACGTAGTAGACGCCACCAATCTGGAGCGAAATCTATACCTTACCACGCAGCTCATCGACATGGATGTGAAGGTAGTAATGGCGCTCAACATGTACGATGAGCTGGAAAAACATGGCGACAAGCTAAACTACGTTGCGCTGGGAAAAATGCTGGGTATTCCTATGGTTCCAACCGTAGGCTCCAGAGGCAGGGGGCTTGATGCGCTCATGCTCACCGCCATATGCGCGCATCTTGGCGAAATACCGGACAGCGTGCCCAACATGATGCTCCCTCAGCATATCCATATTAACTACAGAGAAGAGGTAGAGCAGGCCATTTCACAGGTTCAGCAGTTCATTCGCATACCTGAAAATGAGCCTATTACAGACCTTTACTCATCCCGTTTTTTGGCCATAAAGCTGCTGGAAAAAGATAGCAAGATACAGCAGAAGCTCAAGGAGCGCAGCTTCAACCCTGGCGAAATTTTGCTTGCTGCAGAACAGCAGGTAAAGAAGCTGGAAGCTAATTTTTCAGAAGATTCCGCCACCGTTATTTCCGATGCAAAATACGGCTTTATTGCCGGTGCGGTGAGAGAAACCATGCGTCAGGGCAAGAAAGAGCGCCACCACGCAAGCAAGCAAATTGACACCATCTTAACCAATAAAATACTGGGATTTCCTGTATTCCTGATATTCATGTGGTTAATGTTTTACATAACCTTTACCCTCGGCAGCTACCCCGTAGAGTGGATAAACAGCGGCGTATCGGCACTATCCCTATGGCTATCCGATATAATGCCGGAAAACATTTTCAAAAGCTTGTTAGTAGATGGAGTGGTAAACGGCGTGGGTAGCGTCATCGCCTTCCTGCCCAACATACTGTTGCTGTTCCTCTTTATCTCCATTTTTGAAGATACGGGCTACATGGCGCGAGCCGTGTTCATTACCGACAAGCTAATGCACGCTATCGGGCTGCACGGCAAATCATTCATTCCGCTCATCATGGGATTTGGCTGCAACGTACCGGCCTTAATGGCAACCCGCACCATAGAAAACCGCAATCAACGACTGCTCACCATGCTCATGCTCCCATTCATGTCATGCAGCGCCAGGCTTCCGGTGTACATTTTGCTGATTGGTGCATTTTTTCCCCATCATCCGGGTACGATTCTGTTTGGCATTTACCTTGCTGGAATTTTATTCTCCATACTGTCCGCCTTTATTGCAAGCAAATCTACGCTAAAGGATAATGGGCAACCTTTTGTAATGGAGCTGCCGCCCTACCGTATTCCCACATTGCGCTCTATTTTGCGCCACATGTGGTACAAAGGTTCGCAGTACCTCAAAAAAATGGGAGGCATTATTCTTATTGCAGCGCTGGCCATTTGGGCGCTTAATACATTTCCCCTCAACCAGGAGTTGAAGCAAAAGTATAGCCGACTGGAGGCAGATACCATTGCAAAATACGATGCACAGCTCACAGCTGGCGCAACAGCTGAAACTAATTTTATAGGAGAGCAAAAAGACATTGCCCTGCACAAGCTACACGCAGAAGCATATGCAGCGCAAGCCGAGCAATCATACTTAGGCCGTATTGGTAAAATAGTAGAGCCAGCCATGCGTCCGTTGGGTTTTGACTGGAAAATGAGCGTAAGCTTGCTCACCGGAATCATTGCCAAAGAAACCGTAGTAAGCACCATGGGGGTCATTTATCAATCCGATGATATTGAAAATTCCACGGATCTTCAGAAAAAGCTGCGTAACGACAAGTACACCACAGGACCAAAAACAGCGCAACCGGTATTTACAGCACCTGTTGCGCTTGCGTTTCTTGTATTTATACTGCTATACTTCCCATGCGTAGCGGTGGTGGGTACTATTTATCGAGAATCGCAAAGCAGGCTATTCACGCTGTTCATGGTACTTTACACAACAGGAGCGGCATGGGTAGCAGCATTCTTGATTTATCAAATAGGAAACTTACTGTAGGAACTTCAAGAGCAAAGAACAAAGATTTCAAGAATAAAGACAGCCGTCTCAGCCACTCAATTTTCATGCTGAGCAATGCGAAATAACCGGAATGAAGCGGAACTCAGCGCAGCTAATCTCATGCCAACAAGCCCGCGTCATCGCTGTAAAAGTCAAATCGTAAATCGACTTACAATACTCGCTTTACAATCTCTTCTACATTGTCTGCCTTTCCCATAGTGTAAAAATGCAAGGCGGGAGCTCCTGCTTTTTTAAGCTCCTGACATTGTGCCACGCACCACTCCACTCCCACGCAACGCGCATCTTGTATGCTGGTGCACTTCATTACCTCTGCTACCAAATCTACCGGCAAATCAATGTGAAAAATCTGAGGAAGAATATTTAGCTGCTTACCACCGGCAAAAGGCTTAAGACCGGGAATAATCGGAACGTTTATTCCCGCTTCACGACAAGCATCCACAAAATCAAAATATTTTTTATTGTCAAAAAACATTTGCGTAACAATGTACTCTGCACCGGCATCCACCTTCTCCTTAAGGTAGCGCAAGTCCGTAGCCATATTCGGCGCCTCGCTATGCTTCTCCGGATAACCCGCCACTCCAAAACAGAAATCGGTTGAAGCTACATTTTTCATGTCGGCATCAAGGTATTTGCCCTCATTCATATTCTTGGCCTGGCGCAGCAGCTCTACTGCATGAGCATACCCATCCTTATCCGGTGTAAAAGATTTTTCACCCTTCACAGGGTCTCCTCTTAGCACCAGTATATTCTTAATATCCAAGAAGTTAAAGTCGACAAGAATATCCTCTATTTCGTTACGGTTAAAGCCTCCGCAAACCAGGTGCGGCACAACCTCTACACCATACTTGTATTTAATGGCAGCAGCAATGCTTACGGTGCTGGCGCGTTTTTTTACTACCTGTTTTTCCAGTAAACCATTCGGCCTCTCTTTCAAAACCACCTCTGCACGATGATGCGTAATATTGATGTACGCAGGATTGTACGGAAGCAATCGTTCTACTGTTTCGGCAATTTCTGCAAAATTATTACCTTTAAGCGGCGGCATCAGCTCAAAGGTAAATAGCGTAGACGTGGCGCTATTTATGGTATCTATGACTTTCATTTACTTGCAAAAGTTTCCAAATCAAACAGTCTTCCGGTGCAAATTGCAGCAAGGGCGCTCAAGGTCGTGCTGCTTAATATGATTTTTACGAACTTCGTAATCTTGCTTTTGCTCTGTGGTTATGTTACCAACATGAAAGTAGTGGGCATGCGGGCTAGCCAGCATAATTCCACATACGGAAGAAGCGGGCATCATCATGTAGCTTTCGGTAAGCGTTGTCCCAATATTTTTTGTTGCGTCCAGCAAAGCAAAAATGGTTGCTTTCTGGCTATGATCCGGATATGACGGATAACCAACCGCAGGACGAATACCTTGCTTTCCGGTTTTGTCGTAGCCCCATATATTTTCGCATACTTGTCCATGCAAATATTCTGTGCAGGCTTCGGCTAAACGATCACAAAGAGTTTCTACGAGCAGCGCGTTGTAATCATCTCCTGCCGCTTTGTATTGCTGCACCAGCTGCTTATCTTTTGGCTCAACTGAAACCACAAATGCTCCGATGTAGTCCTGTACTCCCGAATCTTTAGGAGCAATAAAGTCTGCCAAAGAAATACTAGGGGATGCAGCAGGATGTTTAATTTGCTGACGCTGCATGGGCAACTTCGCAACTACTTCCGTACGTTCTTGGTTATACACGCAAATATCATCACCGTTGGCGTTAGCAGGAAATAGTCCGGCTACTGCTTTTACCTGAATTTGCCTTTCTTTTTCCAGCTTATTAAGCATTCGCTTTGCGTCGTCAAATAGCTGCTGTGCTGCTGCTCCTTTTTCTGCATGTTGCAAAATTTCCGGATAGCGCCCTTTTACATCCCATGCATAAAAAAACATTGTCCAGTCAATATATCTATCTAATTCACAGATATTTACATTTTCAATAAGGGTAATACCAAGCTTGCCTGGCTGTACTATTTTTTCTTTGCTCCACTCAATCTTCAGCTTATTGGCACGCGCGTCTGCCAAGCTCAAAAACTCTTTTTTGCTATTAGCTTCCTCATGCAGCTTGCGCAAATTTTGGTAATGCTCCGCCTGCTGTTTTTGCGTATCCGCCTTCAAGTTGACTTGTACAACGTTACGCACTGCTGCTGCTGCACGTGATGCATCTTTTACATACGATACGCCGTTAGGATAACTTACATCCAGCTTCACCGCTGTATGCAGCTCGCTGGTTGTAGCGCCACCCACTAAGAGCGGGACGTTCAGACCTCGCTTGTGCATTTCGCTCGCAATATGCTCCATTTCCTCCAACGAGGGTGTTATCAATCCGCTCAAGCCTATAACATCTACCTTGTGGGCCAGCGCCATCTCCAGGATTTTTTCAGAGGACACCATAACTCCCAAGTCAATAATCTCAAATCCATTACAAGCGAGTACTACGCTCACAATATTTTTACCAATATCATGCACATCGCCCTTTACCGTTGCCAGCAATACTTTGGTTGGCTTAGCAGCTGAAGAAGAATTTGCCTTTGCCGCCTCAATGTATGGCTGCAAAATAGACACGGCTTTCTTCATTACCCGAGCGCTTTTCACCACTTGCGGTAAAAACATTTTGCCTCCGCCAAACAAATCTCCTACCACACCCATCGCATTCATAAGCGGCTGCTCAATAACCTCAAGCGGAGTATACTTTTTCAGAGCATCGGCAATATCCTCGTCTAAAAAGTCTACAGCGCCTTTTACCAGCGCATACTGCAAGCGTTCCTCCACGCTAGCTTTACGCCAAGCCAAATCTTGCCCTGTAGTTTTTTCGCCCAGCTTATCTCCACGATGCTCATCGGCATAAGCAATCAGCCTTTCGGTAGCATCAGGATGATGGTTCAGCACAACATTTTCCGCCAGCTCCAACAGCTTCGGTTCGATTTCGCTATACACCTGCAGCTGCCCGGCATTTACAATGCCCATATCCATACCCGCTTTTATGGCATGAAATAAAAATACGGAGTGTAAGGCTTCACGCACCGTATCATTTCCTCTAAACGAAAACGACAGGTTGCTCACACCTCCGCTTATCTTTGCATAGGGAAGATTTTTCTTAATCCACTCACATGCTTTGATAAAGTTTACGGCATAGCCATCGTGCTCTGCAATACCCGTTCCAATTGCCAAAATATTGGGATCGAAAATAATATCTTGTGGTGGAAAATTGATTTTTTTCGTAAGCAACTTGTAGCTACGCCCGGCAATGGCAATTTTTCGTTCATAGGTATCAGCCTGCCCCTGCTCGTCAAACAGCATAACAACAGCCGCCGCACCATACTGATGAATAAGCTTTGCCTTGCGCAAAAACTCTTCATCTCCCTCCTTTAAGCTGATAGAGTTCACAATGGATTTACCCTGTGCGCACTTCAACCCAGCTTCTACTACCTCAAATTTTGAGGAGTCAATCATCAATGGAACTCGTGCTATTTCCGGTTCTGAGGCTATCAAATTCAGGAATTTCACCATAGCTGATTCGGCATCCAGCATAGCGTCATCCATACATACGTCAATTATCTGTGCTCCGTTTTCTACCTGATTACGGGCAATAGCTATAGCTTCCTCATAGCTTTCTTCACGTATTAAACGGGCAAACTTCTTAGAACCTGCCACGTTTGTACGCTCACCAACATTTATAAAGTTACTATGCTCATCAACCTTCAAAATTTCAAGTCCGCAGAATGTAGCTACAGGCGCTACTACAGGCGCTACACGAGGTTTATATTTTTCCGCTGCTTTTGCAAATAGTTCAATATGACCGGGTGTAGTTCCGCAACACCCTCCAACAATATTTACCCATCCTTGCTGCATGTACTCCTCAACAATGACAGCCATCTCCTCCTTTGTTTGATCATATTGTCCCAGCTGATTCGGCAAACCGGCATTTGGATATACGCTTACCAAAAATGGCGCAATGTGAGACAGCTCCTCTACAAATGGACGCAGCTGCTTAGCGCCAAGCGCGCAGTTAAGACCAACGCTCAATAAATTTACATGAGAAACGGAGTTAAGAAATGCGCTGAGGGTTTGCCCCGAAAGAGTTCGGCCGCTGGCATCGGTAATGGTACCCGATGCCATAACAGGAATATCTCGACCGCTACTTTGTAAATAAGCCGTAGCCGCAAATAATCCGGCTTTCAGGTTCAACGTATCGAATACGGTTTCGAGCAGAAGAGCGTCTACTCCACCCTCAGCCAATCCGCGAACTTGCTCGGTATACGCTGCAACCAAATCATCAAAGGTAACGGCTCGTAATGATGGGTTATTTACATCCGGCGACATGGAGGCGCTCCTATTGGTTGGGCCAATGGAACCTGCCACAAAGCGAGGTTTTTGAGGATTTTTCTTGGTATACTCATCTGCCACTTCACGGGCAATTTGTGCAGCAGCATAGTTCAGCTCATACACATGCTCCTGCAACCCGTAGTCAACCATAGAAACATTATTGGCGCTAAACGAGTTTGTTTCAATAATATCTGCTCCCGCAACCAAGTACTCTTCATGCACCGCCCGTATTACCTGCGGTTGAGTAAGGCAAAGCAAGTCATTGTTACCTTTTTGGTTGTGCTCGCTATTTTTGAAGCGCTCTCCCCTATAATCTTCCTCCTGCAACCCATAGCGTTGAATCATGGTACCCATAGCACCATCCAACACCAAAATACGTTGCGCTAGTGTTTCCCGAAGCTTATTATTCTGCATAAAATAAAGCTCAACTTTCAAAATAGTCGAATATGTGCCGACTAATGAACAAATCTAAATACTCTATCCCATCTTACATTAGTCGGAAAGCTCTTATCCGGACTCAACGATAGCCAAACAAACGCAGCCCTGCCCACCACGTGGTCTTCCGGCACAAATCCCCAAAAGCGAGAATCCAAAGAGTTGTGGCGATTATCGCCCATCATCCAGTAGTAATCCATACCAAAGGTATATGAGTGGGATTCTTCTCCGTCAATAAATATTTTTCCGTCTTTTTGCTCTAGCTTGTGCCTTTCGTAAACCGAAATTATACGTTCGTAAAACGGCAGCACCTCGGCATTCAGCTCCACCGTAGCTCCTTTCTTTGGAATCCAAATCGGGCCATAGCTATCTTCTGTCCACTCATTGCCCTTTGCAAATGGAAAAATGTAACCATTGTGCAAGCTTGGATCTTTCACCTCTTTTCTGGAGATAGATTTGATGTTTTTCAAGCGCTTAACAGCGGCTTGTAAATTCTCGGCAGTAAATGGAATCTCGTAAAAGTTTCCTTGACTTTTTCTATCTGCTTTCGGAATTTTCATCTCATCCAATATACGAGGGCTAAGCGTTCCTCCGGTTGTTTGAACATAGTAGTTGTGCTGCATTCTGAAAAAGCTGTCCTGCTTTACACCATTCACGTACACTTGTCCATGTACGATTAATATGCTGTCTCCCGGAATTCCGACGCAACGTTTAATGTAGTTTTCTCGTTTATCAACAGGACGCACCAGTAGCTGGTAACTATTTACAATCCTGTCACGACCAAGCATTTTACACAGGTAGTAGTAGCTCTGCTCCTGATGATCGGCTACAACCGTATCGCCTTCAGGAAAGTTAAACACCACAATGTCGTTACGCTTAACCTCTCCAAAGCCTGCCAAGCGTCGATACGGGCGTTTAATCCACTCTACATACGATGGTGTACTCTTGGTAAGCGGCAAAGTGTGGTGCACTAACGGAAACGCAATAGGCGTATTGGGGACTTTAGGGCCGTATGCCACCTTGCTCACAAACAGGTAGTCCCCCACCATCATGGTTTTTTCCATGGATGAAGTAGGAATAGTGTACGCCTCGATAAAGAACAAGCGGATTATAGTTGCTGCTACTACTGCAAAAATAATCGCGTCAACCCACTCCAAAACGACCTTTTTTCTACCTGAGGCTTTCTCCTTAGGCTTCCAAAATGCCCAGCGGACTTTTTTAGAAATATACAGATCATAAATAATTACCATGCCGATAAGTAGCCAGTAGCTGCCCAACCATATCACAAATAGCAGATATAGCAACGCAGCAACGCTAAATTTAAACCATCGGTTTCTCAGTATTGCGAGAATTTTATTTTTCATTTTTTATAAAATATTTTACTTTCGTCAATTGCGAGCAAAGCAACCAGAACAAAGTGGAGCTCAGCGTAGCTAATCTCATCACATGGCTTGAGATTACCACGTCGCTTATACTTCACTCCTCGCAATGATGGTAGCTACAACTTCAATAAATCATCCATACCGTAGCAACCGGTCTTGCCACACATAAATTCTGCCGCCAACACCGCTCCCAAAGCAAATCCTTTACGGCTTTTTGCCTCATGGGCTATAGTAATGATATCTACATCCGAGCTGTAAGTTACAGCATGCGTACCCGGCATAGGATCTTGACGTACCGAAACAATAGGCAGCTCCTCTTGACTACCGGATGCCTGGTTAATCCACTTCTTAAACGATGAGATTTCCTTCATAATGCCCTCGGCAATGGTAATAGCCGTCCCGCTGGGAGCATCTTTCTTGGCCGTATGGTGAATCTCCTCTATGCTGGTCGAGTAACCTTCTACCACACTCATCAGCTTTGCCAGGTATTGGCTTACCTTGAAAAATACATTTACACCCACGCTATAGTTTGAAGCGTAGAATAGTCCGCCATTATTTTTCGCACATGATTGCTTTACCTGCTCCATGTGTGCCAGCCAGCCAGTTGTTCCGCACACTATCGGCATTTGTGCCTCAAAGCACGTCATCATGTTTTGCACCGCCGCACCCGGTGTGGTAAACTCTATTGCAACATCCGCCTTTGCCAGGTTAGCCGCATTCAAATCCGCTTGATTGTTAACATCAATAGTAAGCGCAATAGCATGACCACGCTCCAGCGCAATAGCCTCAACCTCCTTACCCATTTTACCGTATCCGATAAGTGCAATGTTCATCAGTAAAAACTCTTTTGGTTAAACGCGTTGACAAATTTGATAAAGTTACGAAAATAAAGGCAAGATCAGGTCTTTTTGCAGCTAATTTTTACGAACCCTATACTTTTATTCATCATTTGCGAGCACAGCGAAGCAATAACAGAGCAACGGTGCGCTACCAAACAGAAAGCGGGGGTTATTCACCTCCCGCTTTCGCAGCTAATTTATCAATGGATTTTGTTTACCTTACGGCTTTTACGATTGCTTCAAAAGCCGCCGGATGGTTCATAGCCAAATCGGCCAAAACCTTGCGGTTCAACTCAATACCCTTAGCGTTAAGCTTATTGATGAGTACGGAGTAGGTCATACCCTGTGGACGTACGGCTGCATTGATACGCTGAATCCACAATGAGCGGAAATCACGCTTCTTAACCTTACGGTCACGGTAAGCGTAGGTTAAACCTTTTTCAACGGTGTTTTTAGCAACCGTCCATACATTACGGCGAGCAAGGAAATTACCCTTGGCTAGCTTCAAAACTTTTTTACGTCTCTCACGCGAAGCGACGCTATTTACTGAACGTGGCATTTATTCTTCTCCTCTTTTTTGTTAGTGAATGGTTAGCGTTTGCCTTCTGTGCAAATCTTTCCTGCTAATTCATTCGTATTGTTTTGTAGTAGTTTGGAAAAATCGAAATCGCTTAGCGCTTAACCAGCAACTCCTTAATCGCTCTTTCATTGGACGGGTGGACCGTTGCAATATGCGATAGGTTACGCTTTTGCTTTGTGGTTTTTTTCGTCAAAATGTGGCGCAGGTAGGCATGCTTACGCTTCACTTTTCCTGAACCGGTAAGCGTGAATCTCTTCTTCGCTCCCGAGTTCGTCTTCATCTTTGGCATTTTACAATTGTTTTTATCGTTAATAAACTAGCTGCTCCTCTGTTGCGTCAGTAACGTTCAAACGTCATAACGTTTTTACTTTTTCGCCTTCGGCGCTAAGATCATGTTCATGCGCTTACCCTCCAGCTTTGGCAGCATTTCCACCTTACACCACTCTTCCAAGTCGTGTGCAAAACGCGCCAGTAAAGCCTCACCTTGATCCTTGAAAACGATTGCACGACCACGGAAAAATACGTAGGCTTTTACCTTGTCGCCATCTTTAAGAAAACTCTCACCGTGCTTTAGCTTAAACTGGTAGTCATGCTCACCGGTTTGCGGGCCAAAACGTATTTCTTTAACCTCTACCTTTACGGCGTTGGCTTTCATTTCCTTTTGCTTTTTACGCTGCTGATACAAGAACTTCTGAAAGTCAATGATCTTGCATACAGGCGGATCGGCTTGAGGGGATATCTCAACCAAGTCCAACTCCATTGCATGCGCCATCTTCTGCGCCTCAGCCACGCTATACACTCCCTGATTCTCTATGTTATCTCCCACCAAACGCACTTGTGGAGCACGAATATCACGGTTGATGTTATAGCCGGAATCGTTCTGGCGCGTATTTGGGCGTCCGCCCATAGGTCTTGGACCGTTTGGTCTTGGGCCAAATGGCCTTGAGCCTCCTGCTGGTCTGGGCCTGAATGGTTGTGTTTTTATACTCGGTCCTCCAAAAAAAAATTAAACTCCTCCCTCTATCTATAAATTTTTGGTTGCAAGACGATTAGGGAATAACAACGCCTTGTACCTGTCCGGTTTTTCGATAAACTTTGCCCACCACGACAATTAGGGTGCAAATTTCGTATTTTTTTGGCAAACAAACAAGAGGTTAGCATTTTTTAAGCGCAAAAGTAAAGAAAGCTAACCGAATTTCTTTCTGCAAACGTTATAATTGCAGGCAAAGATCTTAATCAACTCATTATCAGTACATTTAAGATTAAAGATGGAATAGCGCATAGCTGCTTCAAAAAAATCTCCTATCTTTATATTCGGCGTTGATTTTTACTCAACGGTTTAGGGGTATCACTGTGTAGTAAATCATTTTCTATAGATGCTAATGTTCTTATTATCAAAAATTTACAAATAGGTTGCATCTGTTTTTCGGATTCAACACGCCGCAATGTAAAAATAAAGTCTTGCTGCTAAAAATATCAGGCAATGGATCAACACAGCGTAATACTGGCATTTACCTTAACCTTGATAGCAGGTTTGTCAACCGGTATAGGCAGCATAATTGCCCTGCTGGCTAAGCATACCAACACCAAATTTTTGTGCGCCTCGTTAGGGTTTTCTGCCGGAGTTATGCTGTATGTTTCATTTATGGAAATGCTGCCTGTGGGCAAAAGTGAGCTCATAGAGTATTTTGGCGAAAGAATGGGTACATTGGCGTTACTATTTTCGTTCTTTGGCGGAATAGCGCTTATTACGCTTATTGACTTTTTAATTCCGGAAAACAGCAACCCGCACGAGATTCACGGTGTAGAAGAAATGGGCAGGACGAAAAAGAGCTCTCTGCATCGTACGGGTATTTTGGTGGCATTAGCTATTGGCATTCACAATTTTCCCGAAGGCATTGCAACGTTTACTTCTGCGTTGGGAAGCCTTAGCATTGCCATACCCATTACGATGGCTATTGCTATTCACAATATCCCCGAAGGTATTGCCGTATCGGTTCCTATTTACCATGCAACGGGAAGCAGGCGCAAAGCGTTTTGGTGGTCATTTCTTTCCGGATTGGCGGAACCTGTCGGCGCTCTTATTGCCTGCTTATTCCTCATGCCTTTTTGGTCGCCTGTACTCAATGGTGCTATATTGGCTGCGGTTTCCGGCATCATGGTGTACATATCGCTGGATGGGCTGCTACCTACTTCAGAGAAATTCGGTGAACACCATATTTCCATCTTCGGATTAGTATCCGGAATGGTAGTAATGGCCTTCAGCTTATTCCTGTTTCTGTAAAAAACAAACGCAAGGTAGTAAGTTTTACCGCCTTGCGTTATCCTCATCACCTACTGCAGCTACAATTTTCTATTGATGTAGCTGCTGTAATCTACCACCACCGGAGTGTAATGTTCATCGGTCAGTGGCGAGGATATAATAAAATCTGCCGTAGCACGAGAGCATGCAACAACCACATTATAAAGAGCTGCAATTCGTAAAAGCGCCTTCACATCCACATCATGGGGCTGCGGTTCCATCGGATCCCACAGGAAAATCAGAATATCCACTCCGTCGTTGCAGATAAGCGCTCCCAGCTGTTGGTCGCCCCCCAGCGGACCCGATTTGAACTTTGTCAATTCCAGCGTGTGTTTTCCTCCGCTTTCCTGTATTCTTTTCAGCAAAGCATCCTCAACCAATCGTCCTGTGGTGCCGGTGCATATCAGCTGATGCTTAACCAGCTCCTCCCAGTTCCACTCTACCCACTCCATCAAATCTTTCTTACGATGATCGTGCGCCACCAGCGCTATGCGCTTAATCTTTTCCATGTCCTATCAAGTTTTAAAACGGGTTCAAAGTTACCACTTTTAACTCATTATTACTCACAAAAAGAAACAAAATTGTGTATTCCATTGACGATTTAACAATTGACAATTGACCATTTACCGGTGCGTGTGCGTTGTTGTGCTGAGCCGGTCGAAACATGCGGCGCGGGGTTTACTCCACGCCAACCTTCAGTTCAACTAAAAAAGGGGAAGTATGGGGGATAATTTCTTGGACGCAGCGAACGGGGAAGCCGTACGCCTTACTGTCATTCCAGGCCGGGTTGCTGGCTGTACTGTTGAAGTTCAGGAAGTAACCGTTAGTAGCGCTAACCTGCGTACTGCTCCAACCGTACCCGTTCGTGCCCTGGTTGTTGAGCGCTCCAGTGGAGTTGTTACGGAGACCCGAAGCAGGGAAGAAGACACTCCTAACGCAACCGGTAGCCGCTACCAAAGTAAACTGCTCCCTTTTTTAGCAGGGCGTACAGTGGGCTACTGAAATTATCAAGACCTCTCTTGCGAGCGGCAAAAAAACAGCGCCACCTTCAAAACGCTCATCTCTCCTGCGTGGACACCCATTCTTTACTCTCCCTCTTAAATAATTCATATAATTAATAATTCACAATTCATAATTGGCAGCTAATAACTTGAATGTCATTGCTGTAAAGCGAAGCATCTCATGTTGTGATAGTGTATCATCATGACACAAGATTGAGATCCTTCGATAAGCTCAGGATGACAACAGCGCATCGGTCAATTGTAAATAGTAAATCGATAAGCTTACTGTGCCAGCATCGCTTTTATTTCACCATTAACATGCTCAACAAAAGCAGCTATGCTCATAGCGCCCTTGTCTCCCTCGCCTTGACGACGGACAGCAACAGTACCGTTGGCCTCTTCTTTTTCGCCTACGATAATAAGGTATGGAATGTGCTTAAGCTCGTTATCACGTATCTTCTTTCCTATTTTCTCATTGCGATCATCCAGCAAAGCTGAAATATCGGCGGCTGCCAACTCTTCCTGCACCTTTTTTGCGTAATCGTTATACTTCTCACTAATTGGCAGTACAGCTGCCTGATCGGGCGTTAACCACAAGGGGAATTTCCCTGCGGTATGCTCAATAAGTACTGCCACAAAGCGCTCCATAGAACCAAACGGCGCACGGTGAATCATGACAGGGCGATGGCGCTTATCGTCGGCTCCAACGTACTCCAGCTCGAAGCGCTCGGGCAAGTTGTAGTCAACCTGAATAGTTCCCAGCTGCCACTTACGACCGATGGCATCACGCACCATGAAGTCAAGCTTTGGCCCATAGAAGGCCGCCTCGCCATACTCCACCGTTGTTTTCAACCCCTTTTCATCAGCGGCTTCAATAATAGCGCGTTCTGCCTTTTCCCAATTCTCATCGCTGCCAATGTACTTCTCGCGATTTACCTTGTCGCGCAATGAAACCTGCGCTGTATAATCTTTGAAATCCAGCGTTTTAAATATGTAAAGAATAATGTCTATTACCTTTTTAAACTCGTCTTTTATTTGCCCGGGCATGCAGAACAAGTGGGCATCGTCTTGCGTAAAACCACGCACGCGCGTAAGTCCGTGCAGCTCGCCACTTTGCTCGTAGCGGTATACGGTGCCAAATTCCGCGAAGCGAACCGGCAGGTCTTTGTACGAACGCGGCTTTGTACGATACAGCTCACAGTGGTGAGGACAGTTCATTGGCTTCAACAAAAACTCCTCGCCTTCGTACGGAGTTTTGATGGGCCGAAAAGAATCTTCACCGTACTTGGCGTAGTGCCCCGAAGTTACGTAAAGCGCCTTGTGCCCGATATGCGGAGTAATAACTTGCTGATAGCCATACTTCTTTTGCACCTTCTTTAAAAAGTCTTCCAGCTTTAAGCGCAAAGCCGTTCCCTTAGGAAGCCACATGGGCAAGCCTTGTCCCACTCTTTCTGAGAAGGTAAAGAGCTCCATCTCCCTACCAATCTTACGGTGGTCACGACGCTTGGCCTCCTCCAGCAGCTTAAGGTATTCCTCCAGCAAGCTTTGCTTAGTAAATGATATGCCGTAAATACGGGTAAGCATTTTATTTTTTTCATCGCCACGCCAGTATGCTCCTGCAATAGAGGTAAGCTTAACGGCTTTGATGACGGACGAGTCCATGATGTGCGGACCACGGCACAGATCAGTAAACGTACCGCAAGTGTAGAAGCTGATGGTTCCGTCCTGCAGGTTGTTTATCATTTCTACCTTGTAGGTTTCACCCTTGTCTTCAAAAGTTTTCATCGCCTCAGCCTTAGCTACCTCTCTGCGCTCGAACTTTTGTCCCTGCCGCGCCAGCGCTATCATTTTGGCCTCAATACGAGGCAGGTCGGCCTCCACAATGGGCTGTGCAGGGTCTACATCATAGTAAAATCCGTTCTCAATAGCAGGACCAATACCGAATTTTATACCGGGAAACAGCTCCTGTAACGCCTCGGCCAGAATATGCGAAGAGGAATGCCAGAAGGCGTGTTTTCCTTCGGGATCATCAAACTTATGCAGCTTAAGGGTAGAATTTTCGGTAATGGGCATACGCAAGTCTGCCAACGTATCGTTCACTGTTGCCGACAAGACATCGGCTGCCAGCCGTGGACTAATGCTTTGCGCTACCTGTAGAGGTGTAACTCCACGCTTGTACTCGCGGCTGCTACCATCGGGAAATGTAAGGGAAATCATAGCTCAATAAAATGGACAATGGATAACGAACAATTTACAAAACAAAACTTTCTAAAATAGCGTAGGATGATCCTGCTCCATCTTCTGCAGAATGGTAGTAATAATAGCCTCTCTGAAAAACTTAGAGCGATTCTGAATACCGTACTTTCTCATAAAGTTCTCAATCACAGTATTTTCCTCATGATTAAAGGTAATCACTCTGCGATGAACCCGTTTACGCCTATCGGCAGGTATGGGAGCCTGTTTTTTCATTATTAAGGGGCAAAGATACACATAATTTGCCATGTATCTATAAATTTAGGAAGCTGCTACTTGTGTCTTTTCTCCAGCACTTGTACCACATCGGCAAGGGTATAGCCTTTTTGTGTAAGAAGTACAAGGTAGTGAAACATCAAATCGGCAGCCTCTCCCAAGAATAACTCCTCGTTGTTATCCTTGGCCTCAATAACCAGCTCTACGGCCTCCTCGCCCACTTTTTGAGCAATTTTGTTCACGCCTTTTGTAAAAAGCGTTGTAGTGTACGAGCCTTCGGGCATCTCATTTTTACGCGTCCGGATAAGGTCTTGCAGGTAATCTAAAAACAGAATACCGCTAGCATTTTTCTCACCAAAGCAGGTATCGGCTCCGGTATGGCAAACCACACCACGAGGACGTGCTTTTACCAGCAGCGTATCGTGATCACAATCCTCCGTAATGCTTACCAAATCCAAAAAATTGCCGCTCTCCTCCCCCTTTGTCCACAAGCGTTGCCTGGTTCGGCTGTAAAAAGTTACAAGCTTTGTTTCGAGGGTTTTCTTGTAGGCTTCTTCGTTCATAAAGGCCACCATGAGCACTTTGCCTGTTGCGCCATCTTGAACTACCGCCGGCGCAAGGCCGTCCATTTTTGCAAAATCTATCATAAAATATTTTACAATTGACGATTTACCAATTTAAAAGACAAAATTGACTTTATCATTCTTCGCTGCTAGCTGCCACTGCCAACCGCTACCGTCTTCAACTCTGCCATTGAGATTCTATGCTCGTAAATCGCCTTACCGACAATTACCGAGCGCAAACCATTTTCGGCTAACTTCTCTATATCCGCCAGCTTGGAAACACCTCCGCTGGCAATAAGATGCAAGCCCGGAAATGCTTCCAGCATTTTTTTATATAAATCGACATTGGGCCCCTCCAGCATTCCATCTTTGCTAATATCGGTACAAATAACCTGCGTAATGCCCTTATCCGCGTACTTTTTTATAAACGGAAATAAATCTAAATCCGTGCTTTCCTGCCAACCGGTTACGGCTATTTTTTCGTTGTTGACATCGGCTCCCAAAATGATTTTGTCGCCACCATACTTTGCAATCCAGCTCAAAAATCCGGCTTCGTTTTTTACGGCTATGCTTCCTCCTGTAACCATTTGTGCACCGCACTCAAAGGCAATCCGCAAATCATCCGACGTTTTAAGCCCGCCGCCAAAATCAACAACCAGCTTTGTTTTGCCTGCAATTTTTTCAAGCGCCTTATGATTTACAATATGCTGCGCTTTGGCTCCATCCAAATCTACCACATGCAGCCGCTTAATGCCGACATTCTCAAACATTTTGGCCACCTCCAGCGGATCTTCGTTATAGACTTTTTTCTGCGCATAATTGCCTTTGGTTAGCCGCACGCACTTACCGTCAATAAGGTCTATGGCAGGAATTATTTCAATCATAGAATTTCAAATTTCTGATTTCAAATTGAGCTGAAACCTGAAATTTACTAGCTGAATATTATCGTTTTATTCTTGTACACCAAAATCTTACGCTGCAGGTGCGCATACACGGCTCGTGACAGTACAATCTTTTCCAAATCGCGCCCCTTATGCACCAAATCGTTTACCGTATCCTTATGCGTAACCCGTACTACATCTTGCTCTATGATAGGCCCCGCATCCAAATTTGCAGTTACGTAGTGGCTGGTAGCGCCAATAATTTTCACTCCCCGCTCAAACGAGGCATGGTAAGGTTTAGCGCCTGCGAACGCCGGCAAAAACGAATGGTGAATATTGATAATTTTATTGGAGTAATGCTGTATGAATTTATCGGAAAGCACTTGCATATAGCGAGCGAGAACGACAAAGTTCACGCTGTTTTCTTTGAGCAACGCCAGCTGCTTTTCTTCCTGCGCCGCCTTACTCTGCGCCGTAATGTCGATAACGTGATAGGGTATACCGAATTGCTTGGCCACCGGCTCCATATCAATGTGGTTGCTTATGATAAGCGGCACCTCTACGTTCCACTCCCCTGCGCTGTAGCGTGCCAGCATATCGTACAGGCAGTGTGACATTTTGGATACAAAAATTGCCATACGAGGTTTTTGCTCAGTAAAGTAAATGCTGAGCTTGGCTCCGTATTTTTTGGCAATCAGCGTTTCAAAGTAATCGCTTATCTTTTCCTGTGGAATAGCAAAATTCTCCAAGTCCCACTCTACGCGCATGAAGAATTGTTTTTCCTCTCTATCAACGTGCTGGTCCAGGTAAAGGACATTACCGTTATTCTCGGTCAGGAATTTCGTAATATTAGTCACAATACCCTGTGTATCAGGGCAGTACATCAATAAAATGGCAGTATCGGACATCTATCTACTTCTTAAAGACTCTTACCTCTACCCCATCGGTAGCCAGCTCTTTCTTAATGGATTCAAGGTTATCCAGCTCGAAGTAGTGGTACACGTATACCACTTTTGGCTTGAATGATTTTGCTGCAGCAATAAACATTTCGTCGGTCATGGTATAGGGCAAATTTTTCGGCAAAAAGGCTACGTCAATATTTTTCAGCTCGCTCATCTCCGGAATATTCTCGGTATCAGCGGCAATGTATAGCCTAAAATCGCCAATAGTAAGCACGTAGCCGTTGCCAACGCCCTTCGGGTGGAAGTGTCGTCCGTCCGGACGCATATGCACCATATTGTAGGCGGGTACGGCAGCTATCTTAATGTTGCCCCAGGTTGTACTTTCGCCATTCGCCATAACCTTCGCATCTTTCAAGACCGTTGCCGCCGTTGAGGTTGTAATAATCTCGGTGTTTGCCTTTTTAGCCTTTGCCAGCGCAACGCTGTCAAGGTGATCGCCATGCTCATGGGTAATAAGCGCCAGATCTGCCTTAGGCAAAGTATCGTAATCCGCCTGCGCAGAATACGGATCAACCTGAATGACCTTACCGTTCAAGGTAAGCGTCACAGAAGCGTGTCCAACGTGGTAAACGTACAGGTTCCCCGCTGACGTTTTAAAAACATCACCCTTCGGCGTTGGTTGCTGTGCACATGACATAAGACCTGCTATTAGGGTTAGCGCAAGAAAAACTATTTTCATGGTTTAAAAAAATTTCAAATTCCGGCTTCTACATTTTACCAGGCAAATAATGGGAAGTCCTTCATCAGCGTATTAACCTCGGCCCGAACCTCCGAAGCGACCTTGTCGTCCTCCGGTTTACAAAGCACGCGATCGATAAGTGAAGCGATTTGCCCCATGTGCTCTTCTTTTAGGCCACGAGTTGTAATAGCCGGCGTACCTACACGGAAGCCCGAAGTTTGAAATGGTGAGCGCGTATCGAACGGAACCATGTTTTTGTTCACGGTAATGTCGGCGCGTACCAAAGAGTTTTCCGCTTGCTTTCCATTCAAATCTTCAAATTTAGAACGTATATCAATCAGCATCAAGTGGTTATCGGTGCCACCTGAGAAAATCTTATAGCCCAAATCTACAAATGCTCTGGACATAGCGGCAGCATTAGATTTTACCTGCCGTTGGTAATCCTTAAATTCCGGTTGTAAAGCTTCGTAGAACGATACTGCCTTAGCTGCGATTACATGCTCCAGCGGACCTCCTTGTATACCGGGAAAAACAGCAGAGCTAAGCAGCTGCGACATTTTCTTCAGCTCGCCCCTTGGCGTTTTGAAGCCCCAAGGATTCTCAAAATCCTTACCTACTATAATCACACCGCCACGAGGGCCACGCAAAGTTTTGTGTGTGGTGGAGGTAACCACATGCGCATACTTCACAGGGTTATCAAGCAGTCCGGCAGCGATAAGTCCCGCAGGGTGCGCCATATCTACCCACAAAATAGCTTTGATTTTATCTGCGATTTTACGCATACGCTTGTAGTCCCACTCACGTGAGTAGGCCGACGCTCCGCCGATAATAATTTTCGGCTTCAGCTCCACAGCGCGCCTTTCCATTTGCTCATAATCGACCAAGCCGGTGCTTTCCTTTACACCGTATGAAATAGCATTGAACCACATGCCGGAAATGTTCACCGGAGAGCCGTGCGTAAGGTGTCCGCCATGCGCCAAATCGAGCCCCATGATCGTATCGCCCGGGCGCAAAACGGCGAAGAAAACCGCCATGTTGGCCTGAGCTCCGGAGTGCGGCTGTACGTTAGCGTACTCTGCATCAAACAGCTGGCACAGACGGTCGATAGCCAGCCGCTCGCTTTGGTCAACTATCTGACAACCACCATAGTAGCGAGCATCAGGGTAGCCTTCGGCATACTTGTTGGTCATGACCGACCCCATTGCCTCAAGCACCTGATCGCTCACAAAGTTCTCCGAAGCGATAAGCTCAATACCGTGCATTTGTCTTTCGCGCTCCTGCTTAATCAGGTCAAAAATTTTGTCGTCCTTTTCCATTTGGTATAACACAATTTATTATGCATTTTTTCGTTAATAATGGAATAGATGCTGTTGGGCTCAGCATATTCTGCAAATGTACAATTTTGTTGTGAGTTTACCGAAAAAAATTGCTACTTTCGTGTTAGTAAACAGCGAAACAGCTAAAAATTATCATTTACATGCCTCAATGGCAGCGCAAATAAAGGTAAAACACACAAATTTAGCCCGAAATATATACGCTACGCCAATGAAAAAAATTGCCATTTATCTGCTACTCACTACCATTGCCTCGTTTGCCCTTGCCCATAGCTATAAGAAAGACTATGATCTGGCGCAGAAAGACAGCAAAGCCCAAGAAGAGGTGCTGGAAAAGTGGGAAAAGGAAGAGCCCGATAACCCTGAAATGCTTTTAGCAGCCTTTGACTACTACAGCAAAAAGGGACGCGAAGAGGTGGTTACCATTGATGAGAACCCGATAGGCAGAACGGCTACGCCGCTCAAAGGAGACAACGGTGCGCATGTTGGCTACATGAACCACTCGTGGAAGTATGACCGCACTAACCTGGCAACGGCGTTGCAATACATAGACAAGGGCATAACCCGGAACCCCGATCGTATTGACATGCGCATACAAAAGATAACCGTACTGACCCACAACTTCAGCTACGACGCTATGGCAAAGGAGCTGGTAAAAATGTTGGAGCATTCTGTTGCCAACGAAAACGCTTGGCGTTGGATAGATGGAAAACGTATTGCCTACCCGAAAGAATACATGCTAAGCACAACCCAAGCCTACTTCCTGCTTTTGTACAATAAGGCGGGAGAGCGTCAGATGGATAACCTGAGCCTCATTTGCAAAACCACGCTAAAGTATTACCCGAACGACGTAGAAAGCAGCGTAAACCTTGGCCTCATACAAACACTGGAAAAAAACTACGAGGCAGCCCTGCTTTCACTGCACAAGGCTAACAAAATCAAGCCGAACGATCCTGTCATCCTTAACGACATAGCCTACTGCTACCAGCAAACGAACGATATCGTAAGCGCTATTAAGTACTACGAACAAGTTGTGAAGTATGCGAGCGGAGCGCTTCAGGATGACGCCAGAGCAAGGCTAAAGGCTTTGAGAGGTTAACCGAAGTAGCGCAAGAGTGGCACGCGACGAACGAGGAGAAATCGGTCGTGGCGCGCACACAAGGTATACTATTGATGTTGAAAAACTTATGAGCCAATTAAAGTAGCCCATGAAAAAGCTGATAGAGCTCATTAACCAGACAATACGGCTCATTACCCATGACATCTGGCATCCGCAGCAAGCGCGTATCGATTCGCGCGACTTAATGCTCATCAAGCTTGTCAAAATCATATTCATCGCCATCGTCGGGTTTCTCAAAGATAAAGTTTCGCTAAGATCCTCAGCATTAACATTTTATACCCTAATGGCAGTAGTTCCCGTATTTGCCGTGCTACTGGGTATTGCAAAAGGCTTTGGGCTCAACGAGCAGCTGCTGACATCACTTGGTGCGACGTTTGAGCAGCAGCAGGAAATTATTCAGCTGCTGACCGGCTTCTCCGAATCGTTGCTTACGCATGGCAAAAGCAGCCTTATCACAGGCGTCAGCGTGATATTCTTAATTTGGGCGGTGCTGTCGCTGCTCAACAATATTGAGGCTTCCTTCAACCACATTTGGCAGGTAAAGAAATCACGTCCGTGGTCGCGCAAAATTGCAGATTACTTAACGGTAATCGTAGTCGCTCCGATATTTCTCATGGCCTCCGGCAGCATCACCGTTGTGCTGCACTCAAAGCTGGCCATATCCGGCAGCGAGCTGATGTCATACGTGGCGCCCCTTGCAAAAGCCGCCATAAAGCTCTCGTCATACCTGCTGATTTGGGGCGTATTTACCTTCGTGTATATTGCCATGCCTTTTACCAAAGTAAGGTTCGTTCCGGGTTTAATAGCTGGTATTATTACGGGCAGCATATCCCTGCTGATGCAAAATTTTTACATCTACTCACAGGTCATGGTAAGCAAGTATAGCACCATATACGGCAACTTTGCAGCCATTCCGCTATTTCTTATCTTTGCGCAGCTAAGCTGGCTCATACTGCTCTTTGGAGCAGAGCTGGCGTTTGCCATACAAAACGTAGAGCGCTACGAGTACGAGCTCGCCTCACAAAGCATCAGCCAGAAATACAAAAAGCTGATCGCCCTGCTGGTTACAAAGCTCATCGTAAACGGCTTTGAGCAAGGCGGTAAACCTCTGACTTCCGAAGACATTGCCAATAAAATAGGCCTTCCCGTACGCCTTGCCCGCGAGCTGGCCTATGAGCTTACCGAGTGTAATATTTTAGTACAAACGCACACCGACGACGAAAAAGTGAGCGCCTATATCCCGGCCGTAGATATTCATAAAATTACGGTAGGAATGGTGCTGGAAAGATTAGACGAGCAGGGCACGGAAAACTTTGCCCTACCCGAAAGTACGGATACGAAGAAAATAGAAGAGCTGCTCTCGCGCATGGCCGCCAGCCTGCATAGCGGCGAGGGCGCAAAGCTAATCATGAAGCTGTAGACCCCTAATGCTGCCGTCATTTCGAGTGAAGTGAAGCGGTTGAAGAAAAATATTGGGACGACCGCGCGAAAGTGCTGCGCAAAAATCATCCCAACTACGCCACGCTGTACCAGCATTTGCGCAAGCTAGTGGACGATTTGGAGGAATATGAGCTGAAACTTATTGCACAAGGCGGCGCACTAACACCAGACCTTCTTAGCGCGTATCAAAGCGGTTCGCGTGATAACTTTCATGAGTTTGCAAAATCAGTTACTACTGAACAGCTGGAGCATAAGCGCATATCACAAGACACGTATGACGCCTACTACTCCAGCATTGGGCTATTTGAAAAGGCCTTGGGGCAGCTGCGCTTTTGTGACATCAACGAAACGCTGGTGAAAAAGTTAGATTTATTTTTAACTAAAAACGATTACGAGCAAATCACCATAGGTAAGCGACACGGAACGCTCAAAAAATTTATCACTGCTGCCGAAGAAAAAGGGTTGCTCGATCCGCGTAAAAATCCATACTTAAATTTTGAGGCAAACAGGGGCGAAAGCGACCGAGCCAACCTTGAGCCATCAGAGTTACACAGCCTAGAGGGATTAGATAGAAAGAAGTTAATCAATGCTGCTCTGGAGCAAGTATACGATAGGTTTTTGTATTCAGGCTATACCCAAAATGAGCGACCAAGCCATCAATCGCCAGCTGAAATTGCTTGCCTCTATTGCCGGAATAGAAAAAGACTTAACCTTCCACATGGCGCGCCACACCTGCGGCACAGCGCTTGCAGACATTAGCGCCAACCCCTACCTCATCATGGATATTTTAGGACACCGCGATATAAAAACTTCCATGATTTACATTCACAGTTCAAGCGAACGAATTAAAAAGCAGCTGCAAAATTTGAGATGGGAGTGGTAGTAGTAGCCAGTCGAGTTGGTCAAGCGCTCCCAGCCTCGGCAAGCGGAGATGATATTTTACAAAAAAAATCATACCTTTGTCAAAACTACAAAAAATACAAAGTTTTGACAAAGTAAAATGCAATTAATTAAATATCAGCTAAATATGAGCAACACTATAGTAAGTCGTCAATATTATATCCAACAGCTGGAAAAGTTGAAAGACGAGCACATTATCAAAGTTGTTACGGGATTGAGGCGTTCGGGCAAATCTACCTTACTGGAAATTTTTGCTCAGCAAATTATTGATTTGGGAGTGCCCGCAAGCAGAGTTCAGCAGCATAATTTTGAAAAACCGATTTTCCCTGAAAAATACACTTGGCGTGATATTTACAAAGATATTTTAGCCAAGGCAGATAACGAAAGTATGAACTATATTTTCTTGGACGAGCCACAACAAATTCTTGAATTTGAACGGCTACTAGATGCTCTTTACGTTGAAAAACATATCGATTTATACGTAACGGGCTCAAATGCCCATTTTTTATCGGGCGACCTTGCAACTTTACTTTCGGGTCGCTACATAACCATTCACATTTTGCCATTTTCATTTACCGAATTTACTGAAAGCCAAAAAAGCTCACCATTAAACAAGTACGAATTATTTAACACCTACCTCTACGAAACTTCGTTGCCACAAGGCATCTTGTTGCGAAATCAAGGTGCCGATATTCAGAATATGTACATTCAAGACGTCTATAGTACCATAGTAGAAAAGGATATTAAGCAGCGATACAACATTCAGAATATGAGAAGTTTTGACAACCTTTCAAAATTTTTAATGGGTGCTATTGGAAGCGTTGTTTCGCCAAGCAGTATTTCAAAAGCTATGAAGCAGGATAAGCAGGACATACACCACAACACAGTGGAAAAATATATTGAATACTTGGTAAATTCTTACGTTTTTTATCAAGTAACCCGCTTTGATATTAAAGGAAAGCAGCAACTTGCCACGCAAGAAAAGTACTACTTGGTAGACATTGGATTTCGGAATTTGAAGCTGGGAAAATTTCAGTATCAGGATGTGGGGCATATTTTGGAAAACATTGTGTACTTGGAGTTAAATAGGCGAGGTTATCAGATTTGGATTGGAAAAATCGGAGAGTATGAGGTGGATTTTATTGTGAAAAACGCACTGAATAAGTTCGAATACTATCAGGTAGCTTGGTCAATGTCGGACCCAAAAACGGCAGAGCGAGAAATTCGTTCATTAAAATCCATTGATGATAACTACCCCAAACACATCATTTCAACAGACATGGTAGCTGCTGAAGTAGAAGGGATTGAACATATAAACATTGTAGATTGGCTGTTGCAGAAAGAATGATGTTCAAAAAAGCCCGCATTGCGGGCAGCCATTACGAATTAGCAATTGGTTCAATAGTCATTTATCAGTCAATTGCCTCCGGATAAAATAATTGCAGTGAAGGTGCATAAGCACACGTTTTATCTACACATAAAAGAATGCGAGCTTAGATACAATTATAGAAACAAAAATAGTTACTTAACTTTACTTAGAAACTTTAGAAAAGAACCTCTAAAGTTGTCTTGAACCTTTTATAATTATCAAAATAGTGCAACGTTGTAGGGCGGAAGTTCCTCCGCTGTGCCTGCATTTGCCCCGGACAACATCGAAAGCCGAGGTTCCTCCGCTGTGCCTGCTCCGAGCAGCGGTGAAGAAGAGGTTCCTCCGCTCCGCTCCGGTCGGAATGACAGCGCGGCGGCGGTGTAGTGGGTAGGTGTTTTGCGGCGGCGCAGCCGCCGCAAAACATCCCCACCCTACTTATTTTACCCTCTCGCCACCCCCGTCATTTCGAGTGAAGCGCAGCGGAACCGAGAAACCTCTTGCCGCCGGCATTTCGACCAAGCCCGCGAGGCACGAGCGGGCGCGTGGAGAAACCTTTTTTCCCTCATTGCCGCCCCCGGCATTTCGAGGGAAGCGAGGAATCTCTCGCCAACGCCGTTCCCGCAAGGGCAGAGGTTCCTCCGCTCCGCTGCGCTCCGGTCGGAATGACAGCGCGGCGGCGGTGTAGTGGGGATGTTTTTTGCGGCGGCTGCGCCGCCGCAAAACATCCCCACCCTACTTATTTTACCCTCCTCGCCACCCCCGTCATTTCGACCAAGCCCGCGAGGCACGAGCGGGCGCGTGGAGAAACCTCTTGCCGCCCGTCATTTCGACCAAGCCCGTGAGGTACGAGCGGGCGCGTGGAGAAACCTCTTTCCCCTCTCGCCAACGCCGTCATTTCGAGTGAAGCGAAGCGGAATCGAGAAACCTCTTGCCGCCGTCATTTCGACCAAGCCCGCGAGGTACGAGCGGGCGCGTGGAGAAACCTATTTTTCCCTCATTGCGCCCCCGTCATTTCGAGTGAAGCGAAGCGGAATCAAGAAACCTCTTTCATTTATGATTTATAAATTATAATTTATCAATATCAAAATAGTGCAACGCTGAGGGCTGAACTGTAGGCCGCTCCGCTCCGCTGCCCCAAACAACGTTGTAGGGCGGAGGTTCCTCCGCTCCGCTGCGCGGAGCCTGCCCCGAGCGAAGCCGAGGGGATCGGAATGACAGCACAACAACATCAAGGGCAGAGGTTCCTCCACTTCGCTGCGCTCCGGTCGGAATGACGGCGCCGCTGCTGTGTATGGTAGGTGTTTTGCGGCGGCTGCGCCGCCGCAAAACACCCTACTACCTCCCCTACTTATTTTACCCTCTCGCCACAGCCGTCATTTCGAGTGAAGCGCAGCGGAACCGAGAAACCTCTTTGTCCCCGGCATTTCGACCAAGCCGCGAGGTACGAGCGGGCGCGTGGAGAAACCTTTTTCCCCTCATTGCCGCGCCGTCATTTCGACCAAGCCCGTGAGGTACGAGCGGGCGCGTGGAGAAACCTTTTTTCCCTCATTGCGCCCCCGTCATTTCGAGGGAAGCGCAGCGGAACCGAGAAACCTCTTTCAAATTATAATTCATAATTCATAAATTATAATTGAAAGGCCTTTCCCCCCATGCTTGTCGAAGTACCCTTCGACAAGCTCCCCCGCCGATCTGCCAGCCCTAGGCGCCCCTGTCAAGCGCTTTTTGCAAGGGGGCGGGACCGCACCGCCGTTCCGCTCCGCTGCACCCGGTGCGGCACCAGCAACAGAGGGACAAATTTTCGGGCTCTCTCCTTCGCTCTCGCTGCGGAGGCCTCGAAAATTTATTGGACGCAGCGAACGGGGAAGCCGTACGCCTTACTGTCACTCCAGGCCGGGCCGCTGGCTGTACTGTTGAAGTACAGGAAGTAACCGTTAGTACCGTTATACTGCGTACTGCTCCAACCGTTTCCCTGCCCGCCCTGGCTGTTGAGCGCTCCATTGGTGTAGGTACGGTAGCCCGCAGCAGGGAAGAAGACGCAGCCGACCATGTTGCCCCCAGGAGCCAAAGAGCAGGTGGCAAAATTTTTACCGTAAAAACGCCCTGCAACCTTGTTGCCGCAAGACTGGTCTTTGTTAACGCCGCAAACACTAGCGCCAGCGACCGCCCATCTGCCGCCTTTGCCGGAAAGGTCGCCGCCCTGGGCGTCCAGAGCCACATACTCATCCTTTGTAGGTAATCGCCACCCGGCGGGGCAGGGACTGCCGTTTATCCACGTGGTAGCGGCAAAATCGGGGTCGCCAGCCACTGGCCACGTCCCCGAAATAGCGCCGGTGGCAGGCCAGGCGGTACCGGGCTTGTTCCACTGGTAGAATTTCGTGAGCGTGTCGGGCTTGGCGGCGAATTGCCCGGGATCGTTAACGTTGACCTTCGCCCAGCAAGTCTTCCCAGTGGTGCTCCCAGTAACGAGCAGGTTGCAAAACCTAACGGTAACAGTGTTGGAGAACTTCCACTCATCGCAGGTATTATCCGCGGCGGAAACGCCCCGCTTAAACTCCTCATTTTCCCCGTAGGCCAAATAACCAGGAACGGTATAGGCATCGGCTGTGGCATTCTCAATGAGCTCACCGTTTCGGTACCACTGGTACCTTGCGCCACCGATAACCGAGGCGCCCTGGCTGTTCGAAATGACGTACGACTCGCCGGCCTGCGCCTGCGCCCTGGTCTGCGCCCATGCGCCCGAAAAGGCGGTTATCCCTGCTGTCAGCAGCAGAAATATTTTTTTTAAGTGTTTCATTTTTAGTTGGTTAATTAGTTGGTGTAATAGTTAGTTAGTAATAGTTAATAGCTTACAAACAAAGCGAGGGCAGAGGTTCCTCCACTCCGCTGCGCTCCGGTCGGAATTACGAGGCGCCGGTGGGGTAAGAAGGGGTTTTGCGGCGGCGAAGCCTCCGCAAAACACTCCCCCACTCTTTACTTCAATTGGCCCCGTCATTCCGACCAAGCCCGTGAGGCACGAGCGGGCGCGTGAAGGAATCGCTGCCACCCTCGTAATGCTGAGAAAAGCGTAGCGGAACCCAGAAAACTCTGTCATTTATTAATTATAATTGTTGATTTATAAATTATAATTTATAATTTATAATTTATAATTTATTAATTCGTTAATTATCAAAACATTACAAGCAAGCGAGGCTTGCTATAAGCCGCGGTGCGGAGCAAGCTCCGAGCAACAACGGTGGTTCTTGTGCGCCGCTGCGGACAACGGCGGGGAAGAGGTTCCTCCACTCCGCTGCGCTCCGGTCGGAATGACGAGGCGCCGGTGGGGTAAGAAGGGGGTTTTGTGGCGGCGGCGCCGCCGAAAAACACTCCCCCACTCTTTACTTCAAATGCTGCCGTCATTCCGACCAAGCCCGCGAGGTACGAGCGGGCGCGTGGAGGAATCGCTGCCACCCTCGTAATGCTGAGAAAAGCGTAGCGGAACCCAGAAAACTCTGTCATTTATTAATTATAATTTATAATAGCCGTTGTCTCACTGTTCACTTTCCTATTCCTCCGGAAAACATCCGATGGCGCCGGGGTGCTTTATGTTTTTGCAGACCTCAACGGTAGCCTCAGCCACCCCGATAACGCCAGGCTCAATAGCGGGGCAATTATTATGCCCTCCAAAGATAGTACCGGCATCAATGCCGCAAGAGCAGCCGCCTATGGTGCACGGGTTCTCCTCGGGGGCCTCGTAGCCATCATCGTAGCGATCACTGTCGTAAATCCAGGCCGTCATCGGCCCTTGCCCCAGCACGCACCGAACGGGCAAGAAGTCCCGGCCCTTGCTGCCCGCCGGACCGCCGTTGACCGTATCGACCGCAAGCGGGTCGGAGGCCCAGCCGTTGTCCACGGCGGCCGCCACGCGCTTAATAGCTTCCGTGAACATGTCCTCGTTGCTGCCGAGACCGGCGCTCCAAAACGCCCCGTATGTAATGTTGTTCTTGCCGCCAACGCCATAGCTGCCCTTGCTGATGTTCGGAATAAATATATCGGCCAGCCACCTAAAGCCGTAGCGGTCATCGGTATTGCGCAGAGGGCGTGTTGATGTTGTCCAGCTGTCGCTACCCTCGGTAAAGCCCATCAGGTGCGGCAAGCCGCTCCACGGGGCGGGGCTGCCAATGCTTGCCCCCAGCTGCTGCCACTCGCTGGCCAGCGGCACGTGCCACCCCGCCGGGCA
>JAISBU010000044.1 GCA_031266015.1 Prevotellaceae bacterium | reverse complement strand
GCGCACCACGAAGGAGATAATGCTGTTGAGCCGTGGATGTTCGGAGAAGTAGTAGAGAAAAACAGCAAAGCTGCCATCGAATTGAAATATCAATTATTCCCTTATTTGTACACTTATTCGCGTATAGCTCATGATACAGGTTTACCTATAACAAGAGGCTTATTTATGGAATATCCGAATGATGAAGAAGCGGTAAAGATAGATAACCAGTTCATTTTCGGACAAGAATTACTGGTTGCTCCCGTACTGAAAAAAGGCGAACGTGTAAAACGGGTATATCTTCCTGATGGCGAATGGATAGACTTCAATGATAAAAAAACGGTCTATCCGGGTGGGCAGACAATTGCCTATCGCGCGCCGTTAGGCACGATTCCCATTTTTGTAAAGAAAGGTTCTATCGTTCCGATGATGCCTGTTATGCAATATATACACGAGAAGAAAGATTATTCTTTATTTGTACATATTTTCCCGAATTATGAGAATGAAAGTACTTCTTTTGATTTGTATGAAGATGAGGGAGAGAATCTCGATTATCTGAAAGATATTTATTCAAGGACCAATTTTTTATGTATTACTTCGAGTAATGGATATACAACTACCATCGAGCCACAGGATAAAGGTTTCCACCAATCAGAAAACAGGAATATTATTCTTAAATATCATTTGGAAGAAAAACCAAATAGCATATCTGTAAATAATAAGATTATCAGAAACGTGGAAGAAAATATCATCGTGGACAAACAGGATGGCGATTTTTCTTCTTTAGAATGGTCATGGAATGACATCACTAAAGAATGTTGGGTAAAGGTTCCCGATAAAAGAGAAAAAGTAAATATATCAATCAAATAAAATAATAAAAATGAAGAAAATACTTTTGCTGCGAAGCTATTCCACAACTGCTCCGTTTTTTAGCTTCAGTATTCGTTGGTTGCTACTGCCGACAAAATGAAGATGAGGTGATAATTTTTCCTTTACAAAAGGTCCGTCTACCAGCACATCTATGTAGGGTAAACAGGCTGAGTAATCCGGGTTAGCCAGCAAAAACTCATAGGTGTAGCCGGTGTAGCACCATATATTTTGGTTCGTCCTGTCTTTCAACTCTTTCAGAAGCACAAAAAGCGATTTTGGAAAAAAGAACGGATCGCCACCGGAAAGTGTAATGCCATCGAGCAAGGGGTTACTGTTTACGTCATCCGCCATTTGCCTCAATCGTTCTTCTGTAAGCAGGCTGCCATTTTGAGGATCCTGACTTTGCGGATTATGGCATCCCCGGCAGCTGTGTTCGCATCCCGAAAGGTATACGGAATAGCGCAAGCCATAGCCATCGGCAATGGTTTCTCTATACGCCTCCAATATTTTCAGAGGATCTGGAAACATTTGATACACAGAATATTACATGTGATTTACTCGGTCTGCCTCTTCAGATCTTTTTGATGAGTTCCAAGAATCCAAGTCTCCTGTAAGGTAACCGGTTATGCGACGCATACGTGAAATATTTTCGTTCTTGCATACAGGACAAGCGGCATATATCACTCCTTGATAGCCACACTTCCTACACCTGTCAACAGGATGATTGATAGAGCCGTAACCAACATTTTCCTGGCGCATGAGCTGTACAATTTTCAGCATGGCGCTCATATTTTTTTTCGCCTCGCCGTCCAGCTCCACATAGGTAATGTGTCCACCTTTGGTAATGGCATGGAAAGGCGCTTCTTTCTTTATTTTTTGCGCCATATTTATCTTTTCCTTCACATCAATATGGAAGGAGTTTACGTAGTAATCACGATCGTTTACGCCGGAGATAATGCCGTATTTTTTCTTATCCATTGCGGTAAATCTTCCGGATAAACCCTCGGCCGGTGTGGCAAGTACAGAGTAGTTCAGCCGGTAGCGCTCTTTATACTCGTCCACTACCTTGTTTATTTGTTGGATAGCCTCATAAAGTGTTTGCCAAGCTTCCTCATTGGTAGCGTGCCCTTCGCCGTATATGGCCATCATAGCATTGTGCCCGCCAATGAACCCAATACCCAAGGTGCCGGAACTTATTACATCTCCCACTTCATCATCGGGTTGAAGTGCGCTACCGCCTTTCCATACATCATTTGCCATCATAAATGGAAATTGTTTTGCTAAGGCCGTGCGTTGGTATTTGTAGCGTTCGTACAGCTGATCGGCAATTAAGGTGGATGTGCGATATACGCCATCCAAAAACAGCTTGCGTGCTTCTGCCTGAATTTCCTTTTTGCTGCCACCGGAGCTTGCCTCCTCTGCCCTACGGCGCGCCTCAATAGCTATACGAGGCATGTTCATTGAGGTAAACGAAATATTTCCTCTGCCTAATGAGGATTTTTCTCCACGCAAATTTTCGAATACTCTGGTACGGCATCCCATAGAGGTAACTTCATGTACGTAACGCTTGGGGTCGTTAGCGTTCCACTTTTCGTTGATATTGAAAGGTGCATCCAAAAATAAAAAGTTTGGAAACAGCGCTGTAGAGGTGGTTTTGCAGGACTCCAGCAGCAGGTCAAAGTTGGGGGCGCCGAACGTCATTTCTCCACGTAAGGCAGCATCAAAATCGGCAAGCGCTTTTTTGCAATCCTCCTCGCTATACGAAACCCCTTCTTTTACCTTAAAGATTTGAATTGGGAAAACGGGAATTTCACCCCGACCTAAACCCTTTGCGGTGGCAGAGAGCAGCTCTAGAATGAGCATACGTCCCTCAGGGGAAGTATCTGTACCATAGTTGATTGAACTAAACACCACCTGATTCCCTCCACGTGAGTGCATGGTATTCAGGTTATGAATAAAACCTTCCATTGCCTGATGCGTATCTTTACGTGTAGATTCACGGGCGCGTTGCAGCAGTACATCCAGCTCTTGTGCGCTAATCTTTACGGAAATAGCAGCCAGCTTTTTCAGCAATCCGTTTTTCACACTTTCGGAAACCTCAATGGAATCAACCAACGACACCGCCTCCTTCAGCTTTGCATCATCAGCATTTTCTCCATGAAGGCTCGCTAAGGTCAGCATGTTACCGATGAGATGCTTACGAAAAGATTTGCGAATGCCCTTTGCCATAAAGAAGTCAAAGGCCGGGATAGATTGTCCGCCATGCTGCTCATTCTGGTTGGTCTGAAAAATAATGGTAGCCAGCGTAGCGTAGCTCTGTATGGATTGGGGAGTACGAATGCTACCGTTTTTGGTACGAAATCCACGCTCGAAGATATCATCCAAATCGTACTGAATGCAGGTGGTGGTTTTCGTAAAATAGTAGTCCAAATCGTGAATATGGATATCACCATCACGGTGCGCCTGCATGTACTTGTGGGGCAACAAAAATTTCTCGGTGTAATTTTTTGCAGACTCCGCAGCCAGCGTCATCATTTGCCCGGCGGGCGTATGCGACGACATGTTGGCGTTGCTTTGGTTTATATCATTTCTTGCAATGCTGGCAATGCTATCTATGATTTGCTTCAAATCGGTTCTAGCCTCACGCTCCCTGGTGCGGGCCTCTCTGTACAAAATATATTTTTTGGCAATAAACTCGTTGCAGCGCATCAGCTCTTTCTCCACCAAGTCCTGAATTTCCTCCACCGTGATTTCCGGGTTACTGATTCGCCGGGTTACTGCGAGCGCAATCTCATACAAGTCGTTATCGGATATGGCAACATTGTTGGCATGGAACGCTTTTGCAATAGCATTTTTGATTTTCTCCAACGAGAAAGTCTCACGTTTGCCGTCTCTTTTGGTAATTTGAATAGCCGAGTGATTCATGGTAAAATAGGCTTGAAAAATTGCACGTCTACAAACTTTCCTCCACAGAGAAGCCACGAGCGCCACGAACTTTAGGGGATAAAAATTGAGAAAACGGTCTTACGCCTCCATTGTGTCAGCTATGGAGGGAATTCAATCGCTCTTCGTCCCGAAAGCATTGCGCATGGCAGCACACGGCAGGTCTTCTGACTTACTCCACCTTAAATCGGCCTTTCCACTCCAAAATTTTACAGAAGCAGTGGCAAATGGAAACAATTTAAAGCCTGTTTTAGGAGATCACAGCTACGAGGATAGCTTTGGGCTTACACCAAATTCCCTTGTATTTTATAATGAACCGAATGCCAGCACAAAATTAGCCACAGAATCTACTTTTACGCAAGTTTCCCACAGGAAATAATCAACAATATTTGAACAGGAAGGTTGCGCCCTTTGCAAGCATTTTTGCAGCCCAGCTTCATTTGAAATCATTTTAGTATCTTTGCAGGTGTAGAAACAGGAAACAAATCATCCAAATATAACCAAAATGAAAAAACTACTGCTGATGACTGCTACTGCTATGGCTGTTATGGTCTTCTCGTGTAGCAACGATAATCCGCTGTTGCACAAGGAGTTTAATACTCCCTACGGCGCAACGCCATTTGACAAAATTAAGCCGGAACACTACATGCCTGCCTTTAAGGCGGCTATAGAGGACGGCCGCAAAGATGTTGATGCCATTGCCAACAATACTGCGGCGCCGGATTTTGAAAACACGATTGCCGCTTTGGACTATGCAGGCGGTTTGCTTTCCCGTACGGCCGGCATTTTCTTCAACGTAAACGAGGCAGAAACTAATGACGCTCTGCAGCAAATAGCACAGGAGGTAACCCCCATGCTTACTGAGTACAGCAACGATATTAGCCTGAACGAGAAGTTGTTTGCCCGTGTAAAAACAGCTTATGAAAACGCTGACAAGAGCCAGCTAACTTCCGAGCGGCAAACGCTGTTGGAGAAAACCTATAAGAGTTTTACCCGCAACGGTGCAAACCTGGGCGCAGAGGATAAGGCAAAGTTCCGTGAGCTGAGCACTAAACTTTCCAAGCTTACGTTGGACTTTAAGAAGAATGTATTGGCCGAAACCAACGCTTATTCACTTAACATTACAGATTCAGCAAAGCTGAAAGGTTTGCCCGCTACCGCCATTGAGCAAGCGGCAAAAACAGCAGAAAGCAAAGGTATGAAAGGTTGGGTGTTCACTCTGCAACAGCCAAGCTACGGACCATTTATGAAGTATGCCGAAGATCGTGATTTGCGCAAAGAGTTATACCTGGCATACAACGTAAAGGGCAATCAGGGCAACGAGTACGACAACAAAGAAATCATTCGCGACATTGTAAATACCCGTCTGCAAATTGCCCGGCTGCTTGGCTACAACGCTTACGCTGATTATGTACTGGAAGAGCGTATGGCCGAAAATGCCGACAACGTAAACAAGCTGCTGAATCAGCTGCTAAATGCCTCTAAGCCTTTTGCGCAGAAAGAAGTGGCGGAAGTGCAAGCATACGCAAAGCGCAACGGTGCAAAGTTTGACCTGCAACCTTACGACTGGTCTTTCTACTCAGAAAAGTTGCAAGACGAGAAGTACAGCCTGAACGAAGAGCTGCTTCGCCCCTACTTTAAGGTAGATAATGTAACCAAAGGCATTTTTGCGTTGGCAGAAAAGTTGTATGGTCTTACCTTCAAGGAAAATCCAGCCATTCCTGTATACCATCCGGATGTAAAGGTGTACGAGGTGTACGATAAGGATGGCGCATTTTTGGCGCTATACTATGCAGACCTTTACCCACGTGAAGGAAAACGTGGCGGCGCCTGGATGAACGATATTCGTGACCAGCACAAGGAAAATGGTGTAGACCAGCGTCCGCACATTGTAAACGTATGTAACTTTACCAAAGCCACCGATAGCAAGCCGGCGCTACTTTCTTTCTACGAGGTAAACACTTTCCTTCACGAATTCGGACATGCGCTGCACGGAATGCTATCAAACGGAACCTACCCGAGCCTTACCGGAACCAGCGTATACCGTGATTTTGTTGAGCTGCCTTCGCAAATTATGGAGAACTGGGACAAGGAAAAAGAATTCCTGGATATGTTTGCCGTACACTATGAAACAGGCGAAAAAATTCCGGCAGAGCTGGTACAGAAAATTATTGCCAGCCAAAATTACCTGGCCGGATACCTGGCTGTACGCCAGCTGTCGTTTGGGTTCTTGGACATGAACTATCACTCTATTAATCAAGAGTTTACCGGCATCATAAACACCTTTGAGGCGTTGGCGGTAGATAAAACTATGGTACTCCCCCGCGTAGAGGGTTGTGCTATCAGCACCGCATTCAGCCACATTTTTGCAGGCGGCTACGCAGCAGGCTACTACAGCTACAAGTGGGCAGAGGTATTGGAGGCCGACGCCTTCTCGTTATTCAAGAAAAACGGAATCTTTGATCAGGCAACAGCAGCCTCATTCCGTGAAAACATCTTGTCAAAAGGCGGCAGCGAGCACCCTATGGTATTGTACAAGCGCTTCCGTGGGCAAGAGCCTACAATTGACGCTTTGCTGCAAAAAGAGGGATTCAAAAAGTAGCTAAGCAAAGACAGCTAGTTGAGGCAACAGCGGGCAACCAAAGAATTTGGTTGCCCGCTGTTGCTTTTTTCTACCTTAACCGGCATACCATTTACGATTTACCGGTGCATGTGCCTTGTCATGCTGAGTCTCAAGTTTGCACCATGCTGCCATTGTGTACCGCGCATTGTCACCCAGAGCCTGTCGAACCGAAAGTCGATGAAGCCAACGGTACGGCGTGGGGCAGCCGTCCCATAACCCATGTCATTGCGAGCTTTGACCCGCAATCCCCCAATCTAATGGCAGGACGCCTCAGCTGTCATAATCATAAATTTTCAATTTACCCGTTACTTTATCTTGACGCAAAGTAACCAAAAGTCAAGACAAAAATATCCTCGAATCGGATATCTTTCCGGTTAAATACATATTTGTAGTGTGCTAGCATGGCATTTAGGTTTTATGGGTACAACATGGGTACAACAAATATATGTTTTTTAGTGTTTTATTGTATCTTTTCGTTTCCTCTATAAATCGCTATAACCAACAGCTACAAAAGAAAAACGGCGGTAACACTGGTTTGTGTTACTGCCGTTTGGTGATCCAGCTGGGGCTCGAACCCAGGACCCCAACATTAAAAGTGTTGTGCTCTACCTGCTGAGCTACTGAATCGGTCAGGCTCTTAACAATTAAGAGTAAAAGCGGCTGCAAAGGTAGGCCAATATCTTTAAAAAACAAATTTTTTTGAGGAAAATACATGATTTTTGCAGAAAAACTTTGACAATCAAAATAAAATTTGCACCTTTGCATCCCCAAGTGGGAAAAAGTGTATTCAATTTAATAGTAAAATATAGATGTCACGTATTTGTCAAATCACAGGAAAAACCCTGCAAAGAGGTAACAACGTGTCGCACTCAAACATTAAGACTAAGCGACTATTTGAACCGAACCTGCGCGTAAAAAAGTTTTGGTTTGAAGAGGAAAGCCGTTGGGTAACCCTTAAGGTTACAGCAGCAGGTATTCGTACAATCAACAAAATCGGTCTGAAGGCTGCTTTGGCCAAGGCTCAGGCAAACGGATTGGTGTCAATTTACTAATATATTTAGGGAGGAAAATATAAAATGGCAAAGAAAGGTAACCGCATACAGGTAATACTTGAGTGCACCGAACAAAAGGAGAGCGGTGTTCCCGGCGCTTCACGCTACATTACCACCAAGAATAAGAAAAATACGCCAGATCGTATTGAGCGTAAGAAGTACAATCCGTTTCTAAAAAAGGTAACCGTACACCGTGAAATTAAGTAGTAGCATTTTATAAAAAAAAGATATAGAAAATGGCAAAGAAAGCAGTGGCCTCTTTTAAGGCCGATAAGAGTTCCGCTAAGTCATACACCAAGTGCATTAAGATGGTAAGATCTGAAAAGACAGGTGCTTATGCTTTTAAGGAAGAAATGATACACAACAACAACGTGAAAGATTTTTTCGCTGGCAAGTAAATTCCTTTACGCTGCCTTAGGGCAGATAACATAAACAAAAAGAAGCTTCTTGCATTTTGAAAATGCAAGAAGTTTTTTATTTAACTGGGAAATCAAGGTTTGCCATTGCGGACTTGAACCGCAATACTTCAGTGAAATTACATTATATCATGAAAAGCTGCGGGGTAAGCCGCAGTGATAGCCGGTAAATACAAAGCATAATGGCATTTTTTAATTTATTTCACTCCAACAAAAATCCGGAGGAGCAGCCGCAGGAGCTGGCACCTAAGCTGGAGAAAACGAAGGAAAGCCTGCTCAGGCGTATCTCGCGTGCAGTAGCTGGTAAAACCAAGGTAGACGACGAGGTGCTGGATGGCTTGGAGGAAGCGCTCATTATGTCGGATGTGGGCGTTGAAACTACGCTCAAAATTATTGAGAGAATAGAGAAAAGAGCCGCTAAGGATAAGTTTACCAGCATGAGCGAAATGAATGCTTTGTTGCGTGAAGAGATTGAAGCCTTGCTTGAAGATAATACTACCAACATTGAGACAATCCCGAATACCAATGGTAACCCGTATGTAGTAATGGTAGTAGGAGTCAATGGAGTTGGAAAAACCACCACCATTGGCAAGCTGGCAGCGCAGCTGGTTAATGCGGGAAAGAAAGTGTATATTGGCGCTGCAGATACTTTTCGTGCTGCTGCGGTAGACCAGCTGGTAGTGTGGGCAGAGCGTTCAGGCGCTACCATTATCAAACAACAAATGGGCTCAGATCCGGCTTCTGTTGCTTTTGATACGGTAAGCGCCGCTAAGGCAAATGGCGCGGACGTTGTGCTGATTGATACCGCGGGGCGCTTGCATAATAAGCTGAATTTGATGAACGAGTTAACGAAAATTCGTAACGTGATGAGCAAGGTTATTCCGGATGCTCCACACGAGGTGTTGCTGGTTTTGGACGGCTCTACAGGACAAAATGCCTACCAACAGGCAAAGGAGTTTAGTAAGGCTACACGTATTACTGCTCTGGCCATTACTAAGCTGGATGGAACTGCTAAAGGCGGCGTAGTTATTGGCATCTCAGACCAGCTGAAAGTTCCGGTAAAATATATTGGAGTAGGCGAGCGCATTAACGACCTGCGTATTTTCGATAAAAAAGCCTTTGTCGAAACCCTTTTCAGCTAATTATGAATGCATAATTACCCGATGTCTTCCAACAAGAAAATAAACGTAGTTACTCTCGGATGCTCTAAAAACGTTGTGGATTCTGAGAAATTGATGTCTCAGCTGCAGCACGGAGGCTACAGTATCGTGCATGATAGCGATGAGCTTTCCGCTCGGATTGTAATCGTAAACACCTGTGGATTTATCAATGACGCCAAGGAGGAATCCGTAAATACAATTCTTGAATTTGCAGCGGCAAAGCAACGTGGAGAAATAGATAAGCTCTTTGTTTTCGGCTGCCTCGCAGAGCGATATAAGTCTGATTTACAAAATGATATAGAGGAAGTAGATGAGTTTTTCGGAGTAAATAGTATTGAGGATATTTTGGTGGCCGTGGGAGTTCAGCACAAGAAAAACCTCATTGGCGAACGGCTTGTATCTACACCTAAGCATTACGCTTATCTGAAAATTTCCGAGGGTTGCAGCTGGGGCTGCTCCTACTGCGCTATTCCGCTTATACGAGGCCGGCACGTTTCTGTTCCTGCTGAGGATTTAGTGCGAGAGGCTGAGCTGTTGGCTGCCAAAGGAGTGAAAGAGCTGATGGTAATTGCTCAAGATACCACCTACTATGGTCTTGACCTGTATGGCGAGCGCAAGCTGGCAGCGTTGCTCCAGCGCTTGAGTGAGGTAAAAGGTATTGAGTGGATTCGTTTGCATTACGGCTATCCGGCACAATTTCCTACAGATGTGCTGGAGGTTATGCGCAACAATCCGAAGATTTGTAAGTACCTGGATATTCCCTTTCAGCATGTAAATACCACCGTATTGAAAAATATGCGAAGAGGAAACGACAGGCGGCAAACCTACGATTTAATTCGCGCGCTTCGAGAGCAGACGCCGGAGATCGCTTTGCGCACAACGCTTATAGTTGGCCATCCCGGCGAAGATGAGGCAGCGTTTGCCGAGCTTATAACTTTTATACGTGAGGTTAAATTTGAGCGTTTAGGCGTGTTTACCTACTCAGAGGAGGAGGGAACTTATGGCGCGCAACATTTGGCAGATGTAATTCCGCAGGAGGAAAAGCAACGACGTGCAGATGTTTTAATGAAGCTGCAAGCCGGTATTTCTGCCTCTTTAAATGCGGCTAAGGTTGGAAAAACTTTTCGCGTAGTTATAGACCGAAAAGAGGGGGAGCTTTACGTGGGGCGTACGCAGTACGATTCTCCGGAGGTGGATGGGGAAGTGCTGATTTCTAGTGAAACAGAGCTGAATTCCGGTGAATTTCACGATGTAAAGATTACCGCCGCAGATGAGTTTGACTTGTATGGAGATTTTGTAGGGGGATTTTCTACCGGTGTGGAAGCTCTGCGCTTTCTCGCTCATCGACTTCGTATTTAAGGAAAAAAGAAGTAGTAGGCAGCTGCGCAGCAGTATATAAATTTTATGCCGGTAGTAAGTAAAAATCCTACAAAAGTATAGCAAGCTACGCCCACAGCTCTGCCCGTATTGTTGCTGTGCATTAATTCGCCAACAAGCGCTCCCAAGAACATGCCCAGCAGCATGCCTATGGGCGTGAAAATAATTCCCAAAAGCATTCCAATCAACGCGCCGCGGGATGCATATTTAGAGCCTCCCATTTTACGCGTCATCCAGCTGGGAATGATGTAATCCAGCAAAAAAACCACAGCCATAATTATGCCAAGCGCCGCTAGGGTGGTGGTGGAGTATGCTATGGTGTCGGTAGATGAAAAGTAGCGTAGCAAAATAGCCATATAGGCCAACGTTGGGCCGGGTAACGCCGGTACAAAACAACCTACGAATGAAACAATTAGCAGGAGTGTGCCTGCAATGATAATGATAGCCTCCATGGCGCAGATTTAGGTCTAAGCTCGGTTATAGTGCAATTATTGCTCAAATATAGCGCATTTTGGTTAATAATAACAGCCATGGTGAGGCTTGATTTGTTTAAGGTTAACAACCTTCCTTGATTGTCTTCTGTTAATATACTAATAATCAGAGTATTGACAACTTGTTGCTGGTGTTGAATGATGTAGTCAACTGTTAAAGGCTGCCCTGTGTTGTGCTTCAATTTCCGATCTTTGTTCCCCTATAAAATGAATACGTTTCGTAAATACCATATTCTTCTTTTTTCGGCGCTGTCAATCAGCCATGTTAGCAAAGCTTTCAGCTGGACAGATACCACCGATGGTCCGCGTAAGCTCTATGCCGCAGCATCAGCACGTCAAGGTAGCCTGGTGGAACGGCAAAATTTTGTTCTGAAGGATTACTATGTGGGCATGGATGTTAAGCTGGGCTGGCAAACGGATGACCGCGACCGGAATATCTTTGACGTATCCTATCGCTATCCCAGGTATGGCGTTGGCTACTACATGGGCAACATGAACGGAATTATCCTGGGAGATGATTCCATATCCGCTGGCTTAGGTAAGCCCGCTGCCCTGTATGCCTATTTTGGCGCTCCTGTTTACCGGGACAAATGGTTTTCTGTTGGCTACAACATTAGCGCGGGATTCTCGTATAACTTTAACTCGTACAACCCGGAGCATAGCCCGTCTAACATCCTGATAGGCTACAAGAATAATGCTTATCTGGAGTTTTCTTTTGAGGCCTCGCTTCTGCTGCCCGGATATTCTACGCTATCGGCAGGCATCAGCTTCCAGCATTTTTCCAATGGCTCGTATCAAAAACCGAATAAAGGGATAAACCTTATTTCCGGTACCATTGCCTATCAATGGAATTTATATAAGAATAAGGATAAGCGCTATACGCCAATTGCCCTGCCTGAATGGACTAAGTCTTTTGAATGGGATGTGTTTATAGGTAGTGGTGTGCGCATGCTTGATACCGGATTCGATAAAAAAAGACCACGTGAAGGGAAGCGATGGACTTGCTTAACATTCTCTACGGCAGCGCTCAGGCAGGTGAGCCATCGCCGCAAGTGGGGAGCAGGCATAGAGCTGTTTTACTATGAGTGGGGCAGCTATGTAGATAGCTATCACTCAGCTTATAAGGAGTTGATTAAGGATATGGGCTTGCGTAATCCGGGTGTGGTTTCTCCCTCTTCATCGGAGGTGCAGCGGGTGATGAAGTCCAACGCTAAATTTTCATCGGATAATTTTACCGTTGGCATTTATGCGGCGCACGAGGTTGGTTACAAGCGCCTGTGGTTGATAACGGACTTGGGAATTTACCCTTTTCCCCGTGTGGGAGATCAGCCATCTTCGCCAATTATTTACGAACGATTGGGCGCAAGGGTGGAGCTTACGGATAGATTGTTCGTCGGTGTGGCCATAAAAGCTCACGGTTTTAAGGCCGATTTTACCGAATGGTCTGTTGGATACGCGCTAATGAAGAAGAAACCGATGTCGATGATTTAAGATTGACCGGCCAACCGTGCACTGCCATGCTGAGCGAAACCTCAAAAAGTTCTGAAAGGACGCAATCAAATGAAGTAAACCGGATTCCGCTCTTTCAGGGCTTAATGAATGTGGCGGGCTTCTTATTTCCGTACATAAAATTTATTGTGTTGTTATGCTATAGTTCGGTCTGCGTTGCCGTGATATAAGAGTATGTTGCTTCACTCAGCGTGCCATTACCGACAAGTTTTTATTTTTCTATCGTTAATGCAAAAAAAATTGGAAACCCGAGCTGCATTTTCATGAGAAATGTCTTTATTATACAGCTAGTTGCGCAAAACCCAACAACTTATGTGAAAATAAATGGAAGATTATATAGTAAAATAAAATGAATTTATTACCTTTGCTAATACATACTTTAACCAAAAGTATGTCAATAAAAGTTTAATGACAATACATCAACTGTTTTTTGTATGCAAGATAAGTTAGCGCTACTCACAGAAAAGTTATACGGTGAAGGTGTAGAAAAGGGGCGTAAGGCCGCAGATGAGCTATTGGCCAAGGCGCAGGCAGAGGCTTCTGCCATTGTAGATAAGGCTCGGAAGGAGGCTGCCAGGATATTGGATAAGGCTCAGAGGGAGGCTGTGAAAACTCAGGAAACATCTAATAATGAGATTATTACCGCCGGAAATAATACTGTGCATACCGTGAAGTTGGAGCTGGAGAATGTGCTGCTCAACAGCGCATTGGCCGACTCCGTTGCTACGGCTTTTGCCGATGCAGAGTTTCTGAAATCATTGGTGCTGGCGGCCACGGAGCGGTTTAATGTAAACGCCACTGAACCTGTAAATTTATCCATTTTGCTACCTGCAGATAAGCAGGCTGAGCTGGAGAAACGTTTTGTTACATCTGCTAAAAATATACTTGATAAGGGGTTGGAGTTGAAGTTTGACAGGAGCGTAAGGGCCGGGTTCAAAATTGGTCCAAAGAATGGAGGCTACTATCTTTCATTTACTGGTCAGGATTTTGTAAACCTTTTCAAAGAGTACTTGCGACCGCAAGTACGCACGTTGCTTTTTGGCACGGATATAAAATAAAGTAGTTTACGCGTGTTGCCCCCGAGTTTGTTGAATTAAAGGTTGACAGAGCCAACGATCCGGTGAAAGGGTGGTTATTCCGTATGCTTCGATGGGCTCAGTATAACGACTCACGCGGGTTTTCTACGTTTGCATAAATGAACAATAAATACCACTATCTCATATCCAGCTTACCTGACCTTGCGTTTGATATAGACGCAAAGGGTAGCGATTATCAGAAAACACGACAGGATATTGCATCTCAGCTGATGCAATCGGATTTGGTGTTGTGGGAGGCTATGTATTTGCATCATGACAATAAAAACTTGTTGAGTTACCTGATGCAAACAGGAGAGTTGCATAATCCTTTAGCAAAATATTCGGCGGAGGAACTAGAGCAGGAGGTGAGAGAGCCCGGCAAGCTGCATTCGTATATGTTCGATTTTGTAGAGCAGTACTGGAATAAAGAGGGAGATGCGGGTAAAGAGGTTTCTTACCTGGAGTTGGAAACCAAGCTTCAGAAGTATTTTTACGAGTATGCGGGTGGTTTAAATAGTAAATTTATTCGTCGTTGGTTTGATTTTGAGAGAAGCTTGCGGAATGTGCAGGCGGCTTTTTTAAGTCGTAAAACAAAGCGTGATATTGCCAATAATTTAATAGGCGAGGGCGATTTGGTGGAGGTGCTGAGCCGGAGTAATGCATCGGATTTTGGATTGAAAGGCGAGGAAATATGGCTGGATAGGGCGCTGTCTGTTTTTGAGGGTAAGGATATTGTGGAGCGGGAGTGGCGCATAGATGCTTTACGGTGGGAGATGGCTGACGAATTGTGTGAGCTTGAATATTTCTCTATAGATGTATTGCTGGCATACGCAGCAAAAATGCAGATAGCAGAGCGCTGGGCTGCATTGGGCGAGGAAATTGGAGCAGAAAGATTAAAGCAGCTGATAGCAGAAATCCACAGCTCGTTTGTGTTAGAAAAAAGTTAACAAGTGTACCGGTTTACAAGGTAATTTGTAAGTAAACTTTTTAACTTGTAAGCTTTAAATTAGACATATGAAAACGAAGGGTAAAATTGCAGGTATTATTTCTAACCTTGTGACCGTGCAGGTTGATGGGCCTGTGGCGCAAAACGAAATTTGTTTTGTTACACACCCCAGCGGAGTAAAAATGATGGCGGAGGTTATTAAGATTACCGGAGATAAGGCCTTTGCACAGGTTTTCGAGAGCACTCGTGGCCTTAAGGTGGGAAGTGAGGTGGAATTTGAGGGACACATGTTGGAGGTGTCGTTGGGGCCCGGTATTCTGTCAAAAAGTTATGACGGATTGCAGAACAATCTGGAAACCATGACGGGTGTTTTCCTTAAACGTGGCGAGTATACTCCTGCGCTTGATAATGACAGCCGGTGGAAGTTCGCTCCTTTGGCAAAGGTTGGAGATAGCGTTACCGCTGCCGACTGGTTGGGTGAAGTAATGGAAGGTTGGATGCCGCACAAGATTATGGTGCCTTTTAAAATGACAGGAACATACACCGTAAAATCAATCGCAGCTGAAGGTGAGTACGCGCTTACCGATACTATTGCCACGCTTGCTAACGCAGATGGTGAGGAGTTCAAGGTGAGCATGATGCAGAAATGGCCGGTGAAAATTGCTATCACCAGCTATAAGAGCAAGCCGCGTCCGTTCAAAATGATGGAAACAGGCGTACGTGTTATTGATACGTTTAATCCGATAGCCGAAGGTGGTACCGGATTTATTCCGGGTCCGTTCGGTTGCGGTAAAACCGTACTGCAGCATGCTCTTGCCAAGCAGGCAGATGCCAACATGATTATTATGGCGGCTTGTGGTGAGCGTGCGAATGAGGTGGTGGAGATTTTTAAGGAGTTTCCGGAACTGGTAGATCCTCGCACGGGACGTAAGCTCATGGAGCGTACAACGATTATCTGTAACACATCGAACATGCCTGTTGCAGCGCGTGAGGCGTCTGTTTATACAGCAATGACTATTGCAGAGTACTACCGAAGCATGGGCTTGAAGGTGTTGCTGTTGGCAGACTCAACATCACGCTGGGCACAAGCGTTGCGTGAAATGAGTAACCGCTTGGAGGAGCTTCCCGGTCAGGATGCTTTCCCTATGGACTTGCCTGCTATTATTTCTAACTTTTACTCACGTGCCGGATTTGTATACCTGAACAATGGCAGCACGGGCTCCATCACATTTATCGGTACAGTATCACCTGCAGGTGGTAACTTGAAGGAGCCGGTAACTGAGGGAACAAAGAAGGCTGCACGCTGCTTCTACGCGCTATCGCAAAATCGTGCAGACAGCAAGCGTTATCCTGCGGTTGACCCTATGGATAGCTACTCGAAATATTTGGAATACCCTGAAATTCAGGACTATCTGAATGAAAAGGTGGAAAAGGGCTGGGTGGCTAAAGTTCTGGGAGCCAAAACTTTAATACAAAGAGGTAAGGAGGCCGCCGAGCAAATCAACATTCTCGGTGATGATAGCGTGCCGGTTGAATACCATGACAGATTTTGGAAGTCGGAGCTGATAGACTTTGTTATTCTGCAGCAGGATGCCTTTGATAAGATAGACGCCTCTTGCTCTATGGAGCGTCAGCAGTATGTATTTGGCAAGGTTATGGATATTTGCTCTAAGGCATTTGATTTCCATACTTTTGAAGAATGTGCATCATTCTACAAGTCGTGCATTAACCTTATGAAGCAAATGAACTACTGTGAGTTTAAGGATAAAAACTTTAAGAAGTATTTGACCGACTTGGATATAGTGATTGGTGAAAAAGGTAGATAACCAGAAAGTAAAAATTGTTCAACTGTAAATCATTATAATGACAGCAACTGCATTTCAGCGAGTATACACAAAGTTAGAGGGGGTAACAAAGGCAACGGTTACGCTTAAGGCTCAGGGTGTGTCAAACGAGGAGTTGGCCATGGTAGGCGATAAGTTGGCGCAGGTGGTGAAGATCAATGGCGACTCAATTACGTTGCAGGTTTTTTCGGGTACCGAGGGTATTGCGACCAACACCGAAGTCACATTTTTTGGAGAACCTCCCACACTGGAAGTGAGTGATGCTTTGGCCGGACGATTCTTTAACGCATACGGCAAGCCTATTGACGGTGGCCCCGAAGTACAGGGGGAGAAGCGTGAAGTTGGCGGCCCATCGGTAAATCCGTATCGTCGTGAGCAACCTTCGCAGCTTATTGCTACGGGCATAGCAGGTATTGACCTGAACAATACGCTGGTTACCGGACAAAAGATTCCATTTTTTGCCGACCCTGACCAGCCTTACAACCAGGTAATGGCAAACGTTGCGCTTCGCGCTAAGGCGGATAAAATTATTCTTGGCGGTATGGGGTTGAGTAATGATGACTACTTGTACTTCAAGAATGTATTCGACAATGCAGGTGCGCTTGATCATATTATCAGCTTTGTGAATACTACGGAGCAGCCTCCCGTAGAGCGTTTGCTTATTCCTGATATGGCGCTTGCGGCGGCAGAATATTTTGCTGTAGATAAGAATGAAAAAGTGCTGGTATTGTTGACAGACATGACGCTGTACGCCGATGCGTTGAGTATTGTGAGCAACCGTATGGACCAGATTCCGTCAAAGGACTCCATGCCCGGTTCGTTGTATAGCGATTTGGCTAAGATATACGAAAAGGCGGTGCAGCTACCCAGTGGTGGCTCTATCACCATTATTGCGGTAACAACCTTGAGTGGTGGTGATATTACACACGCTATTCCCGACAATACCGGATACATTACCGAAGGCCAACTTTTCTTGCGCACTGACAGCGATACGGGTAAGGTAATTGTTGACCCCTTCCGCTCTCTCTCCCGTTTGAAGCAGCTGGTAATAGGTAAGCAAACTCGTGAAGATCATCCTCAGGTAATGAATGCGGCTGTGCGCTTGTACGCCGATGCCGCCAACGCTAAAACCAAGCTGGAAAACGGCTTTGACTTGAGCGACTACGATGAGCGTACGCTGAATTTTGCGAAAGAATATAGCGAAAAATTGTTGGCCATTGACGTTGATATTGATACAACATTTATGCTGGATTTGGCATGGAAGCTATTTGCAAAATACTTTAGCCGCACGGAGGTGAATATTAAGAACGAGCTGATGAACAAGTACTGGAAAAATAGTGATTAGCGGTTAACAGTTTAACCACATTTTATACCGGCCACTGATAATTAACCATTACAATTGATTAAGTTTCAATTCAATAAGACTTCGCTGAACGAGCTGAACAAGCAGCTGAAGATGCGTACCAGGGCGCTGCCTACTATAAAAAGTAAGGAAAGCGCATTGCGCATGGAGGTCAGGCGAGCGAAGGATGCGGCTGATGATTTAGAGAAAAAGCTGCAGGAGCAAATATCGCAGTACGGCTACATGCGTACGCTGTGGGGAGAGTTTGATGAAGAGCTGCTTGCCGTGCGGGATGTGAGCATGGGCAGACAGAAGATAGCGGGAGTGGTTATTCCCACTCTTGGCGAGGTAGAGTTTGATGAAAAGGAGTTTAGCCTTTTTGACAAGCCATACTGGTACACCGATGGGGTGGATATACTGAAAAAGTTAGCTATGTATGGCGTAGAGCGAGAGTTTTTCTTGCAAAAAATGCGTTTGTTGGATGTAGCCCGTAAGAAGACAACCCAAAAGGTAAACCTGTATGAGAAGGTGCAGATTCCGGGTTACGAGCAGGCAATTTTGAAGATAAAACGCTTTATGGAGGACGAAGAAAACCTGTCTAAGGCAGGACAAAAAATAGTAAAGCAACGCCAAGCAGAGGAGGAAGAAGCATGGTAGCGCCAATGGTAAAATATACATTTGTGGTATACCACCGTGAGTTGGATAATTTTCTGCGACACCTGCAGGAGTTGGGTGTGGTAGATGTGTCAAAGCGAGGTACGGTACCCGGTGAGGATGAGCTGCAGCAAATGCAGCTGATTTCTCGCTACGATAGCGCTTACTCTTTGCTATCAACGATTGCTAAGGAGAAGGGTGTAGAGCATATTACCGCAGCCTGCTGTAATGTAGATGAACTTCTAAAAGAAGTGGAGCTGCTGCGTGATGAAAAGGATGCGCAGTTACAATTGAAAGACAAAGTAAAGTTGGAGTCGGAGTCGATTGCGCCTTGGGGCAACTTTTCGGTTGAAGCGTTGAAGAGGTTGACGGATTCGGGGATGAGAATCTTGTTCTACACTTGTGCTCCTAAAGCCTATAACCCGGAGTGGGAGAATGATGTAGATATTTTCAAGATTGAAGAAACTCCGGTGATGCTTTATTTTGTGGTAGTACAAAAGCCTGAGGATGAGTTTCATACGCTAGACGATGCGCAGGAGCAGAAAATGCCTGCATTCTCTGTGCAGGATAAGCAGAAAGAGTTGGATGCTACTGCCGCCAGGGTTGAGCAAATAGATGCCCGCCTGAAAGAGCTGGTAGTTTTGAGAGAGGCGCTTTTACCTGCAAAAGCCGCTCAGCTGAATGATTTGCAGCTAAAGGCTGCAAACAACAACGTACTTCATGAAGCCGAAGGAGCATTGGCAATTCTTGAAGGATATTGTCCCGCGGAGGACGAGCAAAATCTGATTAACTTCCTTGATGCGGAACAGCAGGTTTACTTTGCCGAAGATGTAACGGTAGGCGATGATCCTCCAATCTTGTTGAAAAATAACGGCTTTGCAAAACTGTTTGAGCCTATTACGGGATTATTCGCCTTGCCTAAATATTCGGAATTAGATCCGACGCCGCTGTTTGCCCCATTCTTTATGCTGTTTTTCGGATTCTGTTTTGGAGACGCAGCTTATGGGTTAATTCTAATTCTGGCATGCCTGCTGTTGATGCGGAAAGTGAAACCGGATTTTCGTCCGTTCTGTAAGTTGGGTATGTGGTTAGGTGCGGGTACGGTTATATTCGGCACTATCGGCGGCTCTTTTATGGGATTTGCTTTGGTTGATATTCCGACGCTAAAGAAGGTGCATAAGTATATTATCTCGCAGGATGGTATGATGATACTATCGCTGGCCGTTGGCGCTGTGCAAATTTTGTATGGTATGGGCATAAAAGCTGTAAACATAGCCAGGCAGCAGGGGATAAAGTATGCCTTAGCACAAATTGCTTCTATCTTGCTGTTGATATGCTTGGCCGCCTATCTTGGGTTACCAAAATTGGAAGTTACTCTTAGCGCGGCGGTATCCTACTCTTTGCAGGGTGTGATTGTGCTGGCGGCATTGGTGTTTTTCTTTTATAATACACCGGGTAAGAATCCGCTGGTTAACTTCGGCTCCGGTATCTGGGGCACCTATAACTTGGTTACCGGTGTATTGGGAGACCTGCTTTCATACATACGTTTGTTTGCCCTTGGGCTTACCGGAGGTATCCTTGGCGGCGTATTCAACTCGCTGGCCTTTTCGGTGTATGGTGATAAGTTCTCCATACTGGGCTTTGTGAGCATGTTTTTGATTTTTATTTTTGGTCATACGTTAAATATTCTGTTGAGCTTGTTAGGCTCTTTGGTGCACCCTTTGCGTTTGACCTTTGTAGAGTTTTTCAAAAATGCCGGCTTTGAGGGTGGAGGACGTGCTTATAATCCGTTGAAATTTCAGAAAATTAAATAACTAAATATCTTTACAAAATGGAACCTATTCTTATTGCTTACATTGGTATTGCTCTTATGGTGGGCTTATCCAGCGTTGGTAGTGCATACGGAGTAACGATTAGCGGTAATGCTGCGGTGGGAAGTCTGAAAAAGAATCCCGGTATGCTAGGTAGTGCACTGGCGCTTAGCGCTTTGCCCAGTACCCAGGGGCTGTATGGCTTTGTGGGTTTTTTCTTGACGCAGAGCAAGTTAGTGGCAGATATATCATGGTTTTCCGCATCAGCTATTTTTGGCTCAGGCTTGGCAATGGGTCTGATAGCGCTATTTTCGGCAATTCGTCAGGCGGGAATTTGTGCCAATGGTATCAACGCTATGGGATCGGGACACAACGTGTTTGTTCCTACCATGGTTTTGGCCGTATTCCCTGAGCTGTACGCCATTATTGGTCTGCTGATTGTGGTGTTGACGGTTAATATGATTTAAGACAAAATACTGGATTGCTTAATTTGTTGAATCATTTTGTGTTTTTTCGTGTTAACTTTGCACGTTTATTTCAACAGTTGAGCTGATTTCTAATTATGCAAGTAGAAAACAACAGGGTAGTTTCGCTATCGTATCGGCTTGTGGTAGACGGTGACATCGTAGATCAAGCGGATGCAAGGAGTCCTTTGCAGTTTATTTTTGGAAACGGAATGCTGCTACCGAAATTTGAGGCCAATGTTGCCGGAAAGAAGGCAGGCGATATATTTGACTTTAAGCTTTCTGCAGCTGACGGCTACGGTGAGGTTATTGAAGGGATGATACTGGAGTTTCCGCACGATATGTTTATGGTAGATGGCGAATTGGAAGAGGATTTGCTTGTAGAAGGCAACGTTGTTCCCATGCAAGACCATGACGGACACATTCTGAACGGTACCGTGGTAGAATTAAAGGATAACAGCGTTATGCTGGACTTTAATCACCCGCTGGCAGGAATGGATTTGCACTTTACCGGAAAGGTTGAGGATGTTCGTGAGGCCACAGAAAAGGAGCTAAAAAAAGGACATATTTGTGGCTGCGGAGACGAAGATTGTGGCGAACATGAACATGATGGCTGTGGTTGCGGATGTCATTAAGATTTACGCTGATGGTAAACAAAAAAGGGCTCAAATTTTGAGCTCTTTTTTGTTTACTCTAGGAGTTTTGAAAGTAGAATTGATATCAGAAATCACAAATAAATAAAGCTGTTATGAGTAACACAGGAAATCCATTTATACCGATACATCCGGGAGAGCTTGTTAAAGATGAATCGAAGAGCAGGGGGCATATCCCAACGGGCATTTGCGCATAAATTCAGGGTGTAATATCCAATTTCGTTACATGTTTTTATCTTTAAACACGTAAAAAGAATTATCATGACAACCCCCACCCGCCAATAAATAGTAAATTACAACACAATAAATTTTTCTGTTTCCCGTTCTTTTTATGACAGCAAGTAGCGCATAAGCAAAAAAATTGCTATATTTGCAGCCTGTATGCCAGGCACACCGGTTACCCATATTGTCAGATCGTTGGTAGCATAGGCGTTTGGTAGAATTAACTAAAATGTAGAGAGGATCTGACGCAGATATTTTTGTAGACATACTTTTTCTAAAGCGTTAGCTTTTATTCTTTGCGACTGAAAACCACCAAGTTTTATATAACAGAAAGAATAAAGAGCAAGTTCACGTCCATGCTAGGCTTTAGCGTGGCGCGAGGTTGTACTTATTTTCTGTTATGGGTGCGTGGTGGTACCTCAGTTCAGAATAAGGATTGCAACTCCGCGCTTTCTCATTGTATAGAGTACGTCTTCACCGCGTTTTACATCGCCCGGGGAGTTGGGGCAACAGAGCAAACTAATTTTTTCTGCTTCTATGAAAAAAATAATTCTGCTGAGCCTGCTCCTTTTTGGGATGTTCCTCAGCATACGAGCCTGGGCTGAGCCCGCGGCCTACCTTACCAACACCCACGTCGACCTCAAGAACCGCCTCATCTTCGGCGAGCTCGCCTACGACGCCCCGGACTTGTGCGCCCGCTACGCGCTGGGGTTTACAACCAGGGTGTACCGTGCCGGTGCGTGGGTGGACAGCGCCAGGGTAAAGTTCACCGCCGCCTCCGGTACCATCCTGTCGAATACCGATCGGTATACATTGATAAACGACTCCGCCATGACCGATGTAACGGTCGGCGGGCTTACGCTGAAGGCCACCCTGCCCTCCGGCGTGCTGCCCACCGACAGCGTTGCCCTGGCGGTGGAGGTGTACCGCCTGGCGGATAAGTGCTTAGGCTGCGGGGTGGGCGGCTCCGCTACTACTTTTACCAGGAAAGATATTTGGCAGGACTGCCCCTACCCCAACAAGGATAGCGATCCCACGCTCTTGGCCTGCAGCCGCGCCTCCACGGGGGCGGGCGCCCGCTGGGAGGCGTTTGTTCGAGATGGTAGAGACTGTAATATATACCGTACGGTATACATGGATGGTGTCGAGCAGTGGTGGCTGGGGCAGAACCTGCGCTGGCGGCAGGCGGGCAAGTGCTACCCCACGGAGGCCAGCTGCGACACGGTGGGCAGGCTGTACAGCTGGTTCGAGGCCATGACGGGGGTGTACGATGACGGCGCGGCCACGCGCTACCCCTCGCTGGTGTACGAACTGGTCGGCCCCCAGGGGGTCTGTCCCCCCGGGTGGCACCTGCCCACGGACGTGGAGTGGGGGCAGTTGGGCTACGGGGCGGGCAGCCTGGCCAACACCTACGACCCCTGGCAGGGGGAGGCGGTGGCCAAACTGGCCTCCTTCAGCGGCTTTGGCGTGCAGGCCGGCCTGAGAAGCGCCACGGACCGGCACGGGTTCGGCTGGAGCGCCACGCCCTTTGAGGCGCAGCGGGGTATTGGCGGAGGCAGCATACGCTTCGGGGCCTACTGGAGCGCCCTTCGGCCCGGGCTGGACGCCGGCACGGACAGCGTGAACCGCGTGGCGGCCGTAGCGGTAAACGGCGCCTGGACGGCCACTCCGCTGGCCGCTGACAGCAACCGGGGCGTCAAGCGGGACTACCTGCCGGTTCGGTGCCTGTACGGAGCGGGGAGCGCCCCCGGCCCCATCGTGAGCGTCGCCACGCCGGTGCTGGGCATGACATCCCACAGCTGCTCGGGGGATACCGTTACGCAGGTGAGCAACATGGCGGCCTTCAACAGCCTAACCTTCTACGTGGACGGGGCCGCCGCCCAGCAGGGGGGCAACCCCTACCTGGTGATCAGCAACGGGCCGGGCGTCACCGAGCAGCAGTACCAGCTGTGGGCAAAGGGGAGCAACGCGCTGGGCTACTTCAGCCAGCCCAGCGCCGCGCAGAGCGTAACCATCACCCAGACGCTGCACGGCGAGGTGGGGGTACCCCCGGGCTGTACGCCGGTGAGCCCGGGATTCATTGGAGTAGGCTACTAGAGCAAGGAACAAAAGAACAAAAGAATAATGACAGGTTGCATATTGCAACTCGAATCACGTAAACAACAACCATAGCTATGAAACAGTACATTTTCTCGGCCTTGCTGGTGCTGGCAGGGCTCTCGGCCAGGCCTCAGGCCGTAATCAACGTGGGGCAAACGGTGGAGATCAACAGCCTGACCGATGCTGCGGGCGGGGCCAACCTGCAGTACAGGTGGATGGTGAGCAAGGACGGCGCGCCGGAGGCCGAGGTAGAGAACGCCACCTCCGCCTCCTACACCACGCCGCCTGCGCTGGAGGCGGGCAGCTACGCCTACCGCAGGGTGGCGTACTCCACGGAGTGCAGCGCGGGGGCGTACACCGCGCCCTTCACGGTGCTGGTGCAGAGCTGCTACAGCTTCCCCACCGTAGCAGCGGTGAGCTCCGGGGCCTTCTGCTCCGGGGCGGGCGCCAGCCTCAGCGCTTCGGCCTCAGCGGGGGCGGTCATCGACTGGTACGCGGATACCATCGGAAGCGGGTCCAACGTGCCGCTGCTGATGGGCAGCGCCAGCTACTACACGCCGCCCCTAACGGAGGCGACGAGCTACTGGGCGCAGGCGAGAAGCACCGCCGACGGGTGCGTGAGCACGGCCAGGGCCAGGGTTACGACCTCGCTAAGCCCCACGCCGGGCAGCCCTGCGGTAACAGCGGGGGCGGCCTGCAGCGGGGGCTCCGCCACGCTCAAGGCCACGGCGGGTACCAGCGGCACCACCTGCCGCTGGTACGAGGCCGGCAGCGGAGGCAGCCTGCTGGTGCAAGACGCCACCTACTTTACCCCGGACATCACGGTGGCCACCACCTACCACGTGAGCAGCTACAACGCCGCCACGGGCTGTGAGAGCGCCGCAAGAACTCCCGTAACCGCCAGCATCAACGCGCTGCCCACGATTACCTCCGCCACGGGCGATGCGGTGTGCTCGGGCAACGCCGCTACGCTGAGCGTGGTGACCGGCACGGGGGTGGCCCGCTGGTACAGCGACAGCGCCTCAACGGTCATCCTGTCGCAGAGCGCCGCCTACATCACCCCGGCCATCTCGGCGTTTCCGACCAGCTACTCCGTGGCGGCCTACAGCGCGGCGACGGGCTGTGAAAGCGAAAGGCAAACCGTGAACGTAACGGCAAGTACAAATGTGCCGGTGGCAGCTGCAAGCCTCTTAACCACAAATGGTCTGATTGCAGTTAGAACTACTGCCACCGGAGGAACACCTCCCTATACCTATGCTTCCGGATCCGGTTCTAACTACAGCATTAATCCAATCGTTGTAGTTGGTGGGGGCACTGTTACCACAACGCCCGGAACAGCTGCTACTGCCTACACTGCAACTACAACTACCATTAAAGTTAGGGATAGCAAGGGGTGTATTAGCGCCGCTGTTGGTACTCCTCCAACGTTGAACATGCCTGCAATACCGAGCGGTACAACTTATTGTGCGGGCTGCGCTTATGAAGGAGGCGTTGCAGAGGTTGATCTGTGGATTGGAGCAAATACGACAGGCCCTTTATTAACAACAGACCACCCCGGAGGAAGCCTTTTTTCCCTTAATGACGGACGGACAAATTCTCAAAGAATAAATGCACTTGCAACGAAAGGAACAGGCTTTACGGCGTGTTTAGCCAAAGGTACAAACTGGTATGTCCCTGCTTATGGTGAAGGGCGCAAGGGCGGCGCTAGGTTTGATGTGGCATCGAATAGCGTTACCTGTAGTACAGTAGCAACCACAGGAGTTTCGTGGCCGGATGGGATGATGTGGAATCCGGGAGAACCAAATGACGGTGGAACAAGTGGTGAAAGTTGTATAGTACAGAAATGGACAACTGGAAGCGGAAACGATATAAGTTGTCCAACTGTAGCTTCTGTTTTGTGTGCCTGGCGTCCGTAGTTTTCATTAAATGCTAAAAAGCGCAGCGCTTACACGCCTTGTTCGCATGGGCTTTGCAGGGCCTCCGGTGCAGGTGGAGGCGCTGAGCTTTTTAACAACAGTACATGACTCCAACAAAATTCGTACATTTACAGCAAATAGCTAGAGCGGAAAGCATACGGCATGACAATTTTGTTCTTTGAAAAGTTTTTAAGAGGGGAGTGAGAAAATGGGAGTCCACAACGGAGAGATGAGCGTTTTGAAGGTGGTACAGTTTTTTTACTGCTCGCAAGAGAGGTCTTGATAATTTCAGTAGCCCACTGTACACCCTTATTAAAGAAAGGGAGCAGTTTACTTTGCCAGCGGCTACTAACTGCGTTAGGGTGTCTTCTTCCCTGCTGCGGGCTTCCGTAACTACACCAATGGAGCGCTCAACGAGCAGAGCGCGCACGGGAGCGGCTGGAGCAATACGCAGATTAACGCTCCTAGCGGTTACCACCTGTACTTTCGCAGTGGAGAGAGCAACCCGGCCGGCAACGCCAATAAGGCGAACGGCCTCCCCGTTCGCTGCGTCCAAGAAATTATCCCCCAACTTCCCCTTTTTTTGCTGAACCGTAACGAATTAGTTGACTTTTACAGCGCCGGCCATGTTTTTACCGGCTTCGGTTCCCACTCCGGCAAGGAAGAATAGCTGTTGAGATGTCTGAAAATTGGGTACAAGAAGTTGAACACCCTACCCTCGGTATCATCTGTTATAAGTTGAAAATAAAGAGCGGGCAACTATAATGCTGCCCGCTCCATGGTTACCTACTTTAGCCGTGCCTTACTGGTTCGGCTTTAATCCGGCTTTAGAAAGAGAACATCATCTTGAGCTGTGCCGCATGGATGTTCTTGTCCAAATCGTAGTAGTAGTGGTCTACCCGTGTGTACTTGTATTCCGCCATCAGCTTGACATACTTGTTGAACGTGTAGTTCAAGCCCAGCGAAACGAGGTGCGCCTTGCCGCCCGGCACGCTGGTGGAGGGCAGTGGGTAATCCATGTAGTAGTAGTATCCGGCGGGATCGCTGGTGGCGTTGGCCGCAGCGGAGGTCATTTCGCCGGCATAGAACTTCTTGCTGCCCCGCAGGAAATATTCGCCATCCACAATATCGTTGAGGTTAACGAAGCTGTAGCGCGCCACCACTTCCAGCGCATTATCATCGTTCATGCCGTCGAGGACGCCCATTTCATCGTTGTAGGAGTAGCGGTTGCCGAACAGCAGATAGCCCAGCTCCACGTACGCGCCGGAAAACTTGTTGTCGCGGTAGGGAATGAATTTCTGATAAGCCGCAATGCTTCCTGCGCTCCACAGGCCGCCGAGCTGCGCTTCAAGCAACTCCTGCGTGGGCTGTGTCTTGCCTACATGCTTGTAGAGGTACTCGCCGCGCGCAAAGAACTTGTTGGTATGAAACAGCAGCTCGCCCGACAGGTTCAGGTTGCTCGACGCCCAGGGCAAGTCCACATGGAGAAACCGGTCGGTGGCGTCTACGCTCGTTTCAAGGCTGGCGCCGAACGACTGCGACTGCTTGAAAATATTCTTTTCCACGTAGCCGGTATTCATTTTGGCGTAGCGTGCGGCAGCGCCCACATGCAGCGTCATGTCGTCCGAGCGAATGGCTTTGTAGACCCAGCGTCCGGCAAGGGTTATGCCCTGGTAGCCAGCTTCCTGGTTATTGTACCTGTTTTCCGCAAAAATACCTTGATCCAACAACATATACTTGTTGTAGAATTTATAAGTTGCTCCCAATTGGCGGCCTGTTACCAGCGCCTCAATAGGCGCAGCGCGGGTGATGAAGTGATACTGGTAGCGGCTCGTGTTGTAGCCCATCGAAGCGGGGTCGGCATAGAAGCCGGCTTTGATGCTGTGCGTTCCGTTCCCGCCTTCCTTCAGGTTGTAGCGCAGGTAAAGGTCTTTCTGTGCAAACTTGCCGCCCGAGAAGTCAAAGTCGGCGTAGAGGTAGAGCTTGTTGTATTTCAGTGAGGCGCGTATCCGTGCATCGCTGATGGCTGCGCCGGATTTGAGCGTGGTGAAATCACTGTGGTAGTAGGCCACATCGGACATCAGGCGTCCGCCTGCGGTAAATTCCAGGTTGTTCTTTTCCGACGTAATGCTCAGCAGCGAGGGGTCGGAGTTGTCGCCCTGCGCGAATGCGGAATTCGCAAAGCACACGGAGGCTATAGCTAAAGTAAATATGTATTTTTTCATTTCCATTTCGTTGTTATAAAGTTAAACGCCTCATGTTAATATCCAAGCCTGACTAAAACGTCCTGCGCACTCTCCGTTCCCTTGAACTTGCCGGTCTTACCCTGGTCATGATAGAACTTCAGGGTGGCGTCGGCGTGGTTGGTGAACATGCCGTCGATGTAGCGGCGCACCTTGCCGTCGGCATCCTTGTAGTTGTAGTCCGTCTTCAGCCCCTTGTCCCATACGCCGTAGTACTTGTTCATCTGTTCATAGGTGTCGAAGGAGTACGGGTGGTTGAACAGCTTCGCCTTACTAATAAGGTAGGCCTGCCAGTCGTGGTTGCTTTCGGGGTAGTTGTTGGGCGCGCCGGCAATGCTGGGGCCAATGATGTGCGCCTTGTTGGCAATAGCCAAATTGATGGACGACACGTATTCCGAAGGCGTGCCTTCGAGCAGCGAGCCCGAATTAGGCCACAGCAGGAAGTTCATGGGCACCTTTCCGCCGAAGACTTCTGCCGTGCGCACCAGGCTTGAGATGGCAAAGGTTTGTAAAACGACCTTGCCGTTGGTGTTGCCCACGTTCACGGTGTTATTTGCGCCGGTATAAAAAGGCTCGTTAGCAGATGCAGGCTCCGTAATAATATTCCAGTGGAGACGGGCTAACTCCGCATATACTCTTTTCTCCATATCGGAAGGATTGAGCCACGACTCTTTAAACTCCGGATAAATGCCCGGACGGTTGCCGTTCCACTGCGCAGCAATTTCGTCTTCGTATTCAAACACGTATTCTACTTCGTAGGACACCGAGCCGTCGAACCACGCCCGGTCTATCTGGGCTTTGCTTTTGTCAATGGGTTTAACGGTGAACTCACGGTTGCCATTGACATCTCTTTTCAACTTTTTCCCTTCGGCAATGCGTATCACGTCTTCCAGCGTGGAAATGTATTGCTTGATGGTGCCGAAAGCCGGACGCGCCTGCTCGGGTTCGCCGACTTCGGGCTTGATGTTAAACCATGTCCCGGCGTCGAGCTTCGCCAACTCCTCGTACATGTAGGAAGCCGCGTAGTAAGGGATGAACGTGGCTTTGTCTTTTCCCAACTGCGTTTCCGCTTCTACGTTCGTGAGTCCGTGGTCAAGGTAGTACTGTTTCCGCGTGGTCGGAATAAACTCGCCGTACACGTTTTCGATGTCGGTGGTGCGTTTCAGGTTGTCATCGTGCAACGCAAGGATTACGCCGTCTTTGGAGCATTGCAGGTCTAGCTCCAGGTAGTCGGCGCCGATTTCACGCGCCCAGCGGAATGCCGCTTCGGTTTCTTCGGGCGTCCAGAAGGTAGAGCCGCGATGCGCCATAATAGCGTCGGGAACCACATAGTCCCTCACTTTTTGCAGGTCGGGCGGCAGTTCATTCAGCTGCGCTTCCACCAGCGTCACTTCTTGCCTTTGGTCGGTGAACTGTTGTTTCTCACACGACGCCAGCATCCCTCCAACGGCGCATACCGCCATTGTCTTGATAAGAATTCTTTTCATGATACATTGTTTTTTTGTTAGTAAATAGATATTAATTTGTTACTTGCTTATAAGAACATTCCTGTGTTGTGCTTCGACTAAACTCCGGACAGAGCTTCAACTAAGCTCCGGGTGGTACTTCGACTAAGCATCGGGCAGTACTTCGACAGTGTACAAACCAGCTGGGTTACGCTGCTCCATCATAACTATTTCTTTTTCCTGTAAATGAACGACATAGAGCCATGCGATGCCTTATGCAACGGCGGCGCGCCCGACCGCTTCTCCTTTCGGTAGGTGAACGCCATGAGGATAATAGCCAGCACGCAGCTGGCGATGAGCAGCTGAAAGCCCTGCGGCCACCCGTAGCGCTCTATCACCTGTCCCATTACAATATTTGCCAGCAGCGACGTGCCCACGAAATAGCCGAAGAAGCCCGTCAATCCCGCCGAGGTGCCGGCGGCGTTTTTCGGCGCCAGATCCAGCGCATGAACACCTATCAGCATCACCGGGCCATAAATAAAGAACCCGATAGCCGTCAGCGCCACCGTATCGACCACTTTGCCGTAAGGGTTCAGCCAGTATACAAAAATAGCCGCCATCACGAAAAGCATGAAGATGATGGTGGTCATGGCGCGTTTCCCGCTAAACAGCTTGTCGCTCACCCAGCCGCACAGCAACGTGCCGGGAATGGCCGCCCATTCGTAAAGCGAGTAGGCATTGCTGATTTCCGCCTGCGAGTAGCCTTTCACTTCGGAAAAGTAGGTGGGCGCCCAGTCCTGCACCCCATAGCGGATGAAATACACGAAAGCGTTGGCAATAGCCACAAACCACAGCATTTTATTGTTCAACACATACTTGAAGAATATTTCCCGGGTGGTTAATATTTTCTCCGATTCGGCGGAATAGTTGGGCGGATAGTCGTTTTTATACTCCTCGATGCTCGGCAGACCTTTCGACTGGGGATTGTCGCGTATCATCAGAAGCGCAATCAGGGCAATGACAAGCGCAATGCCGGCCGGAAAGAAAAAGATGCCGAAACGCCATGCAAACGATGAGAAGCCCACCGACACGGCAAACAGCATGCCCCACTTTATGACCTGTCCCAGCAAGCCGCCGCCCACGTTATGCGCCAAGTTCCAAACCGCCATTTTCGTGCCGCGTTCCTTTACCGAGAACCAGTGCGTCATCACCCGTCCGCAGGGAGGCCAACCCATGCCGCCGAACCAGCCTATCAGGAACTGGAACACGGCCATCACCGCAATGTTGTACATGCCGATGCTCGTGCCCGCCAGAATAGTGGCGATGGAGGCTAACGCCAGTCCCAGGGGCAGGAAGAACCGCGCGTTGCTTCGGTCGGAAATGCCGCCCATCAGGAATTTCGACAGCCCGTAAGCGATGCCGTTAAAGGCGAAGGCTATTCCCAAATCGCCTTTCGAGAAGCCCATCTCTATCAGGTAGGGCATGGCCAGCGAGAAGTTTTTCCGCACGAGATAGTACGCCGCGTAGCCCACAAAAATCCCGATAAAGACCTGCCAGCGCATACGCTTGTAATCGCTGTCTGCTTTTGCCTTATCGGCTATCGGCGACCGGGGCGCCGGAGGTTGTAAAAAGTTTTTCATAACCAGTAATTTGTTAAGGTTAAGTTGTTATTTATAGCAGCTACTTTACAGTAAATATTTTTTTGCCAGGGCGGTGAAATCTTCGATTTGCCGGTCTATCCAGTCCTGCCCCTTATGCCGTTCTTTCGCCATTGCTATAGCCACTACCGGCGCGGCAGCTATGGCAGCGCGGGCGTCGATGTACAAAAGCCGCACGCGGCGCGCCAGCACATCTTCCACGTCGTGCGCCATCTCGTGCCGCACTGCCCACACGACCTCCGCCACCGTATAGGGATAATCGCCGTGCAACTTTTTCGCATAGCTGGGATGCGTGTTTGCCAAGTCCAAAATGGCCAGTTCGTCGCTGCCATACACATATAAATGATTAGTCAGGTCGGGGTGAGGGCGGTAGCCATGGATACGCATATTTTTTGTCCGGCACTTCTTAGCTTCCAGCAGCCCCAGCCGGATGGCTTTATCTATCGTATCTTCGCCCATGCGGCGGTACGACGTCCACTTGCCGCCGGTAATGGTAACTAATTTGTGCGGCGACACCATGATTTTATGCCCGCGCGACAGTTCTTTCGTCGTTTTCCCTTTGCTCTTAGGCGCCGCCAGCGGACGCTGTCCGGCAAAAACCGAGAGAATATCGGCATATTGCGGCGGTGTTTCAAAATACAGCGCCGCCGTATTCAGGATAAAATCAACCTCTTCTTTCAGCGGCAGCGGCTCAAGTTCCGCCACAGGACGCATAATATCGGTGGTACCCACCACCACCTTGTCGTGCCAGGGCACGGCAAACAGCACCCGCCCATCGCTGGTTTTCGGAATCATCACGGCGTAATCGCCCGGCAGGAACTTTTTGTCGAATACCAGGTGCACGCCCTGGCTCGGCGTAACCATTTTCTTATGTTCGGGCGAATCCATCGACATCACATCGTCCACAAACACGCCGCAGGCATTCACCACGCAACGCGCCCGGAGCGTGATTTCTTCACCCGATTCGGTATCGGTAAACCGCACGCCCGACACTGTTCCGGTGTCGTCGTGCAGCATCGCCGTGACCTTTGCCCTGTTCACCACAACACCGCCATGCTCCACGCAAGTCTGCGCCAGATTCACCGCCATGCGCGCGTCGTCAAACTGCCCGTCGTGGTATACAATTCCCCCTTTCAATCCTTTTTTGATGGTCGTAGGCAACCGGTTTATTACTTTTTTAGCCGAAATGAAACGACTGCGACCGTATCCGAAACCAAATGAAAGCAGATCATAAAAGGTAAGTCCACAAAAATACAGCAAGTTATTCCAGTACGTGTAGTTGGATATGACAAACGCTTGGTCTTTGACTAAGTGAGGCGCATTTTGCTTCATGCGTCCCCGCTCCCGCAAGGCTTCCAGCACCAGCATCACGTCGCCGTGTTGCAAATAGCGCACACCGCCATGCACCAACTTGGTGCTTTTGCACGACGTTCCCTTTGCAAAGTCAACCATTTCAAGCAGCGCCACCTTATACCCGCGCGTTGCCGCATCTACCGCCACGCCCAATCCGGTTGCGCCGCCGCCTGCCACCACGACATCCCACACTTGATTCTTTTTGAGGGTTTCTATCATTCTGTCCCTGTCCATAGCCATAAAAAAATAACAAACGTTCAAATGGATTATTAAAACAAAAGTAAAAGTAATACTTATTTAAATATAAAGTAACATTTACTTAAATAAAAAGTAACATTTTCATTTTGTTTCATTTCGTTTAATGCATTAATATTCTCAATATCATCTCAATATCAATACGCAAATTTTCTACCCAAAGAGAAGAAACAGCTAATAAACATGCCCAGTGTCTGCAATATCTCGTATCTTTGTAAAAATCAAACGTTAATGGCGGCTATCCAAAGAAAATCCATAGCATGGCGGCACAAGTACATTCTTGAGCGCTTAAACAAGGAAGGAGAAATCAGGGTGTCTGATTTATGTGAAGCGTTAGACGTATCGCCGGTCACACTCCGGAAAGACATGAAGCAGCTGGAGGAGCGGAAACTGCTGTTCCGCACCCACGGAAGTATCAACCTGCTCAATCCTTACATGACCAAAGACATCAATGTGAGCGAAAAAGAATTTATCATGGTTGAGGAAAAGCGCCGCATCGCGCAGAAGGCGTCCATCTTAATTCAAGATAACGACGCCATTATTATCGCTTCGGGAACAACCGTGCTCTTCCTCGCCAAAATCATTGAAGAGAAGCGGCAGCTCACCGTGCTGACGTCGGCGTTGAACGTGGCCATGACCTTGTGCAAAAAACCGAATATCGAAATCATACAGCTGGGCGGCATCGTACGAAAAACATCCACTTCAGTGAACGGACCTTATGCACAGCAAATGCTTTCGCAATTTTCGTGCAGCAAGCTATTCCTTGGGGTCGATGGACTGGACTTGGAGTACGGCTGCACCACCAGCAATTTGATGGAGGCCAACGTCAACCAGGGTATGATTGCGGCGGCACAACGTACCATTGTGCTGGCCGACTCGTCGAAGTTCGGGCGGCGTGGCTTCGGGCGCATCTGCGCCTTTGACAAGGTACATCAAATTATCACGGATGACAAGGTAAGCGAAAAATTTGTAACCGCCCTGGAAAATATGGGCGTTGAAATGACCATTGTGTAGAGCACGCGAGCAGCCCCTCCTCTCAACTACCTGTTTAGAAAGGTCACACGCGTGATATGGCTTAGGTCACGCAGATGACATTTTTCTGGATTAAAGAGAATTGTAATATTCCACAACGTCTTTCCAGCGATAGTAGGGGAGGTTGCTGCTTTTGACGGGTGGAACGAGCATTTCGTTTTCGTTAAGCAGGAATTTGACGAGTATATCTTTCGAGCTTTCCTTTCGGAAAAAGACGATTTGTATGTTGCCGGCCATAGGCGCCACCTTGAAGTCGCTCCAAGCTTTGTAATATTCCGATGACTCCGAAACGCTGCCGTAGCAGCCCTGCAAGTGCAGGAGCATGGCTAAGGGAATGATATTCCCGTCGTGCCCAAACCGGAAAGAAGCGCCATAGCTTTTTGTTTCGATGATTTGGTTGGCGCTTTCGATTATATTTTTCAGGAGGGGCTTGGCATTTTCCATCATAATACCGCCATTTGCCGCTGCGTTGGCGTATTGAACGTACAGGCTGTAGTTTTTACACTGCCACAGGTCGAATAGCTCTTGCTGCTCGAATATGTCGTAAAAAGACAGCCGGGTTTCCATATTCTGCATATCGCTTGCAATCCGGTACAACGCCCACATGAGCGATGCAGGGTTGATTTTTGCCGCGGCAAAGGCGGTGTCGGCAAACAAAGACCGCACCAGACGGTGAGGTTGTACGTGCGCATTTTCAAAATTGTCGTATTCTTTTTTCCAAGTACCGCTTTCCGACCGGAAGGCAACAGCCGCCTCTGTATGGTAATTCAGGGATCTTGCGCTTCTGTTGCTCGTATCCCGCGCAGCTTGCAGCTCAGGGTTGAGTTCTTTCAGCCTTTCGCAGAAAGTGTCCATCGAAAGGACGCAGCGCTCAACGGTGGTTGAACGCGCCGATAGCCGGGTATTCTTCCTGAAAACGTCGGGGTATAGCCGGAACATGCGCTCGGCGATGCCCCGCTGCTGCCGCACTCCCAACGGCGAGAGGTCGCCGCCGCGCCCTTCGGCTTCTTTCCACACTTCGGATAAGCGTTTATGCACGTCTATGCCCAAAGGCGTAAGCGCATTGCTGTTCATGGCCGCTTCAAACAAATCCAACGCTTGCTTGTAGTCGTTATCTTCGATTAGGTAGCGCGAGCCATGCCGCCCGAAATGCGCAATGTAGAAAGGGGCATAGCCTTCGGGGACGGGCGTTTGCGGCTTAATGTCCAGCGCAGGGTAGGCGTAATATATCCCGCCCGTTTTTTCCGGCGCTTCAAAGAGTTCCTCCTTTGAGGTCTGACCGGCTACAGGACGAGCGAAAAGAAGCAAGAGAATGAAAAAAGAATAAATCGGCTTCATTGGCTGATAATTTTGTTAAACCATAGAAATGGAGAAGTACCCATATAACATGGATACTTCTCCAATTCAACATTCTATTCAAAATCCGAATTCTGTGTCAGGTACGGATTTACTGTAAATTCTTCCTGCGGAATAGGAAAAAGTTTGTACTTGTCATCTACATCCTTGCCGATATAGCTGTCGGCTGCTCCGTCGCTGCCTTTCCAGTCCCAGCTGTAGCCCTTCGTAAACTTTCCGAAGCGGATAAGGTCGGTACGGCGTACCAGTTCGGTATGCAGCTCCCGTGCCCGCTCGTCGAGTATGAAATCGAGCGTTAGCTGCGCGTCTGCAATGCGCCCTGTTGTTCCGGTTCCGGTTCCGCTGCCATACGCTCCCGACAGGTAAGCCCTGTCGCGCACTTCATTTACGTAGTTCAACGCATCGGCGCGGCTTCCGCTTGCCCCGCGCAGTATGGCTTCGGCAGCCATCAGGTAGGCGTCTGCCGTGCGGAACATCGGGTAGTCAATAGCCGAATAGGTTGTTCCGTTGGCG
>JAISBU010000016.1 GCA_031266015.1 Prevotellaceae bacterium | reverse complement strand
TCCAGGCGCTTCACTTTCACGGCGACAGGAGGGTCGTCTTTCATTTCCGATATTTTTTCGTCTTTTTCTTCCGATTCTTTTCCCTTGTTTCCGCCACAGGAACATACTAACAGCAAAAGCGCCATTCCCATAATCCATCGTCTTTTCATCGCATTTTAGTTTTTAACTTTTAGTTTTTAGTTTTTAACTTTTAGTTTTCTCACTTCTTCCCTCATTTCCCGCACCGCCGGCGACTGGACTTTAGGTTCTTTCGTCAGAACGATTTCTGCCGTTTCCGCCGCTTTTTCTTCCCAACCCATTTCAGCATACAATTTTGTCAACAGGTACCAGGGATACAGGCGGCTGGGCACCAACCGGGTTGATTTAACAAGAGCCATTTCCGCTTCTTCATATTGCTTCATGGCCTGATAGTTTTTCCCCATGATGTTGTACAGCATTGGGTCGCAGCTGATTTGCATGGCGCATTGCAGGACTGCGTTGCTTTTTTCCAGTTGCTCCGACTTCGACAGGCATTGGGCATATTCGAAAAGAAAACGGATTTGGTCGTTCAGGTAAGGATACAAAGATTCGTAGCTTTCGGCAGCGTCTCTGTACAATCCGGCATGGTAGTAAACCTGCTCTGTTTTCCATTGCCGGTATGCCTGATAAACAGGATATTGCTTGTAAAGGCAGCCGACAGTAACAAGCAAGCAACTCAACGCGAGCATAGTAGCACACAGATGACGCAGATTTGATGGATTGGCGCAGATTTTTAAATGATTTTCCGAAAGAGAAGATCTGCGCAAATCTGTCAAATCTGTGTCATCTGTGTGCCCTTGTCCAATAGCCAATAAGAAAGCAAAAACAATCAGAAACGGCAATACGCTGAACGGGTAAGAAAAGAACGCAAATACCAGTAAGGCAGTCAGCGAACCCAACACGCCCCAATTCTTTGCCTTTATCATATTCCGGACGGCAAGAACGATGATTCCCGCAAACAACAGGAAAGCAATAATTCCCGATTCAACGGCGATTTGCAGGTATTCATTAAATCCGTATTCGGGATTTCCGGCCACTAATTGCTCTGTTTCCGTAGCCTGTCCGGAGGCAAAATAAGCTACCTGCGTTTCGCCATAAGCGCCGGAGAAGTTGCCCAAGCCGACGCCAAAAGGATGCCGAGCAAGCGTTTGAAGGGAGATTTTCCAAATCAGCAACCGACCATCTGCCGAATTTTTTTTGAGGTAGTAGGCACCAACGGCGCAAGCCGCTAACCCGGTAGCCACTATAAGCAGCAGCGCAGTACGCTTTGCCTTTACCCTCGCTCCCAACAATTTGTAATTCTTTTTACATACGCCTTTCTTATTCGTAACTCCTAATTCATAATTCCTAACCCCCAATACCAGCCCGCACCCTCCCAGCGCAGCCAGCCACGCGGCGCGGCTCATAGTGGCAGGCAGCACCAGCAAAATACTAAGAACGGTAAGCGCCGACAAACCCCAGCAGAGGTAAAAGGGGTAGTAGCGTCGACAAAATTTCCGCTGTAGAACACGGTAGCCCGACAACAAGTAATAAAATGCCATCGGAGCAACCATCGCCAAGTAGCCTGCGTAAGGGCCAGGGTTGAAAAACGAGCCCGTGAACTTGAACTGCCCATGCTGTGATGCCCGAATGTCGTATAGCTGCTCAAGACCCCATACGGCCTCTACTAACCCCGTGAACAAAAAGAATACTAGCAAATAATTGTCGCCTCTCCTGCCATATCCCAATGACAAATAACACCTGAGATAAAAATAAAGGAGGAGCAACAGCACCAACAGTATAAATTTTGTGCTCCCCGCTCCCCCATTGAGCAAAGTAACCGCCAACTCCCATAGACAAAACGCAAAAACCATAACGTCTATCCATCGCAGCCGCAATGCCCTCCCTTCCCAAAAACTGGACACCGTACCCACCACCGCAATTGCCGCCATAGCGCAGTAAAACCAGCAGTATTTACCCGACACAACCCCGTTGGCCATGTCGTGCCTTACGACAAAAACGGTGAACAACACCGCAAGGAACGGCAGCAGCTGGGTGAGATGGAGTATAAAACTCTCACCACCAAACCTGATTTTCATTTTCGTATGTAAAAATGCGCTCCTCCGAACCTCGCGTGAGGTCGCGCAACAGCAGTAAAGCATTGCCCGGTACATGGTCAAAGCGTAGCAGAACGTCTGTTGCTGCTCTTTGCCTGCCCAGCGAGCGCCATCCACCATCCAACCAATAGAACAGCTCATACTCATCGCCAAAGCGTATATTATTGTCATCGCTCCTTGGAAGGCAGATGATTTTTTTGATGCTAACAGGTTGACCAAAATCCATACCTACCCACGCGCTGTCGGGTTTGGCGGAGTTGTAGTAGGTAAGCGGATCATCATCAAACGCTTTTTCTTTGCGCATGGAGGTATCATTGTCCAAGAATGTGTCCGTACCCATAATCTTACCCTTGTACGGTATCGTATCATCCTTGCGGAAAAACATTAGCTCGGCAATGCTGCAATGCTGTTTTTCGCTATTCCGAAAACGCCAATACCGATATGCCGGTAAGCTGTCGCTAAGTAGAGCGGTGGTAGATGCTTCCCACTTGTCGATGCTGTGCACGGTAACCGCATGGCGAAAATCTTCGCTATTGGATGCCTGAAGCTTTGCGCCAACGCTGCGCATGGCCATATCAAACGGTTTGACAAAAACAGGGAATTTGCGGTATAGCGTAGCTGCGCGGCGGGAGGCTGTATCGGGCGCAAGGTATTTGACCTCCCCAAAATGGTTTAGCAGAAAGGGATAGCTTAGCGCTATCTGAAAGCCTTGCGCGTCGTAGCTGACCGGCAGGTAAACAATATCTTTGCACATATCTTTAAAGACCGCTCTACTCTTTTTTACCCTCCCGTAGGCAATGGGTACCCAATCCTTATTATCAAATACGGACAAATAGGCGTATGCGCTTTTATTTTCTCGTTCGGAATGAATATCTACCTCCACCGTAGCGGCTACGGGGGAGTACTCGGAGGTTACATCCCGAAAAAATATACTCCTGAACACTCCGGGTACGTATGCCTCTCTTTGCAGCTGTACCAGCTCGTCGTTAATGGCGTAAGTATGCCGATATACCTTGCCTAACTTTGACTGTGGGCGTACCATGCTGCCCGGAGCCACCCCGTTGAGTTCCTCAAATACCACATTTTTCCGTAGAGCATCCTGCACAACGTTCCATGAGTGTTTTTTCCCCCGATATGGCCACTGCACTATAAAATCGTGCGCCACAGGTATGCCGTTGCTGCGCATGGCGGCGAGCACGGCATGTGCGTAGGCGTCGCAGCTGCCGGCAGGAATTTTTGTAATGTTGCCGGAAGCAAGCAGCGGTACGCCCTCGTAGTCCATGGTAAGCTGCGGGTGCATTGCGTCTATCATATCTTTGCGCATGGCTGACGCCGCCATAAAAGCTGAATTTTTGTAGTATTCATTCCCATAGTAAGATTGCAGCCTTATGTAAAACTTGCCTTTAAGGGAATCTCTCCAATCGTCAAGCGGCTGACCATCAACAATTTTATATGGTAACAGGTATTCGCAAAAATCGTCAAAATTTATATGCCTGGCCCACGGCTCGTTTTGCCATACGCCAAATGCCTTCTCTATGCTCTGTATCAGGTAATCGGCTGTAATGACGTGAAGATCTTCACGTATGCTTTTTTTCAAGCTCGGATGGCGCAAAGCAAGTTCGTTGAGGTCTGCTATTTTTTCTGCCCATCCTGCTTTATTATTGTTTAGGATGCTGTCTGCCGCAAAGTAGTATGCCGACAGCAGAGCGCTGTCGTACGACCAGTGCATGGGCATGTTGGCAATCAAAAATTCGGCGGCGCGAAGCTTCAGGCTATCCACAGAGGTGCGGCTGTAGCGCTCCAAAACCTGCTCCAACTCGCCGCGGTTGCTGTCGGCTCTTTGCAGCGATACCTCTACAGCAGCCGGATACTTGGCGCAGGAAAGCAATAGCGCTCCTGCAGCGCAGCATGTTAATATGAAAGTAACTTTTGCCAAACTCAAAAATTCCTATGTTTAAAATTTTTACATAATCCTCGTAAAAAACCTTTTCCACCGCCACTCCCCTGTTTTGGGGTCTTTAGATTTCCATACCGTAAAAGCCTTGCCCACAATGTGGTCTTCGGGCAGCAGGCCCCAGTAGCGCGAGTCACGGGAGTCTGTTGCATGGTCACCGGCCACAAAGTAGTAATTTTTTTTGAATACATACCGTTCAATGGGGGCACCACCCAGCATGACCTGCCCACCAGCAATAGCTACTTTACTATTGATCTCGTATTCAATAATATGCTTGTAAAGCAATACGCTCAGCGTATCTACAGGCACCGTATCGCCTGCCCGCGGCACGTACAGCGGGCCAAAGCTTTTCAAGTTCCAGCCGTAGGCGGGGTGATGGGGGTGGCACCGGTATGCCTCCGGCGCAAAATCCTGCTCGCGGGCTTTTGCCACCTTCTGCTGGTAGGCAAGGTTGCCCAGGGTATCGCGAACATTTTTCACCCTGTATACGCCGCTGTCTATGTAAAATGTATCGCCGGGGATAGCTACGCACCGCTTGGCGTAGTAAACATTCATGTCCAGCTCCAGCTTGTGGCGATTGGTGTAGGGAAAGTTAAACACCAACACATCGTTGCGCCGCACCTTGCGGTAGCCCGCCAGCCTCCGCAGCCGCAGGTCTTTACCAGTGAAAAAGCCGCCCCAGCTCACCGGTACGCGAGGCCCGGGTATCATTTTGTTGACCAGCACATGGTCGCCGCCATGCAGCGCAGGGAACATGGAGTAGCCGCCAACTTTGAATGAAGCCAGCAGCAGCACCCGCATGGCCGTGGCCAACGCCACGGCTATAAAGATAATGAGCAGCCACCAAAGCGCTTCCCTGAAAAGGCGGCGAAGCCTGCTTGAAATATTTTTTACTGTATGGTACATTGCTACTTGCTGCTTGCCGTTCCGCTTATGGTTAGGCGTACGGGAGAACTTTTGGCGTTGCAGTGCACTGCTACCGTTTTACTAAAAAATCCTGCCTCCGTCGGCTTCATTTCCACCCGTACCTCTGTGGTTTGCCCCGCCGCTACCGGCTGCTTGTCCCACTCCGCCGAAGCGCAGCCGCACGAGGTAAGCACATGATTGATGATTAGCGGATGATCGCCCGTATTCTTTAGCCGAAACACGGCGTAGCTGCTTCCGCCCACTTTTATAGCGCCAAAGTCATGCACAGCCTTATCAACTTCCACAGCGGTTGTTTTCTCCTGCGGCGCAGCCTTTTTGCCTGTAATCACCTCCTTGTAGAGTTTCCAGATTTTGGGGTTGAGCGTGGGGTTGCCCACAAGCAGCACCTTGTTGTTTTTATCCAGCAAAAAGCACTGGTACTCAGTTTTGCTCGGAAAATTGTTTAGACGGTTGATTTCGCCGTTGGTATCTATAAAAACCGGATAGTTCATTGCGCTACTGCGAAGCAAAAAGCGCAAATCTTTTTTGCTTTTGGAGCTAAGCAGGAAAATGAAACTCAACTTGTTGCTGAGTAGGCTATCTGCTTCTTCCATCAACAACTTCCACTCGAAAAAGCGTACCTTACAGTTGCTACAACTTCCTGAATCCAAGTGTACATACAGCAATACCTTGTAGTAGCTATTCCATAAATCCGTACATGCAGCCATAGCGGTATCTTTCCAGCCAAAGGAGCATTGTAATTTATCCGGTATTAACACTTGTTTTCCTGTCCATTCGGCTACCAGTTGCTGTGCTACGGTTTTGGGGTTGTTGTGGTTTTGGCAAGAACACAAGCCACACAACATCAAAAGTAGCAATATGAAATTCCACTTTTTCATAATCGTTATGATTTAATTAGGGTTTGTTCACAAATTACTCATACAATAACTCAATCATCTGTTTTTGCGATACATAAAACTTTTAAAAGTATTCCTTCTTTATAGGTAAGCCATAAGGCATAGCGGCCTTTCAGGAACCCTCTATTATTAGTTGGTATCTTTCATTTTGCAAATGGCAATCATCGGATTTAACTCTTCTTCTTCTCTATTTGAATCAGTTAGAAGCCCCACTATTGTATTTTCGTCGAGTTGTTGAAAAAATTGTAGGCTTTTGGGAGTTACTTGCATATCATTTTTCAAATTTTCGCAATTAACATAACGAAAATCATCGCTTTGAAAATTATAGGTACACCAATAATCGTTGCTGCTTACAGAATATGTTGCAAACAAACAAGTGCGCAAGTCAAAAAAACTTGTTAAATCAAAAAAGTCCCAGGTTTTCTCAACAAGAGCATCCTCATCGTCATACATGGCTGCGACTTCTGGTGTCAATTTGTAAGCTTTATCCACATCAAACTCATATTTTGGAATACAATCCTCCCTATTAATTGTAAATATGGTTGTAAACAAGGGTAGAGAAAATAAGTAATTTTGTTGAAAACCCGTATAGCAAACCCATTTCCACCGTGCCAATCTATGGTATTCTTCAGGAGTGGTAATGTGCTGTTGTTTCTCTTCAAAATTTTCATCCATAATATGTAGCAAGTATTTTTTCCCTCCTGTAGCACGATGCCCGAACACATAACTATCCTCCAATGAGAACATGTAGGCAAAAAAATCTTGTTTCAATCTAATATTTCCCAAGTAGTTACCATCGTAATCCATGCGCATTATTCGTTCTCCTCTGTCAACTAAAAGCAAAATCTGTTGTGATTTTTTGTCAACCAAAAAATCAATTATTCCTATATATTCACCCGGACCAAATCCTATCCGTCCGATTTTTTTAATAAAACTGCCATCTTTGCCAAATACAAACAGCGCTTTGGCCTTAAGTACATCCAGCACATAAATCCTATTTTGTGTTACGTACAACTTAGAAACAATTCCCAATATACTATTTTCAGATGTTTCCAGCTCAATAAAATCTACCTTTGCAATAAAATCGCTCACAAAGGCTTGCTTCAATTCTTTTTCTTTTGCTATTTTAATAGTGTGTAGAGCATCATAATGCTGCTTTTCAGAGCAAGAGAAAAAAATAAAAACACATGCCACAAGATTAAATAAATAAATATATTTCATAATATTTTGATAAAGGTGGGAGTAAATAGCAATATTTATTCCCACCAATTGTAACTAAAAAGATTAACAAGCATTTCCTGGACAAAGACAAACTTTTGTATTTACCCCATCTATCACCATATAGTCCCAATTACCCACTTTGGTGCTATCTCGTGGTGTATCTTGTTCTTCCGCCAATGCCTCTATATTTGCCAGCGAAAGTGCCGATAAATCATTGTTTTGTGAAGCGAAGTTCACGTTCACCGCAGCTACGGCAGCCACTGCTACAGCGGCAATGCCAATCAAAAATTTCTTTTTCATGATGTTAAAATTTGAAAATCAATAATTTAGTAACTATAGTTTTGCGCCGAAAACCGGAAAAACCCAACTTTAATTTTTACGCGCTACGGCGCCTGCACAACTCTCCGTAAACGGATAAAAATATTCGTGAGTTACGGCGCCTGCCAACCGGAAAGAGCTATGGCAGGCGCTAAGTCGGGTAAATTTATTTTTGCCCAACTCCCAAATAGTAAATCGTTTTCTGTACTGCGGCGCGGTTATTGTACGCTGCTTGCCGCAGAGGTTTTGTCGCGATATTTTCTCTTGCAGCAAACTTGCAGGCAAGTATAGCAACCTTACGTCAGCTTCTACTGCACTCAATATAAACCGTATTACTGTATTTATCATAGCCTTACTACAACTTTTCGGGCGGCTGGAAACACTACCTCTTTTTATAGACTAAATTTTTTTCGGTAGTGGAATTTTTACAAAATAAAATAGCGCTATCAAAAAAA
>JAISBU010000004.1 GCA_031266015.1 Prevotellaceae bacterium | reverse complement strand
CCGCACCCTGCACGGCCTTGGTGGCCTGGTCGCTCACGTACTGGTTGAGCCCCTGCTTGGTCAGCTCGCGCGTAATGTCGTCCATAATTTTCATCATGTCCACGTTATTCCACGCGGCGGTGGCGGTGTTGCCCAGCATGGCGCCGATGTTGTCCAGCGACACGAACTTCACCACGTCCTGCCCCATACCCGTTAGCGCGCCGCCTAGCTCATCGCCTACATTGCTGAAGTCGGGCTTTTGCCCCTCGGCTAAGGAGTACAGGCTCTTTCCCACAATGGAGTCTACCAGGCCGTACACGCGCCCTGCTATGGCGGAGTGAATAAACCCGTTGACGGCGCCTACAATTTCCGTATCCACCGCCTCCTTTACCGCCTTATCAATGTTGCCCACAATGGCTTTTTTTGCGGCGGTGATGGACTTGTTGATAATCGCAGAATCCTTGGGCGACAGCGCCAGCAGGCTAGGGCGCGCTTTTTCAAAAGCTTCGTTCATTAACGCCACTACGGGTTGCATTGCCGTGTCTGCCAATCCATTTATTTTTGTGCTGATAAAATTCTGCGCTTTTTGCTCCGTTTGCTCTATGGGCTCCTTTATTTTGTCCGTAATTTTACTCGCAAGCTCTTTTAAAAGGTCTGCTTTGAACTCGTTCAAAGTTGACGATTTTTTTATCAATGTCTGTATTTGCCAATCTTCCAAATCCTCAAATAATTGCTTTATTACAGGTGGATTATTGTCTTCGCTTTCATCAAGAAATTCGGCTATGGCAAGGATAACATCCACCATTTGCTTAACTTGGTCAAAAGTAATGGCTGATTGCTCCGCTGATGTACTCGTATTTTTTTGTATTTCTTCAAACATCGGCAGCTTAGCGGTATCCACGTCCAGCTTTTCACCGTACTGCTGGGCTATCTGGCTGAGCTCATCCAGCAGCTCGTTTTTCTCCTCAAATCCCGCAATGCGCATATCTATCACGACCTCCTCGCCCTCGCGGGGTACGCCCACGTCGCTGGTGGGGGTAAAGCCGCTGCCCTCGTTGGAGGCTACGGGCGTGTTCTCATACAGGTTGCCGCCGCTCTTTGGTACACCCGCGAGCAGCGGGTTTTCCACCACGCTGTAAAAATTCGCAATGGGCGCGCCGCCTACGCCCGTAACGTCCTCGCCCATGTTCATCTTGCCCGACACGCCCACGGCGTACAGGTTGCCGTTGCGCCCCGCGCCCACGTGGTCAAAGGTGGTCTCAAAGCCCTTGACCATGGCCGTTTGCTGGTGCGTGAGCGCCATGGTGCCGCCGGGCGTGCCAAAACCCGCCTCGTAGCCGCGCCCCCAAATGGTCAGCCCCTGCAGGCCCGCAAAGGTGGTGTTCAGGTAGTGGTAGTTCATGTCCACGTTCAGCACCAGGCGGTTGCGGTCGGCAAACACGGCCCGCAGAATGGTAAAAGTGATGTGCTGCTCGCCGCCGTCGGGGTGGTGCTCAAAGGTGGTGTTGTCCAGCGTTTGGTCAAGGTAGCCCGTTTGCAGCCCCAGCGGGCTGATGGGCACGGTGTAGGGGTAGCGCAGCGTGGGGCTAATAAGCGGCAGCCGTATGCTGCCCTTGAGGTGTCCGCTCTTTACGCGGCTGCTCTCCACGATGAGCCGCCACTCGTTGAATACACTTGGGAAGCAGTTGAAGCCCGCCACCTCGTCCTCGCCAAAGCCGCGGTCGAAAATGCCCAGCATTAACCCTGAAGCTTGCAAGTAGGCGTAGCTGCTGTCGGCCTCCTCAAAGCGGTGCGCAATGAGCTGCGCGGGGATGACCTGCCGCATGTCGTCCAAGGTGGTGGGGTACTCTACGGTGAACCTGTCGTAGTAGATACCCTGCCATTCGGGCTTGTCCGCCAGCTTGCCCGCCGACTGCGTATCGTCCAGGTCAAGGGTGTAGGTTTGCGGGTGCAGCAGCAAATTTGTGTTGGGAATTGTGTAGGTTTTGTTGCCGCAGGCGTAGCCTGAAACGGTGTTGTAGAACAGCTGCTCGAAGTCCTGGAAGTACAGGCGGTAGGCGGCTTCCTTCACGCCCCTTACGCTTTGCGGCGCTACCATGTGCCCGCGGAACCACAGGCGGTGCTCGTTCTTGTCGAAGATGATGCGCGAGGCCTCGTCCAGCGCCATGGTGAAGCTCATGGGCTCCAGCAGGGCAAAGGTGTTGCCCGCCGCCAAGTCCGCCGTGCCGCTCAGCGTCAGGTCGTTGAAGCTGGCCCATGTGGGTTTGGTGCGCACGTAGGGCTTTTCCTTAGCGTCCACGGCAAAGGGGTACGCCCAGGTAATGCGCCCGTGCAGCGCAAGGCCATCGGGGCTGACGCGCAGGCTGTCGGGGAAAAAGGTGGCCTCGCCGTTGCGCTCAACTTGTGCCGCAAGGGTAATGTTGCCGAAGCCCTGCGGTATGGGTACTACAATATCGCTGCCCAGCGTGTAGAGGCCGCTTGATGAGTTTAAGCTTATATCTTTAAACGGAATGGTGTAGGTTTTTCCGTCCTTGCCCAGCGTCACCTCCGCCTCGCCGCTGTAGCTGCCGAAGCTGCCCTGTCCGCGCACCACCTTGAGCAGGTGCGTACCCGCGTAAAACTCCTCCACCAGCGGCGCGCCCTCAAAGGTGTACACCGCGCTCTGCGCCACCTCCTGCAGGCCTGTGGTCGCTTTTACCTGCCAGGCAAAGGCCTTGGCGCTGCCCAGGCCGCTCAAGTCCACCTGCCCGCCATCGGGCTGGCGGCCTTCGCGGGTGCTATGCTCCAGGAAGGCGCGCCGGGTCATGGCCTCCTCCGGGTCGTCGCCCTCCGCCAGCTCCACCATTTTTACGTGGTAGCTCGCCGGCTGGTTGGGCAAAAATTTGTCGGAGCCGCCCCAGCGCAAGGTCTTTTTGCTGCTTATGGCAAAGGCGCCCCCGTTAGGCGGGTAGGTAAGCGGAATAGCCCCGCCAGTAGGGTAGCCGTAGTAGAACCAGCCCGCCTCGCTCTGCCCTCGGTTCTTGAACACATCGCGCCCGTCCGCATCGGAGGCGGTTATGGTGTAGGTGTACCGCTTGCCGCACTCCAGCAGCGGCTCAAAGGCGGAGTAGAGCCGCGAGAGCTCCGCCGCAGGCTCGCTCACGTACGCCTGCCGCACCTGTCCGTTGGCAAGGGCGGCTTGCGGGAGCTGCGCATCATCATTTACCTCGTACAGCGCAAGGGTGTAGCTGGTGTTGAGCGGGGTAACGAAGGGGCTGTTGAGCTGCCACTGGAAGAGAACATTTTGAGCAATATCGCAATTTATGACCGACCCATTGCGCGGGAAAATCAGCGCAGGCGGCGGGTTGAGCCGGAGCATGACGGTGAAGGGCGTGGCGCTGCCGATCACCTCGCGGCTGCGGTAGTCCAGCACCTGAAGGCGGAAGGTGTACAGCCCCTCGGGCAGCCTGCCGCTACGCACCACCGCGCTCTTATCCACCCCGCGAAACAGCAGCCTGTCCAGGCTCAGGTACTCGGCAAAGTCGATGTCCGACAGCGAGACCAGCTCGCCGGGGCTGAGGGTGATGGGCGTGAACCAGTGGTTGGGATTACTTTCTAATTTGGCCGTGGCGCTCTCCATGCTTAGCCGCAGGTACACCTCGCGCGGCGGCTCCGTAAGGTCGTTGAACCGGAGCCCGGCGCGAATATTGCCGGAGCCCGCCAGCAGGTAATCGCTGATGAAGATGCGCGGCTGAACGAAGAAGCCGTTGACCGATACGGGGTAGCGCACCTGCGCACCGCCGAAAAGCGGCAGCAGCAGGAGCAGTAAGCCTAATAGCTTTTTTACACAATGCTTTAGTTTTTTTTCGTACATTTGCTTTCGTGTGCTCAACGCAAGAGCATGATTAATTGTTTAACTAAATTTTTTACAACCATGGACAACAGACATGCAAAAACCGTTCCTCAGAACGCCATCGACCAGGTGAAGAGCCACCTGACGGAAGCCAAAAAGTTGCTTGAACCCTACTGCCCGACGCTTACCGTCGAGCAGCGCAGGTCGCTCCCCAAGATGAGCGACGGCACGCTTGCCTTCGGCGAAAAATCGCTGCAACATGCCACCAACCACCCGGAGTTCCTGCCCGCACACATCAGCCTCGATGAGTGGAAAATCGACATGGCTGATGTAACCAACCTCAAGCAGCTCATGGCGCTGCTGAGCGACCTCGACCAGCTGGTGGGCGATACCCGCCTGGCGGCAGGCAACGAGGCGTACTTTGCCGGACGCGGATACTACCACAACGTGCAGCGCGCCGCCGCAGACGGCATACAGGGCGCCAAGCCCATATACGACGACCTGAAAACCCACTTCAGAAGCAAAGCCACCAGAGCCGGGTCTGCTGACAAGTAAACCTCGGTAGCGCTGCCTTTCGGCAGGCGCACACGCCTTTTTGCTGTCCGTGCATACCTTTTTGCTATGCACGGATTGCTTTTTGCCCTGCGCACACACCTTTTTGCTCTGCGCACACAGCATTTCACTCAGCGCACACATTCCGTTGCTCTGCTCACACGCCTTTTTGCACAGTACACCTACCCGCAATTGGTCTTTTATTTGATAGCTTGTGGGCATAATACCATAGCTAATTTTTCGTATCTTCCTTTTTTATCCAGCCGGTTATCATTTTTTTGCCCTCGTACTCCATTTTTATCCAGCCCTCTTTTTCCTCCAGCACCGTAACTATATCGCCTTTGATGAGGTACATTTTGGTGGGCTTATCGGGTTCGGAGTAGATAATGCTTTTCTCTGTAGTTATAGCTGCCAGTTTGCCGGGCTTTCCAAAAAACGCCCAGTGAATGCTTGGCACTATATGCTTGTCTTTTACCAGCAGCTCCGGTGCGCCAAGTTTTTCGCCCTTGATAATAGCAGCTTTGTAGATAGCGTCAAAAACGCGGTAGTAAGCTACTTCGTCTTGCACCAATAGCATCTCGCTGTCGCCCTGTTTGGTGTCCCATTCAATATATTTTTCCGTTTCGGTATTAAATAGGTAGAGAATGCCAGGGGAGTATATGCCATGGTTGGACGCCCTATCGTCAAAAGAGTATTCCATAGCTACGCTATCTCTGGCAGCTTTGCCGGGGCTGTTTTCCTCTTGAGGTGTAAATTTATAATCCCAGTCCTTACTATCCTGTACTGTTCCTGCCAGCCAACGACCATAGGTCATTATGGTGGGGGCGTTCCCCTTTAGCTCTATATCGCTCCACGTGTTTTTACGCTTGTTATATAAGGTGGCGTAGAAGTATCCGTATGCAGCATGGGGTACAGGGTTAACGCTCTTGGCAGTTAGCAGCATTTTTTGGTTGTCATTTACCAAAATTACGGCATCTGTTTCTTTGCTTACCCAATACTTTTTTGGCAGCTCTACCGAAAACGGCGGACGATTTTCTATATCTGCCACAATGGGCAGGTACATGCGACCATCGTTAGGCATAAGGATTACCCTTTGAGCAACTACACCAGTAAGGTGTAAGTCCTTAAAATCGGGAGCTGACATCTCAAAATGGCTGGATAAAGAAAAGTCAATCCCTCTAAACTGTGCATAATCCTTATCTGCCACATTATCATTATCACTACTACATGAGTATGCCCAATGGTTATTAACAATCCTCATGGACAAAAATGGGTCTTCGCTGTAGCCTTTTGTGCATTGCGTAGGCATCTCAACTATCGTGTCAAGATGTTTTGCATACAATGTGTATGATTTGGATCCGAATAGCGTAAAAACAAATACATTATACTCCGGATAAAACGCTACTGTTCTAATGCTTGTTTGATCTGGCAAAGCGCGGGTATGATCCTTATATACCCACAGTGTAGTGTCCTGCTTGGGTGTATAGGCAATAATTTGTACAGGAGGAAGATCATAAAACACTGCATACTCATCGGCTATTGCCCGAAAAAAGTAGAGTTGCTGCTGCGCTTGTAGCATTGTTGTGTAGAATAGCATGCAGAAAAGTAAAAGTTGAATTTTCATGATTATGTTGGGCATTAAATTGTTTTGCGTGTAACTTTAATCGGCTTGTCGGCAAACATCGTCCACGTAGTTTTTACTGTTGGAGTTGGTTCTGTTTACAACTCTTTTGGGCTTAATACTACCACTTCCTGTTACCTTGTAGTAGAGATTGGACGTTCCGCTATTGAACATTTTAATCCACATTGCCTCATATACATCTTTTTGTGTCCCTGTTGTTGGGTTAACAGCAAAGATCGTATTATTCCCCTCCGTAATGGTAAGTACTGTGGTGCCAGCACCTGTTCCGGCTTCAATATTTAAGCTGTCGCTCACTTTATCGCTGGAGTTGTACTTATTCCATTTTACGATAATTTCCTCATAACCTCTCTTAAACTTATCCACCGCAGCCTTTTTTTCCTTTATCACCTCCACGCCGCCATCAATATTTGCCTTCCAATTCCACAGGTGCTGCTTTGTTGCGTATTTAGGATTTCCTTTTTCCCCCCAGTTGTCCAGCTGCTTTAGCCCAAAGCCTCTCGGCTTGCCATACAAAGGTTCTCCTGAAGCATTGGCTTCTCCGGTTAGCTTAGTAAATGAGTAGCTTTTACCTTGCTTAAACTGTTGAAAGGAGGATTCTAATCGTGTCATTTTCTTAATGAACCAGTACTGACTGTACTGATTCATGTAGGCTTTTACAGTAGCCTCGTCTGGGTTAAGCCCACGAATGTAAAACCTGAATGTATCCGTCCCCCCCTTGTGGCGGCATAGCAGCTGCGCCGTCCCACCACGAATATGGTCGCCAAAGTCCACCTGCCACTCCTCATTGGCCTTGATCGTTTTCCAGCTGCCGCGCGGGTAGGCGTCGTAGTCATCCCGCACGTTGGGTATAGGGCCGCCGCCCTTGTCTTCGGGTTCTTTTCCATCCCTCTGGTAGGTTACGCTCAGAAGCAGCTCCACCTCTTTGGCTGAAAGCGTATCGTTGGAAACGGGCTTAACTTTAATGCTGGGCATGGTCGGCGTTGTCGTTATAGGCACAAACGCCTCCTGGCTAATGCGCTTTTTTCCGTTGTACACCTGCAGCTGAACGCCGGTAAAGCTTTTTTGCAGCTGGCTGAGGGCGGCAAGAATGGTCTGATGTACGGTAACTTGCGTTTTTTGGGTTATGCCCTGCTCTTTTTGATGTCCTTGGATGGAGTCACGAAAAGTTTTTAGCGCTTTAGTAGAGAATAAGGTAGGGTTAACCCCGTCGGTATTTACCTCTATGGATTGCAAGGAGTACGCGTCGGTGGTGGGTACTACGTTAGACCAAAGCAGATCAACCGTAATGGCGCTGGCGTATGCTTTTGTTTGGTCAAGCGCGTTCAAAAGAGGGATAGCGCTTTTTAGCGTAGCGCTCACAGTAGAGCTCTCGGAAAAGCGAGTTACAACGGTAACGGCGCACCTTGTGTCCTCCCTAAACAGCGCAATGGGTTCATTCACAAGGCTTAGAAACTGCAAGCGTAGCCATTCTGTAGTTATGGCACTGCTGTTTTTTTTCTGCTTGGCAGCGCCCTGCGCAAAATTTTTCTCCACTGGCAACAGCAGCAGCATGGCTACCAAGCATGCGCCTATAGCGTTTTTTGCTTCCATCCGTTTGTGTTCTATAATTTGTTGAAGCATAAATATTCGCATTTATTCATTATAGTTCCACTTTTGCGCTGAAGTCTACGCCAAAACCGTACAACCCTGCCAGCAGCGCTACCTTTACTATTTTTTTCACCGTTAGAAGCATTTACGAGTATGTTAACCATTTTTTTGCGCTCATTTTTTCTTGCTACGTGTGCCGCGAAAGCTGCCCCCTACTGCACCCTCATAATAAACGCCAGCACGTAGTAGGGCGGGCGGTTTTCGTGAGAGCCGCCACCGCCAACATCGTTTGTCCAATTATCGTTTGTAGATGAAAGCCAGACATCATTGTCCCTTGTCCCAGTATGGTAAGACTGTAACCCACCTTTCTCATCTTCGGCACGATTTCCTACAAAAATTCTTCCGCTACCATGGTGATGGCTTGGCATTTCTGATGTAGTAAGCGTGTGCCTCATTTCTCCGCCGGTTTGCCCCACGCTTGTCCCTTTTTGGCTAAGGGTTCCCGGATTTGTATATCCACCCCAAACATTAGTGGGTAAACCTGTTCCGTTAGCGCCGTACCCTACAATAAAGCGCCCTCGCAAATCGGGGGTCTTATATCCGTTGCTCGTCCCTCCGTCGCACAGCGCCCAACCGGCAGGTGGCGTTATGCCGCTCCACATAATGATACCTCCAACAGGAATTGTTCCGTTTCCCACAAATGTCTGGGCGGTTACAGTGCTGTTGTCTGCGCTAATGTTGCTGTTTACGGTTAGCGTACCGCTTACGGTTAGCGTGCTGTTTACGGCAGTCGGATTTTGCAGCGTTGTGCTGCCGGCTACCTGTAGGTTCTGCCTCATAGTGGCATTCCCTCCTACCAGCAGGTTTTGCTGTACGGTATCGCTTCCCTCTACTTTTATGTTGCCCCGCACCCTTGCATTTCCGTTCACGTCCAGCTTGGCTTTTGCCGTTTCGCCGGCCAGTAGCCCAAGCCCCATGTTCAGGTTGTTCACGGCAGCGTCCTGCGGGCGGATGTCCCCAAAGCCGTTCTCGTGCCGAATGGCGCCGAGTGGCGTTGCCGTAACCCACTCTCCCTTTTTGCCGTCGTAGTAGTACAGCTGCTTTTCATCGCGGTCAAACACCAGCATGCCGTCGCTCACGCGGGATTTTACCTGCTGCCGCTCGCCGGCGCTTAGGTGGGGCAGCATTACGCCCACGCTGCTGCCTTGCCCGCTGTACCGTATATCCAGCAGGGCGGTGCTGTCGGGGCTGGTGGTGTTTATGCCCACTTGGGCTGCTGCTTCATGTACAAAGTCGCTCGCTAAGAGCGCTGCCACCAGCAGCGTTATCGCTTTTTTCATTTTACTCGTTATTTTAGCAGATTTGTGTATTCTAATCTTTCTTTTGTACCTTCTTTTCCTTTATTTATTTTTTTTGTAATATCATCAGATCTTCCATTATCAGCCAAATCATTCAAATCATTTGTATCCCAAAACCACATAGCTGATAACACATACAGTTCTTTGTCGTCGTCCAGCAAATTAGGATTTGCTACCACATTCTTGTACTTGTCTTTGTGGTTTGCCTTGAGCCACTTATCAAATGCTTCGTAGGTTTTCCTCCACGTTAGCTGAATGGCGCCATGCCCACGATACTTATAGCCGTCCCCGCTGGCGCTGTTGCCGTTACCACCCTCGCACTGGTACACATAGCTGAACAGTTTTTGAGTCAGCACATCGCCTTTTAGAGCGCTCTCGCCACAAATAAATTCCAATGGCACTGCCACGCAGTTCTTGTCGGTTGAATCGCAGGTTATGGCAGTCCATTTCAATTTTTTCTTCCCTTTTTGAGCAGGATTTAGCGAGGCATCGTAGCTATTACCAAAAGGTGACTCATACCATGTTTTACGAAACCAAATATTCCACCCCTCAATGTTGCTACTTGTGTAGCATCCGTTTTCGCCGCTTTTTGCAGAAAATCCGTTGCTTTCATAGCCGGTCTGCGCCAAAAAGTTGGCCATTCTGTCGGGGGTGGTTATTCCAAACTCGGCACTGTGCTTGTTTAAGGCATCGACTACTCTCTTATATCTTCCTTTTTTATCCAGCCGGTTATCATTTTCTTGCCCTCGTACTCAATCCTCAACCAACCGTCCTTTTCCTCCAGCACCGTAACTATATCGCCTTTGATGAGGTACATTTTGGTGGGCTTATCGGGTTCGGCGTAGATAGGGCTTTTAGATGATACGACCTCCGTAACATCAATATTCAAATACTCTTTCAGGTAGTTACGGTTATCTTTTTTACCGCGCTTGTAAAGCAAGCGTAAGGTTAATGAAGGTAGACGCTCAAGATGAGTATATTCGGACAGCCTACCACCTTCTATTATTAAATTATCATCTTCAAAATATAAATCGCTTCCTATAACACATTCGATTCTATTTATCCGCCCATTTTTTACATTTTTTTTAGAAATAAAAAGATAGTATTTACCATTTGTGTGAAGAGAGTCTAAAGTAATAACATCAAAAGAGTTTGTATCTACAAATCCTTCAATATTTTCATTTAAATAAAAATCAAGATTATCTTCATTCAAATGTGAGATAGCCAATCCATTTATTCCATTGATAATTTTAAATAACTGCTCTTGCGTCTCAATGTGTGGAACATTCCTCCAGATACCCTGAAACTGTTCTTGCTTGGTTTGAGCAAAAAGAGTATTCCATGCTACTCCAAGAACTAATCCTAATATGGTAATTGTTTTTTTCATAACATTTATTTGTTTATTTGTTTGTAGATATCAGCAGTGTATTTTTCTCGCAACTTTTGTCCATTGGGCGGGTCTGCACCATTGATGGCTGCACCTACACTTGTAATGCTATTAGATGACACACCCTCGTCTGCTTTGGTATTAAGTCCATTCATCTCCCAATATATCATTGAAGCTTTCATAGCCACATCCACATTTGTCTCAAGCAAGTTGATGTCCGCACCATGAAATTCCTTTTTGTCGTTGGGGTAAAGCTTATTCCACTTGTCGCTAATGACCTTATATTGGTTTTTGCCTGTCAGATGAATGAAACCTTTGCCCAAGTAAGTAGAGCCATCTTTGGTGGATTTGGCTCCGTTGCCCATGCGACAACCATATACATAATCGAATAGCTCACAGCTACCAATATAGCTGCTTTTGATATTGTATGAAGAATCAAAATTTTCAAATGCCCATGCACAGCTACCATTTTTCAATTTTACGGAAACGGTAGAGTCGCAATCCCCCATGTATCCTTTACTTCCAGGACAACTATTTAAAGAATTACAAGTAATACTTTCTATCAAATCACAGTACTTAAATATTTTAGTTGTTGTAGATTGGGGACTATTAATTAAAAGGGGGCTTAAAAATACATCAAAAACATTTTTTGCTGTGTAGCTACACTTTTCCTTTAGCTCTTTCAATCCATCAGTTTCTGCCCCTATTTGCCCAAGAAAATGTGCCATTCTGTCGGGGGTGGTTATCCCAAACTCGGCGCTGTGCTTGTTTAAGGCTTCAACCACTTCAGCTGAAACGTTGGGGAAAACCTTCTTTAACGAGTCTATCGTTACCGTTACCCCCTTTACCTGCTTTTTCAACGTTTGCAGCTCCGCTGCAATCTTTTTGTGCGCCGTAACCTCCTGCTTGTGCGCTACCACCTTGCTGTCTTCGCGTATCTTCTCCACTGTGCTACAAAATACCTTGATGGCAGAGTCGGGGAACAACCCGTTGATAAGGTTAGGCTTTACGCTAATGCTGTCAATGTAGTAGCCGCCTACCGTGGCCTTCTTCCAGCTTAGCGTAATGGACATGCTGTTGCTCGCTCCCGCTTTTTTACTAGTAAGCTCCTTAAACAGGGCGGCTATTTTTTCTGTGATGCTTACCTGCTCCTCGTTGGTTTGGCAGGCAACAATCAGCTCAACCTTTGTTGCGCCCCTAAAGTCTGCTATGGCCTGCTTCAGCTCCTTTTGCTCGACAAAGCTCGCAGCTAACCACACCGTGTTTACGGAGTCAACGGATCTCCTTTTTTGTGCGGTGGCGTTGCCCGCTGTCATGCAGAGCAGTACTCCGCAAAGGGTAGTATTGAGTAATAACCTTTTCATAGCATAAAATGAACATAAAAGTAGGTGCATATTCTATTTTTTTTACAGCTCCACTTTTGCGCTGAAGTCCACGTCAAAACCTACGCCCAGCACCCTTACCTTACCGTACATTGTTCCGGAGATTACGCTCCTGGGGTCGGACACGTACTTGAGCTGGCCGCCCAGGCCTACCTCGGCAATGGTCAGGTTGCCGCTCTTGAGGCAGAAGTCGTACTTGACGCCCACGCCTGCGTACATGTCCAGCCAGATGCTGGCCTCGGCAATCCTGAACGGATCCCAGTACACCAGGGTGGTGAAGCCGCTGTAAAACGTAAAGCGCGTCCACGGCTTTACCTTGGCGCAGCCGCCGCCAATCCAAAGTGGCAAAACAGATATGTCAAAGAACGTGTGAAAAAACTAGCTCATAAATAGCTGAAGTTGGTACGGATTAAAATCTGCCAAGTAGTACACTATCTATAATGGCACGCTACTTCTTTTTTTTCAATTCCGCCGAGTATTGTTTTTGTACCTTCTCCATCATAGCAAAGGCTTCTTTTACTACTTTGTTTTGGCAGGTTTGCCTATCTTTTAAATGTTTAATAATGCGGTTGTTGATTTTTATTGTTGCACTATTAGATAAACCAGGGTAATATCTAAACTCTTCAAATCCATAGTCAAACCACTTTTTAAATTGTCTGTTTGCCGCTTTGTCTTCTGCAATTACATTAAAAATCTCACACTTTTCAACACACAGTAAAAGTACCACACATGCATGGTCAACCTCATCAGGATATTCTATGAGGTTAAGAAAATCTTGAATATATTGTTGGTCGGTCATTTGTACTTTTGATACATCAAGCGTATTATAAAGTAACGATGTAGCAACAAAATATGATTCTGCTTGCTTTTGAAAAAGAGCATACTCTAATTTTCTCAAAAAATTGCTTTGGTTGTTGAATCCTCGTTCTATCCTTTCTTTCCAAATTGGAATATAAGTAGAATCTGTAGTGAGTATAAACTTTACTTCCTCTACACAAAACGACAAATCAACAAGTAGCATGTTAAATTGTGCCTTTTTTAAATACTCAACAATGCCCATATCTACCGTATTCGTAGTTGGAGTAGAAGAGCGGGCTACGTTAAAACACATCAAAAAACTAAGTACTACTAAAATGTTTTTCATAATATTTCACTAATTTATTTAATTGTTAATCATTATCACTAATTCGCACCGTCATCTTTACTTTTGTAACCTTATACTTTGTCTGAATTTCTGCTTTTTTCTGCTTTACATAGTTTACAATCTCTATGCAAAAACTTTCACTATCCGCAATCTGCTGATTTGCACGCTGAGCAGCTATTGCATTATCTGCATCACCTGTAGGGTTGTTTCTTACGGCCAAAATACAGCCCATTGACCAAATTCTTGCATTTACACCACTATGAATTAAAATAGCTGAACGTCCAGGAGGGTTAGACAGGCTCAACGATTTATTAATTTTATCACTGTTTGGATTTGTATTTATTTCAAATTCATATGTTCCCGCTAAAATTCGTTTACACTCATTATTATCTTTCTTTTCATTTGTACACGTACTTTGCGCCTCTGCGCTTGTACCCTTTGGCAGCTCCAGCGTGTAACCGGTTATCGCTCCGTTGTCCACGTTTATAGTACCTACAGTTCTACTTGCATTATTCGACAGTCGGGTTATTTCTATGTTTATGCCTATGCTAAGTTTTTCCTTCAATTTTTTCAGCTCTTCAGCAATCTTTTTGTGTACCGTAACTTCTCTTTTGAGCGTTAGCGGTTTTTCCTCACGATGTTTTTCTATGGCATCACGGAATGCATCAATTGCTTCGCTGGGGAATATTCCTGTAACAAGGGTAGGCTTCACCTCTATTTTATCTATCGACCACCCCTCTGCTGTGCGTAGCCAAGATAGCTCAATGCCTACCACGTTATCTGGCTCGTCAAATAAACTCCAGAAGCTTTGCCACAATTCTACTATCGTTTGCGTAAAACCGGTAGGTTCAGGGGTGGTAATGCTGGTAATTTTTACTGCACAGCCGGTAGTATTCGTAAAACTTTGTTGCTCTTCGTATAGCTTCCCAAGTTCATTTTTTTTCATCGGAACGTTGGTTAGCCAAACGGCGTTAATGCTGTCCAGCGTGGCGTTGGCTTTCTTATTCACTTTCCCTTGTCCTGCTGCTGGCAGGGTTTGCACCCCCGTAAGCAGGCTACCAGCCAGCAGCGCTACCTTTACTATTTTTTTCACCGTTAGAAGCATTTACGAGTATGTTAACCATTTTTTGCGCTCATTTTTTCTTGCTACGTGTGCCGCGAAAGCTGCCACCTACTTCACCCTCATGATAAACGCCAGCACGTAGTAGGGCGGGCGGTTTTCGTGAGCTGCACTTCCTCCTTTGTCATTAGTTTCTCCACCATCGCCTTGGGTATCGCCATTTAATTTCCTTATAGTCGTAACACTACCTTTTATAAATCCGGAAATGGGTGCATACTTATCTCCACCATCGCCATGACGGACACCCTGAGTATATAATGCCGTATGATTATGCGCTGGCATTTCCGATACGCTAAGCGTATGCCTCATTTCTCCGCCGGTTTGCCCCACGCTTGTCCCTTTTTGGCTAAGGGCTCCCGGATTTGTATATCCATCCCAAACATTATTAGGTAAACCTGTTCCGTTAGCGCCGTACCCTACAATAAAGCGCCCTCGCAAATCGGGGGTTTTATATCCGTTACTCGTCTCTCCGTTGCACAGCGCCCAACCCGACGGAACAGTGGTTCCGCTCCACATAATGATGCCCCCAATGGGAATAACCCCATTTCCATTGGTAGCATTAATAGTAGTAGCATTTACAGTACCTGCTGCTATCGTGTTGCTTCCTGCATCAATGTTGTCGGTTACAGTTAGCGTGCTGTTTATGGTGGTAGGATTTTGCAGCGTTGTGTTGCCGCTAACCTGCAAACTTTGCTGAAGCGTGGCAGTACCTTTTACCAGCAGGTTTTGCTGTACGGTATCGCTTCCCTCTACTTTTATGTTGCCCCGCACCTTCACATTTCCGTTCACATCCAACTTGGCTTTTGCCGTTTCGCCGGCCAGTAGCCCAAGCCCCATGTTCAGGTTGTTCACGGCAGTGTCCTGCGGGCGGATGTCCCCAAAGCCGTTCTCGTGCCGAATGGCGCCGAGTGGAGTTGCCGTAACCCACTCTCCCTTTTTGCCGTCGTAGTAGTACAGCTGCTTTTCATCGCGGTCAAACACCAGCATGCCGTCGCTCACGCAGAATTTTACCTGCTGCCGCTCATTGGCGTTCAGGTGGGGCAGCAGCACGCCCACGCTGCTGCCTTGCCCGCTGTACCGTATGTCTAGCAGGGCGGTGCTGTCGGGGCTGGTGGTGTTTATGCCCACTTGGGCTGCTGCTTCATGTACAAAGTCGCTCGCTAAGAGCGCTGCCACCAGCAGCGTTATTGTTTTTTTCATTTTACTCGTTATTTATCAGAACTTTAACAATTTTTCGTTCGCTGCCGGCCTTTACCTGCACCATGTACAGGCCAGGCTTCCCGCCAAGGTTAAGCGGCTCGGTGTGCTCCTTTACGCGGCGCAAAGCTCGCTGCCGCACCAATGCGCCGCTTACGCCGTACACCTCAATAATCAGGTCGGTGGTGGAGCTGAGCGTTACCGCCACGTAGAAGTCGCCGCCGGTGGGGTTGGGGTAGGCCTTTACCTCCTCTATCTCCACGTACTTCACCGTTTTTTGTTCGGGTGTTGGCAGGTTTTCGGGGGGCAGCTGCGTGCTGTCGCTGTCGTCCTCTTCCACTATAATTCTGTCCACCACGCTCACGCGCTTGCTGCGCTGCGAAACACACTGCTCGTTACCCGCCGTGAGCGTTACTACCTTGTCGCCAGGGGTGTAGAAGGCGTGGTAGAGGTACTTTTCGGCGCTGCTGAACCCATCGCTGAACGTCCACGTGCGGTGGGTAACCTCGGGGTAGGAGAGGTCGATCAGGTGCAGGCTGTCGCCTACCTCCGCCACGCTGGCCACCAGGAAGTCCACGTACACGCCTGCGGCGGAGTACTCCACCTTAACGGTGTCGGTCGCCGTGCAGCCGTTAGGGTAAACCACCCGTACGCTGTACAGGCCCGCCTCGCTGGTGAGGTAGCTGAACTGCGCGCTGGCCTCGCCGCCATCCTTGTACCACGCTACGCTGCTGGCGTTCAGGTAGGCGGGCAGCGTAAACAGGGTCGGCTCGGCGTTACAGAGGAATCTATCCGGTCCTAGCTCCACGCGTGTAACGGGCAGCGCGAACACCTGCACGGTGTCGGCGCTGGTACATAGACCGTTGCTCACGCTTACGCTGTACGCCCCGGCCTGCGCTACCTCAAGGACGGAAGTTGTGCTGCCGTTGCTCCACAAGTAGGTGTTACCTGCTGCAAAGACGGGCGCCAGCGCTACGCTGCTGCCCTCGCAGAGCAAAACGCTGCGGCTGCCCAGCGCGGCATCGGGCTTGGGGTTGATGATCAGGGTAACGCCTGCGCTGTCGGTGCAGCCGTTGCTGTGGGTTACGCGCACGCCGTAGGTGCCGCTCTGCGTGGCTTCAAGCGTTCTGTTGGTGCTGCCGTTGCTCCATAGGTAGCTGCTACCGGGATTTTGCGCGTCCAGCAGCGCGCTGCCGCAAACGGTGCGGTCGCTGCCCAAGCCCATGCTCATTGGCTCGTCGAGCGTTGGCTGGTTGAGCGCTACAAAAATGCTCTCGGTGGAGGTGCAGCCCTGCGCGGAGGTGAGCGTAACGCTGTACGTGCCGTTTTGGGTGGCGGTGAAGCTGGGGGCGACGCTGCCGTCATTCCACCGGTAGGCGGCGGCAACGCTATTTTGCGCCGTCAGCGTGTAGTAGCTTCCACAGGTGCGTATCGTGTCCACGCCAAATCCGGCGCGGGGCAGAGGGTGCACCGTTAGGGTGCGGGCGACCATTTTTTCCGTTCTATCGTGATAGATGGCCACCAGCGTATCGGTGTAGCTGCCTGCCTGCACGTACACCTTTTCGGGGTTTAGCTCCGCCGACATGCTGCCATCGCCAAAGTGCCAGCGGTACCTTACGTTGGCCTCTGTGGTAGAGGTGGCGTTGGTGTAGCGCACCACTTCGCCCGCGCAGTACGCGCTTTGCGGCGTGGTAAAGGTAGGTGGAACGTGGGGTACTACGTGCAGCACCTGCGTTACGGAATCGCGGCACCGCTGGCCGCCCGTAACCAGCTTGATGTCGTAGGAACCTGAATCGGTAAAGGTGTGAGAGTGGTTAGGGGTGTAGGTGGTAATGGGTCCGCCGTTAACCGTCCAGTGCGTGTGTACGGTAGGCGGGGTAGTAATGGAGAAGGTTTCAGAGTGGTTGTTGAGGCGGTAGGTGTATAGACCGTTGTACTCAATGACGTGTACAAACTCCATTTTTATATCGGGCATTTGCTCAACGTAAATAACGTTATCCTTACGCAGTCGGCTTATACAGCCCATGTTGGAGGTGCAGGTCAAAAGGGCGTTGTACCGGCCGGAATCCAACATTCTTTGGAGCCGCCGCTCGCCAAAAATGCTGTCTATGGTGTAGCTGGCGGCAGTACCCTCCAGCTGCCACGTGTACATCATGACGCCTTGACAATCCAGCGCGTTGGCGTAGAGGTCAATTTGCTCGTTTTGGCACATCAGGTTCAGGCGCCCCACCACCATGCTATCCCTCTCTATGCGTGGTAGCGGGTGGCAGCGCACGGTGATGGTGTCGTAGCCTCGGCAACCGAACCTGTCCTGCACCATGACCATGTAGGTGTAGGACAGGTTGGGCTTATGCGTGAGTGAGTCCAGCGTTTGCGCGCTGTCCCTTGCGCCGTTGCTCCAGGTGTAGGCGTAAAGTCCGCGCCCCGCGTTATCGTAGTTGGTAGGTGTAGCGTTGAGCGTAACCGTTTTATCGTAGCATACGTCAACATCGCTGCCCAAATCAACCTGCGGCGGGTTCTTGCAGTCCGTGCTGGCAATGGTAAAGCGGGTAGCGGTATCTTGGGGAAGGACAACATCTCGGAGAATAGTAACGTTTTTTCCCGTAACGGTTTGCTTAGCCAAATCTACCGTGCCGGCTATGGGCTGGTAGTAGCGGGTGGGGCTGGGGTCGTTGGGGTTGATGGAAAACAGCGCAAAGGCGGATTGGTTTATGCTCTCTCGCCCTACGTAATGGCTGGGGAAGTATTTTATGGTAAGGTTAACGCTGTTCACGCTGTCAATGCTGAACGTAGGGATGATGTCGTAGTACCGAGCAAGGCTGCCGTCGGCGGCATCGGCAATAACGCTGTCGCCGCGCACCACACGGATAGATTTTGCCTCCTTCGGCAGCCCGCTAAGACCCAAGCTATCCAGCTGCCACCAGAGGCTATCGGTGTTGGCAATGGCGCGCAGCTTGCCGCTGCCGTACAGGCGCGAGCTGTTGCGCTCGCCGCTCAGGTAGCCGCGGCACAAGTCATGGTTAACGCTGTCTACCTCAAACAGGCAAATATCGTTGCCCCCGTTAAAAATGTGGTGCGTGCCATTGAAGTGAACGCCGCCCACCACGTTAAGCTTACCGCCCGCTATGGACAGGTGGCTGCGGTGGTAAATATCGTTGAACAGTATGCCCTTGGAGGGGGTGCGCTGTATAATGCGCTGCGTGTCGCATCCCACAAAGTAAACGGCTCCTGCGGCTACCTTATGCGAGATGGTGTCTACAATACCGCTTCCGTCTGCCCGCTGCTCGCTAATGGTGTCCGTGCCGCTGGACGAACTTTGAAACAGCACGCCTGCCTGGTTAACCAGGTCGCCCGTGAGGTACAGCTTGCCGACGTTATGCAGGTTGAGGTTGTCGGCGCTGTTGTTTACCACGTCCCCCTTTACAAACAGGGTAGCATTTTTGGTGATAAAAACAGTACCGTTGCTGTACAGCATGGTGGAGGTTTGCGCTACAGCGGTGAGCGTGTAGACAGCTGTTAAGGTTAGCGCTATGGCTAAGCGCCTTGCTACGTGTAGTAAATTACGCATTTTGTTTAGCAAAAAAATAGTCTACTTTTTCTTTTCCGGCACTACCACCTCCACCGTCAGCGAGCGGGCGTTGTGTCCGCCCTCCGTGTAGGTGCGTATTTGGTAGCCGTACCGCTCGCCGGGGGTTACGGAGCTGTCCTTATATTTCAAGATTTTTTCCAGCCCGTTGAGCGGCGTAAATGCTCCATCGGCTGCGCGGCGGTACACCACGCAGCCCCTGTAGCCCGCTGCGTTGTCCTCAGTTATCTCCCACGTCAGCTCCACCGCCTTTTTTCGGGCGTTGTACTTCGCCTTGAGCTGCCCCACGCCTACGCTTTCCCCCTCGTCCCTGGATAGTTGCGCGCCGTAGTAGCCCGATGGAACGGAGGCGTTGCCGCTGCTGTCCACGGCGGTAAGGTAGTACTTGTACAGCACGTTGGGCGAGAGGAAGCGGTCGGTGAAGCGGAACGCTTGCCTGCCCAGCAGCGAGGCGTTCACCTGCGCTGCGCTGGCAGGCTCTTTGTCAGCCTCAAAGCGGCGCACGTGGTAGCCCATCAGGTCGTCATCGGTGTTGGGGAGCCACTCTACTACTAACGTGCTGCCCTCCTGTTTTACTTCCTTGATAAAAGGCTGCTGCGGGGCGACCACATCGGGCATACGCGCGTACACCACATCGGCAGGCTCGCTGCGGTTGTGGGCATGGTCTATGGCGTGGAGGCGGTAGTAGAAAAAGTTTTTCGCCACAAAGGGCAGCTTGTCCGTAAAGACGGTATCGGTCAGCGGCTTGGGGTTGATGGGTACGTAGGCGGAGGAGCCTGCGCCGTTGGCGGCGCGGTACAGCTGGTAGCCCGCTAAGTCCTTTTCGGTGTTGCGGTGCCAGCGCACGGTGATGACCCCTGAATCCGCCACCACGCTGGCTACACGTGGCTTGGCAGGCGGAAAAACATCGGGAACTTCCACCGATATTTTGGTGGACTTGCCCTCGTTCTCGGCAAAGTCAACGGCGGCTACGTAGTAGTAGTAGCTGCCGGACTCCGCAACGGTATCGGTGTAGGCGTTAGCTGTGGCGGGCAGCAGCGCGCTCACCCGCGCAAAGGGCTGGTAGTACGAGGCGCCGCGGTACACGTAGTAGCCCCACATGTCATCGCTCTGCAAATGGTTGTCCCACGTGAGGTTGACCAGCAGCTTGTCTACCTCACCCTGCACCTTGTCGGGGAAGAGGGGCGGCGTTTTGTCCAGTGGGCGCGCCTCTATGGGCTCGCTCAGCTGCGTTGGTCTGCCGAAAAAATCAATACCCGCTATGCGGTAGCGGTACACCATGGCGTTGTTAACGGTGGCATCGGCGTAAAATTCAGAGGCGTAGCCCTCCCTGCCGTCAGGCCCCGGGCGGGTGGAGGCCACTAGGGGCAGCTCATTGACCTGCCGGTAGGCGGTATCCACCGAGGAACTGCGGTACACGTTGACCCCCCAGAAGCGCAGGGGGTTGGGCTTCCACGTTACGGTTACCACGCCGTCTTTGGCGTTTAGCTTCACGCTGTCGGGCGGGGCAGTGGGGGTAAAGGGAGCCATGGTTACGGGAGCGGTAACCTCCAGCTGCTGCTCTGCGCCTTTTACCATGCGGCAAACTTTATAATAGTAGGTTTGTCCATTTTCTACCTGTCCGTCTATGTATGCAATGCCCAGGTACCGGGCAAAGGGCAGGCTCTCCAAGGCCTTGAGCATGGCCACCAGCAGCGCTGCGCCCTCTTGTGGGCTGCTCTTCAGCGAGGCGGCCATGTCGAGGTACTGCGGTAGCAGGCTGTCCGCCTTGAGCTCCGCCTGCGTGGGCGTGTAGCTGCCCATTTTCAGCGGCTTATCCGTCAGCCTCTGCCACTGCTGTCCGTCAGCGCTGCGGTAAACGGTAACGCCTTCGGGGAAAATGACCTTCTCGTCAACGAATTTAAGCATGACCTGAGGGGCAGCGGCGCTGCCGCCCATGCCTACCGCCACCCGCTGCTGGGCCTGGACGGAAAGGCTGCAAAGGGCAAAAAGTAGTGGTATGAAAAAGGGTTTTGTATTCATAGTAAAACTTACTGTACGCGCATGATAAAGGCCAAAACATAGTAGGGTGGGCGGTTTTCGTGGGGCTGGCCGTCGCCAGACCAACCTGTTCTTCCTTCAGTGCCTTTAGGTTCCGTTACTCCATCAGGGCTATCAAGCGTTCTTGTACTGCTTAAATAGTAATTTCCCGATGCATCATCATCACCATTTACTTTTAATGAAAAGTGAGAGTGTCTTGGCATTTGGTAACCTGTTAGGGATACTTGTTTTGCACCTCCAGTTTTTTTATCTCATTGTAGTCTACCTCGTCAGGATTGTAGCCTACTATAAACCGCCCTTTCAGGTTAGGTGTTCCATTAGCGCCGTTGCACAACGCCCAACCGTCCATTTTTGTGCTGGCTTTCCCATTTCCCGAAGCGTCAAAGTCGGCTGTACTCCCCGACCACATCATGATTCCGCCCACAGGGGTTATGCCATAGCCCACAAATGTTTTAGCCGCTACCGTATCGTTTTTAGCGTTAATGCTGCTGTTTACCGTCAGCGTGCTATTTATAGTGGTTGGATTTTGCAGCGTTGTGCTACCAGCTACCTGCAAGTTCTGCTGTAGCGTTGTATTTCCGTTAACTTGTAAGCTTTGCTTTAGCGTAGCTGCGCCGTTTACAGCTAAGCTTTGCTGTATGGTGTCGCTGCCCTCTACCTTCATGTTTTTCCGCACCCTCACGCTGCCGTTCACGTCCAGCTTAGCGGTGGCAGTTTCGCCAGCGGGCAGCCCAAGGCTCATGTTTAGGGTGTTCACCTCGCTGTTCTGTGGACGAATGTCGATGAGCTCGTTGTCGTCATGTACCGCTCCGAAGGGGGTCATGGCTACCCACTCCTTCAAGTGGTCATCGTAGTAGTAGAACATTTTCCGCTTGCGGTCAAACACCACCATGCCATCGCTTACGTTGGGCTTCTTCGCTTTTCGTAGGCTATCAACCACATTTGGAAATAAAACCCCGACCTGCCCTGTGCCGCTAAAGTGAATATCCAGCAGCGCAGTGCTGTCGGGGGTGGTGGTGTTAATGCCCACCTGGGCGTAGGCGCTGTGGCATAGGGCGGAAACCAGCAGCACCACCACCGCCACAACAATTTTACAAGTCAAGCATTTCATTTTCATAACTTTTTAAGTTTACGGGTTAAGCCTTACCTTAGCACGGTAATCGCTCCTTTGTATAGCTTTCCCGTATCGCCAAACGTAATGATGTAGTAGTAGGTGCCGCCGGGCAGCGTATCGCCGTTGCTGTTGCGAACGTCCCAGTCGTTTTTGTAGCCGGTGCGGTCGAGCACCACCGCGCCCCGCGCGTCCAGCACGCGCACCCGTGCGTTAGGGTAATGTTCAATGTTGCGTACCACCCACGTATCGTTCTCGCCGTTGCCGTCAGGGGTAATAATGGTGGAGGGTGTTACGCGCTGCGTGTCCCTTACGCGCACCGTTACGCTGTCGTAGGCTACGCAGCCGTGCTCGTCTTCCACCCGCACCACGTACTGCGTGGCGGTGGTGGGCGCTACTACGGGGTTGCCAACGTCAGTGGTGGCTATGCCAGGCGCGGTTAGCCAGCTGTAAAAAATACCGCCACTGGCGCTTAACTCCACGCTGTACCCTAGCTCTACGGTGGTGTCGCGCCCGGCGTAGGCTAACGGCAGCGGATACACGCCCACCGTTTTTTCTACGGAATCTTTACACCCGCCCAGCTCGCTCTGCACCCATAGCCACACTTGCTGGCTACCGTCAGCGGCAAAGGTGTGGGTGGGATTTTTGAGGTTGGCGGTAGCTTCATCGTTAAACCTCCACGTGTGCAGCAAATTCTCACCCGAAGCCACGCTGGACAGGCTGGTAAATACGCTAGGCTTGCCCACGCACACGTGGCTGGCCGCAAAGTCAGCTTTTGGAAGCACGTGTACTTTCGTTTCCCGCTGCACCTGGTGCGTGCAGCCCTTGCTGCTGGTAACCTTGAGCGTTACCGCGTAGGTAATGGGGTCGAGGTAGGTGTGCTGCGGGTTGGTGGCGGTGGAGGTGGCGCCGTTGCCGAAGTTCCACTCGTGGCTCACGAGGTAGCCGCTGCTCACCGTAGAAGCGTCAGTAAAGCGGCTTGCCTCGCTCAGGCATACGTCGGGAACCGTGAATTGTGCTTGTGGAAGGGGGTTGACGGTAACAAGTACGCTGTCGGTGGTAGCAGCAGGGCATACGCCATTCTTTACTACGCTACGGTAGTAGGTGCTGCTGGTTAGGTTAGCGTAGCTCAAGCTGGTGCTGGTTTGCGCAATATTCTGCCATGCTTCATTTTCCTCGCGCTGTTGCCAACCCTGTACGCTGCTCGTGCTGCCCGATAGCGTCAGCGTTCCGTTGGCCTGCCCCAAGCAGTGCTCGGCAGCGCCGCCTACGCTATCCGCCACCGAAACGGCATCTACCTTGATTTCAGCTACGCCGCTGGTCGCCGTAACGTTGCACACGCTGTCGTAGTAGCGCACGCGAAAGTAGCGCGGCTGCGTAAGGTTGCTGTACGGGTAGTAGGAAGTTTTGGCGGCGTAGTCGTCCGTCTGCTCGCTGAACAGGGCGTTGCTGCTGTAGCTCCAGCACTCCACCCGAACGCCCACAGCAGTAGCCAGCCGCACCTGTCCGCTGCTGCCAAGCGCACAAACGGTAGCGCCGCCCAGCAGGGTAATGCTGCGCGGACACTGCGCAGGGGTAGGAGTTGCCGCTGACAGGCAAAGGAGAATGAGGAAAAGTTTTTTGTGCCGCATAGCCCTAAGTTTACACGTTTACGACACTTGAAGTGTAGCGCTACCTACGACATTTAGCTGCTTTACGCCGTAATTTTAGCGTGCTTCCAGATGATAAAAGTAGCTATTGGCGGTCGTTATAGCAATAGCGCCTACCTTTTTGCCGTGATATTTAACACTTTAGCTGATGCTTAATCCACTAAACAGCTGATTTTCAAACAGTATTTCAGCATCATGCTGTTCAGCAGACTTTAGGGTGGTTGCTTTTACAAGGTGGGTAGGGAAAAGCAGGCGGCGTATAGCGAAACATAGGCGCAGGCAGCCCTTGAGCAAGGTAAAAGCAGCTCATTTTCAAAAATGGGCTGCTTTTCGCGATGGAGAGGCAATGTGGAACTTGCTTTTCGTAGTGGTTGGGCAAAAAATCGCTACCGTAACCCTACCACTTCCACGTCAAGCTTTGCAGCTGCCTCTTCACCCGCTCGCTCAAGCTGTGGATGTAAATCATGGAGGTTTTATTAGAATTATGCCCTATAATGTCCATTATCAGGCAGGGGTTGGCGCTGATGTCCGCCAGCACTCGCAGGTGTGCCGCGCATGTGAAAAAAGAGATTGCGCTCAACGCCCACCTTTTTGGCCACCTGCTTGAGGTAGTAGTCCAGCGCGCTGCGGGTTTCGGGCGGGAAAACGGTGGGCTGGTCGGGGTACAGCCTTAGGTACTTCTCTACAATGGACTACGCGCTTCCCCTTGCCCTCCCGCCCCCGGTTAATCAGCGACAGCTCAAACTTTTCAAGGCTGTCCACCGTCTGCTTGAGCATTTGGTACAGCACGATGTAGTTCGGGTGAGTTTTTTTGAGTACCTTTGCCCTGGCGTTCCAGTAGCAGAACTCCACCGCCACGTTGGTATCCACGTGGCTGCGCACCGTGCGCGAGAAGTACACCTCCACGTGAATGGGGGCTTTTTCAGTGGCCGCCAGCTTCCTGACGCGGTGGTTGTAAACGAGGGAGAAGCGGGCTTTCTTGGCGGTAAATTTTGTATCACATTTGTATCGCAAAAGTACATATTTTACCAAGTTATGGCATCCTTAGGAAGGTATAAAAATACAAATTAAAAACTTCAATAACCTATAAAACAGACTATTGAAGCAAAAAAACAGGCTTAGGTTAAATTATATATTTTTTATCAATTATCCATTCTCAACTATTAATTATTCAATGGAAACAGTCGTTAGCGGCATACGTTCAACAGGAAATTTGCACTTGGGTAACTACTATGGAGCGCTCAAGAACTTTATAAAAATGCAGGAGAGCAACCGTTGCCTCTTCTTTATTGCAGATTTGCACTCGCTTACCACACATCCTACGGCAGAGAATTTGCACGGAAATGTACAGCAGGTGCTGGCAGAGTATTTGGCATCGGGATTAGATCCGGAGAAAGCCACCATTTTTGTGCAGAGCGACATTCCCGAAGTCTCTGAAATGTACGTATTGCTGAATATGCTGGCCTACATAGGAGAGCTGGAGCGCACAGCATCATTCAAGGAAAAAGTGCGTAAGCATCCACATAACGTAAACGCGGGATTGCTCACCTACCCCGTACTTATGGCCGTAGATATTCTCATCCACAAGGCTACCAAAGTACCCGTGGGCAAAGACCAGGAGCAGCACTTGGAGATGACAAGAGTGTACGCCCGTCGTTTCAACAATATGTACAATACTCCCTTCTTCCCGGAGCCGGATGCCTACAACTTTGGCAGCGAGCTTATCAAAATTCCGGGATTGGACGGAAGCGGAAAAATGGGAAAGAGTGAGGGTAACGGCCTTTACCTGATGGACGATGAGGCTACCATTCGTAAAAAGGTTAAGAAAGCGGTGACAGATACAGGAGAGAAGTCCGACGAAATGAGCGAACCCGTAAAAAACCTGTTTGCCATTTTGAATGTAGTGTCAACCCCCGAAGTGGTCAATCACTATAAAGAAGCCTACGCAGCGGGCGCCATTCGCTACGGCGATATGAAAAATCAGCTGGCTGACGATATTTGCAAAGTTACCCTGCCGATTCGTGAGCGCATATTGGACATAACGAAAGACGGGCAATACCTGTACAAGGTGCGAAAAATAGGAGCCGAAAAAGCACGTGAAAGCGCGGCTAAGAACCTTGTGGAAATGAAAAAAATAATGGGATTCAAACTACTATAGTGTTTTGATGTAATTTTTTTTTGAGCAAAGTCTATGAAAACTAACCTGAAATCACTGATTGGCTTTTTTGCCGGAGTAGCCTTATTTGCCGGCGCTTGTTCTGATGATAAACCCTCTACTCCTACACCTGCGGATACCTTGGTTGGCAGTTACGTGGGAACGGTTACCATTGGTAGCCAGGTTAACAAAAATGTTAACGTAGCAGTGAGCCTGAGCGACAGCGTTGTCATTATTGACGCCGGACAACAAACCTTTGACTCCCTTGCGGTATTGTTAGACATCGTTTTCACCACCAAAGATTTGACAGAAGTGAACGGACCTGTATGGGTTGGCGGAACATCCAGCACAGTAAAAGGTACAGCCTTTAATGTTGCTTCAAATCAGGTTACGCAAATAGGCTCTTTGGGTACTCTTACCATGACCGGTACGCCATACTGCACCATAGATGGAAGGCCATACCATGGAGTTGGCGGAAGCATTACGGTATTTGGAGTTACCGGAAATAAGCTGTCGGTTTCGCTTATAGGGGTAATTCAGATTATTAACCAATCCCCACGTACAGAGCCTATTACCATAGAGCTGAGTAAAAGGTAACCCTTGTGCAAGGTTTCCTCATATTTGCTATTATGGCGCTGGCGGCGGTAAGCATCGTCAGCTGTCATTCCGTACCTGCTGTACTTGAGGAAAGTTGCGTATACGATAGTACGGATTTTGCTTAAGTTAAGACTAAAATAAATCCATGGATAAACATACCTGTGGACTTATTAGTTTTTATATACAACTGATTGCCAAATGGTTAAGGCGGCGTTATCTTTGCTTACAACTTTTCGGATAAATACCTTCCCGTATGCAGCTCCTTATGCTTGGCCAGCTCTTCGGGAGTACCGCTAAAGCATAGGAAACCTCCCGCCTCGCCACCTTCGGGGCCAAGATCAATAACCCAGTCGGCGCTCTTTACTACCTCCATGTTATGCTCCACTACTACTACCGAATGTCCACGGTCTATAAGCGCATTAAACACCTCCAGCAGCTTCTTTATGTCATGAAAGTGAAGTCCGGTTGTTGGTTCGTCAAAAATAAACAGCAGCGGATCGGGAGTATTCTCTCGTGTGAGGAACGAGGCCAGCTTTACCCGTTGACTTTCTCCGCCCGATAGCGTACTGCTGCTTTGCCCCAGCTTAATGTAGCCTAGACCCACATTTTGCAAAGGACGCAAACGCTCGGCAATCTTCTTTGCTACGCTATCGCTTTGCGCTTCAAAAAACTCTATTGCTTGATTTACGGTAAACTCCAGCACATCGCTAATGCTGTAACCCTTATACTTAACCTCCAGTAAATCAGGCTTAAATCGCTTGCCGCCACAGGTTTCACATACCAAAGTGACGTTTGCCATAAACTGCATTTCTACGGTAATAAAACCATCGCCCTGACACTCGTCACAACGCCCGCCGTCAATGTTGAAAGAAAAATGCGATGGGGTGTAGCCGCACTGCTTGGCGTAGGGTTGGTCGGCATACAGCTTCCGGATATCATCGTAAGCCTTAATGTAGGTAACCGGATTGCTGCGGCTGCTGCGGCCAATGGGATTTTGATCCACCATTTCCACGTTCTTTATGCGCTTAATATCTCCTTGCAGCTTTTCGTGTACGCCGGGCTTTTCAATTCCCGTAAGGTTGATTATCCGGTTGAGGGCAGGGTAGAGAATCCCTTTTACCAGGGATGATTTTCCGGATCCGCTCACCCCCGTAACGGCAACTATCCCCCCCAGCGGGAACTTTACGTTGACATTTTTCAAGTTGTGCTCCCTTGCTCCAACTACCTCGATGTAGCTGCTCAGCTTACGACGTGTACGGGGAATTTCAATTTTCTCTTGTCCAGATAAATACTTGATTGTCAGGCTTTTATTCTTATCAATTTTTTGGCTTCTATCCGGCGCTGCACCTTGAAACACCACCTCTCCGCCATGACGTCCGGCAAGCGGCCCCATGTCGATAATTTCGTCGGCAGCCCGCATTATTTCCTCCTCATGCTCTACCACCACTACCGTATTGCCAAGGTCGCGCAGCTGCTTCAGCACCTTAACCAATCGTCCCGTATCACGGGGATGCAGGCCAATGCTGGGCTCGTCCAAAATGTATAGCGAACCCACCAGGCTGCTTCCCAGCGAGGTGGCCAGGTTAATACGTTGACTTTCGCCCCCGCTGAGCGTATTGCTCAACCGGTTGAGCGTAAGGTAGCCAAGGCCTACATCCTGTAAAAACTGTAAGCGATTCTTGATTTCGGTAAGCGTACGGCTTGCGATTTCCAATTCGTGCTCGTCCAGGTGCAGGTTAGTGAAGAAAGCGCCCAAATCATCCACCGAATATTTTACCAGCTGGCTAATATCTTTGCCGCCAACCTTTACGTAAAGCGCCTCCTTACGCAGGCGGGTACCCTCACATTCGGGGCAAGTTGTTTTGCCCGTATAGCGAGCCAGCATTACGCGGTATTGAATCTTGTACCGGTTAGCCTCCAGCTCCGCAAAAAAGGCTTTTAATCCGCCATACGTGCCTTTACCTTGCCACAGGAACTTTTTCTGCTCAGGCTTTAGCTCCAGGTAAGGCTTGTGAATAGGGAAGTCGACCTTTGCGGCTTGCTTAATAAACTGCTCTTTGAACCAGCTCATTTGCTCTCCTTTCCAGCAGGCAACGGCCTCATCGTACACAGATTTTGTTTTGTCGGGCACCACCAAATCTTCGTCAATGCCCACAATACGGCCATATCCTTCGCAACGGGGACATGCGCCCAACGGGTTGTTGAAGCTGAACAGGTGCTCCGAAGGCAGCTCAAACGTTATGCCGTCAAGCTCAAAGCGATTGCTGAAATGCTTCCCTTCCGGCTGCCCGTTCTTAGCTATCTTGGCAGGGTAGCCGGTAGCTACCATCTGCCCCCGGCCTTCGCTAAAAGCGGTTTGCGCCGAGTCGCCGTAACGGGATAACGAATCTTCGTCAGCGGCGGCGCTTAGGCGGTCTACTACAACAAAAATGTCCTGCTTAAATTCCGCTGGGGTCTTTTTGGGCATATCCTTCAAAAAGTCCTCCACATCAACCACTACCAGCTCATTTTTATCCTCCTGACTAGGAATGCAAATACGAGAAAAACCTTCCTGTACCAGCAGCGTCAGCTTTTCAATCAGCCCCATACCTTCGGACAGGAACAGGGGAACCAGCATCATGCTTCGTGTACCCTCGGGCAAAGAGGCAATGTATTTTACTACATCGTCTACGCTGTGCGCCTTAACCTCGTTACCCGAAACGGGAGAGCAGGTATGCCCTATGCGGGCAAAAAGCAGCTTGATGTAATCGTAAATTTCGGTGGAGGTTCCAACCGTAGAGCGCGGGTTGCGGGTATTTACCTTTTGCTCAATGGCAATGGCGGGCGGGATTCCTAAAATGCTGTCTACCTCAGGCTTGTTCATACGTCCCAAAAACTGCCTGGCGTATGCCGACAGGCTCTCCACGTAGCGACGCTGTCCCTCCGCAAAAAGCGTGTCAAAAGCCAGCGTGCTTTTTCCGGAACCCGACAATCCGGTGATTACCACCAGCTTATTACGGGGTATGCTGACCTCTATATTCTTTAGGTTGTGAACCCTGGCTCCCTTAATATCAATAAATTGCGATTCCATGTATCAAGTATCAGTTGCCGGCTGTGCTGTTATTGCGAGGAGCGAGCAACAACGGTGTTACGCCGTGTTCTTTTTCCCTCTTTTTCAGCCGGGCTACAAAGGTACTTCAAAATTGCTCCAAAAAAATTTGGAAAAAGAAAAATTATGTCCTACATTTGTAACCATAGAAGCAAAGTATTTTTACCTACAAAAATCTCTAAGCGCCTATCGTTTAAACATTTACTCTAAACCAACATTGTAGTGGCCTATGTAGCATTTCTACCCTAAATTTTAAAATTCGGGAAAAATGGATACAAAATGTTTGAGCGATAACGAGTTGATTCAACGATTCGTGGAGGGTAATTCCGAAGCATTTAATATCTTACTGAGCAGGTACCGTAAAAAAGTGTACTCGTACCTCCTTATGCTGGTAAAGCATAAGGATATTGCCGATGACATTTTTCAGGAAACCTTCATTAAGGTTATGCGCTCGCTGAAGGAGGGTCGCTACGAGGATAACGGCAAGTTCATGCCATGGGTGTCGCGTATTGCGCACAACATGACTATTGACTACTTCCGTGGTCAGCGTCAGAATAATACCGTGAGCGGCGATACCACTGATTGGGCAACTATTTCCGGTTCGGATTTCTCCGACCTTAATGTAGAAGAGCAGTCTGTGAACTTTGAGATTCGCAGAGATGTGCGTACGCTTATAGATAGGCTTCCGGCAGAGCAGCGTGAAATTGTGGTTATGCGCCACTACCTAGAGCTGAGCTTCAAGGAAATTGCCGATAAGCTGGACATCAACATTAACACCGCGCTTGGTCGTATGCGCTACGCTGTATTGAACATGCGTAGGCTGGCGGAGGAGCACAACATGGTGCTGGAGGCGTAAAAAATAGGATGTTAGGTTTTGTGAGGGTTATGTGTTGTAGCTAACCTTCATGGGTGTTGTGGGGCAAAGAAGTTCACGTTAATGAGCTCCTTTTGCTTTTGTAAATAATTGACACTCAGAATATTATCATGCTGAACTTATCGATTTATTATTTATAATTTATCACCGGTGTCCGGTTTAGAAGCTATGGACATCGTTTAAACCCTTATTGAGTAAAGGCGAGTAGGCGCGTTCTATGATTTTTTCGATTTGAAAATTGTACTCATCTTTGAGCCTAAAGCGCAATTATATTACAGAAGGGTGCAATATATGGAGCGTATTTTGCGTTTCAAGAGAAACAGCACGCGAAAAAGGTTGTAGCGTGCAAAGCTTAAATGAAAATTTGCCTATGGGTCTTTTTTACTACTCTTACTTTTATCAAAATTTCCATAACCAAGAGCGGGAGTCGCTTGTAGACTTGTGCGACGGTAGTTCTTCAGAGCTGGAGGATAAGGCTTTTTTGGATAAAGCCTTTGCAGGGTGGGAAGTTGATGTAGATGACGCTGTTGTGGATAAGCTAATGAGCTTAGTTAAGTAAGTACAAGCTAGCTAGAGCTAATAAGAAAAAATGCCTAAGTGTGTTAAAAAACATGCTTGGGCATTTTTCTTTTTGTGGTATTTTTATGCCTGTATTTTGCAGCTAAATTCCTGTTAAGTAGTAGCTTATAATATTTTTAGCGCCTATTTCAGCTAACATCCTAAAGATTTATCATGTTCATAACCTGTTGAAAACATTTTTTTTATAGAAATTTTTTTTCTACTTTTATCAAATAAAAATAGCTGTAGCTAGCTATAGTAAGTTATAGTTAGCTTTAACTAAACCTAAAAGTAGAATTTATGGTAAGTTACGATGATACTAAGCTGATCCGGCTCTATAGGGCTGGCAGCTCCGAGGCCATTGGCGTGCTGCTGGAGCGCTATCGTAAAAAGGTGTACGGATACATTCTCAGCATTGTGAAGAAACGCGATGTGGCTGATGATGTTTTTCAGGAGACTTGCATCAAGTCTATGGTTAAGATAAAGCGCCACCAGTATAAGGATACCGGTAAGTTCTCGGCGTGGATTATGCGCGTGGCGCACAACGTGGTGATTGACTACTACCGTAATCTGCGTACTAACGGAATGATTATGGGTAGCGAGTATGAGCGGAGCTTGCTGAGCCGCACCGCTGAGCGGGGCGCTAACGTTCAACAGCGGGAGGCGGAGGATAAGCAAGCGGGTTTGTTGCGTCGGTTTATATGCCAGCTACCCGAAGAGCAGCGGGAGGTGGTGGTGCTACGCTACTATATGAGTTTGAGTTTCAAGGAGATAGGAGAGCATTTGGGGATTGGTATCAATACGGCTCTTGGGCGTATGCGCTACGCGCTGAACAACCTGCAAAAAATGATGGCAAAGGAGGCTTCGGAGTCGCAGAAGCTGGAGATGCTATCCTACGTGGCATAAAGTAATTATTTGATTTATAGATAATTAAAAAGAGCGGCAACGCAAGCTCAACTGGGCTTGCGTTGTTGTTTTGTAGGGTGTGCCTGCCATGACTATGGGGAGGGCTTTACTCCTCTTGCAGCAGGTTGACGGTGTGACAGGCCGCCACTCCAGCGGTTTCTGTACGCAGGCGGCTGGAGCCGAGGCTTACCTCTACAAAGCCATGCTGCTTGGCAAAATCTACCTCTTCCGGGCTGAAATCGCCCTCCGGACCGACCAAAACCAGCGCGGATTGTATCTTGCCGCTTAGCAGCGTTTTAAGTGGCTGTTTTTGAGGAGATTCGAAACAATGGGCTATGAACTTTGATCCGCTAAAAGGTTGTTGTACAAGCTGTTTGAAGGATGTTATGGGGTGCAAAAGCGGATGGTAGGCTTTGACGGACTGCTTGACCGCTGCTGTAACCACTTTTTCCGAGCGTTCGTCCTTAACCACCTTGCGTTCAGAATGTTCGCATAAAAGCGGCGTAATTTCATCTACCCCGATTTCGGTGGCCTTTTCCAGAAACCATTCGTAGCGCTCCATGTTTTTGGTGGGCGCTACGGCCATGTGCAGGTAGCATTGGCGCTTGCCGTACTCGCGCTGTACGTCTGTGATGCTTACGATGCATCTTTTGTATTGTGCATCAGCTATTTGCGCTGTGTAGAGGTTTCCCCGGCCGTCAATAAGGCAAATGGTGGCTCCTTTGGCTAAGCGAAGAACCCGCACGCAGTGTTTAGATTCTTCTTCGTTGAGCGTATAAGTTTGACCGGATATGTCGGGGGTGTAAAAAAGATGCATAAATTTGTGGTGCGGTTGAGCCGTTTCAGCTTGTTTTTATTGCGTAACAACAGGCAAATATAGCGGGTTTGGAGAGGCTATACAACCGTTAAACGCTGTTTTTTTATGGATATTCCAACTTTATAATGTGTAATACCATTATTTACAGTGATTTATTATGACAGTTTGGCGTTTTGGGTATGGTATAGTTTTATGTAATTTATAATTATGAATATATTAACTGTTTTGTGTTGATAAATTATCCGTTAAATTATCAATTTTCTCATAATCAATGTTTTAATGCCTGTCAACGTTAATTTCTAGAAATTCTACGTTGAACTAACTTATTTTTGAAGATTATGAAAGTATTTACTTCTTTTTTAGCTATAGTAGCGCTTTTTGTATGTGTACGCCCGGGCAGGAAAAAATTTCTCAGGATTTTTACCGTAAACCATAAAAGAACAGATGACAATAACAACTTGTGTAGCAAGGCTTTTAATGCTATTTTAATTTTGTAAACCTAGCTTGTAGCGTGGTTGAGAAAAGGGAGCTATGATTGGAATTTTTGATTCGGGAGTTGGGGGACTTTCTGTTCTGAAAGAGGTGGTAAAGCTGCTTCCGAACAGGAACACTTGCTACGTGGCGGACACCGCAAATTGTCCTTACGGCACAAAAGCTGCCGGGGAGGTGTTGCGCTTGTCGATTCATGTAGTTGATTTTCTGTTGGATAAGGGTTGTAATATTATCATAGTAGCCTGTAATACAGCGACTTCTGCCGCTATTGATGAGCTGCGCGTGCGCTATCCGGATGTACCTTTTGTGGGCATGGAGCCGGCCGTTAAGCCTGCCGCTCAGCACTCTCATACAAAGCGAATTGGCATACTAGCTACGGCCGGAACTGTGAAGGGGCGGCTGTTTAACCAAACCAAAGAGCGCTATGCTGCTGATGTTAAGGTATATGCTGTGGTAGGAGCCGGTTTGGTGGAGCTGGTAGAAGAGGGTAAGGCGGAATCGGAAGAAGTTGAAAATCTGCTACGTATATATTTACAACCTATGCTTGAAGATGGCGTAGACGAGCTGGTTTTGGGATGTACGCACTATCCGTTTTTGCAGAAAGCCATAGAGAAAATTACGCAGGGAAGGATGGATATTGTAAATCCAACTCCGGCGGTAGCTGCTCAGACTAAGCGTCTTATGGAGCAAAAAGGGTTACTGTCGGCTGTGGAGGGTAAGGTGGAATATTTGTTTTACTCCTCAGGAAATGTAGAGGGGCTGCGTATGATGCAAGAGCAACATGTGCCGCTGGTGGGAGCAAAGTATGGGCAGATGCCATAGAGCTTTTGCTACAATTGTTAGCCGAAAATAAGAGTTAAAACATTAATAATGAATGTGATGATGAGGATTTTCAGTGTTTTAATTTTGACAATAACGTTCGGCTCTTGCAAGAGCAACAATTTATAGCGGCAGATTGAGGAGCTTGTTGCGAATAAGCAGGCAACGGTGGGTGTGGCCATTAAGCTGTATATGTTATGAACTCCAGGAGAGTGACGAGGGTAACAGTAAAATAATTGCCTCTGTGGCAAAGGCTGCGTGGGATTACTATTCGGCCAGCTAGTATCATAAGAAAAGTTAGTCAAAATTTACCGCCGGTGAGCGGCAACATGGAAGATTTTTTAGCACGTAAATGACGAAAAAAGAAGCTGCACCTCTGGTTTTAGGAACCGAGCCTATCGGAAAACTCCTTACGCAGTACGCTATTCCGGCCATTATTGCAATGACGGCCTCTTCGCTGTACAACATTACCGATAGCATTTTTATTGGTCATGGCGTGGGTTCTTTGGCGCTGGCCGGATTGGCTATTTGTTTTCCCCTAATGAACTTGGCCGCTGCCTTTGGCGCTTTGGTGGGCGTGGGCGGCGCCGCACTTTTATCGTTGAGGTTGGGGCAAAAGGATTACGACACGGCCAACCATATTTTGGGTAATGTGCTGGTGTTGAATCTGATAATTGGTATATCATTTGCCATTGTAGCGCAAATATTTCTCGAGCCCATTTTGTACTTTTTTGGCGCCAGCGAGCATACGTTGCCGTACGCTTATGATTTTATGACCATTATCCTTTTTGGCAACGTGGTTACGCATATGTATTTGGGATTGAATGCTTTGCTGCGCTCGGCCGGGCATCCGCAGAAATCTATGTATGCTACCATTTTTACGGTGATAATCAACCTGGCGCTGAACCCGTTGTTTATCTTCGGTTTTGGCTGGGGAATTCGCGGAAGCGCCACGGCCACTATTATTTCGCAGGTGGCGATGCTCTTGTGGCAGCTTCGCTTTTTCAACGGTAAGGGCAGCTTTATTCATTTTCGCAAGGGTATTTTTAAGCTTAAAAAGGATATTACCAGCAACATATTCGCCATTGGACTTTCTCCTTTTTTGATGAACGCTGCGGCTTGTGTAATTGTTATCATTATCAATCAAGGACTTATTCGCTACGGGGGCGATTTGGCGGTGGGCGCTTACGGCATTGTAAACCGTGTGGCTTTTTTGTTTGTAATGGTGGTGATGGGGCTTAACCAGGGTTTGCAGCCCATTGCAGGATACAACTACGGCGCCGGCTTATATAGCCGTGTAGATGCGGTTCTGCGCAGATCAATTCTGGTGGCCACCATGGTTATGGCAAGCGGAATGGCTATTGTGGAGCTATTTCCGCATGCGGTGGCCTCTATTTTTACAACGGACGAAGAGCTTACCAGCCTTGCCGTGGTTGGCATGCGGTTTGTGTTTATGTCCTTTCCGGTAGTGGGATTTCAGATGGTGGTAACCACGTTCTTCCAGAGCATAGGCATGGCAAAAAAGGCCATATTCTTGTCGCTTACCCGACAGGTAATTTGCCTTATCCCGCTGCTTACTATTTTACCGAGGTTTTGGGGAACCTCCGGCATTTGGCTAAGCATGCCCATGTCGGATGTAATAGCGGCGGTTTTGACCGCAATAATGTTAGCGGCGCAATATAGACGGTTCAAGGCGGCAGGTAGCGCCGGTTCTGTTGCATAAATTTTGAATGGTATGGAAAACTACGTCATCAACATTGGGCGCCAGCTGGGTAGCGGCGGCCGTGTAATAGGGCAGCTGCTGGCAAAAGAGCTTGGCATTGGATACTACGACAAGGAGCTTATTCAGCTGGCATCAAAGGAGAGCGGCCTTGGTAAGGAGTTCTTTGAACGTGCCGATGAAAAGGCTCGCTTCAATTTTCTCGGTAGCTTTTGGGCGGGCTTTTCCAACTTTGTCAACGATGGTTTTTATAGCGATAACTTGCTGGAGAATGATTCGCTATTTCAGATTCAAAGCGATGTAATCCGGGAGCAGGCTGCAAAGCGGTCGTGCATATTTATTGGCCGCTGCGCCGATTACGTGCTGCGCGAGCATCCTCGTAGCCTCAATATTTTTCTTTGCGCCCATGAGGCGGATCGCATAAGCCGAATCGTAGCCGCCGAGAAGGTTACCGCGGCCAAGGCCAAAGAACTACTGGAGCACGTTGATAGAAAGCGCGCCGGCTACTACAGCTACTATAGCGGTAAGGCGTGGGGGGCCGCTGCCTCCTACCATTTATGCCTGAACACCTCAGCAATTGGCCTGGAGGAAACGGCCAAATTTATAAAGGCGTTTGCCAAGGAAAGGCTAAACATTTGACAACCAACTAGTTGCAATACTTTGTTGAAGGCTGTAGTTCCGGTTTTGAAGAGCACGCCGTGTAGTCATACTACAAAAGATACCGTTGTCTTAGCCTTTAGTTATGTCGACACAATAAGCTTATATCACTGGTGATGCAGAAAAATTACTCCGCATCTTCTTTCATGTTGTGCCATACGCTTTGTATGTCATCGTCGTCCTCAAATTTCTCAATCAACTTTTCCAGCGTGGCTTGCTGGTCGGAAGCCAGCTCCTTGGTATCGGTAGGGATGCGCTCAAACCCGCTGCTAATGATTTCGAAGCCGTTGCTTTCCAAATACTTTTGAATGCCGCCGTAACTTTCATAGCTGCCGTAAATAATCCACTCGTTTTCATCGGCAAAAAGCTCATCAACGCCATAGTCAATCAGCTCCAGCTCCAGCTCTTCAATGTCTGCGCCGGTTTTTGGTTTTACACGGAGTACGCTCTTGCGGTCAAACATAAAATCTAAGCTGCCCGAGGTTCCCAACGAGCCGCCATGCTTGCTGAAGTAGCTGCGGATGTTGGCTACCGTGCGGGTTGGGTTGTCGGTGGCGGTATCAATCACAATGGCAATGCCAAACGGGCCGTATCCTTCGTAGGTAATTTCCTTGTAGTCTCCCTGATCTTTTTCTACAGCACGTTTGATAGCACGGTCAATGTTATCTTTTGGCATATTTTCGGCACGGGCATTTTGTATCAGCGCCCGCAAACGGGGGTTATTTTCAGGATCGGTACCACTGCTTTTGGCGGCAATGGTTATTTCTTTTCCCAAGCGGGTAAAAGTGCGGGACATGTTGCCCCAACGTTTCATTTTTCTTGCTTTACGGTATTCAAACGCGCGTCCCATAGTAGTAAGTGGAGAGTGGAAAGCTAAATTGTTTTTTGCAGCGCTGCCATTTTTAATGCGGTAATGGCTGCTTCATCGCCTTTATTGCCGTATTTGCCTCCGGCACGCTCCAGCGCTTGCTGCTGGTCATTCGGGGTTAATACGCCGAAAATAAAAGGCATATTGTAGTCCAAATTCAGGTTCATGATACCCTGGGAAACAGCGTTGCAAATGAAGTCAAAGTGACGGGTTTCGCCTTGTATAACGCAACCCAGGCAGATTACGGCGTTAACCTTCTCATTTTCGGCTATAAGTTGTGCGGCCAGCGGAAGCTCGTAGCTGCCGGGAACCCACTTTATCAAGATGTGGTCTTCTTTTACATCGTGCTTTAGCAGCGTGTTTAAAGCTCCGTTTAACAACGCTTTGGTTACCTCCAGGCTCCATTCGCTTACAACAATTCCAAAGCGCATATCCTTGCCGGATGGTACATCGCTACCCTGGAATGCCGACAGGTTGTGATCTGCTGATGACATGGTGTTCTCTTTTTTAGTTAAAACAAAAAACCAAGACTTGGGAATGCTTGTCTTGGTCTTAGCGCTTCGCACAAGCGGTGTTTACTACAGCAATTTTAGCGTTGCTCCATTTTTACCTGAACCCGGGTGATGTACTTTTCAGCGTCGCGTCCCTCGGTTGTGGTAGGGTAATCCTTTTGCAGCTGTTGATATACGGCCAACGCTGATTTGTAGTCTTCCAGCTTTTCGTAAACCACTCCGGCCTTCACCAGGAAGCGGGGAGAGGTCATTTGGTTGGCGTTGGCGCCGGCAGCCTTTTTGTAGTAAGCTACGGCCTTATCTAAGCTGCCCAGCTCGCTGTATGCATCGCCAATGTTGCCAATAGCCAGCGCTTTGCCAATGAGTCCGTGGCCGCTGAATTTCTCCAGGTAGCTGATGGCATCTTCGTACTGACCCAAGTGCAGGTAGGCAACTCCTGCGTAGTAGCTGGCAAGGTTGCCCGCCGCTGTGCCGCTGTAGCGATCGGCTACTTCAAGCAAACCCAGGTTGGTTCCATCGCCGTTAAGCGCTGTTTGCAAAGAGTCTTTTTCAAAGCTTTGCACAGCCACAAACATTTGTGATTGAGCCTCTTCTTCCAAAGGCAGCCGGTACCAGTACTTGTATGCAAAATAGCCGCCCACCAAAATAAGCAACGCCAGGCCGCCGTAAAGCAGGTTTTTTTGATGCTTTTCTATGAATAATTCGGCACGGGTTAAGGTTTCCTCGATGTGCTCCAGATTGTTGTCGCCGGTAGATGCCTTGTGCTTCGCCATTTTTACTAACGCTTATTTTTTTTGATTTGGTTTTCTAAAATGCAGGGCAAAAGTAATGATTTTTCTTGAGAAAATGAAATAAATGAGGAAAATGACGATTGTCAGTTGACTGGTGCGTATGCGCTGTCATCCTGAGCCTGTCGAAGCATGACAGCCCATACGCACGGATAAATTGTAAATAATTCTTTACGTTCTTCCGCTGGTTAGTACTGTATACGTTTTTGGAAATAATTTTTTTACCGCTGCACCCATTGCTACAAGTATGACTACCGCAGTAATACTTACTCCAAAGTATTGCAGGAGCAGCCAACCGTCGTGCATGGGAATTATTTTTACGCTCAGCTTTGTCATAATTGACAACGGTATTGCATGAGCCACATACACCCAAAACGCATAGCCTTCTAACCACAATAGCTTACCGAATACTTTTTGGCTGCTTACAAAGTATTGCGTCAACTTTAGGAAGAAAATGCTTCCTATTACAATGTTAAGGTTATGAATAACAGGTACGCTTTCCTTGAAAAACAGCTCAATTACTATTGTTATTGCATATAGCGCTACAATATCGTACATTTTTAGGCTGTCCAGCTTTCTAATGTCCAGCGAGTACTTTACGGCGTAGTAGCCTAACGTAAAAAACAGCAGCGCCTCAGGCGACACTACGTAAATATCTATGCTGCCTATCCATAAAATGACAAACAACATCAAAGTTCCCAACGGAAATTTATCAACCAGCTTTTTTATTCCGATAAATGCCAGGTTAAGGATAAATAAATCTCTTAAAAACCAAAGTGGATATGCTATTGGCGTACCGCCATGCTCAGCATAAATACCCGCTTTTCCGGTAAATGCCCCAACATAATCCATTATCGTAAAATTCCGCACAATGTTAGTAGCAAAATACGGCTCTGTGAAGCTAAAGCTTTGCGCAATGTAGTAGAATAGTATGGTCAGCGCATTCCACAAAAGATAGGGCAACAGTATGGTTCGGCTTTTTTTCTTCAGCACGGTAGTAAGCTTTGTTTCCTTTGCGTACAACAGGAATCCTGATAGGAGAAAAAACAGGGGAATGGTAGTTCTGATTTCTGAAATTAATCTCCTTACCACATTTACGTAGCTGGGAATATCGTATGTTTCTGTTCCGTTAGCAAAGTTTACTGTTGTTGGGTTGTTGTGTGCGAAAACGACAAAGACAATAAGCAAAAAACGCAGCGAGCTTATCCTTTTGGATAAGTTTTCATTGATGGCTGGTAGCATGGGCATGTAATGTTTTTTGGTTCTATTCTTCGGTAATTACCGTAATTACCTCATTTTTAATTGGTTATACCCTTAAGTTACCTCGTACGCGCACATAGAAAAAGCGTGGGTACACTTCCTTACTGGTTCTTGAGGTCTTCGCAATACCTTGCTACCAAATAATGAATATAGCCCACGCAACAATGCGTGAGCGCTATCACTATACTCTTGGTAGCTATTGAAAGTTGCGAAGTTTCAAGAACCAAAATATAAGCTAACGCTTTTTCCTGTTATGTTTAAAATGCGCGTATCAACTACGCTTTACTTATCCATAGGCAAAAAGTATAAAATTTTGTACATTTTTCAGGTACAAATATACGCTGAATTTATAAAGGGAACTCATTTAAGCTCTTAGTAAAATTAATGCGCAGGCAAAATAATGCCTACTTATCCAATTTTTCATCTAATTTGTTAAAATGAACAACGAAGTGTTCTGAAATGTTTTTCTATTTGTTTTTTACTACTTTTGCATACTTGCATCAAAATCCACCTATGGCAAGCAGCTGCTCCATAGGTGCATTGCTTATGTGATTTGCAAAGCTGCTAATGCACAGCAGCGTCGTTTTGATGTCGGCTTGTAGCATAAAACTTAATCACAACTAAATATAATCTTATTTAGCTAACACTACAGCGCCAGATGACAAAAGAAAATTGACTGATAAGCTAGTGGCTGATATTAGAGTAGACTTACAAGACGGCCTGGATAAATTATTGCAACAAGTTAAAAATGAGCAAGTTCAACAGGCAGCTGCTAGGGCTGCAAAGTTTGCTGAAGAACAATTTGATAGGGTGAGAAACGCAAACGTAAAGATTGAACAACAACAGATAGCTTACTCAGCTGGTCCGCTGCTCGCCTCTGCGCTAAGAGTAATACCAAGTATAGCAGATGGAAAATATGGGTCAACTGCAGAAGAATTGATGTCAGTCCAGCTTCGTGGATCTCACTCTTGTACCTGCCACCAAATAATGAGTGTTTGGCAGCGTCAAGTTAAGTTCGCTGATTCGTAAAAGTTTAGTATGCGATTTGATTGCATTTGCCGGTCGAATGTACAAGGGCTACCCATGGGTAGCCCTTTTTTGGATGGGATGCACTGTTTATCTGCCATTTATTAAAAAATTCAGATAGCTAGTTTCTGAACACCAAGCCTTCTCCAAAGTAGTCTACAATGACTTCTTTTTCTTTGTTAATAGCGCCTGCGAGCAGCTGCTTTGCCAGCTCATTTACCAACTCCTTTTGCAGCGCACGCTTTACAGGGCGGGCTCCGTAAACAGGATCGTAACCCTGCTCCACCATCCAGCTCATGGCGTAGTCGCTAAGCGATATGCGAACGCCACTTTCCGCGAGCATTTTTTGTATTTGCCCGAGCTGTATTTTTACAATATCCCTAACGTCATCCCTGGTGAGCGGGGTAAACATAATGATTTCGTCCACACGGTTCAGGAACTCGGGGCGTACGGTTTGCTTAAGCAAGTCCAGCACCTCCATTTTTGTGCGCTCCAGCGTACGCTCACGATTCTTCTCTGTGAGCTGCTCCATGCTCTCCATAATGATGCCCGACCCCACGTTGGAGGTCATGATAATAATGGTATTCTTGAAGTCTACGGTGCGCCCCTTGTTGTCCGTAAGCCGTCCGTCGTCCAGCACTTGCAGCAAAATGTTGAACACATCGGCATGTGCCTTTTCAATCTCATCCAGCAGAATTACAGAGTAGGGCTTACGCCGTACGGCTTCGGTCAGCTGTCCGCCCTCATCGTAGCCCACGTATCCGGGAGGCGCTCCAATAAGGCGCGACACGGAGTGAGATTCCTGGTATTCGCTCATGTCTATACGGGTCATCAGATTTTCGTCGTTGAACAAGTATTCTGCCAACGCTTTTGCCAGCTCTGTTTTACCCACGCCGGTTGTACCTAAAAATATGAAGGAGCCAACCGGGCGCTTCACATCCTGCAACCCCGCGCGGCTGCGGCGTACGGCGTTTGCTACCGCTTCTATTGCCTCGTTCTGGCCTACCACTCGCTTGTGCAAATCCTGCTCAAGGTGTAGCAATTTTTCGCGCTCGCTTTGCAGCATTTTTGTAACGGGAATACCTGTCCATTTCGCTACGACCTCTGCAATATCTTCAGGGTTAACTTCCTCATTTACAAGTGGAAATTCGCTCTTGTGCTCTTCCTTGAACCTGGTTAGCTTCTCAATTTCAGCTTCTGCCTCACGAATTTTGCCGTAGCGCAGCTCCGCCACCAGACCGTAGTTGCCTTGGCGCTCGGCGGCTTCCGCCTGCAGCTTGTAATCTTCAATGTTCTGCTTATTCTTCTGGATTTTATCGATAACATCCTTTTCTTCCTGCCATTGAGCATTCAGCTTATCACGCTGCTCGCTGTAGCCGGCAATTTCCTTGCTCAGCTCCTCTGCTTTTTTGGTATCACCTTCACGCTTGATGGCCTCGCGCTCAATTTCCAGCTGACGCAGCTTACGGTTGAGGTCGTCAATATTTTCGGGGACAGAGTTCATCTCCAAGCGAAGCTTGCTTGCCGCTTCGTCAATAAGGTCAATGGCCTTGTCGGGCAAGAAACGTGCGGTAATGTATCTGTTGCTGAGCTCAACCGCCGCAATAATAGCGTCGTCTTTGATACGTACGCGGTGGTGATTTTCGTAGCGCTCCTTCAGTCCACGTAAAATAGAAATAGCGTCGGCAGGGGAGGGCTCATTCACCATAACGGTTTGGAAACGACGCTCCAGCGCCTTATCCTTTTCAAAATATTTCTGGTACTCATCCAGGGTCGTGGCGCCTACGGCGCGCAAGTCCCCACGAGCCAATGCCGGCTTAAGAATGTTGGCGGCATCCATGGCGCCCTCACTCTTACCGGCGCCCACCAAGGTGTGAATTTCGTCTATAAATAGAATGATGTCGCCATTGGATTTAACTACCTCATTTACAACGGATTTTAAGCGTTCCTCAAACTCGCCTTTGTATTTTGCTCCTGCAATAAGCGCTCCCATATCAAGCGAGTAAATCAGCTTGGATTTCAGGTTTTCGGGAACGTCGCCGCTCACAATACGATGCGCAATACCCTCGGCAATGGCGGTTTTGCCCACACCGGGTTCACCTATAAGAATCGGGTTGTTTTTTGTTCTGCGCGACAGTATTTGAAGTACCCGGCGTATCTCATCATCGCGGCCAATAACCGGATCCAGCTTACCTGTACGGGCTTGCTCATTCAGGTTAATGGCAAAACGGTTGAGTGCGTTGTAGGTATCCTCTGCAGTTTGACTGTTTACCTTCGCACCTTTGCGCAGCTCATTAATGGCGGCTTTTAAGTCCTTTTCGTTAATTCCGCTTTCCTTTAGCAGCTTCGCCGTGTTACCACCTGCCGCGAGCAGCCCCAAAAGCAGGTGCTCTACGGCTACAAACTCATCGCCCATTTCTTTGGCAGCCGCTTGCGCGCGCTGAATAGCGGTATTAGCCTCATTGCTCAGGTAAGGATTTCCGCCGCTTACCTTGGGGTAAGCGGCAAGTATTTTGTCGGCTTCAGCCTGCAAAGCATCGGGGTTTACGTCAAGCTTGCGAAGGATAAAGCTGACGATGCTTTCGGCATCTACCAGGCCGGCTTTAAGGATGTGGGCCGTGTCCACCGCCTGGTGTCCGTAGCCCTGCGCAATGGTAATGGCCTGCTGCATTACTTCCTGCGCCTTAATGGTAAAAGTGTTCAGGTTCATAGCTCAAAAGTACGATTTACAACTTGCCCTACGGCAATATAAGTAGGTAAAGCGATAATTTTTTTTGGTAACAATATACTCATGTTTTTAAAAGCCCATGTCACAAAGCTTGGCAAAGAAATACTTCGTGTTACGTTGTGAAAGCCTTTGCGAGGCTTAGTGGTTAAACTTTAGTGTAAATAGATGTATCATTACCATTTTTTATCCCTCTATCTTCTTTATCAATTTCCTTGCCAGAATAAAAAATGTGTCAAATTGTCAAAGAATTGGCTTCTTGTTCTGAAATAATGTCCTGTTTATGAGATGTTTAATGAAATTATGACATGATTTTGACGTTGAATACAATGCTTTGATTATTTTTATAAATTTGTAATTGTAAATGTTTGATGATAAGTGATAAGATTTTTTTAACCCTCTAAAAACTTAAAATTATGGGAAAGAAAGGCGTAGAAATTTTGAATTTGGACGTGAAAAAGCTCATTGATATGCTCAATGCTGCATTGTCCGAAGAGTGGTTGGCCTACTATCAGTACTGGATTGGCGCTCGTATTATGGAAGGTCCTATGCGTAGCGAGATTGAACCGGAGCTGCTTTTGCATGCTACTCAGGAGTTGAACCATGCAGTGTTGGTAGCAGACCGTATTATTCAGCTAGGCGGCACTCCTGTGCTGTCGCCTATGGAGTGGCCAAAGCTGGCACGTTGTAAATATGAGGCTCCTGAAGATTCATATATTGAGGTTATTTTGGAGCAAAATCTTCGTGGCGAGCGTTGCGCAATTCAACGCTACAAGGAGATTGCCGACTTTACCAATGGCATTGACCACAACACCCATGCTATGGCTACTACCATTTTGGGTGAGGAGCTGGAGCATGAGAATGACATCGAAGACTTCATTACCGATATTGATCGTATGAAGGAGGAGCTGAAGAAAGTCCGCTTGTAGAATTTCTAAGCGCTCTAAAAGTAAATCGGCGGGAAAATTCATTCCTGCCGATTTATTTTTAGAGCGCTTGTATTTTTAAAGCTTCATAAAGCGTGCTTTTTTCTTACCAAGCTTGATAAGGTAGCTACCTTGTGGCAATCCGGATACGTTAACGGTAGTGGTCGTTCCTGCTACTCCTTGTACTTTCACTAAGACCCCCTCTGCTATGTTGTATACTTCAACTTTGCTCTCACTGCTCCAAGCTTCATGCTCAACGGTTACTTCTGTTGCAGCTGGATTTGGGTACACCTTCAACTCCGCAAGCCTGCTGGATTCAACGGAGGTGACCGTTTCTGCGGCTCTAGTAATGGTTAATGCATAATCTTTGGTAGCGCCGTTTTCTGCTCTTACGGTAATGGTAAACGGGTTACTTCCTACGGACAGGTTCTTGGCTCCGTCACCGCTAGCTGTCGCGCTATCATGGTTTGCTATGGCAATTATGGTTATAGCTGCGATCGTATTGCCCACATTCATGGTGTAGCTGGTTGAGTCTGCGTTAAACGTTGGGAACAAGCTGCCATGCGGCGAAGTGGTTAGACTAGACAAAGTAGCATCGGCGCTGAGTACCGGTGGCGCCGGAACAGCAGTCACGGTTATTGTGCCGCTTGCTGTGGTATTGCTTCCGCCATAAAGTCCGTTTATGCTAATTAAATAGCTATACGTGCCAATAGTGGTTGGCGTTCCGCTGATAGTTACACGATTTTGTACGCTGGCGCTCACCGCTAGACCATCAGGAAGGGTAGCGCTGCTGCCGGTCCAGCTTATAGCATTAAAAGTACCTTCATAGCTGTAGCTTATTGAAAGCGCGTCACCGACCTGCACGCTTGGCGAAGCGCTGCTACCGGAGGCCAAAGTAATGCTTGCATTTACAGGCACATCGGTAACGGTAAGACTTCCGGATGCGTTGGCGCTTGCAGGAGTTCCTGCGCCAATAGCGGCTACAGTAATGGTATATGAGTAATTACCGGTAGCCGATGGCGTACCGCTGATTATAATGTAACCATCTGTATTATTTGTAGTTATGCCATTTGGAGCAACATTGCTGCCGCCTGTACCCGTCCATGTAATGGAGGCTGTTCCGGTGTAGCTGTATTTTATGTTTGTAATGCTTTTGCTGACGTATACATTTTGGTTGGTGGTTGTAGCTGCGCTTGTAAGAGAAACGCTTGCACCTATACCGCTGGCTGTTTCTGTAGCCAAAGCGTATTCACTTGTGAGGATATTTTCTCCATTACCTATGGCCTGTACGTAAAAAGAGTAGCTTTCGTCTGTGCTTAGGTTGTTGGCAGTGTACATGGTTCCTGCAACAGGAGTTTCAACACATGATGAGCCCCCTGTTGTAAATTGCAGCAGATATATTTCCATACCACTGCCGGCAGAATAAATATAGTAATCGCCTGCAGCAGAGATTGTAGTTACGCTGGTATTGGTGGATGTTCCATCGGAGATAACAGAGGTTCCATCGCTTACTGCCAATATGCGGTTATTATCTTTAGCATTGCTGTATACGGTTAATACTCCGGCGCCGGGCAAAGTAAGCTTAAGTGCACAATCTGTTGTGGAGCCTGCGCCGGCAAATTTGCACATCTTGGTTATGGTTTGCCCTTCATAGGTGCCTGTGCCTGTTGCTGCTGCAATGGCAACCTCTTTTCCGCTACTTACTATGGACAAATCGCTGCTTAGTGTAGTGCTGGATGTGATTTTAACAGCGCTGTAGCTGCTGAAATTCCAAAATACGCTGCTGTCTTTGGTATTGCCGCATACTTTTACCTTGTACCCACTGGCGCTGTCTATGGCATTCCATGATATGGTAGCCTGCGTATCATTTCGCACAAAGGCGGCGGTGGGAGCAGCTAGCGTTGTGGACGTGGCGCCTCCGCAGGCTATGGCGTAGGTTGCTGCAGCGCTGCCTGTGATGGTTAATGTGGCTCCTGCACCGCAAGATTCGCTGCTTACGGCTGCCTGTACCAGCGAGGCAGGGATAGTATCAATAACATATCCGGTTGTGCCGTATGGGTTCCACTGCGCTTCTCCTGAGTATCCGCTTAACGCAGCTATTTTATTATGGGTATCACTGCCAGAAGTACCTGAAGTATAGTTATTTAGGTATGTACAGTGAAATTCATTGCTGCTGTTGTTGGTAACCGGATTTTTCACGCTTACAAAAGCATTTTTATCAACGTAAACGTCAGCCTTATACGCGGCACGGATGCAGTACTTGGCAACCGTGCTGGAAAACAGGTTGTTTACCAGATGGATCTGCCCGTAGCGGATACGGGGCATACGCTCTACGCAACCCTCGTCCCACCAGCAGTACTGAAAGGTTGTTTTCAGCTTTCCCGCATCGGCGGTGGCATCGTCAGATGAACCTATGAGGTTGGTAAACCGGTGATCCGCAGCTCCGCCGGAACCTCCGGAAATAGGCACTTTCAAGTAGCGGAATCTGCACCAGGTAACAGATACGTAGTTGCTTTTATTTTTTATGTCAAAATTTCCGTCCACTCCGTCCTGAAAATCGCAATGGTCAACCCAGCAGTAGGTAACGTTGTCTATGCAGAGGTGGTCGTATCCGTCGGTATCGTATGCACCCGGCCCTTCAAAGGTCAGGTTTCGTAAAATGATGTTGCTGCAATTTTTTATGTAAAAAATTCCAGAGCCATTGGCGGTATAGTCGGTTGATATTAGCCTTGAGCTAGGTAATCCTATGAGCGTTTTATTGGGGTACTGAATAGTGATGCGCCCTCCGGGGGGGATAGTAATTTCGCCCTGCATGTATATTACGGCCGCGCTGGAAGATGTAAGCTGCTGCTTCAAGCCATCATAAGTTGTAACCAGCACGGGAGTTGCGCTTCCTCCTCCTGTGACGTTGCTACCCACAGCGCCCCAACCTACGGGAGAGCATTTGTCTTGCGCATAAAGATGCGAGGTGTTTGCCAGAAGAAGAGTTGTTGCCAGCAGTAAAATGAATCTTGCCATTTGGTGTTATGCTCTACCGAAAAATTTAAAATTTCACCGTTTCGTGTGCGCACACAGAACTACGTGTGCGCACACGAAATTTTATAGACTGCAAAAATATAATAAAATATGGATTCTTGTTCTTCAATTGTGTTTTTTAGCTGAGCTACCGGCTTGGGAAAGCACGATACATATGTAAATGCTGAGCGAGATGAAGCACGCTCATGCGTATGGGGAGGCGCTAGTTTATACGCCTCATTTACACCTCTCGAATCCTGATCAGACCTTGCAGGTTGTTTGGGACGTATTGGTTTCTGTACCTGAGACGCGCCATTTCAGCAGCTTCTTCCTCCGTCCATTTTTGTACACGGGGAACAAGCTGTGTAGTAAAATTCAAGCTTAGGTTGTTGATTATGCTTTTTGCCAGCCGAGCGATGTACTCAGCGCAAGCCGCAGGATGATTGAAGATCTGCTCTTCGGCAAAACGCACCACCACCCATAGCTTAGAGGCTATGGCGGCATCGCGCTCATCATCAACAGAGGTGCAGGTGCGGCTGCTCAGGTGGTGAATGGCGTGCCCCGAGTAGCCCACATAGGGTTCATCGATTTCTATATCAATGGTAAGGTTTGAATCCGGATCCCAGTAGAGAAAATCGGGATAAAATACGCTGTTGTGCTTCACAAAGAACACGTTAGTGAGTATCTTTTCCGCGAATTTTTTTTTAAGAATATCGCAGAAAAAGCTCTCTGAGGCGCCACGCTTACGCTGAACATGTCCTGCGGCCGACAATGGCTTAGGAGCGCGCTGAAGCAGCTCTAGTCGAGCGGTTTGTCGGTAGTGTTTCACATTCACCCTGGAGAGCAGCTCATGCAGCTCCAGCTCGTATTCCTCCTGTTGAATTTGAAAAAATGCCAGCTCCTGTTCGTAATCCACGGAGGTTTTCCCTTTCTCTACATCCTTGATACTAAGATGATTAGGATGTTCGGGTGGGGTAGGGAGCTCCGGTTGCAGGTTGGCTGTGTTGAGTAGCCGCGTTGCGGCCACAATGTAAGGGTAGCTTCTTGTTTTCATGTTACGTTACTGTTGCAGCAGCATGTAGCACTGGTTAATACAAAAGGTAGAGCGATTATTCCGGTTATTTAGTCAAAGAAGCGCTAGGCAAGACCTGCCGTATACTTTTTGCTCGCATGTCTCGCTTTGATGTAAACTTGTAATTCTTGCGGCATATAAGAGGCTCTGTAGTATTCCTGCACCATACGAAGCGCATCTTCCTTGCCCCATTTTTCTATTTTTTTTACTATTCCAATGTTATCAAAATCAAATGTCAGCTTTGTAGCAATTTGCGCCACCAGCTCCTCCACATACCTTAAGCACTCTGTGGGCTGCTCAAATATTTGCCGTTCGGCAAAACGTAACACCATCCATTGCAAACCTATAATTTGCTTATCCCTACGGGCATCCACACTACCACGCTGTGGATCAATGTAGTGAATAGGGCGCCCGGAAAAGCTAACATAGGGTTCGTCCACCTCTATGTCAATCACCAGATTCAGCCGCTTATCCCAGTAAACGTAGTCGGGATAAAACATATTGTTTTCGCCCATAAACACCAGGTCGCCGAATATTTTTCCTTTAAATTTTTTCTCCAGCAGCTCCTGAAAGTGCCGCTCCGACACGCCACGCTTTCGTTGCTTAGCACCTTCGGTAAATACCGGTTTTTTAGCATTTTTCAGCAGCATTTTCAGCGCCTTTTTCCGACAGCGCTCCACCTTATCCGGAGTAGTACGCCGCCGCACCTCTTCTTCGTAGGCCATATGCTGCATACGATAGTAGCTTAACGCCTGACAGTAATCTACCACGTCGTGCGCAAAATGTCTGTAATCAAAGAGCTTCTTTTGTCGTAAAAAGTATGCCTTTTTACAAATTCGACCACTTAATAAATACTGCCTGTAACCGATTCTGTCAAACATTGGCAGCGTTGTAAAATCAGGCTGCAATCGTTGTTGAAGCGCCGGTGGCGTTGGCTCTGATGGCGCTACGGGTAGCTCCGGCAAAAGAGCGGCTAAGCTCAACATCTCCGGAGATGCGGTAACGTAAGGATACTGTATGCTGGACACAAAACGAAGGGTTTAAAATTTTTACCATTCACCCTAGGGTATTCGAATGCGCAATAGTTTTTACTTGTTAAACAATAAATTTCTTTTAGTAGCCCGTATATAAATTCGGACTCAACGTCCTTAGCTCAGCCTTAATGTTTTCATTTACACTAAGTGAATTAATAAACTCTAACATAGATTGTTGTGTAATATGCTGATGGGTACGTGTCAGCGCCTTTAATGCCTCATAGGGTTGCGGATAACCCTCTCTGCGAAGGATGGTTTGTACACCCTCGGCAACCACCGCCCAGTTGTTATCCAGCTCTGCTGCAATGGCCTGCTCATCTACAATAAGCTTACCTAAGCCTTTTTGCAGTGATGCAAAGGCAATTGCAGTATGCGCCATGGGCACTCCCACGTTGCGCAGCGCTGTGCTATCAGTTAAGTCTCTTTGTAAGCGGGAGATAGGAAGTTTAGCCGCCAAGTGCTCCAGCAGGGCGTTAGCAATACCTAAGTTACCCTCAGCATTCTCAAAATCTATAGGGTTTACCTTGTGCGGCATGGCAGATGATCCAACCTCTCCGGACTTAATCTTTTGCTTGAAATAACCCATGGAAATATACGTCCACACATCACGACTAAGGTCAATCAAGATGGTGTTGATGCGCTTTAAGGCATCAAAGATAGCCGCCAGGTTGTCGTAGTGCTCAATTTGGGTAGTAGTTTGCGAGCGGCTCAAACCTAACTTATTATCCACCAAATTATTGGCAAACTTTATCCAATCTACCTGAGGATAAGCAACTTTGTGAGCGTTGAAGTTCCCTGTAGCTCCGCCAAACTTTGCCGAGAAAGGTATTTGCCTGAGCTGCTGCATTTGAACGTGTAATCGTTCAATAAAAACTTTAACCTCCTTACCTAAACGAGTAGGAGAGGCCGGCTGACCGTGAGTACGTGCCAACATTGGAATATTTTTCCAAGCCTCGGCATACTCGTTAAGCGTTTGAACCAAAGTATTGTAAACAGGGTAGTACCGCTGCTCCAGCGCCAGCTTAAGGCTCAATGGGGTAGCGGTATTATTTATGTCCTGCGATGTTAGCCCAAAGTGAATAAACTCTAGCCATTGCTGCATTTCCAAATCGGTAAATCGCCGCTTCAGAAAGTACTCTACCGCTTTGACATCGTGGTTGGTAGTCTTCTCTACCTCTTTTACTTGTAGAGCATCCTGTTCGGTAAATTGCTCATATATAGCACGTAGCTTCGGGAAAAGGGTAGCATTGACCTCTTCCAGCTGCGGAAGAGGAAGCTCACACAGCGCGATAAAATACTCTACTTCAACCTGTACTCTATACCGAATGAGCGCGTACTCAGAAAAGTATGCGGCCAGCTCCTGCGTTTGCCTGCGATAGCGGCCATCTACAGGCGATATGGCGGTAAGAGGGGAGAGGTTCATACAAAATTAATAGTTTAATAATGAGGATATTACGGGTTTTTTCTCATCGCACTCATCGATAAGTTCAGGATAATATACGCACAGGTAATTCTGCAAGCTTACAATGACAACTTTCATACAAAAATAGCTCGCAAAATTCTGCTTTCATAAAAAACTAATCAACAAATCCTTAACAATTGCTATACCTCTCGCTGGCTACTTGCGACTTAAGTGTTTTTCTCGAACACGGAATTTTTAAGCAAAAAATTTTCTAAATTTGTATCCGAAAAGCAAACCCTGTCGAGGATTACAATACGGAAATTATGCCATCGGGATAAGTTTAACCATTTAGTCAAGAGCCGAACAACCATGCAGGTAAACGTTTCGGCGGTGTCCTACTTGAACGCCGCGCCTTTTGTGTACGGATTGCAGCAATCGCCGCACAACAGTCTTCATCTTTCGTTGGATGTTCCTGCCATATGCGCCCAAAAGCTGCTCACGGGTGAGGTTGACATAGCGCTTACTCCCGTTGTCGCCATTCCACATATCCCTCACTACCAGATTATTACCGATTACTGTATAGGCGCCGTTGCTTCGGTAGCCACCGTTTGCCTGTTTTCCAACTCTCCCGTAGAGGATTTACAGACCATTTACCTGGATGGCCACTCCCGCACCTCGGTGCAGCTGATACGGGTGCTAGCCAAGGAGTATTGGAGAATAACCCCAACGTTCACCCCCCTGGTTAGCGCTCCTTCTACGGCGCTATCCAACACAGGCTACGTGCTCATTGGCGATAAAACCTTTGGCCTGGCGCAAAAATTTGCCTATACGTATGATCTTGCCGAAACATGGATTGCTCACACCGGCTTGCCTTTTGTATTTGCCGCTTGGGTAGCCCGAGCGGGAGTTTCCGAAGAGGCCATTGACCAGCTGAGTAAATCATTACACTTTGGTATTCAGCGTATAAACACCGTTATAGAGGAGCAAAAGTTGAAGTATAACGGAGTAGATGTAGCCTACTATCTCAGGAACAACATCAGCTACCGGCTTGATGATAGAAAAAGGGAAGGGATGAAGCTGTTTTTAAGTAAGCTACCTGCGGAATACCAACCGTAAATGCACGGTAGCCGGCTGAACAAAGCCAACGTAGACTTGCTTCGAAAACATTCATCCCAACGAAAATCTACTAAAAATGGTAAACTACTACATAAAAGACAACAATCGTGTAATCAACAGCACCGACCTAAAGTTGCTCAGCGATTTGGGCTACGATGAGGTGTTGTGGATTGACATGATGGCGCCGGATGAGATCGAGCGCAAAACCATTGAAGACTTCCTGAGCATAAGCTTGCAAACCCGGCAACAGGCGGAAGAAATTGAGAGCAGCTCTCGCTACTTTGAGGACGAGAGTGCGCTATACGCCAATACCTCGTTCATGATTGCACCTGCCGAAAATGCGCTTAACTCCGAGCAGGTGTCGTTTATTTTGTGCGAGGGAGTGCTGGTTACCGTTCGCCCCATAGGATTGCGCGCGTTCAGCGAAACTATTCGTAAGCTATACGCCAACTTCAGGGTGTATCCGACCTGTTTCCACGTTATGGTGTCCATACTTGAGAACCGCATTGACATTGACGCGGATATGGTGGAAATGTTGGCAAAGGAAATTGCCGTTATCAACCGTCAATCCGTAGAGAATTACAACTCACACTTAGACAGCGAGTTGCTGTTGACCATTAATCGATTACAGGAAAATACCATGCTCATGCGCGAAAGCATCATTGATAAGCAGCGCATGCTCAGCAGCATCCTCAAAAGCGACCGTTTTCCGCGCGATACCAATCCTAAGCTCAACATTATGATTAAGGACACCGGATCGCTGGTTAGCCACGCCGACTTTGCTTTTGAGCGTCTGGAATTCCTGCAGAATACCGTAATGGGTCTTATTTCTTTGGAGCAAAATAAAGTCATCAAAGTATTCACCGTTGCCTCGCTGATTTTTATGCCGCCAACGCTTATCGGCAGCATATACGGTATGAACTTCAAGGTTATGCCGGAGTTGGAGTGGGTCTGGGGCTATCCGTTTGCTATAATCTTCATGGTACTTAGCGTTGCCTTAACTTTGCTTATTTTTAGGTTTAAAAAACTTTTGTAATGTTCTTTGACATTTTTTTTACACGCCAAATCGTTACAGCTTGGGGTTCTACGAGTTATCCTATTTAATATAATATAAATTATAGGGCAAAATGCAACCGCACAATTCCCAACGTTCATTTTCGCTGCGGGCTTCGCCTAAATAAAAGCCCACGTACACCAACCGCACGAAGCCAGCCCGATATTTTTTCCTATAATTAGTCATTATGTGTAAAGCCGCTGCACCCACGCTACAGGCTCTGCAAAAATTTATTTCTTTTTCCCACGCACTTGCAGCTCTTTTGCAAGCCGCACGAAGCCCACGCACAAGCCAAAGCTTGCAAAAGAGCTGCAATTTTGCTAACGCTTCCAGCCAGACAACAACAAAATCCTACTAAAAATTTTGGTAAACAAAAACAGTTTGCTAATTTTGGACAAATAATGCCAAAGCAGAAAATGTCAACAGTAGAAAAAATATCATTTGGAGAATATATCAGAACACTTCGGGAAAATGTTAATCTTCCATTGAGGAAAATCGCTGCTGCATTAGACATTGACACTTCTACCCTAAGCAAAATAGAAAAGAATGAGCGAAATGCTAACGAGCAAATTATTGAAGGAATATCTAAGATATTTAATATTGATAAAGCAGAGTTAAAAATTAAATATTTAAGTGACAAAATCACCTATCAACTTCTTGAAGAAGAAAACGGAATTGAAATTTTGAAAGTGGCAGAAGAAAAAATAAAATACTTAACTAAGAACAGCAAATGACAAGAAAAATAGAAGATTTAGAAGTAAATGCATTAAAGTTTTGGCCTGAAAGAATTGCCGAAATGGAACGCAATTCTAGCATTATTCCAAAACTGATTGAAACACAGGATAAGTTTATCAGCTTGCTAAACATTGCAGACGCAGAACCTTTCGCTTGGAAAAAAGTTTTAGCCAATTCAAAACAACTTTCTGCAAACCTTTTCTTGAAACACCTTATGGTACTTTCCGATATTGGCGGAGAGAAATTGATGAGATTTAAAACAGAACTTCCAAAAGTGTTTGAGAATAACACAATGGATTTTTCTTGGAATGGGAAAAATTATGACTACGAATTTCAAACTCTTTCAGGCAAAAAAACTTGGAATAATACACACTTAAAAGTTGATGGTGTCGGACTTTCAAAAGTTGAAAATCTTACACTTGTTATTGAAGATATTATCAACTTAATTTTGTTTGGAGGTTCCTCTACTGCCAACAATATTCCCAATGATATTTTAGAAAAATGTAACATCGGGACACTTATCGGACACAAAAAAGAATTAGACACTTTTGTAAGGCAACGCTACATTTGGGTTAGCCGAATTACAGGCGGTGCAACAGCAAATTCATTAGGCAACCTTGCTCAAAAATATGTAGTTAATTTTTTACAGGAACGACTTCCAAAGTGGGATTTCAGGAAAAAGCAAATTCCGAACATAAGCCAAAATCAACGAACACCGCTTTCTTACGATATTGTTGCCAAATCGCCTAAAGGAAAATATTGTGCCATTGAAGTAAGTTTTCAGGTTACGACTAACAGCACAATAGAACGTAAAGCAGGTCAAGCACAAGACAGACAAAATCAACTCAAAAAAGCAGGGCATAAAATCGCTTACATCATTGACGGTGCAGGAAATTTCGAGAGAAGTTCTGCACTAAAAGCTATTTGCCAATTCAGCGATTGCACAGTTACTTTCAAAGACAGCGAACTTGAAAAGCTGTCTAAATTCTTATTAACCTTAGACAAATAAGTTATGCACCAAAGCGAAAATGCTACACGGTTAAAGGTCGAAAAGATTGACGGAAAATTTTCCGAAACAAAATCCGTTTCGGAAAATGTAGAATTTATCATTCTCCCCTATTACCAATCTCTTGAAGCAGTTCCTCGCAAAGAGAAATTGTATTTAGAACTAAATAAATTTTTTCATTCAGCCGACAAGAACGCTATAATAGCGGTTTTGGCTTCGCCAATTTTTGCAACCGATTTTTGTTCACAGCTAAGTAATGACATTCATTTGAAACTTTGGATTGCTGTAAAGCTTGAAAATCCAATCGTTCACGAAGAATATTTGACAGAGGAACATTCGGCTTTGCTTGTATTTACCAAATACAAGCAAAGTTTAAAACACACTAAAACCCGCATTGGCTATACATATTGCCCTTGTTGCGATAAGACAACAAAAGATTATGGCGGAAAAAAACATTTGTATCACGAATTTGGAACTTTAATGTCGGACGTTTGGCGTGATATAACTGTAAACTTTGACGAATATCCGCAAGAAATTGAAAATCGTTTGGCTGATTTGTTTGGTGTTTCCGAATACAAACAACTTAATGTTTACGACCAAAGAGCGTTTTACAAACCGCTAAATAAAAAACATACATTTCTGAAATTTTCCGTTTCGGAAAATTTCTATTCCGACAATTCTGTTTTGTTGAATGGCGATTGTATTGAACAACTAAAAGCAATTCCTGACGACAGTATTGATTTTTGTTTTGCAGACCCGCCATACAACTTGAAAAAGAAATACGAAAGTTGGAATGACGGCATTGATATTCAGGAATACTTTGATTGGTGCGACCAATGGTTGAGCGAATTGGCGAGAGTTTTAAAACCGGGCAGAACATTAGCGGTTTTAAATATTCCGCAATGGTGTATCAGGCATTTCAAGCATCTGAATACGATTTTAGATTATCAGGATTGGATTGTTTGGGAAGGGTTATCAATGCCTGTTAGAATGATAATGCCTGCACATTATTCCATTCTTTGTTTCAGCAAAGGAAAACCAAGAACGTTGCCTGCGATTGAAAGAAACACAAATTCAATATTAGAGCAACAAGCAAACAATACGCTTAAAGAAAATTACTGCATACGACAAAATTGTATGACAAAACGCAAATGCTTAAAAATTGAGGATAGCGAGTTTGTGTCAAATGTTTGGTATGACGTTCATCGTTTAAAACATAATAGTCGCAGGGTTGACCACCCTTGTCAACTTCCGCCAATGTTTATGTATCGTTTAATTTCCCTTTTCACAAACGAAGGCGAATTTGTTTTAGACCCATTCAACGGAGCAGGAACAACGACTTTGACAGCACAACAACTAAACAGAAAATATGTGGGGATTGAACTTTCAGAGTATTACCATAATATAACTACTCAACGACATATTGAATTAACAGACGGACTTGACCCGTTCAGAAAAGTGGGTAATGACAAGCCAAAAGCAAAAAACAGCCCTGTTGAGCGATTAAAGAAACAGAAGTATGAAGTGAGTAAAAAAGTTTTGCAACTTGAAATAAAGAACATTTCAAAGCAGCTTGGACATATTCCGACAAAAGAAGAAGTAAAAGAATTAAGTAAATTCCCGCTTGAATATTTTGAAGATTATTTCATCAGTTGGGGCGAAGTAACAGCAGCAGCACGAACGACAGGAATGACGGAAAGCAGAATAAACGGTAACGGAGCCTATCAGATACCAGAAAAACCTCAATTACGGCTTTTTGAAGAAAAGAAAGTAAAATATAAAGTGCAAAATGCTTGAATAAAAACATCAATTAAATATGGCAGCAAAACTTGACACCAGCACAATAACGATTGAAAATATTATTGTTCATAGTATTCCCAAACATAGAAAGGGAGATTTTTCAGTTGAGCCGCAATACAGCGAACAAGAAAGTTCTCTTCCTGACGGATTAAGAACATTCTTTAAAGAAAAAGTTGTTCAATCATTGCAAAGCAATAAAGAATTACTTGTGTGTTATAATCCAGACAACACATCGCCTGTTTCTACTTACATTAACCAAATAATCAGTTCTGACGGCAATGATTTGGTTGGGCAATCTAAATTGATGGCTAAGTATTTATTTGAGATACAAGACGGACAAAATGTGTCAGGAATTTTAGTTATTATATCAGGAAAAATAAACAACAAAAACACTTGTATTATCATAAAACTTGAAAGAGACGAAGGGGCACAATTAGAATTAGACCCTAAAACAAAATCATTTAACATCAAAGACGTAAAAGATTTGATGCTTACTAAAAAAACAAAAATCTATAAAGTTGGTTTATTCGTTGATAAATCTTCGTTCAAAATCAAATATGACGGAAGTACGGCTGATTTGCAGATAGACCCTAAAACTAAAAAAGTTGTAACAACGTGGTTTATTGAAAAGTTTTTGGGTTGTGTTCCACTTGAAAATCCTAAAACGACTACGAAGAAGTTTTACGATTACACTACGACATTTATTCAAACTTTTGATGACCCTATTAAACGAGCAAAATATACACAAGACCTAAATTCTTATTTGCAGAAGAACACTCAAAAAATCAGCGCCAAAGAATTTGCCGATGACTATTTGGAAACACAGGATAAAGACACATACAACAATTATCTAAAAGATAAGAAGTTTAGAATGTCAGAATTTCCCAAAGACAATACTTACATTGACAATAAAATTAAAACTATAACAATGACATTTGCCAATGACATTGCAATAGTTGGTAAAAAAGGAAGTTTTGAAAAAAATGTAAAATTAGAACCTCTGAATGACGGAACAACTAAGGCTGAAATTGTTTCAAAAGTGAAAAGTGTACGCTAAATGGCAAATGTTCAGGAAATAGTTGATTTGTGGAAAGACGACCAACCTAAATACGAAGATTTAGGAAAAATCGTAAGTTCTTTTATTAAGAACAAAATCACGGATTATGAACTATTGCCCGAAGTCCAATACAGAACAAAGGAATTAGTAAGCATCATCAAAAAAGTAAGAAAGAAACAAGCCGAGAAAGAGTATTCATATCAGCATTTAAAAGATAAGTTAGGCATTCGGATTATCTGCACTTTTCAAGAAGATTTAGGCATTGTAGAAAAATTCATAAATGAAAATTTTGTTGTTATTAGTGTAGAACATAAAAAAGACAATTTGGATTTCAATAGACTTGATTATGTTTCTAATCATTATGATGCTAAAATAAAATGTACAGTAACAGAGTTTAAACGACACGCGACTTTTGAAGATTTTATTTTTGAAATTCAAGTACGAACTTTAAATCAACACGCTTGGTCTAACACTGCCCATTCTCTATCGTATAAAAGAGAAACAGATTTGCCCGACAAACTAAAAAGAAAAGTGTATCGCTTACTTTCTCTATATGAACTTGCTGATGACGAATTTTCAAGCGTAAATAAGGCATTGAAAGAGCATCAAGAAAATATTACCTATACTTTGTTAAGAAAACTTGAGGGTAAATTTTACAAGTTTGCGAAAACCGATTATGATAGAGAAATATCATTATTAGATATAAATACAATACTTAATTATTTTGAAACTGACGATAATGCAAAGCAACAACTAATCAATAGTATTGAAAGTTTTATTGTTACCAATGAACAAAAAATACAACGTATTTACAATGATAATAGAAACCGATTTTACGAGATTTTATCTCTTTCACAACCAGAGATATTTTTAGTTTGGTATATGTTGCAAAATCACCCTTTCACTATAAAAGATAATTGGGCAAATGATTTTGACGATGACGACCTTGAACAAATAAAAACCCTTTGGGGAAACGAATTATAGAATATGTTAGACTTTACAAATTGCAATATAAAAAGTGTAATTGCACATCAGGTTGGAAATAAAACCAATGGCGATGACATTATCCTGTCAAATTCTCTACTTGAAACTGACGATTTAAGATTACGGGAATTGTTGATTAAGTATTTTTTGTATCCGTTTTCGGAAATGGAAGAATACTATACTTTTACATTTTCTAATGATGATTTTAAACTAAATCCTTTGTATCAGTTTTCAACCGATATATTTTCAGAAAACGACAAAGTTCAAGAGTTAAGCAAAAGCATCGCCAAACATTTGTACGAAATATCATTACACCCACAAATAAAGTCAGGAGATTTGTTTGTGGCTACATTTTCAAATGTCAGTATTGATGACAAATTGGTAAATGTGTTAGGTATTTTCAAATCAGAGAACAGACAACCATTTTTAAATTTAAACAAGAAATCAAACAAATTCGTTTTGAATTATGAAGACGGCATAAACGTTGAAAAACTTGATAAAGGTTGTTTGATTTTTAATACAGAAAAAGAAAAAGGCTATAAAATTTGTGTCATTGATAAGTCTAATAAATCAATGGAAGCACAGTATTGGAAAGATTTTTTCTTAAATATTAAGCCGACCAAGAATGAGTATCATTTCACAAAAGACTTTTTAGGTATTACCAAAAATTTTGTAACCAAACAACTTGACGAAGAATTTGAAGTAACAAAAACCGACAAGATTGATTTGTTAAATCGTTCAGTTGATTATTTCAAAAAACACGAAACTTTTGACAAGCAAGAATTTGAAAAAGAAGTTTTTGGCGACAAAAATGTAATTAAATCTTTCCGTCAGTTTGACGAAACATTTAGAGAAGAAAACGAAATTGAATTGGCTGACAATTTTGAAATTTCGGCACAAGCAGTAAAGAAACAAGCGAGAGTTTTTAAAAGTGTTTTAAAATTGGACAAAAACTTTCACATTTACATACACGGAAACAGAGAGTTGATAGAGCAAGGCATTGACAAAGACGGACGAAAATATTACAAAATCTATTACGAAGAAGAAGTGTAGAGCCACCACACAAGCACACACATTTGCAATTCGCGCAAACCAAAACTTGCAAAAGAGTGTGCTTTTTGCCGCCCGATAAAAAATTGAATTAAAAAATCCCCTACCCTTCGAAAAAGAAATAAATTTTTAGCTAAGTTATTTAACATAATGCAAGTACATTATCAAACAATATAGTTTCTTTCTCATTGATAATCAAAACATGCTTTGTAAGAAATTATTATCTTAAATATTTACGCAAAACAGCCTCAATGTCGCGGTATTTCTTAGGATTTTCATATAAAGGGACGCACTTTCATGGCTGGCAGCTGCAGCCCAATGCTCATACTGTTCAGGCAGAAGTTAACCGGGCGCTAAGCTTGCTGCTTGGGCATGATGTTGATGCGCTTGGCTGCGGTCGTACAGATACCGGCGTACATGCCCGTAAATACGTGGCGCATTTTGACGCTGACAAAAACATTCCTGATACCGGCGGCGCCATTGCCAAGCTCAACCGAATCTTGCCTCATGACGTATCCGTTTATGAGCTTTACGAGGTAAATCCCGAGGCTCATGCCAGATTCGACGCCACATCGCGTACCTACAAATACTTCATTACAGCTGCCAGGAATCCTTTTTTACAGGAATTTGCCGTATTTGTACATTTTCCGCTCAACTTAGACGCTATGAACGCTGCATCTGCCATGCTTTTGCAGCAAACCGACTTTACAAGCTTCGCTAAGCTGCATTCCGATGTTACCAATAATGACTGTCATGTTACTGAGGCATATTGGTCTGTAAATGAGGAAAATAGCACGATCATTTTTACCATATCCGCAAGCAGATTCCTGCGAAATATGGTTCGCGCCATTGTAGGAGCGCTTCTGGACGTTGGCCGTGGTAAGCTTACGCTTGACGATTTTAAAAACATTATGGAGCAAAAAAAACGCTGTAGCGCTGTGGCGTCGGCGCCTGCACGTGGGCTGTTTTTATGGGAGGTAGCGTATGGCAGCAAGTAACATTATAACCGCCGATGGCTCGCATACCATTAAAAATGAGCCATTTGACGAATTATATCACTCCGAGCGCGGCGCCGTTATGGAATCCTTACACGTATTTATCGGTGCCGGATTTCAGCAGATAAGTAGTTCACATGTAAACGTTTACGAGGTAGGCTTTGGTACCGGATTGAATGCCTTACTAACCCTTTTGGAGGCTCAAAAAACAGGGAAAACAGTCTACTACGAAACGGTTGAGCTCTACCCTATTTCTCTGGAATCCGCATCTACCCTCAACTTTACACAACAATTAGGGGTAGAAAACGGCCTTTTCTTGCAGCTGCATTCCTGCCCGTGGAACGAGGAAGTTGCCATAACTCCTTATTTTACAGTAAGAAAAATACGACAGGATGCCACTTTATACAAACCATTAAAGCTGTTTAATGTGGTTTACTTTGATGCGTTCTCCTGCAATACCCAACCCGAATTATGGACGGAAGGCTTATTCACCTTAATATATAATTCATTGATAACAAGTGGTTTATTAGTTACATATTCATCCAAAGGTTTAGTTAAGCAGGCTTTGCGAACCGCAGGATTTACCGTAAAACGGTTACCGGGCGCCGGAGGAAAACGGCACATGGTGAGAGCCGTAAAATTGACCTAATACTTGTTGATTGCCGCTACCTTTACGCAAAAGTAATGCAGCATCGCAGCATTGCCTTCTATTTTTATCAACACTACTCGGTCTACAAGCCATTTTTTGCTACTTTTGTAAAATAGCGTACCACGCTCGATAATATTAATATTCGATTATGGGCTCATACAGAAAGCTTACCGCTGACGAGATTCTCACCCTCGAAAAACAATACTGCCGTTGTGCAGATTGGGGCGCCATAGAAGTTGCTTCGGATTTTTCACCTCTTCACATACACAACGTTAACTTCTCGGGACAGGTTAAGCTGGGAAAGTTCACCAAAACCATCACTTTACCCGGCGGCCTCCGGCGCAATACCGGCATCTCAAATGCCAACATACATAATTGTGATATTCGTAATAATGTGTATATCAACAATATATGCAGCAGTATTGCCAGCTATGTAGTGGATGAGGATAGCGTTATTGAGAACGTTGATATTCTGGTAACCGAAGGAAAATGCAGCTTTGGTAATGGAGTTCGGGTTAACGTTATCAATGAAATGGGTGGCCGTGAGGTGCCCATATACAATGAGCTATCGGCCCAGGTGGCATACATTATAGCCTTGTATAGGCATCGTCCCGAGGTAATAAAGCAATTGTTCAAGCTAATCGATGAATACGCTGAGGCGCAATCTTCTACCATGGGCTATGTGGGTAAGAACGTGCATATTACCAATAGCCGTACGCTCCGCAACATGGTGTTTAAAGACAGCTGCGTTATCAACGGCGTGTACAAGCTGGGCGACGGCACCATAAACAGCTGTCCCGAAGATCCTACCTACGTTGGGCAAGGCGTTATAGCCTCACATTTTATAGCTGCCGAAGGCTCCAAAATTGCAGACAGCGTCATTATAGATCACTGTTTTGTAGGACAAGGCTGCCGGCTGGGCAAAATGTACTCCGCTGAAAATTCGCTGTTTTTTGCTAATAGCGTGGGTTTTCACGGCGAAGCCTGTTCCATATTTGCCGGGCCATTCACGGTAACCCACCACAAGTCTACCCTGCTTATTGCCGCTGCCTACTCATTCTTCAATGCGGGTAGCGGTTCCAACCAAAGCAACCACATGTACAAGCTGGGGCCCATACACCAGGGGGTGCTTGAGCGCGGCTGTAAAACCGCCAGCGATTCCTACCTGTTATGGCCTGCCAAAATTGGTGCATTTACGGTAGTTATGGGGCGTCACGACAGAAATTCCGACACTTCTGCGCTACCATTTTCGTATCTTATTGAGCATGATAACCAAAGTTTTTTGGCGCCGGGGGTTAACCTGCGCAGCGTAGGTACCGTTCGTGATGCTCAAAAGTGGCCTAAGCGCGACACACGCAAGGCTCCACAAAAACGAGACCTCATTAACTTTAACCTGCTGAGCCCCTTCACTATCCACAAAATGGTAAAGGGACGAAACCTTTTGCTAAGATTGGAGCAGCACTCCGGACAAACCTCTGAGTTTTACTCTTACCACAGCACGCTAATCAGGCGTGGCGCTCTTACGAGAGGTATCAAGCTGTACGAAATGGGTATCACCAAGTTTTTAGGCAACTCTCTCATTAGCAGGCTGGAAAAAGCGCAATCACTCAAAACCAGTAAAGATATACGCTGCGCGCTACAACCCGATTCGCAGGTAGGACTTGGCGAGTGGATGGACATTTCGGGCATGATTGCCCCCCAAACCGAGATTACCCGCTTACTTGATGATATAGAAAACGGCACGCTGGCTACGCTAAAGGATGTACTGGAGCGTTTTGAGCTGGCGCATAAAAGCTACTACGATTACGAGTGGACTTGGGCCGCCAAGCTGCTACGCTACAGCTACGGCAAAATGCCGGAAAACTTTACGGCAGAAGATGTTATAAAGTGTGTAGAGCTTTGGAAAAACAGCGTAGTTGAGCTGGATGAAATGCTGTACGCCGATGCGAAAAAGGAGTTTACGCTCAGCGCCATGACTGGCTTTGGAGTTGACGGGGACGAGGAGGACAAGCAGCTGGATTTTGAACAAGTACGTGGGCCATTTGAAGCAAACGCCTTCGTTGCCGAGGTTACCAGCCACATTGCCCGTAAAACGGGCCTGGGTAACAACATGATAGAGAGAATGAAAAAGATTAAGGAGTAGAGACAATTTGCATTTTCACCCTTTAATTATTTAAGTCGTTGTTTTATAAGTAGTTATATACAATCGCTTCAGCTGCAGCTTTCATTTTCGGAAATCATTGTAATAGCTGAATATAATACGCTTAACACCATAAAAACAAGTAGCTTATGAGATTGATTATTCAGCCCTCATCCGAACAAATAGCGCAATGGGCGGCTGCTTACATTGCGGCAAAAATCAAGGCTTTTAAGCCCACGCAGGATAAGCCTTTCGTTTTGGGCTTGCCCACCGGTTCTACCCCTCTTGGAACCTACAAGGAGCTTATAAAGCTACACAAAGCGGGACAGGTATCTTTTGCAAACGTTGTTACCTTCAACATGGACGAGTATGTAGGCCTGGCCGAAACCCATCCGCAAAGCTTCCACAGCTTCATGTGGACTAACTTCTTTGGCCATGTGGATGTAAAAAAGGAAAACGTAAACATACTTAACGGCAATGCTCCTGACCTGGACGCAGAGTGTGCCCGCTATGAGGCAAAGATTAAAAGCTACGGACAAATTCACCTGTTCATGGGCGGCATTGGTCCCGACGGACATATTGCGTTCAACGAACCGGGCTCGTCATTTGCTTCACGTACACGTATAAAGACGCTGACCCAAGATACCATTATTGCCAACTCACGCTTCTTTGATAACGATTTGAATAAGGTACCAAAAACCTCGCTAACCGTTGGAGTTGGAACCATCCTGGATTCACAAGAAGTGCTTATCCTGGTAAGTGGGCACAATAAGTCACGCGCACTGCAAGCAGCTGTAGAGGGCAGCGTAACCCACATGTGGGCTATTAGCGCGTTGCAGCTGCACCCAAAGGGCATTATAGTTTGCGATGATGCCGCTACCGTGGAGCTGAGGGTTGGAATCGTGAATTATTTTAAAGATATTGAAGGCAAAAATCCGGATCCTCAAACGCTACTGAGCTAGCAATATTTTCCTCTACAAACGCAACGCCGCCCGCAGAGTTGCGGGCGGCGTTGTTCATTTTCAACTAACTATTTAAGGGATAATGCGCTTTGGATTTTGCTCCATGGGCCTTTCTCACCGCGGGTGTTTTCTCAGCGGAGGACAAAGTACACGGTTTTCCGCGCTGATCGCGCTCAAATATGAGGATAAAGGGCGAATTAGTGTCAATATCGGAGTAAAAGTAGTAAAAAAACCTAACTGGTTCAGCTAAGGTTTTTTTTATTTTCAGAAAGGAGCAAGGATTTCAAGAACAAGGACAAGACAAAGAAGTAGTCTTTGTTCCTTTAATCCTTGTTCTTTGCTCTTTTTGTCCTTGTTCTTTGTTCAGAATTGCCCTACAAATCTTTTTTACAAATCCCGGCCCATTGTAGATAAAGCCGGTGTACACCTGAATGAGCGAAGCTCCGGCGTTAAGCATATTCAAAGCATCCTCCACCGACATAATACCGCCCACGCCAATAATCGGCAGCTTTCCACCGGTCTTTGCAGAAATATATTTTACCATATCCAAAGAACGTGCGGTAAGCGGTGCGCCGCTCAAACCGCCATTTCCAATAGCTTCAACCTCTTGATGCCGGGTGGTTAATCCCCCGCGGGAAGTGGTGGTATTAGTAGCCACAATGCCGTCCAGGCCGTGATTACCGATAACCGCTAGCATAACGTCGACCTGCTCGAAAGAAATATCCGGCGATACTTTCAGCAGAATAGCTTTGTAGTGGTTTTGCGCCGCCCGGTGCGCCGTAAGCTTCTGTACAATCTCGGTCAGCTGGCTATGATCTTGCAGCTCTCGAAGGTTGCTAACGTTAGGGCAGCTGACGTTTACCACAAAGTAATCTACCACATCGTACAATGAAATAAAGCAGCTGAGGTAATCATCCGCCGCCTTACCGTTGGAGGTTAGCGTATTTTTTCCAATATTTCCGCCAATAATTTGTCCGGCCTTACGATAGCTAAGCAAATTTGCCACCGCGTCAACGCCATTGTTGTTGAAGCCCATACGGTTAATAATGGCCTTATCCTGCGATAGTCTAAAGCAGCGAGGCTTAGGGTTGCCGAACTGCGCTACAGGTGTCACAGAGCCAATCTCAACAAAGCCAAACCCCAGGGCGGCTATTTCCCTTATGGCTACAGCATTCTTATCAAATCCGGCGGCAAGCCCCACCGGGTTGGGGAAATCTATACCCAATACGTTAACATGGAGCTTATCGCTCTTTACGGTAAGGCATTTGCCCAACAGCCATTTTGCGCCGGGAATATGTCCCATAGTACGCAGCATGACCATTACGATACCGTGTACAGCTTCGGGGGAAAATAAAAAGAAAATAGGACGTAGAAAGCGATACATAAAATGAGCCGGCTCTTAAGTGAACCATAACAAATATACGCATTATTTACGGAAGAAGGAACAAAGAACAAAGACTACAAGGGCAAAAGACTACTTCTTTGTCTTGTCCTTGTTCCTGAAATCCTTGTTCCTTGTTCTTTATGGCTTATACACTTTTACCGTATTATCGGTGTAGAAAATGGCTACCTGCTCCACCTCTTTTTCTTGTATGAGTGCCTGTACAACAGTCTTTTCCGGTTTAACAGGCTCATATTCTTTTGCAGGCGCTTGCTTGGGAGCGACCGCAGGTTCAGCTTCAAATAGCGTGTTGTTGGTCGGTTGAGGGGTATGACCGCCATTATCTTTATACATGCTTCCGTTGCCTGTAATAAGCCAATCGGCGCTTAAGCGGGGAAAAATCAGCAGCATTTTTTCAATAAAATCGAAGCTGGGCTTATTACGTCCGGAAAGAATATGAGAAATTCCCGAACGCTGTACGCCTAGCTTATCGGCAAGAGTGGTAGTAGTAAGCCTTTCCGCAGCCAAAAATTGAGGGATTCTATCTTTCATTTACAGCTTTTGTCAAATTTTGAAGAAATACAAGAGTCATGAGCTTGTACCTCATTTGCTCCCCAAACAACCTAAAAACAGGCCTGTTTTTAGATGATACAAATGTAGCAAAAAATCAAATACAAACGTAAATCAAGTGATGTTACACTTGTATCCATTCGTGGATACAAGTGTAACATCACTAATCTGCCTACAGCTGTGGTTACTCTTTCAACAGCCTTAAATATCCCATATTCTCATCGCATTTTAGGCTAAAAAAGACAAAAATCATATAACACCATTACAATAAACAAATTAATCATTATAAGCCAGTAAAGTATACCTGAATTCAAACAGGTAAGATCATACGCTCAAGAAGTCTAAACAAGCGCCTGCTATCAACGCTTTACGCTTAATGTAGCACATGAAAACTATACAAATGAACGGCATAGAGAGAGCAAGTAGGGTGAAATATATCTAAAATTGTCATAATAGCCTATTTGCTTAACTTATAGCCAGTTGATTTACGATTATTAAAGGATAGCAACAGCTTACCCGGTGTAATACTTAATGTAAATCAAATAAAATACAGATTTACAACATATTAATGTATATAAATAAGAGTATTACTACAAATTATAACCACCAACTCACACAAATCAGGATATTATACTTAAAGTAATACAAAATATAAATTATATAAATAACTGATTTATAATATTATAAAATATACTTATTTTAATCTGTAACTCGGAAAAGTGGTATCTTGCACTACAAGTGTATATGCATATCACATGTGTAACATTATCTATATGTGAACAATAATATTCTACAAATGTATACTATTGCGCTGACAAAATTTCAGATTTGGTTACATCAGTAACCCGGATTATTTGTTTTTTTGTGCAGAAAAAAAGCGGCTCTCTACCCTCTCAAAAAGCCTCGCAAAGGTTGTCACAACGTATTTCTTTGTGAAACAGCAAAGCATGACAGTTGAGCTTGCCGGTTAGTAGCGGTATGCGGATAATCATAACAAACATGTCGTAGAGTGCGAAATAGCGCACTCTACGACATGTTGAAAAAAATCCGGTAAGGCTATAAGCCGGGTTCTGTCAGGTTCTACCATTTATCTAGGCGCTGCATCACTGCAACGCTCAAGCAACCTACCCCCCGGCATCGGACGAGCAACCCTCAAACGCCGGTGTACGCGGTCTTGCAAGCCACGGTGCGTGCTGCCGATCAATGTTGCCATTGTCGCGGTGAGCTCTTACCTCGCCTTTTCACCCTTACCTTGCCTGCAACACGTTGCTACAAGGCGGTTATTCTCTGTTACGCTTTACATGCCCTTACGAACATCTACCCGTTAGGTAGCGTGGCGCTCTGTCTTGCCCGGACTTTCCTCTCCTGCAAAGCAGCAGCGGTAGAACACCTTACCGGAAAAAACAATTCACAGCTACGAAATTGAGAGCCATGAACCTTATAAAAATACCATTGTTGCACCGTAGCCGTACTCCTTATATGAAGCATCCTGAAAGTGCAGCTCCTTGTAGCTACGGGTAAGCACGTTGCACAACTCCTGCTTGAGCTTACCGCTGCCAATACCATGTATAAACACAATGCGTCCCCTCTGCCCGCTCTCGAGCGCATTTTCAAGTACGGCGATAAACTTGGCCATTTGCCGCTCAAAAATTTCTCCGGCGCCCATACCCTCATGGTTGGGAATTAAAACTTCGGCATGCAGATCTACCTCCTCTATCTCACTCTGCAGCTTACGATGGTTAGGCTTTGCGGCGGACGGTACATCGTTCTTGCTCATCATAGCCTCCTGGATCTCCTCAGGGCTTATGCTATCAATCGCCTCACGTGCCTTCTTCGTACTATCTTCTTTGTTAGATATCAAACTGTAAATCAAAGCATTATCCTCAAAGAAGTCATTTTCCTTAAACGCTCCCACCTTGAAAAATTTAATGGGATTCAACTCCAGATAAACCGGATCAACGCTTACAGGCGCGTGCTCTATATTTTTAAATAGCATTACCTCTACCCTTAGCGTCTTTACATCTCTCAATTCACTCAAAAACAGCGTCTTGACCAACCCCTTGCTATCGGCCTCCAAATGCCCCGAAGCCAAGGGAGCCACCTTGCTTGTACGTGCGCCAAAACCAATGCTGTAGTACACTTGATAGGTGCTGTCGTTGAGGAAATACAGCTGGGTTTTCTCGTTTTGCGGAGGCAAAAAGGCAATCAGGATTTCGTAGTCCTCGCCCTGCTCATCGTAAGTAACCACCTGTTTATCAGATTCTTGCTGAGTAACCTGCTCTTTTGATATTTCTACCGGAGCATCTTTGGATTGAAAAGCGGTAGTATGCGCAGGAAAGTTAGTAGCCTCCTTTACATCATTAACTACCACTATATCTGAGGTCAGATAAGGGATTTCGAAGCCATCCTCATCTTCAACAAAAACAGTTCTCCCCTCAATGCGAGTAATCGTGCCGTTGCCCGTACTGTTCAGGAACCTAACCTTATCGCCAGCTTTGCATGTCATAAAAATAATTCTAGACGGCAAAGATACGACAAATTTCACCCTCGTGGTAAGTTTATTTATCGTACCTTTGCCGTTGCCCGTCCGTGTGAGGAGGAATGAGCATAGCACCCGGAACGAAGTGGAGTTCAGCGGAGCTAATCTCATCCCTAAATTGAGAGATTACTACGCTCACAATGATGAAGTTATGAGAGAAAATGCTTCCTAAAATAAAAATAGCAGACTACAGCTATCCATTGCCCGACGAGCGCATTGCAAAATTTCCGTTAGCAAAACGGGATTCGTCTAAGCTGCTGATATACAAAGATGGAGACATATCCGAAGATGTTTTTAGCAACCTCGGCCAACATATTTCCGAAGGCTCTCTGCTGGTTTTCAATAACACCAGGGTAATACGCGCAAGGCTAAAGTTCAAGCGCGCTACCGGAGCTGAAATAGAGATCCTTTGCTTAGAACCCTATGAACCAACAGATTACACCTTGTCGCTTGGAGCAAAAAACGGTTGCACCTGGCGTTGTATCGTAGGCAATCTCAAGCGCTGGAAAGAAGTTGAGCTGAGCTTAAGTTTTATCTACAACGATAAATCTTATACCTTATCCGCAAAGAAGTTAGCAGCTCACGAAGGCAGCGTTGTAGTTTCGTTCTCGTGGTCTTGTCCGGATCTTTCTTTTGTCGAAGTTTTGGAGTTTTGCGGTGCAATTCCCATTCCGCCGTATTTAAATAGAGAGCCGCAAGATTCTGATAATGAGCAGTATCAAACCCTTTACTCAAAGTACAATGGTTCTGTAGCCGCGCCAACGGCAGGTCTACACTTCACACCAGATGTAATAACCTCACTATCAGCAAAAAATATACAGACTGATGAAGTAACGCTTCACATAGGTGCAGGAACTTTTAAGCCGGTGAGAACCGAGACCGTGGGCGCACACGAAATGCACGCCGAGCATTTTTCAATAAGTTTACAAACGTTAAAAAACATTCGAAACCACCTGGGTAAGGTAGTTGCAGTGGGTACCACCACTGTACGTACCTTGGAAAGCGTCTACTATATAGGAATTAAGCTACTGACAACTAACTTACCGGATACTCATATAGGACAATGGGAGCCATATGCAATGGAAATTTTGAGCCAAAAATACCCTGCCCTACTCGTCTTTGATACTTTAATTAATTATTTGGAAAATAATAATTTAAAAGAAATATTGGCGGCTACGCAGATTATGATAGCCCCACCATGCAGGTTAAAGGTTATTAACGGTATTGTCACAAATTTCCATCAACCACGAAGTACACTTTTGCTGCTCGTGAGCGCCGTTGTAGGAAATAAATGGAAGGATATTTATGATTATGCTCTACGAAACGATTTTCGTTTTTTAAGCTATGGTGACAGCTCTTTAATTATGGTTCCTCCAGCTGACAAACAACAAAGTTGACACAAAGCAACAACAAAGCCATCACACTTAATATTTTGATAATGAAGCAATTTAACCCGGAGTACACCGTAAAAAAGATTCGAGAAGAAATGACGAACTACCTCAATGCCAGCAAGCTAAAGGCATTAGTGGTAGGACAATCGGGAGGTATAGACTCGGCATTAGTCACGGCCCTAGCCTATCCTGTTTGTCAAAAACTTGGGGTACAGCTGATTGGCCGATTTATCCAGATAGAAACCAACAAGCCGGATGAGGGTAGTCGGGCAAAGCTTGTTGGAGCAAGTTTTAGCGCTGATTATAAGGATGTTGACCTTACGGATTTGTACCATAGCGTAAAATCAGCCATTGAGGAGGATAATAGCGCCAACTTGCAAGAGTTAAACCATCGCATTAGGTTAGGTAACATAAAAGCAAGATTAAGAATGATTTATCTCTATAATCTTGCTCAAAAACATGGCGGAATGGTGCTCAGTACCGACAACCTAACCGAGCTAATGCTAGGTTTCTGGACTTTACATGGTGATGTTGGCGACTACGCTCCTATCATTGGCCTGTGGAAAACAGAGGTCTACGAGTGCGCTAAGTGGCTGATAAATAACGATTTGGTATTTTTGGAACAAGAAGTAGCCTTGCAACGTTGCATTGACGCTGTACCCACAGACGGCCTTGGCACCACCAGCAGCGACTTGGAGCAGCTGAATGCCGCTACTTACATGGAGGTTGACCATCTTTTACAGCAGTATATTGTAGATGGCAAGCGAGATGAAGCGCTTATAAATCATCCTGTTATTAAACGTTACTTAAACTCAGAGTTTAAGCGACAAAATCCGTATAATGTACTTAGGGAAAGGATTGTATAGGCAAGGAAAATCTCCTCAAAACAGAACGCCGCGAAATACTTCGCGGCGTTCTGTTGTTTATACGCTGAAAATGAGGATATTACCTCAACTTTACCAACGCCTCTTTCATGCACCTCATGGCTTTTTCCAGGTTGGCGTCAGAGGTAGCATACGAAAGGCGAATACAGGTCGGCTCACCGAATGCGTCACCGGGAACGCCTGAAACCAAGGCTTTATCCAACAAGTACAAGCACATATCCATGTCATTCTTAATGGTTAGGATGCCGTTACTTTTACCAAAGAATGAGCTGATGTCGGGGAATACGTAGAACGCTCCTTCAGGGGTGTTGCACCTAACGCCGGGCATCTGCTTTAACCAGCTCATAACCAAATCACGACGGCGTTTGAAGGCAACCACCATTTCTTTTGTTGGTGTATTATCCTGCGCCAGCGCCGCTATAGCCGCACGCTGTGCAATGCTGGATGGGTTTGAGGTAAATTGCCCCTGTAGCTTAGAGCATGCCTTGGTAATCCACAATGGAGCAGCAAGGTAGCCAATACGGTATCCGGTCATGGCAAAAGCCTTGGACACTCCATTGATTAGCACCACTTTATCTTTTACATTAGGAAATTGAGCGATGCTTTCGTGCTTACCCACATAGCTGATGTGCTCGTATATTTCGTCAGAAATTACGAAAATACGATCATACTTGGCAATAACATCTGCCAAAGCCTTAAGTTCTTCCCTGTTATACACGCTACCGGTTGGATTTGAGGGCGAGCATAGAATCAACATTTTGGTCTTTGGAGTAATGGCCTTCTCAAGCTGCCCGGCAGTCATTTTAAAGCCATTATCAATGCCGGTTTTTACAATTACGCTCTTACCTCCGGCCAGCTTCACAAGTTCCGAGTAGCTAACCCAGTATGGCGCCGGAATAATAGCCTCATCGCCCTCGTCTACCAAGCTCATAATAGCGTTGGCCAGTGAATGCTTAGCGCCGTTGGCTACGGAAATTTGCTCAGGCTTATAATCTAAGCTGTTTTCACGCTTTAGCTTGTCTGCAATGGCCTTGCGCAGGTCCATATAGCCATCAACAGGGGTGTAAAACGAGTAGTTTTTATCTACCGCCTCTTTAGCCGCCGTTTTTATATGGTCAGGCGTAAAGAAATCCGGCTCTCCTGCCGTAAGATTAACAATATCAAGACCTTGCGCTTGCAAATCTTTGGTCTTTTGGTTCATAGCCAGCGTTGCCGACTCTGAAAGGCTTTGCAGCCGATGTGATAGGTATTGTTCCATTGAATAAATTGGTTTATCGAGAGCAAAAGTAGAAAAAATACAAAGTGTAGTGAGGTGAATTTAATTAACAAGAATAATTCCCCTCCCTTCTAAATCAGCAGAGGCCGCCGAGCAAACGGCGACCTCTGTTTGTTCGCTAACATGAGTAATTATTTCGCCTTAGCCGGAGCGGGAGCCGCTTTAGTAATATTCAGCTCTTTTTTTACCAAGTCCATGATGTCTACGCTGGCAGCGGCATCCCAGTATGCCACAGCGGCGTTGCTCACGTCGAAAATGTAGGTAAAACCATTATCTTTACCCACCTTTTTTACAGCATTAGCGGCCTTCTCAATTACAGGTCTAAGCAGCTCTGACTGACGCTTTTGCAAATCTTGCTGAGCGGTGGCCTGAAACTCTTGTACGCGTTGAGCAAGGTCTTGAAGCTCTTTTTCTTTAGCCTCACGAATGGCATCTGACCAGCCTTTTGCTTTTTGCTGGTAGGTTTGCAGCTTGTTGTTGTACTCTACCTGCATAAGCTCAACTTGCTCTTCCAAGTCCTTTACATAGGCTAAAAATTTAGCCTCGGCCGAGTCACGCTCAGGCATAAGTGCAACCACCTCGGCTCCATTGACATGTCCGAATTTAAAACCTTGGGCGCTGGCGCTAAGGGTAGTAACCACTGCGGCGGCAACTAGTAATACTTTCTTCATAAATAAATTTTGAGTTCTGAAAAAACAAAAGTACAATAATAATTTTTATAGTCCTAATCGTTTAAGTACATCATCGCTCTTATCGTAGCGAGGGCTGATGTATATGAGCGAAGGGTTGTTGGCCGAGTCGAATATGACCGCGTAGCCGCCCTCCGCTGCTACGTCCTTAATGGCGTTGTAAAGCTGATCCTGTACGGGCTTCAGCAGCTCCTCACGCTTTTTAAACAGCGCGCCATCCGGGCCAAAGTACTTGCGTTGCAATTCTTTAGCAGCCTTTTCCTTATCAATAATCGTTTCTTCACGCTTGCGCTTCATATCGTCAGTCAACAATACCTTTTCCGCCTGGTAGGTGCGATACATATCATCAACATCTTTATAGGTGTCGTCCACCTCTTTTTGATATTGTGCCGAGGCCTTATCTACCTGCTCTTGTGCAGACTTGTACTTAGGCATTTTTCTCAGAATGTACTCTGAGTCTACAATAGCGTATTTTTGAGCTTGTACAGCGCTTGCTCCCAGCACCAGCGCTATTGCTATGAGTAGTATTTTTTTCATTGATAATCAACTGTTTAATGGTTAACTGCGATAAAACAACATCAGCCGTTCAGCTCTTCAACTCTTTTTAGAATGGCATACCAATAATAAAGTGCGGCTCCCAACCGTTGGCCTTTGAAGCGCCCTGCACCTTATCAAAGCCGTAACCAAAGTCAACACCCAGCAGACCAATCATCGGAAGCATCAACCGAATACCCACGCCTGCAGAGCGTTTTACAGAGAATGGAGAGAATGAGCTCAAATCTGACCAAGAGTTACCGGCCTCAAAAAAAGCCAAGCCGTATATGGTTGATTGCGGCGAAAGCACAAACGGGTAACGCAGCTCTACCGTATACTTATCGTACACGTTGGCAATTTGCGCACCGTTGCTGTACGCCGTAAGGGCACCGTTCTGGTAGCCACGCAGCCCAATGGTTTCCACTCCATACAAGTTATAACCGGACATACCGTCACCACCCAGCGTAAAACCTTCGAATGGTGAATAGCCTAAGGCCGAATTGAAATAGCCTAAGTAGCCGAATTGCGCCTTAAGCGCGAATACCAAGTTACCCACAATTGAGGTAAACCAAGCTGTACGGAACGTCCACTTGTGGTACTCAATCCACTTGTAGCGCTCGCTATCCTTCATATCCGGATCCGAGTAGTCTTTACTACTGAACAGCGAGTATGGCGGCGTAATTTGTAGACCTAACGAAAATTCCGAACCTCGACGCGGATAAATAGGCTGGTCGGTAGAATTTCGGCCAAGTACAATTTTGAAGCTGAAGTTGTTCGAGGCACCATCGCTGAATATGAATTGACTCGTCCAATTGTCCAGAATGTAGCGTTGCAAATCTACAGAGTTGTACAGCGTAAAGTAGTTATCCGGCCACTTAAGGCGCTGCCCAATACCCACTGATAAGCCAACTACTTCCATAGTGCTGGTACCCGATTGGTAGAATGACATACTGTTGTTTTGGTTGGTATAGTATGCCGATGTAGTCAATGAAATAGGCTTGCGACCACCCAGCCAAGGCTCTGTAAAAGAGGTACTTATGGCCTTATAGTAGGAACCGTTGGTTTGTCCGCGCAGTGTAAGGGTTTGGTTATCGCCCGTAGGCAGTGGCCTCCAGCCATCCTTGTCAAACATACGGCGGGTAGAAAAGTTGGCCAGCTTAACGCCAACAGTACCCACGAACATACCGGCTCCCCAACCTCCGGAAAGCTCCAGCTGGTCGTTGGGTTTTTCCTCCACCACAAAGGTAAGATCTACCGTTTCATCTGCCGGGTTTGGAGTCGGCTTCGCGTCCAACTTCTCCGGGTCAAAGTGTCCCATTTGAGCAAGGTCACGAATAGAGCGAACTATCTGAGTTTTGCTAAACAAATCGCCCGGACGAATGAACAGCTCACGACGGATAACGTGTTCGTTGGTCTTGGAGTTACCTTGTATGTAAATGTTGCTTACGGTAGCTTGCTTACCTTCGTAAATGCGCATCTCTATATCTACAGAATCGCCCTCTACCCTAACCTCCACGGGCTGTACGTTGAAGAACAGGTAGCCGTCGTCCATGTACATGGTGGTAACAGAGTTATCCTCTGTTAGCAGGCGCTTCTCCATGGTTACCTTATCGTAAATGTCGCCTTTGCGAATACGCATAATATCCGTCAACATATCCGAGGGGTAGCGTGAGTTGCCTACCCACGTTAGATTTCGGTAGTAGTACTTGTGCCCTTCGTACATTTTAAACTTGATACCGACATGCTTACCATTAATTACCCACACGGAGTCGCTCAGTATACGGGCATCACGGTAACCACGCTCGTTGTAGTACTCTAAAATTTTTGCCTTATCCTCGGCCAGCTTATCATCAATGTACTTTGACGACCAAAAGAAGGTATACCAGCGCCGACGGTGTATCTCCTTCATGGCGCCACGCAGTTGCGATGGTTTTACTGCTTTGTTTCCCTCAAACTCAATTTCTTTCACACGCACCTTACCTTTTTTGTCAACCACAAAAAGCAGGCGCACGCCATTTGCCAGCGTTGAGTCTTTGTTTACCACAACATCTACCGTCACGTTACGGAATCCTTTCTCGTAGTAAAATTTCTTTATGGTATTAACGGCGCCGGTGCGCAAATAAGCTGAATACTCAGAGCCACGCTTAATCGTAAGCACGTTTTGTAAATCTTCCCTGTCTCCTTTCTTTATACCTTCAATGCTGTAGCTAAGAATACGCGCTCTTTCCTGCAGGTAAATATCGAGGTAAATCTTATCGCCAGCTACTTTTTTCGAGTTTACCTTAACGTCCGAAAACATACCGAATGTCCACAACTTTTTCATGGCCTGTGAAATGCTCTCACCTGGAATTGCAATGGTATCACCCACCGATAGGCCGGATAGACCAATGATTTGGTCTGTGTTGGAATACTTTACTCCGGATACGCTAATGTCGGCAATTACATACTTTTTTGGCGCTGCATAGTCTACTATAACAGCCTGATTTTCAGTGTCTACCTCCTCCTGGCTGGTGGTGTCCTGTGCCTGCTGCATATCTGCAACATCTTTGCTCACAGAAACAGCCGCTCCGTCTACTTCGTCCAAATCATCATTCACGGTTGACTGCGCTATTGCAGCGAGGCCAGCGAATACAGATAGTACAACAAGTATATATTTCAATTTGCTCATTCTAGATTTTACACTTTACCAAACCGACGCTCACGTTTTTTAAATTCTGCCATTGCCTCCAAGAAGTGTTCTTTCCTAAAGTCAGGCCATAGTACTTTGGGGAAATAAAATTCAGCGTATGCAGCTTGCCACAACAAAAAATTACTTATACGTAAATCGCCGCCTGTGCGAATAAATAAATCAGGATCCGGTATAGCCGATGACTGTAAGTAGCCGGCAAACTTTTCCTCCGTAACGTTGGATGCGCGTAGCTTACCGCTCGCAACATCCTCGCACATACGCTTCGCAGCATCGGTAATTTCCCAACGACCGCTGTAGCTTAGCGCTACTACCAAAGTGAGTCCTGTATTTTTTGATGTGGCTTTCACCACCGTATTAAATTTCTCGGCTACCGCCTTTGGCAGGGCTTCCGTATTGCCAATAGAAATCAAGCGCACGTTGTTCTTCTGCAGCTTTGGCTCTTCCTTCTCAACGGCATCTACCAGCAGGCTCATAAGCGCCTCCACCTCCTCTTTCGGGCGCTGCCAGTTTTCGGTAGAAAAAGCGTATAGCGTGAGGTATTTCACACCGTTCTCTGCCGCGGCTTCAGTAGCCGCACGTACAGCTTCAACAGCATTACGATGCCCCATGACACGCTGCAGGCCTTTGGATTTTGCCCAACGACCGTTGCCATCCATTACAATGGCTACGTGAACCGGAATGTCGCTATTTCTATCCTGCCGCATAGTAATGCTACTTGTACGACGGGCAAAGAATCCTGTCGGCAATTTGATACGTAATGTGAATACCTATGTAGGTAAGCCAATCCTTGTTATTGATGGAACCCGATGCGTTAGAAACATTTTCCCATCCGTCTATATCATCCGTAAAAGTCTTACAAAACATCCATTCGGCGCCAACTGTAAATCTATACGCCAACCTGTACTTCACGCCGAATCCCATTGGAACTTGCAATGTTGGAGAACCGCTGGCGTAAAGCATTCCCAACCCCACGGTGTAGTATGGCGAAAACTTGAAGCGACTATTTACGCTGTACGCGTCATACGGCATAAAGCCAACCTCTATACGGGCATCTGCGCTAAAGAAAAAGGTGCTGAAATTAGCAGGTTGCTGTCCCAGATTTTGAGACATAAGCTGGCCGTTAATGCTGCTGGTATTGCCGCGCAGCGTGCCACCAGTCATATTCACTCTAAGCGAATAGTAGTCGGAATACGCATACCTTAATACCCCGCCTACCATGTACGAGGGGCTGCAGATGGGATATCGGCTGTTAAAATCACCATAGTAGCTGGTCATTCCCACAATTCCGCCCAACGATAGCTTCTCTTGGGCATGAAGCGCCGGCGAGAAGTAAAGGAGCAAACCTGTAAGTAAACCGGAGGCGATGTGTTTCATTTAAGCAGCAGCTCAAGTTTGTACATAAAAACAAAGTTAGCAAAAATACGTAAAGCAGGCGAAAATGAGAAGATTGTGTTAACACATAATAACGAGGAAGTACGCCGAATTAACAAGCTTTCGGAGTTGGTTGAAACGCTGACATGTTGAGCCGCTAAAATGTTGAAGCGTTGAGAGGCACAACACTTATCATAAGTAATAACCTGTAAATCAAACAGATAACGTGTGGTGGATTAGGGCAAAAAATAGCTTGAGATGCTGAGCATACTTCTCTCCATCGTTACATTTATGGCTGCGATTTTTGTGCAACTAAAATTTGCTATAACGCCGGAGGGCTTATGGTACAATATCCGATATTCACTTTTTTCATCATATTAAATACTTGATTTTTAGCTATTTATGTATTCCCGTTCATTGGTAGTGAAACGAAGAACACAAAAAATCTATACCGGTTTAACAGCCCACAACCAGCTAACCTCTAGAGTCTAAGCCCCACAATAGCTTCTCACGTAGAGTTTGGTAAAAGCTCATGTGAGGAAGCTTTACAAAGCCCACCTTCTGCCTGGCCTTCTGAACCTTAAGCTTAGCGCTCACAGGCAGCTCAAACGACTTGCTATCGACCCCAACGATTACGCTACCTGTACGGGTATGCATTTCCAGCTCCAGCTTCGCAACATCCGGTACTACTATGGGCCGCATGTTCAGGTTATGCGGAGCAATGGGCGATAGCACCAAACATCTGGCGTTAGGCGCAATAATAGGGCCTCCGGCGCTTAGCGAGTACGCTGTAGAACCTGTTGGCGTAGAGATAATTAGACCATCCGCCCAGTAGGTAGAAAGGAACTCATCGTTGATGTAAGCCTTAATTTCGGCAATGGCAGCGCCACGTTTTTGTATGCACACATCGTTGAGCGCGAAGTGCGGCCCACCCGGACAACCGTCTACCTGCAGCAAATCACGATACTCTACTTCAAAATTTTTAGACAGGATCAGCTCCAGCGCCTTGTCAACATCAGCCATCATAATGGCGGCCAAAAAACCCAGGCGGCCGGTACTAATGCCCACCAAAGGCATTTCATTGTTCATAACCAGCGAGGCGGCCTCCAGCAAGGTGCCATCGCCCCCAACGCTGAACATGCACACCACATCGGAGGTAAGGCTGGCAGCGCTGTTGAATAGCTCTCCCGCCTCCAAATGCAAGCTGAAGCGAGGCGAAAGATTACGGTAAAACGGCTCGTACACAAGGATTTCCGCATATTCTCGAATTTTATCTATGATTTGAATAACCCCTCCCTCCTGCTTCGGGTTGCCGTAACGGCTGTAAATGGCTATTTTCATTATTTTCAATTAGGTTGAACGATTGAATTGCATGGTTTCTCAAAAAAATGCTAATTTCGCAAAAAATATTCACTTCTGCAAAATGACAAAGCTCAGCGTAAACATAAACAAAATAGCCACCATACGCAACGCGCGAGGAGGTAGCACGCCAAACGTAGTTGACGCTGCAATAAGCTGCGAAAGATTTGGTGCACAAGGTATTACCGTACATCCCAGGCCGGATGAGCGCCACATTCGCTATCAGGATGTGCGAGATTTGAAGCCGGCGGTAAAAACAGAGTTGAATGTAGAGGGCTACCCTTCTGAAGATTTTATGAAGCTGGTTTTGGAGGTGCGCCCACACCAGGTTACGCTGGTGCCCGATGCGCCCGATGCCATTACATCCAACGCTGGTTGGAACACGCGAAAGCACCGGGATTTTCTCAAGAAAATCGTAGCAGCGCTGAAGAACGCGGGTATTCGCTCCTCCATATTCGTAGATCCGGACGTTGCAATGGTGCAGCACGCAAAAGCTACAGGTACCGATCGCATTGAACTCTACACCGAGCCTTATGCCGTCAACTATGAAGTGAACCGAGAAGTTGCCATTACGCCCTTTGTGTTAGCGGCAGAGGAAGCGGTAAAGCTGGGATTGGGCATTAACGCCGGACATGATTTAAGCCTGGAAAATTTAAGGTATTTTGCGCAAAACATTCCGCAGCTGCTGGAAACATCCATAGGCCACGCGCTTATAAGCGACGCGCTTTATTTAGGCTTGGAAAATACCATTCAGCAGTATCTACGACAGCTTCAAAATTAGAGGCGCTACAGCTCAAAAGTGATTTTTTTACACCCTTTAGCAAAAACTCTATTTTTTATCTATCTTTGTCTAATAATTTTAATACCTATAGCATCATGTTTAATAAATTTCTCATCATCATTGCTTTATTTTGTATATCCTTCTTAGCTAACGCGCAAGATAAGCGTACTGAAATAGAGCCGCAGCTTCAGGTGGGCTCCGAAAAGGGCAAAGTCTTAAAACGAAAAGTCGCCATTGCTCGTTTTTCAAATGAAACACAGTATGGCAAAGGTATTTTTTACGATAAGGAAAATGACCCAATGGCTAAGCAGGCCTTAGATATCTTATCGACCAAGCTGGCTGCAACAGGCAAATTTTTGCTGCTAGAACGCAATGATTTGGACAAGATAATGGGTGAAAATCAAAGCGGGGAAACCGATTACAAAAAAATAGGCGCTGATTATATCATTATTGGCTCTATTACTCAGTATGGTCGCAAAAATACAGGGGATGCCGGAGTTTTTTCAAATGCAAAAACGCAAACTGTAGAGGCCGCCGTTAGCTTGCGCCTTATTGACGTATCAACCGGGCAAATAATATATTCTGAAGAAGCCAAAGGTTACGCTGAAACAAAATCCAAGACCACGCTGGGGCTTGGCGGATCAGCTGATTTTGATGCTACGTTAAGTGACAAAGCCATTGCCGCGGCCATTTCGCAGCTTACCGAGAACATTATAAACAACTGCATGGATAGGCCATGGAAAGCCTACTTCCTCACCGTTGACGAAGGAGCTACTTACATTACAGGTGGTAACAGTCAAGGGATTAGCGCAGGTGACATCTTTACGGTAAAAGAGAAGGGTAAATCAGTGAAAAATCCGCAAACCGGAATGACGATGGAGCTGCCCGGTAAAGCTGTAGGAAAAATTAAGATCACCCTCACAGGGGGAACCCCCGACGCTGAGTTTTCGATAGTAGAATTCACCGAAGGGAAAATTGATGAAAATAAGCTGTCAAACTATTATATTGAAGAGAACTAAAACCATGAGAACAAAAATTATACTCATAGTAGCGTTTCTGTTCGGCTCGCTAACCGGCTGCAAGGTAGGTAACGTAACCCATACCGGAGGCATGGACAACCAGTCGTACCTGCAGTTCATACAGGGCGGCGACACAAAATACGAGCAAGGTGTAGAAGTATACGTAGACAACAACCCGGCCTTTCCCGCTAAAGTCGATAAAATTGAAAAGCTAAAGGTCAGAGGCAACGTATACGTCATTAAGGAAGGCAGACACCACTTAAAGGTGGTGTCCGACGGTAACGCGCTCTACGAAAAAGATATTATTGTTGGCAATCAGGAAACTAAAAAAATTACACTACCATGAAAAAAAACATGCTTATAGCAGGCTGCGTGCTGCTGCTGAGTAGCTGTGCGCCCACCACGCTATACAACTGGGGCAACTATCAGGCGGCAACGTATGACTACGTAAAAACCGGGACGGATAAAGATGCCGCTACGCTTTCAAAAACCTACCAATACATTATTGATAACCCTATCGGCAAGCGAGGCGTGGTTCCTCCCGGTATCTACGCAGACTATGGCTACCTGCTGTTTAAGCAGGGCAAAACCGAGGAGGCTCTCAAGTACATGAAAATGGAAATTGGACTATACTCCGAATCAACCGTATTTGTCGGACGCATAATAGAACAACTCGAAAAATGAAAAAGTTTATTTACCTACTGTGTTGCACTACGCTGTTATCATCTTGTGTAACGACCTCTCTTACCCGGGGCAAAGCCTACCCTAAAATGTACGAAGAAAAACCATTGGCTATAGCAGTGATGCCGCCTATTAATAAAACCAACATTGTGGAAGCAAAGGAGTACCTTTACCTTACACTTTCGCAAACTCTGAGCGAGCGTGGCTACTACGTAATATCGCCATTCTTAAGCATGGAAATGTTTAAGACCGAAAGCGCATACGATGCCGAAATGTTCGTCAATAGCAGCCTGAGCCAGTTTCAACAGGCTCTTGGAGCAGATGCCACCTTATTTACTACCATTCATACTTGGGACAAAAATAAGCTGACTGCTAAGGTAACCGTTACCATTGAGTACACCCTGCGCTCTACCAAAACTAACGAAACTATTTTTCAGCGTAAAGGAACAATGATATATGATGCTTATACGAAAAGTAGTAGCGGAGGAGGACTCATGGGTTTGGCCGTGAACATGGCTGCTTCAGCTATAGTTACTGCTACTACTGATTACGTAAAAATAGCCAGGGCATGCAATAACGCTGCATTGGCCGATTTACCCTCGGGCAAATACAGCCCGGCCTACCTCATTGATGTGGAACGTACCGCCGGTGCAAAAGAGTTTCGTCAAACTATTAAGTAGCTATACTTTGAGTAGAGGAGCATAAAAAACGGTTACCTGCCGGTAGCCGTTTTTTTTATTATTAATTATTATTGCAATAGTGTTGCAATAATAATTAATAATTGTAACTTTGTTGCATTAACAAACTCACTCCCTATGGATAAGCAAAGAAGAAACACAAGAGCTAAACAACTGATAATCAATATTTTAAAAACCGAAAACTCGGCCCTTTGTCATGAAGAAATTGAGAAGCGCCTGCCCGAGAAAATGGACAGGGTAACCATATACCGCATTCTACAAAGCTTTTACGACGATGGAAAAGTGCATAAGGTAGTAGGCAACGATGGAAAAACCTGCTATGCCCTGTGCCACAGCTGTACTACCGGAAATCATCATGACAATCACCCGCATTTTCATTGTATTACCTGCGGTACAATTACTTGTATAGAAAAACCGGTTACACAGCAGAAACTTCCGTTGGGGTACAGAGCCGTTTCTACAAGCTCCTATGTTTCAGGATATTGCAAAAAATGCAGTACCCTGGTGAAAACCATCTGCCTGCTCGCGCTGCTCATGGCAGAACCAATGGCCGGTTTTGCTCAGTCTACAGTAAGGGTTGTAGATAAGGAAAGCAGCACGCCGGTGGTATACGCCAATGTTTACTACCCCGACACAAAAACAGGTACGGTAACCGACTCCCTTGGGCAATTCAAGGTAAGCTTTACAGTACCACAGCTGCTGGTGCAAATATCCGCAATAGGCTACCAAACTTTTCTGAGGCGGATAAATGTAAACGAAACGCAACAGGCGGTGCACCTGCAGCCCTCCACTCACGAGCTGCAGGAGGTGATTGTGGTAGATAACAGCTCGCATTTGCAGGGCGAAAATGTGATGAATGTCGAAAAGCTAAGCATAAAAAACAGCACCGTTCCGGGGATCTCACTTGGCGATAAGCTGACCTCAATAGCAGGAGTAAGCATTTTAAGCACAGGCAACGGCATCAGTAAACCCGTTATTCGCGGGCTGAGCGGCAACAGAATTGCCGTATTTTCGCAAGGGGTACGGCTCGAAAATCAGCAGTGGGGCGATGAGCATGGATTGGGACTTGACGAAAACGGGTACGAGCAGGTTGAAGTTGTCAAAGGCCCCGCCTCGCTACTGTACGGAAGCGATGCGTTGGGCGGTGTACTCTACTTTGCAGATGAGCGCTATGCAAAGAATAATAGCATTGAAGCCGCGCTGAATACGGAGTTTAACAGCAATACGCTGGGGTTCAGAAATAACGGCGCTTTTAAGCTGTCAAAGAATAACCTGCACTGGAGCTTGTTCGGCGGATATACCACGTACAAAGATTACAGGGACGGCAACAATAACCCTGTTCCCAATAGCCGCTTCAATACGGGCAATCTGAAAACGATGCTGGGATACACTGGCAGTAAATTTATCGCCTCATTAAAGTATAGCTTTTTGCATGAAAAATATGGCCTGACGGAAATGGAAGAACATGAGCATGAGGGCGAGGAGCACGAAGACGAAGAACCCTACAATAACGGACGGAAACCGCTCTTACCTCATCAGAATTTGGCCACGCATTTAATCAGCACAGAAAACACCTTCTTTTTTGACAACGGCTCAAAGCTCAAAGTAGACGCGGGATACGTTTTCAATAACAGAAAGGAATTTGAGCATGAGCACGAGCATGAGATAGAAGCAGAACCTCATGAACACGAAGAGGCTGCTTTAGACATGAATTTGCATACTTTTTCATACAACGCCAAATGGTATTCTCCACGATGGAACGAACGTTGGACGCTAGCGGCAGGCAGCCAGGGAATGGCGCAAAGCAACCTCAACCACGGCGAAGAAATGCTCATACCCGATGCCAAGACTTACGACTTTGGCCTTTTTGCCATGGCCGACTTTTACTACTCCCGTAAAGCGTACTGGCAGCTTGGCCTGCGCTTCGATACCCGGTACATTACCAACGAGGCCTTTGACAAGCAGTACTACTCCTTCAACTTTTCTACGGGAGTTTACCAGCCTGTTATCGAGAATTTAGCATTCAGGTTGAATTTATCTTCCGGCTTTCGCGCACCCAACATGTATGAGCTGCTCAGCAACGGCATTCACCACGGAACCAACCGTTACGAAATAGGTAATCCCGATTTGAAAACCGAAAACAGCTATCAGGCAGACGCCTCGTTAAGCTACAGCACAAAGCATGCCGAGCTGTACGTTAACCCCTACTTCAGCTACATCCGCAGCTATATTTACCTGCAGCCCACTGTCGGCATAGTAGATGGTACTCCGGTTTACAGCTACACGCAAACCGATGCCTGCCTGTATGGAGGCGAGACGGGCTTTCATTTTCATCCCCACCCGCTGGATTGGCTGCATGTAGAAGGCTCATACAGCAGCACCTTTGGACAGGATATGCGGCATAATTATCTGGCATTGATGCCTTCGCAAAAAATAAACGCAACGCTCAGCGCTAATTTTTCGTTCAAAAAAACAGTCAGGAAATTCTCCGTTTACCTGCAAAATCAGCACTCGCTTGCGCAAAACAGGGTGGCCGACAACGAAATCCCTACGCCCGACTACAACCTGCTCAGCGCGGGATGTAGATTCGAGTTTGGAGTCGGGTCTCAAAAAATACAGCTGAACCTGTCTGTAAACAACATTTTCAACGAAGCCTACTACGACCACCTCTCGCGCTACAAGGTGAATGAAATTTACAACATGGGGCGCAGCTTCAACGTTAAAATCCATATCCCCATAGAAGCGAAGCTCTAAATTACGAATTACCAATCGTAAATCATCAATCATAATTCATGAATAATTTTCCTGCTCCACAATTTTACGTAGACCATTACAAAGTACATTCATACGAAACAGATTTCAAACAAAGACTTAGCTTATCTGCATTGCTAAATTTTATGCAAGAAACCGCCGGAAACCATGCTACATCCAACGGGTTTGGGTTTTCGCACCTAAGCAGTAAAGGTCATTTCTGGGTGCTATCGCGTGCAAAAGTAAACGTGCAACGCTACCCCATGTGGAATGAGGAATTGAAGCTGCGTACATGGTCAAAAATACCGGATGCGCTCATGGCATACCGCGATTTTGAACTGCTGGACGCACAGGACAATATTATTGCTACAGCCAACACGGTATGGCTCGTAGTAGACATAAACACACATCGTCCGGTGCGCATGGGCGAAGCTTTTACACTGTTTCCACATGTGACCGACAGAAATGCGATTACCACCGCCGCCAAACTTGGTCAGGTGATAGCTACGCTACAATCCCCACACACCATTACATTAGGTGAAATGGATATGAACGGTCACGTTAATAACGGTTACTACGTGCGCTGGGCGTTAGACAGCCTGCCATTAGTATTTGCACAGCAGAACGAAGTTTGCGATTTAGAGGTTAACTTTTTGCACGAATCATGTGCCGGACAGCAATACGCTGTGGGTATGCAGCAAACAGCCGACAGTTCATTCTCCGGCAGCATCGTAAGACAAGATGACGGAAAAGAGTTAATAAGAATACAAGTACAGACAAGACCCAACCCGTAACATGAGGTAGAGAATAAATAGTCCTCATTTACAAAGTATTAATTAAGTAAAACGAAATTGGGCTTTTGCAGTAAGCTACTGCAAAAACTTCTTGGCATATTAGCCTATCTACCTTAATTTCCTTGTTCAGATAAAAATCGTATTCTTACCAGGCGCACATCCTCCTCGGTGTAATCGTCGCTACCCAAAATTGACATAGCATCCTCAATAGAATCGCTGGTGGCCTGCTCCGCAAAATAATCCCAAATATCGGCGCACTTGTCATCATCAATAGCTTGATTGATATAGTAGTCAACATTCAGCTTCGTACCCGAGCTTACTATAGTTTCAATTTCGCTAATTAACTCATTAAAATTCAGCTTCTTAGCGGCGGCGATATCATGTAAGTCCATCTTACGGTCAATACCCTTAATGATATAGACCTTGTTAGCAGATTTATTTACAACCGATTTTACCACCAGATCTTGCGGACGGTCAATACCCTTCTCCTCTACATACCTTCGGATCAAATCTACAAAAGGCCGCCCGAATTTCTGTGCCTTACCGGCGCCAACTCCCTGACAGTTTTGTAGCTCCTCCAGCGTTACAGGATATTGTATCGCCATATCCTGTAGCGATGGTTCCGGAAAAATTACGAAAGGCGGTTTTTCCAGCTTTTTAGAAGTCTCTGTCAGCAAGCCTTTAAGCATTGAGTACAGCTCATCATCAATGCCGCAGGTTTGCTTCATAGGCTGCCCCATGCAGTCATCCTCGTCCTCCTCATCGCCATCGCAAAACGCCCTATTCTCACTCAGCATAATGGTGTGGGGATGCTCCAAAAATGCACGACCCTCATCGGTAAGCATCAAAATGCCGTACTGCTCTATATCCCTGGTCAACAAGCTGTTAATAAAACACTGACGTATCACCGCATTCCAGAAGTGATCGTCCTTGTCTGCGCCTGTGCCGAAAACATCCAGCTCATTGTAGTGGTAAAGCTTTACTACAGAGGTATTTTCGCCTCGCAAAACATCAATAACGTAGTCCGACTTACACTTCTCACGCACGGCCCGAACGGTCTCCAGCAGCTGTACCACAAAATCTTTTCCCTCAAACTGAACATGTGGATTCAAGCAGTTATCACAGCTACCACAATTCTCTACGTTATGCTCCTCGCCAAAGTAATGCAACAGCAACCTGCGCCGACACATGGTAGATTCGGCATAAGAAACCGTTTCCAGCAGCAGCTGACGGCCAATTTCCTGCTCCACCAACGGCTTGCCCTGCATAAACTTTTCCAGCTTCTGGGCATCCTTACTGCTGTAAAAGGCAATGCACTGCCCCTCACCGTGGTCGCGTCCCGCACGACCGGTTTCCTGGTAGTAGCCCTCCAAGCTTTTAGGAATATCGTAGTGAATAACAAAACGCACATCCGGCTTATCAATACCCATACCAAAGGCAATGGTAGCCACAATTACGTCCACCTCCTCCATGAGGAATTTATCCTGATTGGCAGAACGTAATGCGGAGTCCATACCCGCATGGTAAGGCAGGGCCTTAATTCCGTTAATAGATAAGATCTGCGCCAGCTCCTCCACCTTTTTACGGCTCAGGCAGTAAATAATGCCGCTCTTTCCGGGGCGCTGACGAATGTACTTTATAATATCCTTGGCGGCATCGCGCTTCGGGCGCACCTCATAGTACAGGTTGGAGCGATTGAATGACGACTTGAAAACCGTAGCCTCCGGCATGCCCAGATTTTTCTGAATATCGTGCTGAACCTTTGGCGTAGCCGTTGCGGTAAGCGCTATAATAGGAGCTTCGCCCAGCTCGTTCACAATGGAGCGGATACGGCGATATTCCGGCCTGAAATCATGCCCCCACTCCGAAATACAGTGGGCTTCGTCAATGGCGTAAAATGAGATTTTAACCTGCTTAAGAAATTCGACGTTTTCCTCCTTGGTAAGAGACTCCGGCGCCACATACAGCATTTTGGTCTTACCGTTCAGCACATCCTCCTTTACCTGCAGAATTGCCGCCTTGTTAAGCGATGAGTTCAGGAAATGCGCCACGCCGTTCTCCTCCACAAATCCACGCATATTATCTACCTGGTTTTTCATGAGGGCGATAAGCGGCGAAATAATAATGGCCGTTCCCTCCATAATAAGCGCCGGAAGCTGGTAGCAAAGAGATTTGCCGCCGCCAGTAGGCATAAGAACAAATGTGTCGTTGCCCGAAAGCACATTATTTATAATGTCCTCCTGGCTTCCTATAAAAGTATTAAATCCGAAGTACGCCTTAAGGCATTCATTCAGTGATGCCTTGCTATCAATTACCTCCATCTGGCTTATAGCACCCTTCCTTTTGGGGATTATTATAACAAAGATAATTAAAAAATTGAAAAGCAAAAGCAATTAACAACTTTTATTTCTCTCTGAATACCAGACCTGTTAAGCCCCTTAGATGTTCAATACATTTTACCAATTTTTCGCCACTTTGTGAAACAAGCATAAAAAGCACCCCGCCAACCACCCGCACCGGAGGCTCTGCAAAACCCTGCGAACGAGTGGTAGAAGAGATGCTTTTGAGTATTTCAAAGTGCCACTGCTGTTGAGCCAAAATTCCGACCTTATTACAGCTGGCTATGGTCTCCAAAAAACAGGTACACCTCTGTCCGCATAATTGCTATCATATGTAGGGGGGCACGTCCAGCTTCCGGATGTAAATGAACCGTTACCCGAAAGGTCACAATTGAGTCCGGAATCCCCAGTGGAAGAAAACCAAGACGAGCGATAACAAGGAGTTAAAGAGTTACTTGCGTTAATATTCTGGCTTATACGATTATTATCCTCAGATGGTCCTGGCACATAATAGTTTGCACCTAAATTCCGAACCTTTACAAGAGGGTGGCTTGTACTTAAAGCACCCGTGTTCACTGCCAGTGTAGTATTACTTTTTCCATCCGTGCAACTGGTGGCACCTGCTGCGTAACATGCAGAACAGTTTTGTAAAAGGCCAGATATGAACGTACTATTAATCCATGCATCCACAGGAGTTGTACCGCTGTATCCACAATTACCACAAAAGGTTACATTTGCAGGTATTGCTGTATGGCTTTTTACTGCACTCACAGCCACAGCGCTGGCGCACCCTTTATTATCCCTAGTTTGATAGTAAGCATAATAATTTGTTGCTGCGGTACCTGCTACAGTTGTGATAGGTAGGCTAAATGCAGCGCTGTTACCCCATGTTGTCGGCGTAGTAGCAGTAGTACTGGTACCGCTAGCCCATGCGTAGGCTGTCGCATGTACTATTCCAGAACCTCCGCTCATAGCAGAACCTGTATAGCCTGTAAAAGATCCATTGTTCGTATAACTCTGTGTAGGCATTGTAATACTAGGTGTGGTCGGAATGTTAGCGGCAAGGTTAACCTGCGGGCTGATGCAGCCGTGGCTGTCCATGACCTTGACGTATGCCGTTTGCTCCGCTGTAGTTAGGGCAAGCTGGCTGGCGGCGGCGGCGGAGTACGCGCTGCTGCCGTCGCCAAAGGCAAAGGTGTAGCCACCACCGCTACCATTATTCGGTGTAGCGGTAAAGACGGCCATTTGGTTGTTATCGCACAGGTAGTCCAGCGTAGCGCTGGGCAGCCGGTAGATGGTTACGTTTTGTGCGGCGCTCCACTGGCTCCAGTACCCTTGAGCGTTGGCAGCCTTTACTCTCACGCTGTAAACAGCTTCCTCGTTAGTGGCGTTCGAGATTTTAAAGTATGGCTCGGTATTGGCTTGAGGTGTACCGCCGTTAACTTCAAACAAGTAACTGCTACCGTAATCATTTGTGTTGCTTACTCTTACAGCAATATTACCGGAGCAGGTATCGGTAATGGTTACTTGTGGCGTTGGCACAGCAACTAGCGTAGGGGCGTTGCCCGCGCCCAGCACGCAGCGCACGGGCAGGTAGTCGTTGCCCTTGCTGCCGTGGCTGCTATCGGCGCGAAGCGGGTTCAACGCCCATGCGCTAGTTGTGCTCATGCCCACCACCCGGTTAATAGTATCTACAGTGGCATCCTCAGCGGTATTCACCGCGCTCCAAAAGGCGCCGAATTTTATAGCCGGATTATTGTTTACGCCCCTTACCCCGTCAAATAAGGTGGCCTGCCAGTCGAAGCCATGACGGTTGTCCATATCTTGCAGGCCGCCAAGATTATACCAATCGGTATTATTATTTTTAAAAGACATTAGCTGCTTTTGCGTGCCCGTTACCCAGGCATCCTCTACATCGGCGCCGCTGCCCACGGCTACTCCCAAGCGCATCCACTCTACATCTGTAGGCAGGTGCCATCCATCGGGGCAAACGCCCGGTGGCCCAGCATTGTCATTCATGATTTGCGGATAGTTAAACACGGTACCTGCCTCTTTTTTACCTGTAATCGCCTCATACCAAGAGTATAACGCTCCAGAGGTGTCGCATGAATTTACCGTTGGGTAGCACTTGCCCGCCTTGCGCCAGTCCAGATTCTGCGCCATCCACCACTGTTGAGAATTTTCAATATATACTGTACGGTATATTCTACAATCTCTTACATCTTTTACAAAAGCCTCCCAGTGCTGCGCTGCTCCCGTAGCCGCTCGGCTGCAGGAGAGCAGCGTTGGGTCATTGTCCTTGTTGGGATACGGACAAACTGCTACAATATCTTTCCTGGTAAAGGTCAGGTCGGAGCCACCTACACCGCACTGTAAACATTTGTCCGCCAGTCGGTAAACCTCTACGAATAGCGCAACGCTATCGGTGGGCAGCACGCCGGAGGGCAGGTTGGCCTTCAGCTGGTAGCCGCTGGCGGTAAGGTTGGTAATGGCCGAATCCCCCACCACCACATCATACCGATCGGCATTATTGATAATGGCGGTTGAAATTGGCTTTACCCGAGCGCTGTCCATGAAAATACCGCTTCGAAATGTTTTGGTCTTGAAGCGCAGCTCGTAGCGCCCGCACTGGTCGGGAGCATCGTAAACGAGCTCGCCATAGACGAACCGGTTCTTCAAATCCACGTGGGTGCTGGTAAGGTAGGCCACGGGGACTTGCGCCCGGGTTTGCGTGCTGAAAAGTAACCCCAAAAGGAGCAGGCTCAGCAAAGGTTGTTTTTTCATTGCAGGAAAAATTAGTTTGCTTTCTATTGCCCCAACTCCTTAGGCTATGTAAAATGCTGTGAAGACGTACTCTATAAAATGAGAAAGCGCGGAGTTGCAATCCTTATTCTTCCAAAAGGTACCACCATGCACCCGTATAAAAAATAAGTACAACCTCGCGCCACGCTAAAGCCTAGCATGGACGTGAACTTGCTCTTTACTCTTTTTATGCTAAAACTTGGTGGTTTTTTTGGAAAAGAATAAAAGCTAACGCTTTAGAAAGTATGTCTACAAAAAATGTCTGTGTCAGATCCTCTCTACATTTTAGTTAATTCTACCAAACGCCTATGCTACCAACGATCTGACAATATGGGTAACCGGTGTGCCTGGCATACATGCTGCAAATATAGCAATTTTTTTACTTATGCAATATTTGCTACCATAAATGTAACGGGATAACAGAAAAAATATTGTGTTGTAATTTACCATTTATTGGTGGGTGAGGGTTGTCATGATAATTCTTTTTACGTGTTAAAGATAGAAGCAGGTAACGGATTAGTTGACTTTTATAAACTCACAAATGCTTCTAATTCTTTATACAGCATTTGCATGGGTAAGCCCATTACATTGTAGTAGGAGCCTTCTATACGCTCAATAGCGGAGTAGCCAATCCAGTCCTGAATACCGTATGCTCCCGCCTTATCGTAAGGTTTATACTTACCAATGTAGTAGCAAATTTCATCCTGCGCAAGCGCTCGAAAATACACCAAAGTAGAAGCCAAAAAAGTACGAGCTCTACTTGCCGAGCGTAAGCATACTCCGGTGAGCACCTCATGCGCGCTACCGGACATAAGCCACAGCATACGACAAGCATCGGCATTATCTTTAGGTTTACCTAAAAATTCGCCTTTGCACCAAACCAAAGTATCTGCCGTGAGCAATATGTGCTTATCTGTAAGCTGCTGTGGGTAATGTTCGGATTTGAGCTTTGCCAGGTAAACAGGCACCTCATTTTTTTGCATATCCGCAGGATATACCTCATCAACATGGTAACGTGGCGACAAGGTAAAGTTAACGCCCAGCCCCTTTATAAGTTCCTGTCTACGAGGAGATTGTGAGGCAAGTATTAGCTCGTAGTGTTTTAGTTTTTCGTGCAGCATTTTCAAAGCAATTGACAATTGATGATGGACAATTGATAGTGAGCGTTCCAATTATTCATTATCAATTGAATTAACTTAGTAGGTGTACTGTTTTCCCTTGTTCCACTTATCGTGCAGCTTAAGCGTTTGCTCAACTACATCCCGCACGCAGCCATCGCCACCTTTCTTATTCGAAATGTAATCTACAACATCTTTTACCTCCTGCACCGCATCGGCGGGACAGCATGACATACCGCACTTTTGCATAATTTCCATATCGGGAATATCATCGCCCATGAAAAGTACTTCGTTGGGTTGCAGGTGATGCTTATGGCAGAAGTCCGTAAAGTCGTTTATTTTATCCCGCGAAGAGAGGTAAACGTCGGTAATGCTGAGCATATTGAACCGCTCACGAATGGTTCCCGAAGCGCCTCCCGTAATAATACCCACCGGGTATCCATTCTCCGAAGCGTAACGCACGGCAAATCCGTCCTTAGCGTTGTGTTGTCGCAAAAATTCACCTCCGGGAATGGGCAGCACCATGCTATTGGTAAACACACCGTCTACATCAAAAACAAAGGCTTTTATCTGATGTAATTTTGTCTTGTAGTTCATATTGTTGAGTTACTTTTTCATTATATTTTCCGAAATCAGCTGATACAGCTGCTGAAATGCCGTATCATTTTTCAAAGCCTCCATGTGCTTTTTAACCGTAACCACATCGCCTCTTACGGCAGGCCCGGTCTGTGCTTCAGCAGGATTATCTCCGGCTAATGCCTTTTCAAAAGTTTCCTGTATCAAAGGTTTTACCAACTCGAAATCCTGATTTACATTCTTGAGCAGTGAGGCGGAAATTGTCATCATGTGGTTGGTAAAATTGCAGGCAAAAACCGCTGCTACATGTAACAGCATGCGTTGCTGCGAATCCAGCTCCGTTACCGTTGACGATATTTTTTTCGCCAAAAACTTCAACTCCTGCAAATCATTTGGGTTAGCTGCTTCTATAAAAAGAGGCACCTGAGCAAGCGATACTGAACGTGTACAGCTGAAGGTTTGCAGGGGATATAAAACTCCATACCGTGCAACTCCGGCATCGGCCATGACCTGCATAGGTACAGATCCGGCAGTATGAACCACCATAGCATTGCCGAAATTCACAGCTTTCAACACGCCCTCAATCTCGCTATCGCTAATGGATATAATAATAAGCTCGACAGCATTGTTCAGCTCTGCAAGATGATTAATACCCATTGCGCCTACTACTTTAGCCAGGCGTTGGGCATGCTCTATATTGCGAGAGCACACCTGTACGATCTTGCACCCTGCATCGTACAAAGCAGGAAGCAGCGATGAGGCTACACCACCACTTCCAATGCATGATATTCGTATTTTCTCCTGCTTCAAGTCTACTTCGCCTCCACCAAAAATTTCTTAGCTACATTCACATTACCAAATCTATACTTCACCTCAAAAAAGTTTTCCTGATCATTGTAGCATCCATCTGAGCTGTAGCTGATAACATTAACGGGCTGGCTACTCACACTCATGTTGGTAACCGTGGTACAACCTGCCAAAGCCTGAGGCTTACGAGCAACAGTAATCACACGGCCATTCAGCTTAAGCGAGTATTTAATTTGCCCCAAAGCGCTACCTGCATCCTCCATTACAATGCTGGCATACTGTGATGTATAGCGCGTTATCAGTAAAGCAGCCCTATCGGCACGCTTATCCTCAAACATGCTTTGTAGCGACTTCAAATCACTGATGGCTCCGTCAATTTGCTCCACAGAAGCAATGGCATTCAGGTCTTGCTCCAGCTTGTCCAACTGGTCTGTAAGTTTTTGATCTTCAGACTTATACTCTGCTATCAACTTGCCTAACTGCGCACGGCTGAAAGGAATTTTTATGTAAAAACGGTAAAAAGTACGCTTTGCCTTTTTATCCGTAATTTTTTCCCAGTATGAAGCCTCTGCCGTACTAAGTGAAATTCCCTGTACATAGGGCACTTTATTAGCTTTAGACATAATGCTTTGCCGGAACGAAGAGGAAACATTACCTCCCATATCCTCGCTCTTATTCAGCGTGCCGGCGCTGATTACACTTTCGGCAACCGAGCGCACAACTTCCTGCTTTACCAAGGTTACGGCCTGTTGTTGCGCCTCCTGCATGGTGTTGCCATCCGCAGAGGTGATGATGTAATCGCGCTCGAAAAAATCGGCAGCCCACTTGGGCTTGCTTCCGCTTTTTTCTGCCACCTTTTCTTGCGCAATGGCAAAGGTTGTCAGCAACAAAAATGTGCTAAGGAATGCTGTTTTTATTTTCATGATCCAAATTTTTTCTTTACAAAAAAGTCAGCGATAGCCATTTATCGCTGACTTTTTGCAAGTCCTAAAAAGAGCTGCACAAGTCAAGCCCCATCATCTGCTAGTAACCGTTCTTCTTAGCAAAATCAGCCATTTCAGCATCAAATTGCTCACGGAACTTCTCACGGTTGAAAGCGGTTTCCAACTTCTTGTTAGCGGCAGCGTTGCGCTCAATAGCTTTCAATACCTCATCCTTGTTAGCTTCTACAGCCAAGTACACCTTGTACATGCCATCTTGTGTCTGTACAGTCTTGTTGCAGCATACAGAAACGTTATTAATCTCTTGGTTAATAACTTGCTTGGTCATGCTCTCAAAAGTTTCGGCGTAGTCAGCAGGAGCTTGTCCAGCATCGTTCACATACTTTTCAGCAACGCTCTTAATGATAGTGCTCATACCACCGGCCAGCTCAGCGTTGGCATTCATACGGGCTTTTTCACGAGCGGCGTTCAAGTCTTTGCTTTGGCCAACGCCAATGCCACGGAAGTAGCTTTTATCCGTGCGCTTATCATCGCAAGGTACAGCTACCTCTTTCTCGTTATTTACAGCGGTTATAGACTTTTGACCTCCGCATGAAACAAGCGCAGCGGCTACCGCTACGGCTGCGAATGCAGCAAAAAACACATTCTTTTTCATAAGCTTCTTTTGTTTTTTTAGTTGTTATCTGGTTCAGAAGGATAAACAAGCGTTATCCGGAATTCACAATTTTATTTTTCACCTAAAATCAACCAAGCCTCACCCAATCCGCGCTGGTATACCTTAACATCTGCGTTGAACGGAGCCTTGCGGATAGCGCTACGCAAATCGTTGGCAAATGAACGGGCATCAACAGCCACCTGCGATTCGCCTTTGAAAAGCGGCATTCGCACCTGCTCATACTTGATTAAATTTTCGGTGGCATCAACACGGCTAAAGCGTCCTTTTACACAGCTCTTAGCCATCCAGGCATCCACAATATCAATAAACTCCATCTCGTTGCCATTGTACTCGAACTCTGTTTCAAAGTCAAAACTTGCGGTTCCGAAACGCTTTACTTGCAGCTTAATCTCTCGACCATTGGCAAACATATCGTCAAAATGTGCTTGCAGACGTCCGTTGAACTCATCCATATAGTTGATAACAGCTTCCTCTAACAACAGCTCGGGAGCGGCAGTGGTCGACGGCTTACCCGAACCGGCAGCTCCGGCAACCTGCTTTGCTGTGTATGCGTCAAGCCCCTTAATATTGAAGTTTACGTAGCTTTGCGGGCCTTTTTTCTCAATAGAAAAGTCAAGGTCTATAATAATGTCTGCCTTAGCAACACGCTTCAACTTATCCAGCGGTGATTCCATAATCTCGGCGCCGTTCTTGCTTTGCATGGCAGCCGCCTCAGCCGCCTCGCGATCTAAGTTTTTCAGCTCTTGCTCCAAATCTTTCAGAGGAAAACCTCTGTCCGCCATAATGCCGGCCAGCTTTGTAATGGCCATACGCATATTCCGGTCATTTTGAAGCATTGTCTTATAGTCGGGCAGCGCCTCATCTCCAAACTTGGTGGTGTAGCCTTTCTGAATGCAGTAAACATCACTTGGAACCACCATCAATATAGGTTTTTTTGCCTGTGCCAGCGCCACTGCGTTAAATGTAAATGCGGCTATTATTGCAAGAAGTATTTTTTTCATCTCTTAACTTACGTATAAAATCAAAGATAATTATCTATAAATCAAATATTTAAACAAATCTCTTAGAATCCGGAACTCAAGCCGCGAGCAATGCCGGCAGCCTCCAAATCCTTCCGAAGCTTATCATACAATACCTGCACGCTAATGCCTACTTTGTATCCACCCTTTACTTTCAAACGGTCTTGTCCACTGGGTACGCCATCTGTAGTAAGGTTTATGTACTGCAAATACCGGCCTCCGGTAGCAAAAAAGCTGGTAAAATAATCCAGGTTATTCTCTTCCGTGTTGGGATCGGGGCAAATGGCAGGAGTTGGCGCTGCACCGTTGGCTCCGGGTAATCCGCGGAAAATACAAGCGGCCACGGCATTTTTCTTTGCCTGAACAATGGCATCGTCCACCTTCTTGGCGTAAGCGTATACCTTGAAAACCTTAGTTCCATCCTGGCCTACCCCCAGCATCAGTATTTCATAGTTGTAGCTGCTGCCAAAAAGCAGCTTGCGTTCTTTCCGACTTTGTGCGTTTACCTGTACAACGACTAGTAAAGCCAGAGCAAATAGCGCAATTTTTTTCATAGAATGAGCGTAATAATAATGACTACTTTATGTGAATTGCTAAAACAAATTTAGCAATTTGTTTCCAAAACTACAATACCTTTGAAAATCAACATCTTAACCAACAAGACCTTACTAGAAGTTGATACGTAGGCCAACAAATCCGGCTGCGCCATAAGGGTTACGCCCCTTGAAATAATCGCTATATCTATTGCCTGAAATGCCGGCTCCGTATGTATTGTCGGAGTTATCCTTTAGCTGCGTAGAAACATATCCGTAGGCGTAGGCTCCTGCTACCAGCTGAAACGGATAGTAAATATTTACCGTAAGATTGGCTCCTGCTTTCAGGTAGTATGACTCTACATTGAGATCTTTGGCATACGCCACAAGCTCATAACCACCTCCAATATAGGGAGTTACCTGCAAGTTACGTAAAGGCTGGTAGCCCCGGCCAATACCCAAGCCGCCTCTTATGAAAAGAAAATTTTTCTTGACTTCCGGAGCGTATGCCGGATCCACTCCGGCCAATGCGGGCGCCTCGTAACTGCCCCACTCAAATTCTCCTTCCACATACAGGTACAACCCGGTGGTTTTAATGGGCAGCAGCTTTGTAAGCAGCTGTTCTACCCTTGCCTGTATTTGGCCTTGTCGGTCAATGGTATATCCATATCCACCTATAATGCTCATGCCCAAATCGTTGTGCTGCTTAAGCGTCATTCCCGGCTCTATGTACGCTCCGGCAATTTGATAGAATTCACTGGGTTGAGTATTGCCATCGGTCACCTTGCGATTATCGGTAATCTTAGCGCCGACACGCACAACCCCCTTACGCACCTGAGCTATCTTATCATTCTTCTGCACGTTTTCGTAGATATTGTAGCGCTGATCGGTTCTCAAGCCTTCTTTTTTACCAATCTTAGCGGTAATAGGCGCTACAGAGTACACTCCGGTTTGCACGCTAAAGGCGGCTACGTTATTTTCCAGCTGCTCCAATACTCCTTTGTAGCCCTTCTGTACGAGTTGTTTAAACAGCTCGTCCTCTGTGGTTTTAGACGCTCCGGAAAGCAGGCCTCTTGTAGCTATCTTCTTACTTTGCACACCCACATACTCCATAGCCACTCGGATGGAGTCAAAGCGGGTATTCTTCTCCGCCCTTACAGCCGGAGCATCCTCCTCCTCTATCCAGCAGTCGTATATGGCATCTATGGCTTGCGCCAGCGCACCTATACGGAAAATGTACAAGCTGACATCGGACGAGTAGGTATGAAAATCCGCGTAACCATTGGTATTTCTTGAGTAGCTAAGGTTGGCAAAGTCATATACCATGACATAGGTTCCGGCCATCAGCGAAGCTCCTAAATCCTTCATTTCCTCACGGCCTCTCTTGGTTGCCTCAACATTGCGGAAAGTTTGATCTGTAGCATTAAATTCACCACGAGCGTGGATTAAATCCATATCCATACTTCCGTTCGGCCTGCGGTTGAACCACACCTTCAGCTCCTGCAAGCCAGCGTCGCTTTTGTTCAGATAGGCTAAGATATCGTCTTTACGCCCGGCTGTATTTGCACTACGGGATTTGGCAACGGGTACTGCCGTTGTGCCAATCTTGTTGTGGTAGAATTTATCCTCTGCAGGAATCTTAAAAAACACGTCGGCAACACGCGAGTCAAAGCCATCGCCATGATTTACCAGCATTAAGCTTAGGGTGGCTCTATCGTACCGGGCTTCTTGCGCCATTACCGCCGATGTGCTTAACACAACTGCCACCGGCAGCAAAACTCCAGCTATAATTTTTTGCAGCATAAGAAAAGTCATTATCAAACTACGAAAGTACGCTATTTTTTTAACCTAACTACAAACAATCCGGAAAAATGTAGCAAGAATTAAGTTTTTTATCTACTAAGCTGATTACTTATACTTTACAAAAACAATCTCATTTCCATACCGATTTTGGTCATTCCTCGGCAAATCGGCAGCAATCATTCCGTAAAAATCTTACTTTAGCGACAAAAAAGTTTGCTTTTTGCCTTTTGGAACTGTACTTTTGTAGCCACTCTACGCAATAATTTATGAAAACAAATGGTTGGAGCTCAACGCTCTCCTTTAGCCTTATGATAGACCGAATGCTGTCTGCCATGAATCGAAATTTATTCCGACAGCTGAAGCTGGCTAAGATAGCGGTTACTCTGGAGCAGTGCGCTGTGATGGAGGCGCTTTTAAACAATAACGGAGTTTCGCAGCAGGAGCTGTGCGCCATTACTTTTAAGGATAAGCCCAGCATGACTCGCCTTTTAGGTCAGCTGGAAAAGCAGGAGCTGGTGGCTCGCGTTGTGGATAAGATTGACCGTCGGGCCAAGCTAATTCATACTACAGAAAAGGGACAAGCACTCGCAGAGAAAATTCGCGAGCTCTCGCTGCCCTTGCAGAATCAGGCCTTGGCCGGGCGCACAAAGGATGAGCTGGCATTGTGCTACAGCGTGCTTCATGAAGCTTTCGAGCGGTTAGCTAAGAATTTGAAGTAAGTCCCCTTAACCGCCATAAGCAAAAGAGCGTTCGCGAGATGAAAACAGATTTTTACCGTACAAGGATAATAGCAGGTATTGAGCTATTACTTCCGCAGGCAGCTGCGATAGCTTGTTGGCATAATATTCTCTATATCAGCATATTAATATGGTTTAATATACGCTGGCAGATTAGCCCTTAGCTCACGTGCATGAGCAGGTTTATCCCGTTTTTTAGCTATGAATTGTGAAAAATGCGCTATCTTTGTGGATCAGCACTTTAAAGTTAACAGAAAATGCCGCTTATACCTTCCACAAAACAGGTAGCTATAGCTCATAAGTTTGCCATTGGCGGACACGGACGATTCTCTCTCATAGCCGGACCTTGCGCCATTGAAAGCGAAGCTATGGCGCTGGAGGTAGCTGCCGCCCTAAAGCAAATTTGCAAAGAGCTGCATATTAACCTTGTATACAAGTCATCTTACGATAAGGCCAACCGCTCTTCCATACATGCGGAGCGTGGTGTGGGCATGGAGAAGGGGTTGGAAATTCTCCAAAAAGTAAAGCGTACTTACCACCTTCCCATTGTAACCGACGTTCACGAAAGCTGGCAGTGCGCTCCGGCAGCCGAGGTGGCCGATGTGCTGCAAATTCCCGCATTCCTGGCGCGACAAACTGACCTGCTGATTGCCGCTGCAAAAACAGGCAAAGTGGTGAATGTGAAAAAGGGGCAGTTCATGGCTCCGTGGGACATGAAAAATGTAATTACTAAGCTGGAGGAATCCGGCTGCAGGAGCATTTTGCTTTGCGAGCGCGGTTCCAGCTTTGGCTACAACAATCTGGTGGTAGACATGACCGGATTGATAGAAATGCGCTCTTATGGCTACCCGGTTGTTTTTGATGCTACACACGCCGTACAAAAACCCGGTGGACAGGGAACAAGCACAGGAGGCAATCGAGCGCTGGTACCGCCTCTCATGCGTGCGGCGCTGGCAGTTGGTGTTGATGCCGTTTTTGCAGAGGTACACCCCAACCCCGACAAGGCTTTTTCCGATGGTCCAAACCAGCTGAACTTAAAGGATATAAAAAGTGTCCTTCAAACCGCCATACAAGTTGACGATATTGTGAAAGGCGCCATGTAAAACCGGTTTGTTACTTTGAACATTGAACCTGAACCAATAAGATTATGGATTTTATTGCTCGTGCACAAGAAGTTTTTTCGCTCGAAGTAGAGGAGCTCGTTAACGTTGGCAAGCGCATTGGCAACGAGATGAACGAGGTCGTGGAGCTGATTTATAACACCAAAGGAAAAGTTGTTATAACCGGCATCGGTAAAACCGGAATCATCGGCCATAAAATAGCATCATCACTAGCCTCTACAGGAACGCAAGCCGTATTTCTGAACGCGGCCGAAGCGCTTCATGGCGACCTGGGCGTTATTCAACATGGCGACGTAGTCATTGCCCTGTCCAACAGCGGCAGCTCGCAAGAAATTCTGAACATTATAGCCCCCATCAAAAAAATAGGCTGCTCGCTGGTTGCGCTCACAGGCAACCCCAAATCGCCGTTGGCAAAAGAGGCTGATATTGTTCTGAACGCAGGGGTGGAAAAAGAGGCATGTCCTCTTGGTCTTGCACCAACAACCTCCACCACCGCAGCCCTGCTCATGGGCGATGCGCTGGTTGTTTGCCTGATTGATCGTCGTGGATTTAAGGCCGAAAATTTCGCGCTGTACCATCCGGGCGGAGCGCTGGGCCGTCGCCTGCTTACTCGAGTAAAAGATTTGATGCGTACCGATATTCCGGTAGTAAAAGATACCACCCCATTCAAGGATATTATTTACGAAGTCAGCAGTAAGCGTCTTGGCATGACTACCGTACAAGATTCTAGCAATCAAAGTATTGGCATTATTACTGACGGTGATATCCGCAGAGCCATCTTTAAGTTTGATAAGGAGGTAATGAACGTTACCGCCGCAGCTTTCATGACCGCCGGCTTCAAGCGTATTCCGGTCAGCGCCATGGTAACAGACGCCCTGGAGATGATGGATATCTATAAAATAATGAATCTTGCGGTTGTAGAAAAAGAAGACTCCGACAAGGTTATCGGCATTTTAGCCATGCACGATATTATGGAGTTCAGAAAATAAATTTTACAGCAAAAGAAAAAAAGACAAAGGAGCAAAGACAAAATGGAGAGAGGGGGCTTTTCCTTTTTCTTTGCTCCTTGCTCTACTCTATCAACTTTGTAACTTCCTCACTCATAGGCGTTACACGGGAGTTGAAGAATTTAATCAATTCCCCCTTCTCATTCACAAAATACTTGCAGAAGTTCCAACTCGGAACCTCCTCGTTCCAACCATTTTTGTTTTTATCGGTTAGCCACCGGTAAACCGGATTTTGGTTCTCATCTTTCACGTCCGACTTTTCCATCAGCTGAAAAGTTACGCCGTAGTTCACCTGGCAAAATTCACCAATCTCCTCATTAGTGCCAGGCTCCTGCTTTCCAAACTGGTTGCTGGGGAATCCAATTATCACCAGCTTATCCGCGTACTTCTCCGACAGCTTCTGCAAATCGGCATACTGCTTGGTAAAACCGCATTTGGATGCCGTGTTTACAATCAGCACCTTCTTTCCTTTCAGCCGGTCAAATTTATACTCCTTACCGCTGAGCGTAGTAAATTTTAAATCATAAAAGCTAGCCTTACTCTGCGCACCAGCCGGAGCAGCCAAAACCACCGCGCTAAAAAATGCAAACAACTTATTCATATTCCATTTAATTTTTAATGTTATCACAGCCTGAAAAACAGCTACACAAAGGTACGCATTTTTTTAATCCTCAACACTTTTTTATCTTTGCATCATGGTTACAAGGACGGAAAAAATAACAACAGAAGCTCTTCCTGCATTTCTCCTCAGCAGCTTACACTCCAGCTATCTGGATTCGGCTATTGCCACCGTTCTGCACAGCAAAATACCCCTTAACGCTCTTATTGATTTGGCTATAACAGCCAGGCAGCCAACTAGCTTCCGTTCAGCATGGATTTTGGAACATATTGCTAAACAAAGTTTTGAGCTGTTTATTCCCCACATACCTTATTTTATAAAGCAATTTCCACTAGCCGGCAACACCAGTGCACATCGGCACTTTGCCAATATTTTGCTGCATACTTTTTCCGTATTAAATCGAAAGCAATACGGTAAAGAGCGGAAAGCTCTATGGAATTCCGACCTTGAACCTATCCTAAGCGCTTGCTTTGATTGGCTGATGGATTCGAAAGAAAAAGTAGCAGGAAAAGTAGCTTGCATGGATTGCGTTTACATTCTTTCGGAAAAATATCCATGGGCAAAAGATGAGCTGCTGGCTTGCGTAGATTTTCTACAAACCGACGCCACTCTGGGAATGCTAGTCAGATTGAGAAGATTATTGCAGAAAATGCAAGACTGATCGCGTCATTGCCAGCAAAGTGCAATCGTAATATTTTTCATTTTTTATTTTCAACTTTTCATTAAAAAAATCCCTCAGCCAATCCTCCCGCACCGGAGGCTCTACAAAGCCCATGCGAACAGGTAAGTTGACCAAAGGATTTTTAGTTTATTATTACTTTGTCTTGACGCAAAGTAACCAAAAGTCAAGACAAAAATATCCTCGAACCGGATTTTTGTCCGGCTCGCGCACCCCAACGCACGGGGTACATCTCAACGCACTGCAGGTTGTCATGCTGAGCCTGTCGAAGCATGGGGCGGGGGAAAAAAGAACAGATTGGCTTCGCCGAACTTCGGTTCCTCACTCCCTGCGCTCCGGTCGGAATGACGAGGCGGAGGTGAGAAAAAAGGGTGGATTTAGGAAGAGCCTATGCATGACAAGAGACGGTTTTTGGTGGGTTTTGAAATTGCCGGAAAACATTAGAAAAAGGTATAAATTAGAATGATTTTCACTATTATTTAGCGGTATAAATTCGAGTACAGCCGAAAATCTCCCCCATTACCCTAAAAAAAATTTAAGTCTTTAGGGAATAGTTACCTTAATTCAAAATATTTCAGTAATTTTGTATCCAATTATAAATATAACTTTTTGCTTAGAGCATAAAAGAAAAATAGTGGATTGCGTTATTCCTGTTACTATCATTTTTCACTATAATCCATTTATTTGAGCTATCATTCAAGAGTAAGTCTGAGAAACGCCGTGTAGTACAGCATGGAACGGTCTGCCGAATGATAAACATAAGAACCTGATAATCAGCAGGTTATCTTTATATGCAAAAAAGTTATAAGGAGTTAATGCCGAAAATCCTGTAAAGAGTAGGCGCAAATTTTAATTTTACTAAAAATATGTCAGAAGAAGTAAAAAACAACGAAACCACTTCGCAAGCAGGGCCACAAGTCATTATCAATCAGCTGCCTCAAAAACAATCAAATGGTATTGGCACAGCAGGATTTGTGCTGGCGTTAGTTGCCGTTTTTCTCGGTTGGGTTCCCGTTTTGGGGTGGATTTTGTGGATTGTAGGGCTTATCCTGTCATTTGCGGGACTGTTCAAAAGCCCCAAAGGACTTGCCATTGCAGGGTTGGTCATTTCATTGATTGACTTGATTTTGTTGATATCGGTATTTGGTGCAATATTGGGCGGCCTAGGGGCATTAGGAGCCATGTAGGTGTGTCTTTGCAGCTCCTGCAAAACGCCGCAATACATTCCGGTTGAAAGTACAAAAGCTGAAAAAGAAATTGCCGTTGTAGCAAGCTACTTTTCTTTACCTTTTTCTAAAATAAACGAGCAGTAAAATAAATTTACCGCTCGTTTATTTTTTGTAGCTCTGTGCGTTGGCTGCTTCCCCTACCACTTCAACGCCTGCAGCCTCAACCGTGTGGCAAACAGGAATACGCCCATTACGCCCACGAAGTACGCCAAATCGTAAACCTCTACCACACCACGGCTGATAGATTTGTAGTGCTCGTTGATGCCAAAGGCAGCCAGCACGTTGTTTACGCCTTTCAAAAAGGGCAAGGCGGCCAGCCCGTCAAAACCCAGGTACAGAAAGAAGCACATAGCCGCAGCAAGAATAAAGGCTACAATCTGGCTATCGGTTAGGGAGGATGCAAAAATACCAACCGCCGCATAGCAGGAGGCCAGCAAAAGTAAACCAATGAAAGCTCCCCAGGTAGCGCCGCTATCAATATTTCCGACAGGTTTTCCCAAGCTGTAAACGGTGTAGAAGTACAGCAAAGTGGGCAGTAATGCTAAGACAATAAGTACCACCGCTGCCAAAAATTTTGCCGCTATCAGCTGTATATCCGTAACGGGCCGGGTGAGTAGCATTTCCATAGTTCCGGTTTTGCGCTCCTCTGCGAAGCTGCGCATGGTTACGGCCGGCGCCAAAAACAGGAATAGCCACGGCGCCAAAAAGAATAGTCCGTCAATGTTGGAGTAGCCGGCATTGAGTACATTAAACTCGTTTGGCGAAAGCCACAGGAACCAGCTGCACAAAAGTAGAAAAACGCCAATGGTAAGGCAGCCGATGAGCGAAGAAAAAAATGAGGTTACTTCTTTTTTGAAAATGTAAAACATAATATTTATCAAGTAGTACTACATGGTACAAATTTACCATTTACATTTGACAATTTAACAATTTAATCAGCTAACTTTGTAAGTTTAGTGATTTGTTATTACAAAAGTGGATTTACGCATTTTTTATCGCATTTACCTTGCCCTCGGTAAAATATTACGGTTGGCAGTACTGGTATGCATGGCGGTCATTTTAGCCGGAGTGGGAACTTTATTCGCCTTGCGTAAAGGCCCCATCAGCATTACGCCGCTCATGGTTATTAACCAAAAGAGCAGCAAAGTAGCGCCCATGAAAAGGTGGGTTCCGCTGGACAGCATTTCGCCCGAAGCTATTCGTGCGGTTATAGCCTCTGAGGATAACAACTACTTCTACCACTATGGCTTTGATATAGAGGCAATTAAGGAAGCCATGAAGCGTAATGAGCGGGGCAAAAAAGTATATGGCGCCAGCACCATTACTCAGCAAACCGCCAAAAACGTTTTTCTTACGCCAAACCGTACGTGGACTCGAAAAGGAATGGAGCTGGTTATCTCTGTGCTCATCGATAAAATTTGGGGCAAGGATCGTGTAATGGAGGTGTACCTGAACGTGATAGAAATGGGACCGAATATTTACGGAATAGAGGCGGCAGCAAGACATTACTTTAAAAAGTCGGCCTATAAGCTGACAAAAAATGAGGCAACCTTGATTGCCATTTCGCTTCCGGATCCCAAGAAATTCAACCCGGCACGTCCCAGCGCGTACATGCTGCAACGGCGGGATCAGCTATATGAGGTTGTTCATAAATCTATGAAAATCGGCTGGTACAAAAATGTAAAGAATATCAAGCAAATTCCGGTTAACTACCTTGACCAGTACGACATACCGTCCACCAAGGAGGTGGTAGAAAAGGAAGCCCAAGCGGATACAAATGCTGCGGTAGACGACATTAATGAGATTTAGCATTTACACTTTAAGATTTAACAGCATAAAGTACAGCTTTGAAAAGATACCTGCTCATACTACTCTTCTCGCTATGCCTGCTACCACTGGCAAAACAAGCATCCGCACAAATCAGTAAGGAATATTTCTTTATTCGTGGAACCAACGAGCTGGTGGAGCGCCGGTACGCCAACGCCATTGGATACTTCAACGTGCTGATAAAGGCAGATACAGGATTGCATGATGCCTACTTTCGTCGTGCCATTGCCAAGTATAACTTGGGCGATATGATTGGCGCCCAAGCGGACTTCAACAAGGCTATTTCTTTGAATCCCGTATTCACCTACGCATATTTCTACCGGGCAGTAGTGCTCAACAGCATGGGCAGCCACACCGACGCTCTCAAAGATTTGGAAATAGCCGTGGAGCTGCGTCCAGAAGTGCCCGGTCTGTACTATATTCGAGGAATAAGCTACTTTTCCTTACAGCAGTTCAACAAAGCCATTGATGACTTTAACAAGTTTCTGCGCTACGAACCTAAAGCCAGTGAAGGGTATATCAATAGAGGAACCAGCAAGCTGTTTTTGAAAGACACCCTGGCCGCCTTGGAAGATTACAACAGGGCCATACAGCTCAACCGCTTTGATCCCGATGGATACAGCCGCAGGGGGCGGTTGTACGTAATGCAAAACAAACAAGATCTGGCCTTAAAAGATTTCAACGAGGCGCTGAAGCTGGATACAACCAACTCGGTAAACTACTACTTCAGAGCCATAGCGGAGTATGAAAAGAACAACGTAGCGGCTGCCTTAAAAGATTTGGACAAGGTGCTGGAGCTGGACCCATACAATGCGCTCACGCTGTTTAACCGCGCCATCATGCTATCGCAAATCGGCAGCTACGACAAAGCTTTGGGCGATTACACCAGAGCGCTTGAGATAAATTCCGGCAACGTACTCATATACTACAACCGGGCCGCCATTTACATGCAAAAGCAAATGTACCGTAACGCCATTGCCGATTACAGTAAGGCAATTGAGCTGTACCCCGATTTTGCCAACGCCTACCTTAATCGCTCGTACGCCAAACAGCAAAGTAAAGATCTAAGAGGAGCCAAGATAGACCAAGACGTAGCACAGAAAAAAATTGCAGAGCACCAAAGCAAATTGGATAAAAGCGGAAGCTCCGATCTTGCCGATACCAGCTACAACTTTAACAAGCTGGTAGCATTTGATGCGGATTTTGGCAACAAGAACTTCACCAACGAAATGCTTCAATATCAAAGGGTTGATATCAAACTGCAGCCTCAATTCAGGCTGGCAGTCGGCATTCCCGACAGCAAGATTGATTTGAGCAGAAAGTATTTCAACGCCAACGTTGAACAGCTGAAGCAGCAAAGCGGAAGCCTGCAAGCTGGTATCACAGCTGAAGCGCCCAAGCGCACTGATGAGGAGCACAAGCTATACCTGGGTAAGACAGAGAGGTACATAGATAGCCTTGGACACAGTGGTATTGGTTACGCAGCGAAGGCTTCGTTGCTAACGGAAAAAAATCAGTACAACAACTCGCTCAGCTTTTTTAAGCAAGCCATTGCTGAAGAAAAAAATAACCCGCTGTACTACTTTGCCCGCAGCGTAGCAGAAAGCGAAATGGTTGATTTTATTTCCAGCATTGAGAGCAACAGCATGCAAACCATTGTGCTGGAAAGCGACCAAACAACCTCCGTACAGCCCAAGACCAAGCACGAGATCAGAACAACCTACAGCTACGATGATGCCATAGAAGATCTGAATGCAACAATTGCGCTTGACCCCACCTTCTGTTACGCTTACTACAACCGGGGTAACCTAAAGTGCAACTCCAACCAAATGCCTGAGGCCATTGACGATTACGTTAAAGCCATTGAGCTGTATCCCAACTTTGCCGAAGCCTACTACAACCGCGGGCTTGTACAAATTTTTATGCAGGACACCGAGAAGGGCTGCTTGGACATCAGCAAATCCGGTGAGCTGGGCATTAAAGAAGCATATAACATCATTAAGCGCTACTGCACCCCCAAGCGGTAAATACGACTCCATACCAGATTTTTCCGGTAGCGCCGGTAGCAAGATAGAATGATTTTTAGCATGAGAAATCTCACACAAGGACCTATAGTTAAGCAGCTCATCACACTTGCCATTCCCCTGATGGGAACGGGTTTTCTTCAGCTCGCCTATAATCTGACGGACATATTTTGGCTCGGGATACTTAGCGGAAAAGCGGTTGCAGCAGCGGGTATAGCCGGATTCCTTGCCTGGTTTACCTACGCTTTGGCATTTACCACCAAGATTGGAGCGGAGGTGGGCATTGCCCAGGCCATAGGTCAAAAGAAGCTGACCGCGGCACGCAGCATGGGGGCGCACGCCACCACCATAGCGCTGATAATGGGTATTTCGCTGGGGCTGATTATGTACATTTTCAAAGACTACATCATCGACCTTTTTGGTCAGGAAGCCGACGTTAATGAAATGTGCCGCCAGTACCTCGTATTCATTCTTCTGGGGATGCCCTTTTGGACGCTTCATCCAACCTTTGCAGGAATATATAACGGAACAGGAAACAGCAAAACCCCGTTCTACGTCAGCATTATTGGCATAACGCTAAACATAACGCTCGATCCTCTATTTATCTTCACATTCAACTTTGGCATACAAGGTGCGTCTATGGCTACATTCATAGCGCTCCTTGTAGAGGTTATTATCTTCGTAGCGCTCATGAAGCATCCCCGCTACCAGCCATATAGCGGATTCCATTTCTTTACTCCGCTCAAGAAAAATCTTTCGTGGAAGCTGCTAAAAATAGGAGCGCCGGCAGCCATTCAAAATACGGTATTCTCACTCTTCTCCATGGTAATGGCTACCATTGCCGCCGGAGTACAAGGCGTCAGCAGCCATGTGGGAGTATCGGTACAGTCGGCCGGAAGCCAGATAGAATCGCTGTCATGGGTTACCAGCGCCGGTATATCTACAGCCCTGGGAGCGTACGTGGGCCAAAATTTCGGAGCAAAAAAGTTCGATCGCATCATTAAAAGCTGCGTGGCAGGCGTTGGCGTCATCTGCTTATTCGGAGCGGCTGTCAGCGTCGTTTTCATGGCATTTGGCGAGCAACTCTTCGGGATATTCGTTTCAAGCGATGCTGAGGTAATAAGCGAAGGAGCCAAGTATCTCTTCATTCTCGGAATATCGCAAGTGTTCCTGTGCTCAGAGATAGCAACAGCCGGAGTCTTCAACGGGCTGGGCAAAAGCTACTACCCCGCCGTCATTGAGATTATCCTCAACGCAGCCCGCATACCAATGGCGCTGGTACTATCCAGCTATATGGGGCTAACGGGTGTATGGTGGGCCATTTGCATTAGCAGCATCATCAAAGGTATAGCGCTACCGGCCACGTTCCCGCTTTTCATTAGGCGAGAGAAAAGAAAGTGGGCAAAAGCAAATATCCGGACCGTTGAGGTCATAGCATAATTACAACGAGCCTTTCAAATGAAGAAGTATACCCCTATTCTCATGCTGTTCGCTGCCCTTACCTTTTGCAGCTGCAGCCAGCCGTATACAAAGATTACCGGCTTTGCAGAGGGAACCACCTACTCCATAACCTACTCCAGCCGTAAAAGCTACAAAACCGAAATTGAGAACCTCCTGCATCAGTTCGAGAATTCACTTTCCGTTTACAACCAGGAAAGCGCCATCTCAAAGGTAAACCGTAACGAACCGGTTGAGCTGGATAGCTTTTTTACAGGCTGCTTCGAGCTTTCAAAAGAGGTAAACCTGCGCACCAACGGAGCCTTTGACATCAGCGCTTCCCCCCTCTTCAGCGCATGGGGATTCGGAAAGGAGGAACGGACAAAGCAGCTCAGCCGGCACGCCATAGATAGCCTCATGGCTTTTTGCGGAATGGACAAAATCCGAATCGAAGGCAGCTCCATCGTAAAAAAAGACAGCCGTGTGCAGCTCAACTGCAATGCGGTAGCCAAAGGCTACTCTGTAGACGTAGTAGCCGGCTTCCTGAAAAGAAAAGGAGTAGCCAGCTACCTCGTAGAAATCGGTGGAGAAATAGCCGGCCGCGGGGTCAATAAGAAAGGCCGCTGCTGGAGCATTGGAATTGACAAGCCCGTTGACGGCAGCTGCATACCCGGCGAGCAGCTGCAGGCCACCATGCAGCTGTGCAACAAAGGGCTGGCAACATCCGGCAACTACCGCCGATTCTTTGTAGAAAACGGACAAAAGTTCGGGCATACCATTAACCCGAAAACAGGCTACCCCGTTACCCACTCGCTGCTCAGCGCCACCGTCATTGCCAACGACTGCGGCACCGCCGACGCCTTTGCCACCGCGCTGATGGTAGTAGGCTTAGACTCGGCAAAACACCTCCTCAACAGCAACCGGGACTTGGAAGGATACCTTATTTACAACGACAACAACGAGCTAAAAACGTATGCCACCGCAGGATTTGAAAAAATGCTGCTTCCTTAGCGCATAACATTCATAATTATGCTATGAATATTTTTATACCTTTGTAAACAGCTATTGCACATAAAAACAGCTAACCTAATAACCTTTACTTCACATGAAAACACTTTTCACTTTAGGCTTGGCGCTGCTACTCGCAGCCCCAACCATGGCTCAAGACATCAAGCTGCCCGCTCCGCAAAAAACCGGAGGCATGCCCCTTATGGCAGCGCTAAGCGCCCGTCAAACCAACCGTGAATTCAGCGCTAAAGCGCTCGACAGCCAAGCCCTGTCCAACCTGTTGTGGGCCGCATGGGGCTTCAACCGTGCCGACAGGCGCACGGCCCCTTCTGCCATGAACAAGCAAGAATACCTTGTATACGTAACGCTGCCCACAGGCGCCTACCTGTATAACGCCAAGGACAACGTGCTTAAGCAGGTGGTAAACAAAGATATACGTGCCCTGGCCGGCAAGCAAGACTTTGTGGCCACCGCCCCGCTTAACCTTGTGTACGCGTACGATAAAACCCTTATGGGCGATCCTAAGCTCGCTTACGTCGACTGTGGTTTTATCTCACAAAACGTTTATCTGTACTGCGCTTCTGCCGGGCTAAACACCGTAGTGCGCGCCTACGTTGACATTGAAGAGTTGAGCAAGGCTTTAGGCTTAGACAGCAGCAAAGAAGTGGTGCTAAGCCAAACCGTAGGCTACCCAAAGAAGTAGTAAAGCAACGCAGACAACACAAGGGGCTGCTCCAAAAGAAAAGGGCAGCCCCTTCTGCTTTTAGCCCTAAGGGCAAACCTCCGCAACCCTTCTAAGGGCGCAGGCGCCTCAATGTCCATCGAACAGGCGAGCTGCCCCTGACGGTAGAGTAACCGCATTTTTTGTAGCGAGGCTAAACAATGGGCATTGTTGAAGCTGAACAATGGGCATTGTCGAGGCTGAACAATGGGCATTGTCGAGGCTAAACAATGGACAGTAGCTAAGCTAGCTACAAAAAAGGCCTGCACCGAGAGTGGTGCAGACCTTTTTCCTTTATCGTACCTTTCCAGCGTGCTACTTCACAGTGTTCATGTGAGCGATAAGCTCCAGCACCTTGTTGGAGTAGCCCCACTCGTTGTCGTACCAAGACACCAGCTTAACGAAGTTGTCGTTAAGAGAAATACCGGCCTTGGCATCAAAAATAGAGGTGCGCTTGTCGTGAATGAAGTCCGTTGAAACCACCTCGTCCTCCGTGTAGCCAAGTATACCCTTCAGCTCGCCGTCAGCCGCCTTCTTAACGGCCGCCTTAATGTCGGCGTACGAAGCCGGCTTGGACAAACGGCAGGTCAGGTCAACCACCGATACGTCCAGCGTAGGAACGCGGAACGACATGCCCGTAAGCTTACCCTTCAGCTCAGGGATAACCACGCCTACCGCCTTTGCCGCGCCGGTGCTCGAAGGAATAATGTTGCCGCTTGCTGCACGGCCGCCACGCCAGTCCTTAGCCGAGGGTCCGTCAACCGTTTTTTGAGTGGCGGTGGTAGCGTGAACAGTGGTCATCAAACCCTCAACCATACCAAAGCTGTCATGAATTACCTTTGCCAGCGGAGCCAGGCAGTTGGTAGTACATGAGGCGTTCGAAACGATGGGCTCGCCCTTGTACGCCTTGGTGTTAACGCCGCAAACGAACATGGGAGTGTCGTCCTTTGAAGGGGCGGACATAACCACGCGCTTTGCGCCGGCGTCGATGTGCTTTTGAGCCGCTTCCTTAGTCAGGAACAGACCTGTTGACTCTACAACGTACTCTGCACCTACCTCATTCCACTTCAGGTTGGCCGGATCTTTCTCTGAGGTTACGCGGATGGCCTGGCCGTTTACCACCAGCTTGCCATCCTTAGCCTCGGCAGTACCCTTAAACTGACCGTGTATCGAGTCGTACTTCAGCATGTACACCATGTAGCTAACGTCAATCAGGTCGTTGATACCTACAATCTCAATGTCGCTACGCTCCTCTACGGCAGCGCGGAACACCAGACGGCCAATACGGCCAAAGCCGTTGATGCCTACTTTAATTTTTCCCATTTCGTTTAAATTTTGGGGTGAATAATTTTTCCCTTTTTGAATTTCACCCACAAAGTTATAAAATAAAAAGACAAGTTAGCATGCTTTTTAGCATAGTTTTTAACCGCGCGGGTACCCCGTACCCGGAGCTTACGTCCGTACATCAAGAAAACCAAGCTTACTGCGCGCGCAATAGGATATTTTTACAAAAAGACTTAATTCTATACATATTTTTTTTACTTTTGCAGCGTAGCATTCTAATTTACACACACATGGTTACCTGAAAGGAATAAAACATCCCGCTGTCGCACTGTAGTGCTCTGACAGCCTTTGACATAGAAAGCGTTAACTTTAGTCTTGCTTATTGAAACTTCGCAATTTTCAAAGCATAACAAGAATGAAGCAATAACGCTCACGCTCGCGCGTGGGCTTTATTCTTATTTGTTATGCAAGGTAGCGAAGACCTCAATAAGCAAATATGGTAATGTCCCACGTTTTTTGTGCGTCATTACTTAAAAAAACAGCCTTTGGGATAGGGCAACTTATACAACTCAAGTTTATGACTCCCAAAGACTTACAATCAAGCGTGATTACTTTTTTGCGCTTCCCGCTAATTGTCGGGATTCTATTTTTGCACAACATTAATTCTACGACAGCTACTGCGAGCATGGAGTTCGGTAACGCCGGGTATTTACCGGTATCCTACGCTTGCCGCGAATTTTTCTCACAAGTGCTGGGAAATGTTGCCGTTCCCCTGTTTTTCTTCATATCCGGCTTCCTGTTTTTCCAAAACATTGACGGCTTTCCAAAACAGGGCTACCTGAAAAAGTTGAAAAACAGAGGGAAAACACTGCTCATCCCGTATCTGTTCTGGAATATTGCGGCGCTCCTTATTTATTACGTTGTCCGCCATACGCCAGCATTGGCGGGATGGTTTAGCACCAATCCGGAGTATAATTGTAAATATGTGCTGCAAGCCTTGTGGGGAATGCCGGATAAACCACTTTTTTGTCCCATTGCAAGTCAATTTTGGTTTGTCCGCGACCTAATGGTGGCGGTAGTTTTAACTCCTGTCATATTTTTTTACATCAGGAAAGCCAAAGTATACGGTGTTTTACTGCTTGGCGTGTTATGGTTTTTTGCTTGGTGGTTTGGCGTTACCGGGGTAAGCGTTGCCACCGTCTTCTTTTTTCCTGCCGGAGCATGGTTCGGCGTCAACAGGCGAAGCCTGATTGACGATATGAGCAAAGTAAAATATGCGGTATTCATTTTATATCCCTTACTGGTACTTGCCGATTTGCTGACAAGGCAGTATGCCGCCAACCCGTTTATTCACAATGCAGGAATAATTGTCGGTATAGCATTTTGGTTTAACCTCGTTGCCTATCTGTTGCGGACAGGAAAAGTAAGCGTTAACCGCTTTTTGGCGGCTTCCTCCTTTTTTGTGTTTGCCATCCATGAACCCTTTTTGCAGTCAAAAATCCACAAGGTATTGTACGTAATCTTTAACCCGCAATCTGATTTGCTCATTACAGCACTATATTTTCTTATTGTGCTTGCCACGGTGCTTATTGCTTTGGGATTGTACTACCTTTTGCGGCGTTTTATGCCTAAGTTCACCGCCGTCATTACGGGAGGAAGATAAAATTAGAGGGCAAACAGCTGCCAAGATGCAGCAAAGTTCGGCTCGTTCAACAGCGATGTTCCCCAAGCGTTAGGGTGCATAAGCCAGACAAAAATGCGGTCCGAGCCTATTTTTGTCTTGACTTTTGGTTATCTTTGGAGGTTGAAAATGCGTGAGTGCGTTGTCATCCTGAGCTTGTCGAAGAGTGCGGTGTGAGAAAAGTTATGCCTCATGCTTCGACAGGCTCAGCGTTGACAGCCGATGGTCTCAATTTAGTCGTATTTGTAATCTATTAATTTACAGGTGTTTTGCCACAGCATCCGGACATAATTCCTAAATCATTTTTCGCCGCTCGTCGTTACTTTCGGCGCGATAACCGATGGCTGGTTTTCAGCTTTTTTCTACTGGCGGCTTCGCTAATGTGGTTTATCAATAAGCTATCGCATCGCTATACGGCTAACATTACCATAAATGCTACGCTTACCAATCCTCGCCCCAACGAGCTGATAACCGGTAGCGCCACCCTACCGCTTCAGCTCAGGGTACAATCCAGCGGGTTCAACATTGCTCGCTATAATATACTCAGTAACAAATACTTAGAGGTAGACCTCAGCTACCATCGTCCGCAGCAGACCTCAACCACCAATCGCTATCTGCTTACCAATCAGATAAAAAATCTCATCATTACAGGCCTGGGAGCAGACTTTGATTTGCTGTCCGTAGAGCCCGACTCCCTTCTTTTTCAGGTAGCCACTGTTACCGCCAAAAAAGTACCCGTAAAAGCGAACTTGCGCATAAGTTATGCTCCTCAGTATCAGCAATATGGCAAAACCATGCTGCAACCCGACAGCGTTTTCATTCGCGGGCCACTGGAGGTTATTGAACAAATACAGGAAGTAAATACCGAGCTGGTTACCAAGAATAACCTGTCTTCAACACTCTCCGGCACCGTGCGCGTCGTTCCTGTTGATGATATCTTTATATCCACTGAAAACATATATTATAGCGCTGATATACAGAGGTATACAGAAGAATCGTTGCAGCTTCCGATAGGAGTACGAAATTTGGATGAACATGCTGATATTGAGCTGTTTCCGTCTGTTGCAACCGTTACGCTTTTTGTAACCACAGAGGAATACAACCGGCTACAAAGCTTACCTGTAAAGGTATGGGTTGACTACCATGAGGTAGCCGCCAGCATATCCGGTAAGCTCAGCTTGAAGGTGGACAGCTTGCCTTCTTACGTACTTTCTACGCAGACCTCCCCGCCCTTTGTTGACTACATCATTAAGCCAAAGAAATGATGAAAGTTGGCATAACCGGAGGTATTGGCAGCGGGAAATCGCTAGCCTGCAAAGTGCTGCTCACGATGGGGATACCCGTATTCGTTGCCGATGAGGAGGTAAAAAAAATATATGACGAGGATACGGAGGTAAAACATCAACTCATAAACGCCTTTGGATCAAATATTTACAAAAACAACCTGCTGGACAGAAAGGCTTTGGCGGCTATTGCCTTTAATAATCCGGAAATGCTGGCAAAGCTCAATGCCATAGCCCATCCCGCTGTAGCAAATCGCTTCAACAGTTGGATTGAAAGACAGCATGCTCCCTACGTAGTGGAAGAAGCAGCGCTCATGTTTGAAAGTAAGGCCAACCTGAGAATGGATTGCATAATTTCCGTCAGCGCGCCGGAAAACATTCGTATACAACGTGTTATGCAGCGCAATCATTGCAGCGAGGAAGAAGTACGCCGGCGCATGCGCTACCAAATGAACGAGAAGGAGCGCAACGGGCTGTCGGATTTCGTTATTGTCAATGATAATGAATCGCCCTTGCTGCCGCAGCTGCTGGAAGTACACAGCATCTTGTTGAGCTGCTCAGCTACTAGCTGAATAAAAAGAGTCCGCATCAGAATTTGAAAATTTAAACTTCTATAAATCAATGAAGTACGGAAAATGGCTGGGAGGTGGGCTCGGTTGGGCGCTTGGGGGGCCGTTGGGGGGCATACTCGGCTTTGCCCTGGGTTCTCTTGTTGACTCGGCAGATAAAACCTCCACTAATAGCACACATTCTCGCACTCAGAATCATAACAGCTTTGCCAGCAGCCTCCTGGTACTTATCGCAGCCGTGCTGAAGGCCGATGAGAAAATTATGCAATCTGAGCTGGATTACATAAAGCGTTTTTTCGTAAGGCAGTTTGGCGAAGAGGCAGCTAAGGAAGCGATTTTGCTGTTGCGTGATATACTTAAGCGTCCGATTCCGCTCTATGAGGTTTGCACTCAAATCAGGTTGAACTTGGATATTGCCGCTCGCCGTGAGCTGCTGCACCTGCTTTTTGGCGTTGCCCTCGCTGATGGCGCTCTTGATAAACGGGAAATTGCTGTTATACAAGTTATTGCCACAAACCTAGGCCTTTCTCCCGCCGATTTTCAGTCCATCAAGGCCATGTTTGCTCAGAACGAAGATCATGATTGGGCATACAAGGTGCTGGAAATCAATAAAAACGCTACTAATGAAGAAGTAAAGAAAGCGTACCGCAGTATGGCTCAAAAGCATCATCCCGACAAGGTAGCGCAAATGGGTGAAGATATACAACGTGCTGCTAACGAGAAATTTACCAAGATAAAAGAAGCCCACGAGTGGATTAAAAAATCTCGCGGGATAGCGTAAAGAACTTCCACTTCATGCTCAACATTCCGACAATACGCCTTCACAATCAGCTAATTACCAATAAGGTTTTAAAAACGCCGAAAGAAGTAGTTGCGCATATGGGCGCCCTACAAGCCCAAGACTACCAAATGGTAAAATGGGGTGTTGGACTACGACTGCCTAATGCCACTAATTCATTAATAGATAGCGCTTTAAGTCGAGGTGAGATTTTGCGTACTCACGTGCTACGCCCAACTTGGCACCTTGTAGTCCCGGAGGATGTCCGTTGGATGCTCATGCTTACGGCTCCACGTATAAAATCGACCAGCCGGGCATGGGCTGCCCACCTCGGGGTAGATGACAAAATGCTCAGCCGGTGCCATAAAACAGTGGAAAAGGTATTGGTGGGCAACAAGCAGCTCACCCGTGAAGAAATTTCCTCTCAATTGGCGCAAGTCGGCATTACCCTGAATAACCATCAGGTGGCTCACGTTATGATGCAGGCTGAGCTGGATTGCCTTGTTTGCAGCGGCGCTCCGCAAGGTCGTAAGCAAACATATACACTTATGGATGAGCGAGTTATCTACAAAAAGTTGCCCTACAAAGATGAGGCGCTTGCCATGCTTGCCCGTAAATTCTTTACCAGCCACGGCCCGGCTACACTCCCCGATTTTAGCTGGTGGAGCGGGCTTCCTATGGCAGCTGCAAGGCATGCTCTGGAAATGGTAAAAAAGGAATTTTCTTCTGAAGCTATTGACGAACAGACCTACTGGTTTTCGGACAACAGCTGCAGTACTCCAGCAGACTCGCAAAAATCCTGCCATTTTCTTCCGGCCTTTGACGAGTATATCGTCAGCTATAAGGATAGGCAGGCTGTACTTCACGTTGACCACTACAGTAAGGCAATATCAAGCAACGGAATTTTCAAGCCCACCATTGTCGACAACGGCCAGGTTATTGGCCTTTGGAAAAAAGAAGAGAAAACCATCAGAGTTCAACTCTTTGAAAATCAATCAATTAATAAACTAGATCGGGTAAGGCTATCAGCCGAAAGGCTAAAGGAATTTTGGAGGTAAAATCGAAGGCTGCGCTAAAGCTATTCGTCACGATACCTGTAATGCCCGACAGCTTGGCAGGCAAATCTGTTGTTTTAAGCCCTCAGGTATTGAGAAGTAAAATCATATTTATTACGTAAATTTGTATATGTTTGCTTTGGCGACCATACCTCACAAGAGCCGCTCAATAATCAGAAAGAGTAAAGGCATAAACTACTATTACACAAGTATTTATGGAACAACCAAACACGCCGCTGCCCGAACGCTTACGCCCAAAAACTTTGGACGACTACATTGGTCAACAGCATCTTGTAGGACCAAATGCCATTTTGCGCAAAATGCTTGAAAGCGGTAAAGTGTCATCCTTCATCCTGTGGGGCCCTCCGGGCGTAGGAAAAACCACGTTGGCACATATTGTAGCCAACATGCTGCAACGCCAATTCCATGCGCTAAGCGCAATAAATTCCGGCGTAAAAGACGTGCGTGAGGTAATTGACGATGCCAAAAAAAATCGTTTTTTCAGCGCAGCAAGCCCCATACTTTTTATTGATGAAATTCACCGCTTTACCAAGGCGCAACAGGACTCGCTGCTGGGCGCTGTTGAGCAGGGTGTGGTAACGCTTATTGGCGCAACCACAGAAAATCCTTCATTTGAGGTTATTACTCCCCTACTTTCACGATGCCAGGTATACGTGCTGAAATCGCTGGAGGTAGAGGATTTGAACGAACTCCTGCAGCGTGCCATTACTACCGATATTTACCTGAAGACGCTCAAGTTCAACATAGAAGAAACCGAAGCGCTATTTCGTTTCTCGGGAGGAGACGCCCGCAAGCTGCTCAACGTGCTGGAGATTGTAGCCAACTCGTTCAGCGGCCATGAAATTACCATCAACAATAAGATCGTAACTGAGCGATTGCAGGAAAATATTGCCATTTACGATAAGAATGGCGAGCAGCACTATGATATAATTTCGGCCTTCATAAAAAGCATGCGCGGCAGCGATCCCAACGGCGCTGTATACTGGCTGGCACGCATGATAGCCGGGGGGGAAGACCCGGTTTTCATTGCGCGTCGCCTGCTAATTCTCGCGGCCGAAGATGTTGGTCTTGCCAACCCCAATGCTTTGCTCATGGCGCAAGCCTGCTTTAATGGAGTAAGATCCATTGGCATGCCCGAAGGCAGAATCCTGCTTTCGCAATGTACCGTTTACCTGGCTACAAGCCCCAAGAGCAACGCCAGCTACATGGCCGTGGAAAACGCTACGGCATTCATTCAGCAAACCGGAGACTTACCTGTACCGCTACACTTGCGCAACGCACCAACGAAGCTAATGAAAGACCTCGGCTACCATCAAGGCTACAAGTATGCCCACGACTATACCGACAACTTTACCGAGCAGGAATTTTTACCCGAAAAAATTTCAGGAACCACCTTCTACAAGCCGGGCAATAATCCCAAAGAAGCCGAGATAAAAACGAGAATGGAAAAGTTCTGGAAAGGAAAATACAAATGGGATTAGCCAATGAACAGCTGACAAAGTACAATTGGCAATTGATTTGGTAGACTACACGCCAATCAAAGACAACAATCTGAATTTCAGATTGTTAATTAAGATGCGACGCTTACTCTGGCTACTTAGGACTTTCATTTATCAGCCTCTAAAATTGGTAAGTTGTCAATCGTTAAATTGTAAATAATTTGTGTACTGTTTACCTGCATCATTTTTTCAAACTCCTTGATTTTATCTATCTTTGTAGGAACATCCCGCTCACAACATATGGCCAAAAAGAACTCAGCCACAGAGGCTGTTAAGCAACCCGGTTTTTTCGTACGGCACAGGCGTGTCATCTCCATTTTACTGATGGTAGCGGCCTTTTACCTGCTACTCTCAATAGCATCATATTTCTTATACTGGGATGCAGATCAAAGCCAGCTGGATTCATCACTCCTCTCGCAGCCGGAGCTGAAGCCTCGGAACTGGGGCGGAAAATTGGGAAACTGGTTGGCATCCGTAATGGTTCAAAGGTGGTTTGGAGTTGCAGCGCTTTGCATTCCGGCAATGATTGCGGTTGCGGCGCTGGCTGTTTTTCCTGTAAAAATCAAGGCAAAAAAGTGGATGGCAAGCTTGCTTATCGGCATGCTACTGGCTTCGCTTACCTTAGGTATTGTTTCCGGCCAACAAGCCACCATGGGAGTTGGGCTCGGCGGTCAGCACGGATATTTTATAGGATACGGCTGGCTTATGGCCATTTTTGGTACCATAGGCAGCATTATCTTGCTTACCATAGCGTACTTGAATTTGCTGTGGTATATCTTTCCTAAATTCCCCTCTCTAGCAAAACACCGGATGCTGCTGCTATTCGGAAGAGCGCCGATAGAAACCGTACCAAATCCATCTATTGAGCAAACCGATACCGTACTTGAAGGAGAGGAGGTAGAGATCACTTTTGAGCAAGAAGGTGCAAAAGGAGAAGAGGAGGAAATAACGCTTATCATAGAAAACGAAGAAGATTACACAGATGTAGAGACCGAAGAAGAGGAGATTGAGGAAGAGGGCGGGGGAAATGAAGATAGAGATTTAAGCTTAGAAGTGGTAGAAACAGAGGAGGGCAAAGAAGCTGATCTTGTTCGCTCCATGGAGCCATACGATCCCAAGTTAGATTTGCCACGCTACCAGTATCCAAGCCCGGATTTACTAAACGACTACCAAAAGTCGGCACGTTCAGTATCGCAGGAAGAGCTGGAAAACAACAAGAATAAAATTGTTCGTACGCTGGGGCACTACAACATTAGCATTTCTGAAATCAAGGCTACTATTGGCCCAACCGTTACCTTGTACGAGATTGTTCCCGCTCCCGGAATTCGTATTTCAAAAATCAAGGGGCTGGAAAATGACATTGCGTTGAGCCTTTCAGCTTTAGGAATTCGTATCATTGCCCCCATTCCAGGTAAGGGCACTATCGGCATTGAAGTGCCCAACCAAAATCCAGAGGTGGTGCCCATGCAGGCCATAATCAAGTCACCGGAGTTTCAGGATACCAAATACGACCTGCCCATAGCGCTCGGAAAAACTATTACCAACAAAGCCTTTGTACTTGACCTCGCCAAAATGCCGCATTTGCTTATTGCAGGAGCCACAGGGCAGGGTAAATCCGTAGGATTGAATGCGGTGTTGACCTCGCTGCTGTACAAGATGCATCCATCGCAGCTTAAGCTGGTGCTGGTAGACCCAAAGAAAGTAGAGCTTCCGCTATACTCCAAAATAGAAAAACACTTCTTAGCAAAGCTACCCGATGCAGATGAAGCTATCATTACCGACAATCAAAAGGTAATTTACACGCTCAATTCCCTTTGCATTGAAATGGACGCGCGATATGACCTGCTTAAGGATGCCATGGTGCGTAACCTGAAGGAGTACAACCAAAAATTTGTAGAACGTCGCTTAAATCCCGAAAAAGGGCACCGCTATCTCCCCTACATTGTACTGGTGATTGACGAGTTTGCCGACTTAATCATGACTGCCGGACGCGAGGTTGAAAACCCGATTGCTCGCCTTGCTCAGCTGGCACGTGCTATAGGCATTCACCTTATCATCGCTACTCAACGACCAACTACCAACATTATTACAGGATTGATAAAGGCCAACTTTCCGGCACGTATTGCATTTCGTGTAACTAGCATGATAGACTCCCGTACCATTCTTGACCAATCAGGAGCTCAGCAGCTAATTGGCAAGGGAGACATGCTTGTATCAACAGGTAGCGACTTGGTGCGCGTGCAATGCGCCTTTGTAGATACACCCGAAGTAGAAAAAATAGTGGAGTCCATCGGCTCTCAGCAAGGCTACCCCAGCGCCTTCCCGCTACCCGAATATGTACCGGAAAAGTCGGAAAACGCTGACAAGGGCATTGACCCCAGCCGTCGTGACGATATGTTAGAGCAAGTGGCTCGCTTGATAGTAGACTCGCAGCAAGGCTCTACATCTCTGATACAGAGGAAGTTCAGCCTCGGATACAATCGTGCCGGTAAAATAATGGACCAGCTGGAAGCAGCGGGAATTGTTGGCCCACAAGAAGGCAGCAAGCCTCGCAAGGTGCTGATTGGAGATATCAATAGCCTGGAAAGGATTTTATCCTCAACGTAAGGCTCACTCAAAAACAAATACATCATGAAAAAAGTACTGGCCATAAGTTTACTGCTAATTTCCAGCGCTACCATGTTTGCACAAAATATGAGTACAAAAAAGCTGGTAAAAACTTTCTCACAGCAAATGCAGGAGTACAAAGCGTTAGAAGTACACTTCAGTTATGTGCTGAATAACACCGCCGAGAATATTCATGATTCACAAATCGGGAAAGCCCTCATGAGCAACGGCATGTACAGACTGGATATTGGTAGCAGTGTTATTTACAGTAACGGAGCTACTCGCTGGACATACATAAAAAATGCCAACGAGGTTAGCATAAGTACGCCAAATCCCATAGAGGATGGCATTTTAGGAAATCCCACAGCGTTGTTTATAATTGATGAGAACGACTACAAGTACAAGCTGCTGACCGAAATCACAGCTAAAGATGTAACAAAAGTAGAGGTAGAGTTGACACCCAAAGACGCAACAAAAACTCCATACAAATCTATTATTTTAGGATTGAATAAAGCCACTGCAGCGCCAATATCTATCAAGTATTTCGGGACAGACGGCAACAACCTGAACATCGCCATAGCTAAGTTTAACGCCAACGTAAAACCTTCTACCAACGACTTTGTTTTTGATATTACAAAATATCCGGGCGTAGAAGTAGTGGATATGAGGTAGATTCAATTGATAGTTGAAAAATACAAGTGCTTTTTCAAAAGAGCAAATTCATACTAAAATGCTTTTTCAAAAGAGCATTTTTAGTATGTCATCCCAAAAAGCCATAATGGAATCTTGCAGCCATAGCCAATTTCAATATCGTCCGTAGCAACGTAGCTGTCTTTTATATCCCTAATTTGCTTAAACCCCTTACCTTTTCCGCCAACCTCAAACACGTATTTTTTATCTACGGTAAAATCGCCCTGCATGGCAGTATTTACCGCGTGGTTTACGCTCAGCTGGTTGGCAAAAAAAGTCTCCCTCAGCGTACCTGCATTTACGCTCGAATCACTCAAAGCGTATAACAAGTTGCTGTTGTTAAGGTAAATTTTGTCGGGCTTACTCATGCTGCCCATATTCTTTTTTGGCGATGAGAGCGACAGTATAAGCCCTGCTTTCTGTAGGTAATCCAAATACTTGACAATAGCATTCCTACCGGTTTCAATCTCGCTACTCAGGTTGACAATGTTGGGCGTAAATGGAACCATAGAAGCTACCACCATGAGCATCTTTTTTATCTTCTGCACCGATAAATACTCTACATGCTCAACAGCGGGCAAATCATTTTCCAGTATGATGTTGATAGCATTTTGCAACCTCATAGGGTAGCTGGCAATATCTTCCTTATAGAACGGGTAGTAACCGTGCTTAAGATACCTCTTAAATTCCGGCAAGATTTTGATTTCAGCCGTAATCTCCGAGGCAAACTCTACATGGTCGGTAAGTATTTCCTCCAACGCTAGCGGTATTACCTCCAGCTTATTCTCAAACAGCAAAAACTCCCTGAACGATAACCCTGCAAGGCTGTAGCTAATAGCCCTTCTCGACAAATCGCCCTCCGAGCTGTAGATTTTGAGCATGGACGAGCCTGTAAAAACAACGTGTAAATCAGGGAAGCTATCGTACACATTTTTAACTTCTATCGACCAGTTAGGGTACTTGTGTACCTCGTCCAAGAAAAGATGCGTACCGCCATAGGCGTGAAACTTCTCGGCTAAATCCAGCAGCGTATTTTGGCTAAACCAAATATTGTCGAGGCTGGCGTACAATGCCTTGCTCTTATCGGGAAAAGTAGCCTTAATATGCTGTAGCATGAGGGTTGTTTTTCCTGTACCTCTCGCCCCCACAATGGCTACAAGCCTGTTGTGCCACCTTATTTGCTTGTATAAATATCTAAAATGGGTGGTTTTGGTGGCGTGGAGCAGTCTGTAGTAGTGATTTTGTAGCGCTTCCATTTTTACTATCTTTTTTACAAAGATAGTAAATGCTTTTTTAAAATAGCATATTTACATAAAAATACTTTTTTGAAAGAGCATTTATAAAAAATATTGCTTTTTTGAAAGAGCAATATTTATCACAGTATCTATTTTCGAAAAAATGCAGCTCGCACACGGCTACTTCCCAAACTCTCGTAACTTGAGCTGCGTAAGCACACGCTTGGTATCCAAGGCAAAGTCCCCATTCATCATCCAGCTGTAGTAGCTGGGTTCGCGCTGCAGCACATCAAGCACTCTACAACCTTTGTGCTTGCCGAAATTAAAGACCTCACTACCTTTTTCGTCAAACACTATGCGTCCGGCGTAATCGGCATTTTTTGTTTTGGATGAAAACTCCGAAAGGTAATCCATATCATTTTGCAAGTCGGGATATCTATCCAGCTGCGCTTGCAAAACCTCGTAGGTAGCACGTGTGTCAGCCTCCGCACTATGCGCATGTTTCAATTCTTTTTGGCAGTAAAACTTATAAGCTGCAACCAGCGTGCGCTGCTCCATGCGGTGAAAAATATTCTGAACATCAATCATACGGCGGCTTCTGAAGTCAACCTCTACTCCGGCACGCAGAAATTCCTCCACCAGCACTGGCACATCAAAGCGTGTAGAGTTGTAACCTGCTATATCACAGCCCTCAATGAATTTCACCAAGCTCTTGGCAATATCCTTAAACGTGGGACAATCCCTTACATCCTCATCGCTAATGCCGTGAATTTTTGACGCCTCCGGCGGAATAGGAACGGTAGGGTTCACTCGATGGGTTTTTACCTCCTCCGTGCCATCCGGTATTATCTTTATGATAGAAATTTCTACTATTCTATCACGTGCTACGTCTACTCCTGTAGTTTCAAGGTCAAATACTACAAGTGAATTTTTTAAGTTTAGCTGCATATTGTGATGGTTTTAAAAATTCAAGTTTCAGATTTCAGATTTTCGACTTGCGACACTTGACTGTCGCTATGCTGAGTTTGTCAAAGCTGTTCAACAAACTCACGTCATTGTTGTAAAAGTCAAAATAATTCGTTACATGTTTTTTTATCTTTAAAAACAAAAAAGAGGCCTCTTTGGAACAAGCCTCTTTAAGTTTTACTCGCCATAGCGCGATGATTTTAGTTAATCATCATCGGCATGAGTAGCATGAGGGTATCCTCGTTTTCGCTAGCCTCGCCTACCGGTAGAATAAGGCCTGCACGACCGGGATTTGCCAACTCCAGCACTACTTCACGCGAGCCAAGATTGGACAAAATCTCAACCAAGAATGACGACTTAAAGCCCATTTCCAACTCTTCGCCGTCATACTGACAAACAATACGCTCCGCACCTGAGTAGGAGAAATCCAAATCTTGAGCAGAAACTGTTAGCTGGTTTGCGGTACACTTCAGCTTAATAAGGCTGGTACCGGCGGGCGCCAAGGTTGAAATACGCTTAACCACAGTAAGCATTTCAAGCCTGTCAACGGTAAGCTTGTTCGGATTGTCTTGTGGAATAACTGAGTCGTATGCAGGGAAAACTCCTTCAATCAAGCGGCATACCAGCTTATAGTTGGGAAGTATGAATGAAGCGTTTTTCTCATCGAACTCCAGCTCTACAGCTGAACTTTCCTTTGCCAGTATGGTACGCAACAAGGCGGCAGGCTTCTTTGGAAGTATGAATGATGCGCTGCTGCCGGGCTTAACATCTGTACGACGGTAGCGTACCAGCTTGTGAGCATCTGAGGCCACAAACGTTGCGCTGTCCGAAGTCATATCGAAGAACACACCGTTCATTACCGGACGAAGCTCGTCGTTAGCAGTAGCAAAAAGTGTTTTGCCGATAGCGTCGTTAAGCGCCTCAGCAGGAATAGGCATGGCGGTAGCGCCGCTCTTCAGCTTTGGGATTTCAGGGAAATCCTGTGGGTTGTAGCCCGGAATATTTACCTTACCTGTAGCCCAGCTGATTTCAATAACGTAGGTTTCCTGGTTTACGATAACGGTAAGCGGCTGCTCGGGGAATTCCTTAAGCGTATCGGCCAGCAGCTTTGGAACGGCGACGCTACCCTCTTGCTGGACGTTGGGAACTTCCAACTCCGAAACTAGCGTGGTCTCCAGGTCCGAAGCCATCACGGTAAGCTTGTCATCCTTTAGCTGCAGCAAAATATAGTCCAAAATGGGCAGCGTATTCTTGCTGTTCATTACCTTGCTCATCAGCTGCAGCTGGCTTAGCAGCTCTGTGCTTGGAATTACGAATTTCATTCTATACGTTATTTTATTATTTTTGTTTGTTAATACCTCTAGCTGGAAACGGATTTAGTGGAGCAAAGTTAGGCAAAATCTTCGACTACACCGAATTTTGTTGATATGTTAGAATTTAGTAATTAACATTTTGGATATCAATACATTAATATCCAAAATTATGAACATTAATTGTTCATAAAATATTCAAAACCCGGAAGCAGAATATCCATATCCACCCACAGGGCTAAAGCCAGCTGAGGTTCATCGTTAATTTGCACGTAGCAACGATTCAGGTCTACCTTGGTAGGACGGCCAAAGGCATCCAGAGTATCGTCTTTTGGCACAAAGAACAGCTTGGCTGACTGCTTGCTACCGTAAATATCTTCTACCGTAACCATGTAGGCAAAATCTGCAAGCAGAATATTCTCAACCTCTGAGGAGTTCAGGTTGGTTACATAGCGCTCAAAGCCAACGTGCGTAAAGTAGGAAAGGTATTTCTTTACTTTTTCGGCAGCGATTGGAGTAAGCTTCTTGCCCGAGTAGGCATCCATAATCTTCACCTGCCCAAGCGTATCTACCTGTACCACATATGATTGCTGTGGTTCAATAATATTTTCAACCGTAACGGAGCGAATTTCCGAAGGGGTAAAGGCAAACACCACATTTTGCTTCCAGTACAAGGGATTAGCGTTCAGCATATCCAGCACATCCAGCTCCGAATTGCCTCGCACCTCCAGCAGATAAGGTGTCTTCTTGCCACGTAAAACTCCCACCAGCCCCAAATCTTTTACCTTGCAGAGCTGGTAAGTGCGCTTGCTTATAAATCCGCTACCCAGCGAAATTTTCAAAGCGCCTTTTAGCGTTGTTTTATATTCATTTTCAGCACTTTGTGGTAACACGCCCTTAACCTGTAGCAATGATAATGCGTATACAGCATCATCCACTAGGGAGCTATGCGCAGGGCTACCATTAATCAAGTACCAGCTGTCATTCTTCTTCTCCAATATAACCTTGGAAGTAGCTGCCACTATGCGAAAACGAGTAATTTCGCTACCATCGGCCAAGCCGAATTTTGTATCGCTGCTCGCGAAAATGTAAACGCAGAAAGCCACCACCAGTATGATTAACAGGAATATTACAACGAGTAGCGCTATTTTACGGGTACGAGGTTTGTTCATTTGGTTGAGCTGCTGAGCTTGTCGAATTGATTTCCATTGCCATTCTTCGCTTTGCACAGAATGGCAGCGGACAAGCGCCACACTATCCTGCAATTTGAAATTTGGAGCCTGAAACCTGAATTTACAAATTTAACAAAAAATATTGCCCTCTGCAACTACCAACAACATAAGCGGAAAGTACAAGAAAAATGCGTAAATTTGTAGTTAATTTCAATTTTAAAACCCTATTTTCCAGAAAGGAATGAAAAAAGCGTACGTGTTTCCGGGTCAGGGCGCCCAATTTGTGGGCATGGGCAAGAGCCTTTACGAGGGTAACGCTCAGTGCAAAGAAATGTTCGATAAGGCCCACCAAATTTTGGGCTTCAACATTACAGCCCTTATGTTTGCCGGAACCGATGAGGACTTGAAGCAAACCAAGGTTACGCAACCAGCCGTTTTCCTACATTCTGTTATTTTGGTAAAATCTTTACCTGATTTTGCACCCGATATGGTTGCCGGTCACTCGCTGGGTGAATTTTCGGCATTGGTAGCCGCCGGTGCGTTGACTTTTGAAGACGGATTGAAGCTGGTTTCGCAACGTGCTATGGCTATGCAAAAGGCTTGCGAGCTGGCTCCATCAACCATGGCTGCTATCATTGGTTTGGACGATAAAACGGTTGAAGATGTTTGTAAGGAAATCAATGGCGTTGTTGTTGCGGCCAACTACAACTGCCCCGGTCAACTTGTAATATCAGGCAGCGTAGCAGGTGTTGACGCCGCTTGCGCAAAGTTAACCGAGAAAGGCGCTAAGCGCGCGCTAAAACTTAACATAGGCGGCGCCTTCCACTCTCCGCTAATGGAACCGGCAAAGAAAGAGCTGGAGGCTGCAATCAGCGCAACGACCTTCAGCGCACCACGCTGTCCCATTTACCAAAACGTAGACGCTAAGCCGCAAACCAATCCTGAGGTAATAAAGGCTAACCTTACTGCACAGCTAACCGCTCCCGTACGCTGGACTCAAATTGTACAGCATATGGTTGCCGACGGCGCTACCCATTTCATTGAAGTTGGCCCCGGTAAAGCATTGCAAGGTATGGTTGCCAAGATTAGCAAGGAGGTAACCATCGAGGGAAAACAATAGAATTTAAAATTCCAAGCTTCAAATCTGAAATTTGGAATTTAGAATTTGAAACGTATAAAATAAAAATGTTATCACGAAACACACCACCCCCTCTCCTACCCTTACAGCAGCTGGATGATGTCCGTTACACCGAACATACGCTCCGTAATGGCATCAAGCTGTATGCTATCAATACGGGCACGCAAGAGGTGGTACGCGTTTCTCTTGTATTCAACGCCGGCACCCGCTATCAAACACAAAAGTTGGTAGCGGGCGCCACGTTGGCGCTCATGAGCGAAGGCACTCAACGATACAGCGCACAACAGGTAGCCGAAGGTTTTGACTTCCTGGGTTCTGCCTATGAGCAAAGCATTGACAAGGACTACGCCATGTTAAATGTATATTCGCTCAATAAGCACCTGGACAAGTCTTTGGAAATATTGAATGAAATTGTGCAGCATCCGACCTTTGCCGAAGCAGAGTTAAAAACATATGCCGCAAAGCGTAAACAGCAACTCAAAATAGAACAGGAGCAGGTTGTATACACCGCACGGCAGGAGTTTCTATCAGCCCTTTACGGCAAAGAGCATCCTTATGGAACATTTGCAGAACCAAAAGATTTTGACTTGCTGCAAAGCTTCATGCTCAAGGATTTTCACTGCCGATATTTTGTGGCGAGCTGCTGCTTTATTGTAGCCTCCGGAAAAATTGGTGCGCAGGAAATTGCTGCAATCAATAAACATTTGGAAAATATCACGTCGGGCAAAAGAGCCGCACTCGCTCCTTTGTCAGAGTCGCAAATATCTGTAAATGAGAATATTACTATCACCAAAGAGGGAGCCGTGCAGTCCGCCATACGTTATGGTAAATTGCTCTTCAATAAAAATCATCCGGACTATGCGGCGCTACAGGTACTGTGCATGGTGTTGGGTGGCTACATGGGTTCTCGCCTGATGCAAAATATACGTGAAGAAAAAGGCTACACCTACGGAATATTTGCCACGCTGATAAACTACGAGCGAGGTGGGCACCTGAGCATTGGCACAGAAGTTGGAGCAGGCTTGGCAAACGCTACCGTTGCCGAAATTGAAAAGGAGCTGGAACGATTACGTACGGCGCTTATCCCGGAAGAAGAGTTGGAGTTGGTACGCAGCTACATGTGTGGAGAAATCATTCGCTGCCTTGATGGCCCCTGGGCACAGGCCGAGGCCTTAATTGAGAATTTGCAGTGTAAATTAACCGATAGCTACGCTACAACTCTATTCAACGAAGTAAAAAACATTACACCAAAAAGATTACAGGAGCTGGCACAACAGTATTTTGATCCCAAAAGTATGACCTGCGTAATCGCGGGATAGCATACTATTCTTTGTCTCTACCAAAGAGCGGCAAGCAAACAGCAAAAAGAGGCGCATCAATGAAAGCACTTGCAAAAATATCTGTACTGGCGGCATGTGTGTTTGCCATGCGTACAGCCGGTGCGCAGTATGCCGTTGTGGGCCCCGCATTGCAGTCGGTAAGCATAAATCCAGCAACGCAAAAGTATGAAGTCAAGTTTAAGCCAAGCCCAAGCGATCCCGCTCTCATTGACGGATACTTCATTTTGAAATACAGAAATGACGGACTCAATATTACCATGAGCGATACGATGGCTACGCTGAGTAACGCCACCGCCGTGTTTACCGATACTGCCCAGGCCTGCTGCACTCCGCAAGCTTACACCGTGCAAGTACATACTCAGCAAACTGCCGAGCCTTGGAACGATCCGTATCGCAGCATGCAGCAGCGCGAGCCCAGCGTTGATAGCTGCAAATTACAAGTTGCGCTCAGCTGGAGCCCATTTCAAAAATTGGACAAATATGACGACGGAAGATTTGCTCCTATCCCCTCTTTCGCAAATCACGTAACCTACCACATCTTTGGTTACGCAGGCAGCCACAATTTCAGCATGGATAGCGTGCAATATCTTGGCACCAGTAACTATGACACCGCTTTTGTTGCACCAATCGTAAAAGAAAAGTTATACCACCACTTTTACATTGCCGCTGTATACAACAACAATCAAGATACCAGCACCTCCAACCTCCAAAGCGTTTACGTAAACTTACCGTTGCGTCCGAAGTATATTGGTATAGACAGCGTTATCGGCAGACCAGCTGCAACCCTTGTAGGATACACCATAGATACACAAACGGAGTACAACCGATTTGTTTTGGAAAAGGCCGATGGCTCAGGCACATTTTTTACCGTACAAGAATTTAGCGATAAGCTGAGCCATACGGCGCTTGACAACGCCCTACAAAATCAACAGCCCGCCATCTATCGAATTGCTGCCATAAACAGCTGTGGAACCACCGCCACCAGCAGCCCTCAAATATCAACGCTTGTACCTTCAATAAGCAGCAACGGAGCTGTGAACAACATCACCTGGAATGGAATCAGCTATCAAGATTTCGACGCCCAGCAATACAAGGTGTACCGTACCGCTCCCAGCGAATATGCGGGTTTGGTTGATTCTACCAATAGTCTGTTTACAGCTGACGACTTAAGCGTTTTGCCATCGGAAATTTTAGGACAAGCTATTTGCTACGAAGTAGAGGCTACCGTTTTTGATACCGCCGGCAACATCATCTGCCTTGTTCGCTCTGCGGATGTATGCAACAGCACTGAGCCCGTACTTTACATGCCAAATGCCATACAACCAAGTAACAACCTCACAATCAATACACAAACCGGTAAAAGTCGAAATCTTTTTGAGCCGGTAAGCGCCTTTGATTTTACTTATACGCTTACCATTTACGATCGCTGGGGAAAAGAAATTTACAGCGGAACCACACCATGGAATGGTAAAATAAATAACACAGGAGAATACGTTCGGGAAGGAGCGTACTTCTACTACTTAAAAGCGCTATTCTCCAACGGTAGCGTGGTTGAGAAAAAGGGTAACGTAATGGTGGTGCAATAAAGTCACACGCGAGCAGAATGAAACAACCCGATATACAGGACGACAAAGGCAGGGCTATTGCAGACGCTGCCTTTCAGGACATGCTGAATAGCAGCTTGTTGCCCATTAGTCCGGAGGAGAAAGTAGCCATAGACAAGGCTTACACATTAGCCTACGAAGCGCATAAAGGCGCTCGTCGTAAGTCCGGAGAACCGTACATTATTCACCCAATAGCCGTTGCAAAAATCGTAGCGTCGGAAATCGGACTCGGCTACAAATCCATTGTTACGGCTTTGCTACACGATGTAGTGGAAGATACCCACTACACCGTAGAGGATATTCAAACTCTTTTTGGCGACAAGATCGCCTCGCTTGTAGATGGTCTCACCAAGCTTGATAACATCTTCGATGCCAACATATCATTGCAGGCCGAAAACTTCAAGAAGCTGCTGCTTGCCATGGCAGACGATATTAGAGTGGTTTTAATTAAGCTGGCCGACAGGCTGCACAACATGCGTACGCTTAGCGCAATGGCGCCGCATAAGCGAGAAAAAATAGCGAGCGAAACACTATACCTGTACGCACCATTGGCACAAAGACTCGGGCTATACAACATAAAAACCGAGCTGGAAGATCTCACGTTGCAACACCAGTACCCTCAGGTATACAAAGAGATACAAAGTAAAATTGCCGCTACGGAGGAAGAGCGACAAGCCTATATAAAAACATTTTGTGAGCCCATCAAAGAGCGCTTGCAAAAAGGCAACATCAATTTTGACATCAACGGTCGTGTAAAATCCGTATACAGTATATGGAATAAAATGCAAAAGCAGCAAATTCCATTTGAAGAAGTTTACGACCTGTTTGCCGTTCGTATAGTAATAAATACGCCACCGGGACCCAATGAAAAAACACAATGCTGGTTTGCCTACTCTACCGCAACCGACATCTATCGTCCCAATCCACGACGTATGCGTGACTGGATCAGCAGCCCAAAAGCCAACGGCTACGAAGCGCTGCACACCACCGTTATGGGTCCAAAAGGTCGATGGGTAGAGATACAAATACGCAGCAAGCGTATGAACCAGGTGGCGGAGTATGGCTACGCCGCCCACTGGATATACAAGGAAAACGGCAATAATATCAACGGATTTGAGAACGTACAAAACACGCAGCTGGACGAGTTCTTGTACCACATTCGTGAAATGTTGGCCAACAATGAGCAAAATACCGTTGAGTTCCTTGATCAGGTAAAGCTCAACTTGTTTACCTCCGAAATCACGGTGTTTACGCCAAAAGGCAAAATAATAACGCTGCCGAAAAACGCTACGGTTCTGGATTTTGCCTACTACATACACAGCGCCATTGGCAACAGAGCCATCAGCGCTAAGGTAAACCACGAGCTCAAAGCGCTAAACCACATTCTCAGCAACGGCGACCAAATTGAAATTATAACCGCCGACAACCAGAAACCACAGCCCGAGTGGCTTCAATTTGTTACCACCGCACGAGCGCAAAGCCACATAAAAGCAGCGCTCAAATCCGAAGGTAAAGCCATATTTCAAAAAGGAAAAACCGCAGTAGAAGAGGCAACCAGAGAGGCAGGTTGGTACGCCAACGCCAAGCTGTATAAGCTGCTGGCTGACGCCTACCATGTAAGCAACAAAGAAGAGCTGTTTAGCAAAATCGGCTCAGGTACGCTCAGCCCCAACGAAATCAGCCGGGTGGTGAAACGTTATCTCGGTCGTAGCAAGTGGCTTCGCTACTGGGGAATGCAGCTGCGTCCACGTCTACCACAGTTGCGCAGGAAGTCAGCCATGAAGGCCATACTGGAGTTGCCTCATTCTGAGGCTATTGACAAAAAGGCGTTTCTACTAAAAGAAGGCACAGACCCATCTACGCTGGACTATCGTATAGCCCAATGTTGCAGCCCCATTCCGGGAGATAGCGTAGTAGGATTTATAGGTGCAAACAACAAGGTAACCATTCACAAAAAGAACTGTCCTACTGCAATTCGTGAAGCTGCCCAGCATGGAGATAAGCTAGTCAACGCCAAATGGACAGAGCACACCATGATGCTATTCCTTGCTCGTATAAACGTTAGCGGAGCAGACAGGCAGGGGTTGCTCACCGATATGCTGGACGTTATTTCAACCGGGATGCATGTAAATATTCGTCGTGTGAATATCGAAACTCACGGTGGATTATTCGAGGGTGAATTTGATTTGTACGTACACAGCACCAAAGAGCTGGACAACATCATAAGCAAGCTCGGTAAGGTAGCCGGCGTGCAAAGCGCCAAACGTGGCAACAACAACGAGTAACAATCTGTAAATCAAAACTTAACAACTCGATGGAGGTTTACTTTTCGTCGAGTTGTTCATGTTTCGGGTTATCCTACTTCTTTACCCAAGTAACGATTGCTAATGGAGCCGGAAAAGCGAAATGAGCAACATTTTTATGCTTTAAGCGCACATGATAATAGCCGGTTTTAAAGTTTACTTATTTTTTATTGTAAAATGATACCGATAAGTACATTTTGCAGTCCAACACGCTACCTTTGCAATCGGAATGCGCAAGATTATTCACATAGATATGGATGCTTTCTACGCCTCCATAGAACAGCGTGACAACCCGGAATACAGGGGTAAACCGCTGGCTGTGGGATACGCCGGAGAGCGAGGCGTAGTAGCCACCGCAAGCTATGAGGCTCGCAAGTATGGAATACGCTCTGCCATGCCGTCAAAAACGGCGCTGGCCAAATGTCCACAGCTGATTTTTGCCAAACCGAGGTTTGAAATTTATAAAGAAGTTTCTCTTCAAATTCGCAATATCTTTTTCGACTATACAGACCTGGTTGAGCCTCTATCGTTAGACGAAGCCTACCTTGATGTAACGGTCAACCACATGCAAATGCCTTCGGCAACCATTGTTGCCCGTGAAATAAAAAAGCGCATTAAGGAAGCAACCGGATTAACCGCCTCTGCAGGAGTTTCCGTCAATAAATTCCTAGCAAAAATTGCCTCGGACTACAACAAGCCTGATGGTCTTTTTGTAATAACAGAAAAGGAGGCCGAAGCCTTTGTTGAGCAGCTGGAAATTGAACGTTTCTGGGGTGTAGGAAAGGTAACAGCGGAGCGCATGCACAAGCTCGGAATTAACACCGGGGCAGATTTGAAAAGGTTGAGCGAGTCTGAGCTGGTCATGCATTTTGGCAAGGCGGGACACTCCTACTACCAGAATGCCCGCGCCATTGACAACCGTCAAGTTGTGCCGGATCGCATCCGCAAATCGGTGGGAGCGGAGCATACATTTCTTACCGACATAAATGACATTGCCGAACTTGCCACTCACCTGCGAGAAATAGCCGACGAGGTGTGGAGGCGCACCTCTCAACGGAACTTCTACGGACGCACCGTAACGCTCAAAATAAAGTACTCCGACTTTAAGCAGATAACCCGCAGTAAAACGCTAAACGGATTCGTAAATGAATTTAACCTGTTGTGGACAGCGGCACTTGAGCTGCTAAACACGGTTGACCTCAGCGACAAAAGAGTACGGCTAATGGGGCTTACGGTAAGCAATATACAAGATATAGAGCAGCCGAAAACATATCAGCTGAAGTTAGATTTTTAAGCGAATAAAAAAGAGCGGCGAAGATAAATCTTCGCCGCTCTTTTTTATTTTCAGACTACCCTACTTTTTCTTTGACTTCGCTTTAGGTTCTATCTTGGACTCTAGAAGCGGCTCATACTTTTTCCAGCTGGCCATCATTTCTACAGCTTTTTGATAGCCGTTATCTATTTGCGGGAAAACCACCTCATAGTATGCACTGGTGGTAAACAAATCTTGAGCAATAAGGCCTTTCAGCTGAGCTGAAATATCAAACTTTGCTTTCGCAATCTCAGCCGAGTCTTTCGGCAGCTTTTGTGTTTCGGCAAAGCTTACCAGCTCATTGAAAAGAGTGTCTGTAATCACATATTTTTCCTTGAATTTTTCCAACGAAGTATACTCCTTCATCAGCTGCTTACGATGGGCATCCGAGTAACGCAAGGTAAACTGGTTGAGTATGCCCCTACGCACCAGCCTTGCATGATACTTGGTATAGCTGCTTGTATCAATGGGAACAAAAACATCGGGCACAATGCCACCGCCACCATACACTACGCGCTTGTTGTGCAAGGTGTAATATTGAAGTGAATCCGGCAGCTGCTTCACGCTATCTGCGCTGTACAGCTCGCCGCTAGCGTAGCGCTTGTACATATCTTCTTGATACTTATCAGCTTTACCGTTTTCATACGGGCGTTGTATCACACGGCCGCTAGGCGTATGATAACGGGCAACGGTAATACGAACAACAGAGCCATCGGGCAGCTCGGACTGGTTTTGCACCAAGCCTTTACCAAAGGTACGCCGACCAACCAGTAGCCCCCTATCCCAATCTTGAATAGCGCCTGCTACGATTTCGCTGGCTGAGGCTGATTGTTCATCAATCAATACGATTAGCTTCCCTTTCTCAAATTTACTCAAGGTATCCGTAGCAATAGCATCCATACGAGGCATAGCACGACCTTCGGCGTAAACAATCAGCTCGCCCTTTTTCAAAAATTCATCAGCCAGCAAAATGGAGGTTTCGTATACTCCGCCGGAATTGCCGCGCAAGTCCAGAATAATACCCTCAGGCTTTTTACCCAACTCTTTAAGCGCCCGGGCAAACTCGGTTTGAGATGTGTTGGAGAAGCGGTTAAGCTTAATGTAAGCAACGCCCGGCGCTGCCCAGAATTTGGCGTCAATGCTGTATAGAGGAATTTTATCACGAATGATGGTGAAGTCCAGTAATTCCATCTCGCCACGACGCGCCACCTTTATGTGTACCTCCGTTCCCTTTGGCCCGCGCAGGTGCTTTGCAACCTCGGTATTCTTAAGCCCAACTCCCGCAATATTTTTTCCGTCAACCTCTACAATTCTATCTCCGGACAAAACGCCTACTTTTTTCGAAGGTCCTCCGGCAATAGGGTTGATCACTAACAGCGTGTCATTCAGGATGTTAAACTCAATACCAACACCTTCAAAGTTACCTTGCAATGGCTCGGTCATAGCCTTCGCGTCTTTTGCCGAAGTATAGCTGGAGTGCGGATCAAGCTCGCTAAGCACCTTACGGATTGCACTCTCCGTAAGCCGATCTATATCTACAGTATCAACATACGTTGCAGCCAAGCCGTACATAAAACGCCCGTACTTGAACATAATTTCGTTGATCTTTTGTACGGGCTGCGCCTGCGACACAAGCCCCAACAGCACGGCAATAGCGCAAAGTGTGATTTTTTTCATAAAAAGTTGACAAAACAAGACATTTACAATTTACAATTTGGCTTCAATGCTGGCTACAGTGGTATTCAATCATCAATTGTAAATCATAATTGTTAAATTGTAAATAAAAGTTACTCCTCCACTATCAAAAAGATATCCTCATCGGGATGCTTCATCAGGTATTGCTCCCGGGCATATTTTTCCAGATTGGCATCGTTGGTTTTGAGCTCCAGCAGGCGATCCTTATTTTGCTCCACCACCTGTTCATAGTAAGCCTTTTCGGCTTCCAGCTGCCCCGCTTGTCGGCTTAGAGAGAACCGTTCAATGAGGTTATTTTGGTCAAAAATAGCGACCCACGCTATAAACAACACCAGCGTGATGATATACTTGTTTTTGAGCTTACCCAAAACATATGGCACGTGTGGATTCATTGAATAAAACGCTCCGAATAATACAATCCTACAAAGTTAACCGTATTTAGTCCGTACACCTTCGGCAATAAGGCACAGGACGTTAAATAGTATCAAGTATAAATGGATATTAACAAGCGTTGTTGCGAGCATCGATCCGTTAAAAAACATAAATAGCGGAAAATAGCTTACCGGTACAATTTTTTCAAAAAACGAAGTTATGGGCGACCTGCAAAACCGCCACAGACCGCACGGCTCTTTATTAATATATCTTACAATATTTGCCCACCTCCCTATTTTATCCTTCCTTTGTAACGCTTTTTCAAAAAAATTTAATCGAACAGTAGGGGTATAGTTCGGCTTAACTGTCATAAAGGCATACGCAGCTGAAAGTACACACAATAATACCAGGACAACATTCATGCAAGCAAAGCAACTTTATCTTTCCGTGATCATCTTTGCGCTGGCCTCCACACCGGCCATTGCCCAAACGCTACAAATAAATGGATATGTGAAGAACGCCGCAACCGGAGAGCCTCTGGTAGGAGCCAACGTGCATCTGAAAGAAGCAAAACGAGGCGCTACGGCCAACGAAAAAGGATACTACTCCATAAACGTAAGGGCAGGGACGTACACCGCCAACGTGAACTACATGGGATATGTAACTATAAATGAGAGTATTGCGATCTCTAAAAACAGCTCTAAAGACTTTTCCTTACAGCCTGATAACGTTGCCATTGAGGCTGTAACTATAAGTGGAGAAAAACGTGCCAACGTCACCAGGTCGGAAATGAGCGTAGAGAAGCTGAACATTCAAACCATAAAAAGAATTCCGGCGCTCATGGGTGAGGTCGACGTAATTAAAACCATAATGCTGCTGCCCGGGGTTCAACCCGCCGCCGAGGGAACGTCATCATTCAGCGTGCGCGGCGGGAGCCCCGATCAGAACCTTATCCTGTTCGATAATTCTCCGGTTTACAATGCATCGCATCTCATGGGGTTCTTTTCTGTATTCAACAACGATGTGGTACACGATGTAAAGCTATACAAAGGCGATATTCCGGCAGGTTACGGCGGTCGTCTATCCTCATTGTTAGATATAACCAGCAAGGATGGCGGCATGGATAAATTCAGCGTCAATGGTGGTATTGGTCTCATTTCCAGCAGATTAGAAATTGATGGGCCAATCTTGAGCGACAAGCTATCGTTCATGGTAGCAGGCCGGCGTACCTATGCCGACCTGTTCTTACCCTTGGCGCCCGATAAAGATTTACGTAATGCCCGGCTGCATTTTTACGACCTCAACGGCAAGCTAACGTGGAAGGTAGGCGAGAAAGATCGCCTGTCGCTCACAGGCTACTACGGCAAAGATGTATTTGGTATGGGCGACAATGTAGCCGGCATGAACTTTAGCAACGGTACCTACTCGCTGCTGTGGAGCCATCGTTTCTCCGACAGGTTTTTTCTCCACTCCTCCATCATAGGCACGCACTACGACTACGACCTTTCGTTTAATATGGGCACCATAGCTGCCAAGTGGATCTCCAGCATCAACGATTATGGCTTGCGCGAAGATTTTACCCTGCTTTACGGCGACCACGGTTCGTTCAAGTTCGGTGCGGCGGGTGTGTACCATAAGGTGTCGCCTTGCGATGCTGGAATGGAGCTGGCCATTGGTTCAAGCCCTCGCATAGTTTTGCCCAATCAGTACTCGGCAGAGTACTCGGTATACGCCATGAATCAGCACAAGCTGAGCGACCGGCTCACGCTCAAATACGGGTTACGTGCCACGCTATTCCAAGATATTGGCCCCTCCACGGTGTACCTTTACGATGAGAACTACCACCTGAGCGATAGCGCAAAATATGGCAAGGGCGGTATTTATCAAAACTACTGGGGCCTTGAACCACGCCTGGGCGCCGTATATCAGCTCACGGATAACAGCTCAGTAAAAGCCAGCTACTCACGCACCGTGCAGTTCATGCATCTTGTATCCAACTCATCGGCAGGCTCGCCGCTTGATGTATGGGTGCCGTCGAGCCCCAACATCAAGCCACAGTCTGCGCAGCAAAGCTCGTTGGGCTATTTCCACAACTTCCTGGACGATGCCATTGAAACTTCGGTCGAGGTTTTTTATAAATACCTGAACAACCTGGTAGATTTTAAAGATCATGCGCAGCTAATGATGAACCCGCTCCTTGAGGGCGAAATGCGCACAGGCGTGGGCAAGGCCTACGGCCTGGAGCTTATGGTACGTAAAAATACAGGCGCTTTTACCGGATGGGTCAGCTACACCTACTCCCGCTCGCACCGCAAAGTACAAACGGTAAACAACAACGACTGGTACCGTGCCACATTTGATAAGCCACACAACCTCAACATTGTGCTTAGCTACGATATCACCAAGCGCATTAACCTATCGGCCAACTGGACTTACTCTACAGGTACGCCGGTTACTTACCCCGAGAATCAGTTTGTAATTCCCGATGGAATGTTTGGCAGCCGCCCCACCTACGTACCCACCTACGGATCTCGCAACACCTACCGCATGCCCGACTATCACCGGCTCGACCTTGCGGCTACCTTTGAGCTAAAAAAGCATGGCCGCTACTCGCATGAGCTCAACGTGTCGATATACAACGCATATGGCCGCCACAACTCATGGTTTGTTACTTTTAGAGAAGAAGAAAACCAACCGGGCAACAACTACGCCGAGTCGGTATACCTGTTCAGTATAGTGCCGTCAATAACGTACAACTTTAAGTTTTAAGCCGTTAGCAACAAACAAAAAAATAGTATGAAAAGTATAAAAAATACGCTCCTCATCTCAGCATTTGTATTTCTTACCGCTTCATGCACCGAGCGCATTGATATAAGCACCCATCCCGAGGCAGCCAAGCTGGTTATAAACGCTATGATGAGCGCTGAGCCCTCGCAGCAAACAGTGTGGATTTCGAAATCTATACCCTACTTTGGCGGCGGGCAGGTACAGGGCGTGAGCGATGCGCAGGTGCGGATCAACGGCGTACTGCTTACCCCCGACGCTAACAACCCCGGGCAGTACCTCACGTCTGCAAATTATAGCGTAGCGCCGGGCAATACTGCCTTATTACGTGTACTATATGATTTTGATGGCGATGGAATTCCCGAAGAATACACAGCGCAAGACGTTATGCCCCACAAGGTGTACGTTGACACGACTATTATTTACCCCTTTGGTCTTGATACCGGCAGGTACATACCTACCTTTGTGATAATGATAGCAGCCCATCGGGAAAGCCTAAACGATGAGTGCGCAAGTGTAGATATGTACTACGGCAATCGCAACATGTGCCGCACTGTAAGCGACTATTCCCTTGACAAAATACCCTATGGACTTTACGGTAACGACAGCTACTTTACCTTCAACCTTCCAACCGGCCGTACAAGCAGAGATATGGGCGATGGAGATACGCTATGGCTCTGTCCCTTCGATACCATTAACCTTCGCATGGGTACCATTAGCCAAGCTATGTACACCTATCTAAATGGAGCAGAGAGTGAAACCAGTGGAAGCAGCCCCATGTTTAGCGGACCTCCGGCCAACGTAAAGGGTAATATTCAAGGGCCAAGCGCTATTGGATGCTTTGGCATGCGCAACCCCGGCAGCTGGAAAAGCGTAGTGCTTCCCATGAATGTAAAAACGCTGGACAACACATGGAATGCCACAGATGGTAGCGGTCTACAGCTTTCCATAAGTAAAGGTACCGCTACGTATAGCAGTGAACCAAACAAGGGAAAGGTCTACTTTTCCGGTATGCAAGTTGATGCCTCCATCAGAGGATTTTGGGCACAGCAGCCCACAGGAAGCATCAATCCTGTTCAATTCCAAATGCTAAGCTATGATGAATTCGTGCAGGTGAGCACGCAGCAAACATGGAAGCGGGAGAAAAAAGAGTCCGGGTTTTAACGGTGTTCACGAAAAACCAGCAGGCTACCTTTTGTAAAATGTAACGCAAACGAGGCTCCCATGGCCTCGTTTAGCGTACCCATCCATAGCGCGGCCAGTGGACTTTTTTGTAGCGGATATTTTAAATTCTCAGTGGTAACATCCATAGCTTTCGAGCATCGGAAAAATGAAACTTGCTGACCTGCGAAGCTCTCGAATACGCTGCTAAACTTTATGGCATTTATTACGCCATGGTCGGTAATCATCTGAATATCAAATGATTCATTTATATAATCAACCAGCAGCGACATGTTCCCCAGCGTATGATCTTCCCGCTTTCCGGTAGCGCCAAGAATAGAAACTCCTCCCCAGTTTTTCCCTCTACAGAAGCTTACGGCCTTTGTCAAATCATTTATTTCTTGATCGCCATCCTGATGCAGTATACCGGAAAAGCGAACGCGATGCTCATCGGATATGCTGTCCAAATCTCCCACTATGGCAGCAGGTTCAATCCCGTTTTTCAGTAGATTTTCAATCGCACCATCACAACAGATAACACGTTTTGCGAAATGAAGAATTCGCCGCGGCACTTCATGGCTCGGAAAAGCGCCATTGGCCAGTATTACGGTTTCCGAAGGTCGTATGTGAGGAAGAGGTGTCAGCATTTACCCATATCAATTCTCAAATTTCAGCGCTACGCCGCTAGTACACAAAGTAAAGTACCGCTACCACTAGCGCTACCATTATGGTTCCCACCACTACTCCACGGGCGATAAGGTCTTTGTTGAGCCACAAAAAAAGGTAGAACACCAGCAGGTTGGGTAGCGCTGTAATAGCCAAAACTTTAGAAATCATGCTGCGAAACATCAGCAGCCGCACGTAGCTCTCAAAAGAAGTATGCGCATAGCTTGTCCTGTAAAAAATAAAGAACGTAATCACCGGCACGACTAATCCAACCAGCGTTCCAAGTACTACCTTACTGCGAGATGTTAGCATATTGTTATACGATAGAAAATGCAAAGTTACAGATAACTTTTTGAATAGCCTCTTTTCACCATCCTTTTAGAACTTTGACCGCAGCAAGGTAAACATCTATATGCTACACATTTAGGTATAACATGAGAAGAAAAAATAGGTACATTTATCTATTTGATTTTATCAAAAATTATCCTTTTAAATTATCTTGAACCTATTTTTTCAAAGAAGTACATTCAACATTTCCAAAATTTTTACACGAAAAATATATTCATATTTTGCCTGTGTTTGTTCCGAAAGCGTTTGTGTCAGATGATTTTTTGCTTGAAAAAGTTCGTACTGAGTTGCTCGCCCATTTTCATATTTCTGATTGACAAAGCGGTATGCTTCCTGCGCAACTTTTTCCGATTTTCCTGCTGCATTCCAACGGCTTTTTGCCGCCAATGCATTTTGGTAAGCCTGCTGAGTGGCTTTACGAAGCTCCAATTTTGTATTTTCTATCGACAGCCGATTGCTTTCAACATTTAATTGCGCGGTTTTCACGTAGTTGTTCACTTCAAAACGGTTGAAAATCGGAATATTCAAATTCAGTCCAACACTTGCACTCATATTCTCAGCCATTTGATCACCAAAAGGTTTGTTATCGAAACTGGTAAAATTGCGATAAGCCAGGTCGAAACTTCCACCAAGCGACAAGGCAGGCGAATAGCTGGAACGAGCAATGGAAACGGCTTTTCACTACTTTTCAGCCGAAGTTCGGCGCTTTTTATTTCAGGGCGATTACGCACGGCATTTTCATAAACGGTTTTTACCGAAGGCAAAAACAAGTCATTCGGATTCAAATCTGTTGACATTACAACATCCAGATTACGAGAATCGTCTAATTCAAGTATTTGTACCAAATCGAGCAGGGATAATTTTAAGAAATTTTCAGCTTGTACCTGATTTAATTCTTCTTTTGCTTCCTGCGCCTGCAACTCAAAAAGTTCACCTTCCACCAATTTCCCACTTTCAACCAATGATTTTTGCCGCTCTATTTTTGCTTGTGTCAATAGTAATTGTTCTTCGGCAAGTTGAAGCAATTCTTTGTTCATCAGCACTTGCAAAAAAGCGGTGGTTACGCTTAACGTAATGTCTGCTTTTATTTTTTCTAAATCAGCTTCGGAAGCATGCATTTCAATACGCTGCTGATCAATACTGTTTTTGAGCCGAAGCCCGTCAAACAAAGTCAAACTGCTCGAAACACTAAATATTGTTTGCGAAGAATTGGCGCTTTCATATATATTATTGTTGTTCAGCGAGCGACCAAAGGAAAAATTTTGTCCAGCAAAAGCATTGAGGTTAGGCAATAAATTTTGCCGTGCTTGCTCATAGGTGATTTTTTTCGATTGCCGTGTCAAATCTTGCTGGCGCACATTGCGATTGTTTGCCAACGCAATGTCAATGTATTGTTCTAATGTCCAGAGATTCTGAGCGTGAAGCGAACAAAAAAAAAGAAAAAAGAAAACTCCAGTCAGAAATAGTGAATATTGATTATTTTTCATATTTATATACTTGGAACAACACTTTCTTTAAAAATTCGTTTTATAGGCATAAAGAATCGTTCTATCAAACGCATATCTTCTGTAATTATTTCAACATTTGCTATCATTCCTTGCGAAAACGGCAAAGTCTTTTTATATGTTGTCAATAATCCGTTGGGGAGAGAGATTTCAACAATATAATAATCATTGGTTCAAGACAACTTTAGAAGATTATTATCTTTGTAAGTTGTTGTTGAACAATGAGAAATAAGTATATAAAAGTTGCGCACATTGCTGAGCGTAAAACTCGAGAGATAATTCGTCTT
>JAISBU010000033.1 GCA_031266015.1 Prevotellaceae bacterium | reverse complement strand
CGCCATGGTGGGCTGCGTCTTCTTCCCTGCTTCGGGCGCCCGTAACTACACCAATGGAGGGATCATCGTCCAAGGCTCGGTCGGACATGGTTGGAGTACTATGCAGAGCGCTCCTGCTAGTGGTTACGCCCTGCTTCTCAACGTTACAACTACCTACGCGGCCATCGGTCTTACTAAAGCGTACGGTTTAACTATTCGCTGCGTTCAGTAAAATACTACGGATTAAAATACAACTCGGTATATTTTTGTATTAACCCTTAACTTATTTTGTGCCAAGACAAAGTAGCGAGTAAATTGAAAATGTATAAGGAAAAGTCAACAGTCGCAAGTCAACAGTGAGTGTACACCGCGCATTGTCACCCTGTGCTTGTTGAAGGGTGCGGCAAGGGGAGCCGTTGCGTTTACCGGCAGAGGTCCCTCCACGCGCTTCCTTGTTCCTCGTGCGCTTGGTCGGAATGACAGCGCCGTTGTTGTTGAGGAGGAAGGGTTAGGCGGCGGCTACGCCGCCGCCCCGTCATTCCGATCCCCCCTCGACTTTGCTCGGGGTAGGCTCCGCGCAGCGGAGTGGAGGAGCCTCTTGCCGGGTGCGCTTGTCGTCATGCGTGAGCCTGACAAGCTAAAATCCTTTGGTCAGCTTACCTGTTCGCATGGGCTTTGCAGAGCCTCCGGTGCGGGTAGGGTTGGCTGAGGGATTTTTTTTAACATGAGCACATGACTCCAAAAAAAGTCGTATATTTATGGTAGATAACAAGGGTGGAAGGGATACAGCAAAACAATTTTGTTCTTTGAAAATTTTTTATACGAGAGGGGAGCAAGAAATGGGAGTCCACAGAGGAGAGATGGGCGTTTTGAAGGTGGCACTGTATTTTTTGTCGCTCGCAAGAGAGGTCTTGATAATTTCAGTAGCCCACTGTACGCCCTTTTTCAAAGGGAGCAGTTTACTTTGCTAGCGGCTACTAGCTGCGTTAGGGTGTCTTCTTCCCTGCTGCGGGCTACCGTAACTACACCAATGGAGCGCTCAACAACCAGGGCGGGCAGGGAAACAACTGGAGCAGTACGCAGGCTAGCGGTACTAACGGTTACAACCTGAACTTCAACAGTGGAGGCAGCAACCCGGCCAACAATAACAGTAAGGCGTACGGCTTCCCCGTTCGCTGCGTCCAAGAAATTATCCCCCATGCTTCCCTCTTTTTTTACAGGCTTCTATATTACATTATGAGCAACAAATTGAGGTTAACCTCGATTCTTTTTTTGACAAAAATATATAACTTTGCCTTCATTATCATTCGAATAAGAAAATGAAAAAAACTCTATTTTTTGTCGTAATGGCAGGAGCGCTGTTTTTGGCAGGCTGCGCAAAGGAAAAGGGTAGCATTTACGGAACGCTAACGTACAACAACGGCAAACCGGCAGGTGAAAAGGAGGTGAGTTTAACTAACGATCCCAACTCAAGCAGAATAATTGCAGCTACTACTACCAGTTCCATCGGCTACTATGAATTTAATGATTTGAACTCAGGAGAATATACGATAATACCTCCTATGACACAACTCCCAACTAATGGTTTAATATCAACCGACTCGTTGCGCTTTACTCTCTATGGCGTCAAAGTGGAAGGAGGCAAGTCCGTCAAGTGCGATATAGTAATTTTTTTCTCCGAATATGATTAGCTCGCAACTTTCTTTACCTTCTTCTTATCCACATCCAACCGCTTAATAAAAAAATTCCCGCTACTTATCCTGCCCCTTCAACCATGCCCAGTGCCTTGTTACCGCTCGTATATCATCGTAGGAATACCCCTCGCCCAGCTCCTGCAAAATAGTGTTGGATGATTTGTGCTCTCCACCAACGGCAGATGAAACGTAGGGCAAAATGGAGGCTACTTTTTCTTTTTCCACAAGGTCAAAAACCGAAACCTCGCCGCTTGTAATGAACTGCTGCAAATGACTCAAAACAGTGGCTACGCTTAAGCTGCGCTTCTGTGCAATATCCGCAACAGCGCTACCATTCTTGTACATACCCAACGAGGTTCGCGCGCTATCGCCTTTTACAGCCTTCGATTTTTTCTCCTTTGTTTGCTTTTCTTTAGCGGCTTCAAACAAATTATGTCTTGGTGGAATGTTAATATTAGCGCCATCTATAAGCAACGCATCGTTGTAGCGCACCTTCTTCAAATCCTCCAAAAACATAGCCAGATTTTCCTCCAAAACGTTCAAATTCTTGAGGTAGGTTTTGGCCTTTTTTGCCTTGAAATTCAAAATATTATTCCGCAACGGCAGCAGCATATTTTTTACTATTTCGTCAAAAAAATACTCCACCGCTTTTTGGCAACGATCTTTCATTGGCGCTAAATTACCCGTTTGCTCCGCTTGAATCGTAAGCCGTCGCAGTTGTTTACGAAATTTTGCAACAACCTCATCCTGCTCACGAACAAAGCTGCGCATCTCAGACAGCAGCTTGCGAGCATCGTTAAACTCCTCCCCCGTCTTATCCTCCAATAACTTCTGAAACTCGTAAAGCAAGCGGTATAAAGGTTTCCACTCAAAGTATAGCTGCAAACGCTCTGCCCAAAATCGTTGCTTTTCTATCTTCAACAAATCAGTCAGCTCATTCTGTGGACGCTCTGTTTTCGCAAAATTTACAGCATGTGCATCAGTTTGCACGCAATCCGATCTCACAGGAGATTGCAGCACAATACCCTCCAGCGAAGTACAGCGACTCAACGCCACGTAAGCCTGCCCCGCCGCAAACGCACGGCTGATATCCAATATTACCTTCTCAAAGGTCAAGCCTTGGCTTTTATGCACCGTAATAGCCCACGCCAGGCGAATCGGATACTGCGTAAATGTTCCCAGAATTTCCTCCTCCAGCTCACCCGTATCCTTATTCAGCGTGTAGCGATAGTTGCGCCAGGTATCCTTCTTAAGCTCCACTTCAACCTCGCTATCAGCCAAGCGAACATTGATAAAATCCTTATCTATTCTCACTATCGTTCCTATTCTGCCATTGTAGTAACGCCGCAGCTCGCCAACATCATTTTTGATAAACATGATTTGAGCGCCAACCTTGAGCTGCATTACCATATCGGTGGGTAAAGCGTAATCCGGAAAATCGCCTTCAATCTCCCCCGAAAATTCATGCAACCTGCCGGCAAGGTTCTTAAGCTCACTACTATTGATGGCATCCGCCTGAGAGTTGTGCGTTGTCAGCGTTACATAATTCTCTTCTTTTTCAGGATGAAAATCTTTTATATATCTAGCGTTAAGACTCTCTAAATCAGACAGTTCAAGAATATTATTGCGAACTCTATTCAGCAGATCTACAAATACCTGGTCTTTCTGGCGGTACACAGTTTTCAGCTCCACGTATAATGGTGGAACCTGCGCTATAGAATGTGCGTGAAAGAAAAACGGCGTTTGGTAGTAATCCTTTAGCAGGTTCCACTCATCATTTTTTACTACCGGAGGCAGCTGAAACATATCGCCAATGTACAGCATTTGTACTCCGCCAAAGGGTTTGGCAACTCTACGCACTTGACGCAAGGTAGCGTCAATGGCATCAAGAACATCGGCGCGCAACATGCTCACCTCATCAATTATGAGCAGCTCCATGCTTTGCAGCACATCTAGCTTTGCTTTGGAAAAATGCACATAGTCATCTTTTTTCACTCCGTTCGGCAAGAATGGCTCAAATGACAGCTGAAAGAGCGAATGCAAGGTCACACCACCGGCGTTAATAGCAGCCACGCCTGTAGGCGCCGCTACGACCGCTTTTTTGTGCGTAGCTTTTACAATGTAGTGAAGAAATGTCGTTTTACCCGTACCCGCTTTTCCGGTCAGAAATATATGCTGCGAAGTTTGGTTAACAAACTCCTCAGCCATTTGAAAAATCGGGTTATGATTATCCGGAGTGGACATGAAGCACAGAATGTTCAACAAAGATAAACAATATCTTCCAAAAAAATTTCGCTAACTTTACTTCCAAGAATACAGGATTAGGTATCAATATGATGGTGATTCAATGAGTTCTTGTCATTTTGAGCGAAGCAATGGATGACGCCAACGCTCAAAATAAAAGCACAGAGTACACACTTAGCTACCTATCCCAAAATACTATATTGTCCGTGCTACTGTTCTCTAACGCAAAAATTAACCTGGGGCTGCATGTTATCGAAAAACGTGCAGACGGTTTTCACAACATTGAAACCGTATTCTTGCCCATTGGTTGGAGCGATGTTGTAGAGGCGCTGCCCCACCCCGATACACTCACGCTACACACTACCGGGCTTTGCGTAGATGTAGAGCAAGAAAAGAATTTGTGCGCAAAAGCGTTTCGTTCGCTACAAAAAGATTTTAACCTTTCGGGCGCCGATATTTTTCTGCACAAGCAAGTGCCATTCGGCGCCGGACTTGGCGGAGGTTCCAGCAACGCTACATTTGTTTTACGTGCTCTCAATGAAATTTTTCAGCTCTCGCTCTCTCAACAACAGCTGGCTGAATATGCCGGAAAATTAGGCAGCGATTGCGCTTTTTTCATTTACAACTCTCCTATGCTGGCCACAGGACGAGGTGAGATACTCACGCCTGTTTCGGTAAATCTTTCGGGTTACGAATTGCTTGTAGTAAAACCACCTTTTGGCGTAAGCACCGCCGAAGCCTATGCAGACGTTACGCCAAAGAAACCTGTCGCCGTATTGCAAAAGATTATTAATCAGCCAATTATCACATGGAGAGAGTTGCTCGTAAATGATTTTGAGCTAAGCGTTTTTGCAAAGTATCCACGATTGTCAGCTATAAAAAAGCAGCTGTATGATTGCGGAGCAACTTACGCAGCCATGTCCGGAAGCGGATCTTCAATGTTCGGAATATTCAAGCGTATTCCCTCCGGAATTAACGAGAATACATTTGAAAATTGCATAACATTCCGGCAATTCTTTTCGTAAGATTTTCATTTTCAGGACATAATACAGAAACAAAAAGAGCGACACAGGTATTGTATCGCTCTTTTTAATTTGATGATTTTGCTATCCTAGTTCTCCAGCAAAACCTCTGTCTTGGTTTCTGTTACCTTAGCCGGAGCTGTTGATGCCTCCGGTTGAGGTTCTTGCTGTGGTTGCGCTGCACGAGGCTGCGGACGTAAAGCCGGTTGTTGTGGAGCTACATCTCTCTCAACAGGCGCCGCAGCTCTTAGCTGTGGCTGTGACTTTGCCGCAGGCGTTACTGATGTACGAATCTTATTGCTCGGCCGAGTTTCTGCCGGCTGTGTTTTCTTCTTCTCAACAGCAGGAGGAGTTATGGTGCTGCGACGAATTCTTGCCTCGTCATTACGTCCCATTCTCGAAACACTTCTGCGAACCGCAGTATCCTGCTTAGCCTCATTCTGACCCTTCGATGGAAGTTTGCCCAACAAAGAATCGTAAAATTCTACAATGTCGGTAATATCGTAGCTGGTCGGTAAGCCTTCGTCAAAAAAATACTGCTTGCTGTTAGCCGGATTAACAAGTGAGAATTTGGTGAGCGCCAACTTTCCGTTTTCAACCGAAAAATTCATGTTGCGAATTTCGATTTTGCCGAAGTTAGCCTTAACAGCACGAGCGCTGTTAATGTCAACGTTTACGGCGTATGTACCATCGCTAGACTTCATGTAGAAAATTTCTTCGTCGGCATCGTAGCGACCTAGCGTGAAATTCTTAATGCTGATTTTTACACGACGGCTTTGCTTTAGAACATCAAAAATCTTATCTGCTTCTTGCTGAATTTTCTTTGCTCTATTGGTTTCGCTGATTCTATCCAAGTAAGTAGCGGTTTTTTCAAATTCACTTTTCTCCAAAAACTTAACCATAGCAGCATCAACATACCTCAACACTACCTTGTCAATATTTTCGGTTCCCGGTTCGCTGGGAATAAAAACTTTGTCTTTGGCTAGCTGCGCAAAATAAGTTGAAGCCTCATCGTATTGTTCCTTACGGAAAAGGTCGTAAGCCTTTTCCTCTGTTGGAGTAAGCACACGTCCCGCACGCTGTGCTTTGGTAACTTTTTGCGTGTTTCCGCTAGCCTCCGGTTTGGAAGGAGCAGGCACAATTGCAGGTTCTACAGGTTTCGGCTGTTCGGCAACAGGCTCCGCCATAGCTGCGATTACCTCACGAGTATCAACTTGTGGTTTTTCTTTACGGGTTTTGCTGTTCGGCGCAGATGACCTTTGCGCAACGCAAATATCTGAAAAACAGATAAATAGCGCAACTATTGTAAAGGCAGAAATAGCTACTGACCTCATGGTAATTAAATTTTTACGTTGGGTAAAACATACCTAATTTGGTAAAATTACTATAATCTGCACAAAAAACCAAGGTTTTAGCAAATTTTACCACCATTATTCACCTCGACTTGAGGTTGCATTAAGTGCAGCTTTCCGGTAGCATCCTCCGCGTAAAGTATCATGCCCTGCGACTCTATACCCATGATGGAGCGTGGCGCAAGGTTAATAAGCATGCTCACCTGCTTACCAACAAGATCGGTCGGCTCAAAGTGCTCCGCCACCCCACTCACTACCGTACGCTTATCAAGTCCGGTGTCTACAAGCATTTTAATAAGCTTCTTGCTCTTGGCTACTTTCTCCGCTTCCAAGATTTTCACCACACGAATATCCATCTTTTGAAAATCTTCAAACGAGCAAAGCGCTGACATTTCGGGAACTTTAGCGTTAGCAGCGGCAGCCTTCGCTTCGTTTTCCTCCTTGCTTTTTCGCAACTTTTGCAGCTGCACGGCAATGGCTTCATCCTCTACTTTTTCAAAGAGCAGCTCGGGTTGTCCCAGCTCATGCCCAACAGGCAGCAAGGTTGCACAACCCAATGAGTCCCACTGCAACATTACGCTATCAGCATTCAAAATGCGTTGCAGCTTAGCACAAGAAAACGGCATAAACGGCTCCATCACAATTGCCAAATTTGCAGTTATTTGCAATGAGATATTCAGTATGGTTTTCACCCTTGCCTCATCAGCTTTTATAGCTTTCCAAGGTTCTGTATCCGCCAAATATTTGTTGCCTAAACGGGCCAAATTCATGGCCTCACGCAGCGCCTCACGGAATCGGTAACTCTCCAGGTTATCTTCAACCTTGGTTTTTACCTCCTTCATCTCGATCAGCGTAGCGTGATCAAAATCGGTAAGCGTACCCACCTGCGGAACTTGTCCTTCGAAATACTTGTGAGTTAGCACCATAGCCCTGTTCACAAAGTTTCCGAAAATAGCCACCAGCTCGTTGTTATTCCTATCCTGAAAATCTTTCCAAGTAAAGTTGTTATCCTTGGTTTCCGGCGCGTTAGCAGTCAACACGTAGCGCATTACATCCTCCTTGCCCGGAAACTCCTGCAGGTATTCATGAAGCCAAACAGCCCAGCTGCGCGAGGTAGAAATCTTGTCGTTCTCCAGATTCAAAAACTCATTTGCCGGCACATTGTCCGGTAAAATGTAGTCGCCATGCGCCTTTAGCATTGCCGGAAATACGATGCAGTGGAACACGATATTGTCCTTACCAATGAAGTGTACCAGCTTTGTATCCTCATCTTTCCAGAATTTTTCCCAATCGCCGGGCAGCAATTCAATGGTATTTGAAATATAGCCGATAGGCGCGTCAAACCAAACGTACAACACCTTTCCTTCTGCTCCTTCAACCGGAACTTTTACACCCCAATCAAGATCACGACTCACCGCACGAGGCTGCAATCCGCCATCAATCCATGACTTGCACTGCCCGTAAACGTTGGTTTTCCACTCCTTATGACCTTCCAAAATCCACTGCTTCAACCACGGTTCGTATTGGTCAAGAGGCAGGTACCAGTGTGATGTTTCTTTCATTACAGGTTTTGCCCCGCTTATGGTTGAGCGCGGGTTGATAAGCTCCGTTGGGCTCAGCGTGCTACCACATTTCTCACACTGGTCGCCGTAAGCGCTCTCATTGCCACACTTAGGGCAAGTCCCCGTTATGTAACGGTCGGCCAAAAATTGCCTGGCCTCCTCGTCATAGTATTGCTCGCTGGGTTTTTCAATAAACTTGCCATCATCGTACAGCTTACGGAAGAAGTCAGAGGCGGTTTTATGATGAATCTTTGACGAGGTACGAGAGTAAATATCAAAAGAAATTCCAAATTTCTCGAACGAATCTTTAATAATCGCATGATACTTATCCACCACCTGCTGAGGTGTAATGCCCAGCTGGCGTGCTTTTATGGTAATAGGGACGCCATGCTCATCCGAACCGCAAACGTGAATAACCTCACGTCCGCGCAAACGTAAGTATCGGGTGTAAATATCAGAGGGAACATATACTCCGGCCAGGTGGCCGATATGTACCGGACCATTAGCGTATGGCAGCGCAGATGTAATTAAGTAGCGCTTTGGTTGTTTTGCTTGCATTTATTGCTTCTTTCAAACAGGTATAATTTACAAATTTACGAAAAATTAAGTAACTTCGAGAGAATTTTTGGCTCTTGCCAGCAATGACGTGGTGTATGTGCGCGCAAGAACAAACACATTTATACAACTATTTGAATACCAAACAATGTTACAACCCTCCTACCTTAAACCCGGCGACACAGTTGGAATTATTGCTCCTGCGCGCAAGGTATCCGAGCAGGAAATGCAACCGACCATAAAAGTGTTTGAAAGCTGGGGGTTAAACGTGCGATTAGGAAAACATTTATTTGGTGCTCACCACCAATTTTCGGGCGCCGCAGCTGAGCGTGCTGCCGATTTGCAGGAAATGATAGAAATGCCTGAGGTAAAGGCTATTATTGGCGCACGTGGAGGTTATGGCTGCGCGCAACTGCTGCCTTTAGTCAACTTTTCTAACTTACAAGCCAGTCCGAAATGGATAGCAGGATATAGCGATATTACCGCGCTACACCTTAGCTTAGCGCATATTGGCGTTGAAAGTATACATGCTACCATGCCAATTAATTTTACAGATAATACCGAAAGCGTTACACATTTACGCAAAGCCTTATTCGGCGAAAACTTAACCTACAGTATTGATTCGCACCCTTTCAACATTCCCAAAAAAGCCACCGGCATATTAACCGGCGGAAACCTTTCCATCATTTGCTCCCTGCAAGGTACACCTCATGCCCTGCTTCCGAAAAATGCCATTCTCTTCATCGAAGATATTGACGAATACCTGTACCACATTGACCGCATGATGATGAACCTTTTCCTTAGCGGAGCGCTGCAACAGGTAAAAGGTATTGTAGCAGGCAGCATGACGGATATGAAAGACAACGCTACTCCATACGGAAAATCTGCCTATGAGATTATTCATGAGCATGCTCAAAATTTAGGAATTCCTGTATGCTTCGGGTTTCCGGCAGGTCATCAAAAACCCAACCTTCCGCTGATTTTTGGAAGAGAAGTAAAGCTGATTGTTACCAATAATTCCTCCATGCTGGAGTTTTGTGCCAACACATAGCTACCTCCAATAAATTCATTGCCTGCACTATCATCATTGCTGTATTGACTTCGTTGCGCTCCAGACTTCATTCCGGCTGCCTCGCTTCGCTAGCAATGGCGCATTTGTGTTGAGTTTTTATGCTGAAAGATTGCCTAGCACATTCATGGCCTGCGCTATGGTGCTTACTTTTTGCGCCACAAACGAGAGCTTGCCGTTTTGCTCCTTTACCTTGAACTGTAGAGGTTTGGCATTTATGCGCTGCAGCACGCCGGTAAAGGTTGGCGTTTGGTAGTACTGGCTCATTTGGTTGCTTACAAAGTAGGCCACCAGGATGTTGTTTTTTAAGATAATCTTTTCGAAGCCCAGCGTTATGGCCATTTGACGCAAACGGACAACGTTGAGCAGCTCTTCTGCCTGCATGGGAAGCTGTCCGAAACGGTCGACAAGACGTTCGCGGAGCTGTGCAATAGCCTGCTCATCCTGAAGGTTATCCATTTCTCTATACAAACGGATTTTCTCGGTTGTGTTGCTCACGTAGCTGTCGGGTAGCAGCAGCTCCAGGTCTGTTTCAATGTTACAGTCGGTAATGTAGGCGTTGCCTTGAGTAATGCCGAATACGTTTTGCGTGGCCGTTTTTCCGCTGGATTGTACCTCGGGAAGATCGCCCTCTTCGCGCAGCTCCATGAGGGCTTCGTTCAGAATTTTCTGGTAGGTTTCAAAGCCTATTTCGGCAATAAATCCGCTTTGCTCTCCTCCTAAAAGGTTTCCTGCTCCTCGAATATCCAAGTCCTGCATGGCAATATTGAAGCCGCTGCCCAGGTCGGAAAATTCTTCTATGGCACGTAGCCTTCTTCGTGCCTCGGCGGTGAGGACGGTTGGCGGTGGCGTGAGCAGGAAGCAGAATGCTTTGCGGTTGCTGCGGCCCACACGCCCGCGCAGCTGATGCAAGTCGCTCAATCCGAAGTTCTGAGCCTGATTGATGATGATGGTATTTGCGTTTGGAATGTCAATACCATTTTCTATAATACTTGTTGCCACCAGTACATCGTGCTCTCCCATGATGAATTCTACTACCCGTTTTTCCATTTCGGCGCCATCCATTTGCCCATGTGCGATAACGGTTTTTGCGGTGGGGCAGAGCTTTCTGATAATATCTTCTACGCTTTGAATATCTTGTACTCTGTTATGTACGAAAAATACTTGTCCGCCTCGTGAAACCTCATAGTCAATGGCTTCACGAATAACGTCTTCGTTGAATGTATGCAGCTCTGTACTTACCGGCTGGCGGTTGGGCGGTGGTGTTTGAATGATGGACAGGTCGCGGGCGCCCATGAGCGAAAACTGCAGGGTACGTGGAATAGGTGTAGCGGTTAGCGTTAGCGTATCTACGTTGAGCCTTAGCTGGCGCAATTTCTCCTTTGAGCTCACGCCGAATTTTTGCTCTTCATCTATCACCAGCAGTCCTAAATCTTTGAATTTCACATCTTTACCAAGTAGCTTGTGTGTACCGATGATGATGTCTATTTTTCCTCCGGCTAAGTCGGCCAAGATTTTCTTGGCTTCGGCAGCGCTTTTGAAGCGGCTCAGGTATTCTACTTTGCAAGGCAAATTACGGAGACGACGTGTAAATGTTTTGAAGTGCTGAAGCGCTAAAATGGTAGTTGGTACGAGCACCGCTACCTGCTTGCTGTCTGTTACCGCTTTGAATGAAGCACGTATGGCAACTTCTGTCTTTCCGAATCCAACATCGCCGCAAACCAGTCTATCCATTGGGTTTGAGGCTTCCATGTCAACTTTTACGGCAGCGGTTGTTTTTGCCTGATCGGGTGTGTCTTCGTAAATAAATGAGGCTTCCAGTTCATGTTGCAAGTAGGAGTCGGGAGAAAATGCGAATCCGGGTGTGCTCTTACGTTTGGCGTACAAGGCAATCAAATCTTTGGCAATATCTTTTGCCTTGCTCTTGGCATTTTGCTTGAGCTTTTGCCAAGTTCCGGTACCGAGCTTGTACACTTTTGGGGGTTCGCCATCTTTTCCTTTGTACCGAAAAATACGGTGCAGCCCGTGTACGCTTACAAAAAGTACATCGCCATCTTTGTAGGTGAGTTTTATAAACTCGTGTGGCTTGCCGTTTACTTCCTGTTTTACCAGTCCGCCGAATACGCCCACGCCATGGTCTATATGCACTACGTAATCGCCGACTTGCAGGGAGTTGAGCTCCTGAATGGTCAGCTGCTCGCTGCGTTCCAACTCTCCATGCAGCTTAAAGCGGTGGTAGCGGGCAAAAATTTGATGGTCGGTATAGCAGCACATTTTGCTGCTGCTGTCAACAAATCCTTCATGTAGCGCAAGAGCAACGCCATCCAACTTTTGAAACTCCGGATTTATGTTTTGCAGAATGCTTTCAAGGCGTTCAATTTGCGCAGAATTATCAGAAAGTAGCAGGTTGGTAAGGCCTTGCTCTTGGCTTTCTTTAAGGTTGGCAGCAAGCAAATCAAAGTTCTTATTGAAGACCGGTTGCGGGGTGCAGGCAAAGTCTATGCTAAGTGTGCTGTTAGCGTATTTTGAGAAATGTACACAGGAAAAGTTCTGCAAGCTATGTTCAAAATCTTTTCCGCTAATCATACCTGCCGGGCTCTGCGCATCTACTGCCAGCTTATGTTGTAGCTCAACTTTTTCTTGTATGAGCGCATGGTTGCCGAGCCACAGAACCGTTTTTTTAGCTTGTACAAAATTGAAGATTGACGATTGCTCTTTGGCGTTTGCCGTCATTAGCTTTTTGAGGTTGGGAACAATCTCGACTTCTTGCATTTGCTCGCTAGAGAGCTGCGTGTTGAGATCAAAACGACGGATGCTTTCTACTTCATCTCCAAAAAAATCGAGACGAAAAGGTTTGTTATCGGCAAAGGAAAAAATGTCGGCTATGCTGCCACGTATAGCAAACTGTCCGGGTTCGTAAACAAAGTCGGTTCGCTCAAAATGGTACTCCATTAGAGCATCTCGAATGAAGTCTATGCCAATATTTTCGCCTACTTTGAGCCGTAGCGTGTTTTTTTGTAAACCTTGGTTGGATACAACCATTTCTCCCATGGCTTCGGGATAGCTCACTATGCAGAGGTTGGTAATGCTTTTATCGGCCAGCTGCGCCAGCACTGCGGTACGCTGCACTCCCGCTGAATCATCCTCTTGTCCGTATTGTACGCTGCGCTTGTAGGATGAGGGAAAAAACAGCACGTTTTGACCTTTGAGAAGGTTGTAAATGTCGTTGTAAAAGTAGGCGGCTTCTTCCTTATCGTTGAGTACGAAAACATGCGTACCACCCAATTGAGTGGCTGCGGCAGAGGCTGTAAGACTACGACTGCTGCCTGCCAGCTGTCGTAATTCAACATGTTGCAACTCGCTGTTTTTCAACGATTTATACAAAATACTAAAGCCGACTTGCTTTGCAAATCGGTTTAGCAGCTGGTCTATTGTCATGAAAAATGGTCGCTGATTTTTTGCTTCAGCGGAGCAAAGGTAAGCAAAATAGCTATCTTTGTAAAAAGGATTAAACTAAGGGTTATGAATCAGCAAATTTTTAGGGAAATACAAGCTTTGAAGCGGCAGATTTTGCCGAATGAAAAGGTAATTCTCTTCGGCTCGCAGGCGCGTGGCGATGCCTGGCCTGATTCGGATTGGGATTTGTTGGCGCTGCTGGATAGGAAATATTATTCGCCTTTTTAACCTTAATATTAAGGCTAAAAAAACGGCGGAAATGACTTATATCGTAATAAACTATCTTGAACCTTAAAAAATTGCTACCTTATCCCATAGCCCTACCCAAAGCGTGCAGCGATGAGCCTGTTATGCTGATGAATTACGTAACCCCCAGGCCGGAACTTACGATTACGCCATTTCCCCTGCCGCACCCTTCGACAAGTTCAGGATGACAACGTATACGTAGGCACTATTGACTGTCGATTTCTACGGTATCTAGTTAAATCTCAGTGTTTTACTTGGTTTTACCCTGGCCACGAGTAAGGATGGTAGCACAAGCATTCCTGTAATTGCCATAATTGCTCCCAAGTTGAGCAGGACAATTTTCCCCCAGCTAATGGCAATAGGAACTTGTGAAAGGTAATAGGTATCCGGGTTTAATAATACTATACCAAAGTATTTCTGCAGCAGGCAAATTGCGATTCCAATTACATTTCCCCATACTAAACCCTGTAAGGCAATAAAGCCCGCTTGGTAAACAAAAACCTTTTGCAGATTTCTGTTGCGCATACCCAGCGTCATCAGTAATCCGATGGTACCCGAACGTTCCAAAAGGATAATGAGTAATCCGGATATCATGTTAAAGCCGGCCACCGCCAGCATGAGTACAAAAATTACCATAGCGTTCATATCTTGCAAGGCTAACCACTGAAAGATTTGCCCATAGCGCTCCTTCACACTTTCAACAGCAAGCCTGGAGCCGTCAGGTTGCAACTTGTAGGCAGCAATATTGGCTATATCTGCATACGTGTCGTTCAGCTTGTCAAAGTTTTTCAGGTAGATTTCAAAACCCGTAATTTGCTCGTTGCTCCATCCGTTGAGACGTTGCGGGTGCTTGATATCGCAAAGCACGTATAGCTTATCGAACTCACCGAATTTTGTGTCAAAAATTCCGGAAATATTGAATCGACGGACACGTGGTGGATTTTGTACGAAGTAAGCGTCAAAATTATCACCTAACTTCAGCTGTAACATTTGTGCCAGCTTTAGTGAAATGCAAACCTTGCTGGTACCGGCGCTATCGTTTACCTCAAAACCTTTTCCGTCCACCATGTTGGAGTTGAAAAATGACCAGTCAAAGTTGCTATCCACGCCCTTAAGAACTACCCCCTGCATGTTGTTGCCAGAGCTGATTATACCGGCTTTAAGAGCGTATGTTTGTGTGTGGCTTACGTTATCAATGGCTTTAATCTGTGATAAAAAATCTTGATTGCTATTGATGGGGTTGGTTTCAAACGAGGTGTTGCCATCGTAGTTTACGATTTGAACGTGCGCCAAAAAACCTGTAACTTTTTCCGTGATTTGTTGCTTAAACCCAAGCAGTACAGACAGCGTTACAATCATGACTGCAATGCTGAGCGCCACGCTTATCATCGAAATTCGAATGATAGGGCGTAGAAGCTTATGTTCCGTCTGATTGCTGAAAATCAGCCTTTTGGCTATATACAAAGGGACATTCAAATGTGAAAAAATGAAAAATTAAAGTTACGAGCTAAAATTTGAATGGCAAAATATTATCTTTGTATCACTAATTTGCGAGAGTAGCTCAGTTGGTAGAGCATCAGCTTCCCAAGCTGAGGGTCGCGGGTTCGAGCCCCGTTTCTCGCTCAAATCAAAAAATCTCAACAGAATTCTTGTTGAGATTTTTTTGATTCAGCTACTTGTTTCCGTACATTTTTGCACGTAGCGCTTTGATGTCATCGGATGCGATGTAGTCATCGTACTCCATAATTTTGTTGATGGCGCCGTTTGGCGTCAGCTCAATGATCCGGTTACATACAGTTTGTATAAATTCATGGTCGTGGCTGGCCATAAGAATGTTGCCTTTGAATACTTTCAGCGCATTGTTGAATGCCTGAATGGATTCCAAATCCAGATGGTTGGCGGGAGAATCCAGTATCATGCAGTTGGCGTTTTTCAGCATCATGCGGGCAATCATGCAGCGCATCTTTTCACCTCCCGATAGCACGCTTGCACGCTTGTGCACCTCTTCGCCGGAGAATAGCATTTTTCCCAAGTAACCCAAAAGGTAAACCTCGTGGGTATCGGCGGAAAACTGCGCTATCCAGTCGATAAGGCTTAGCTCGTTGTCAAAAAAGTTTTGGTTGTACAGCGGCAGGCAGGCGGTGGTAATCGTTTGTCCCCACTGGTAAACACCTGTTTCTGCCTGCTGTTCGCCATTGATTATTTGAAACAAAGCGGTCATAGCACGAGGATCGCGCGACAGAAAAGCCACCTTGTCATTCTTTTCAATGGTGAAAGATACGTTCTTAAATAGCGCCTCGCCGTCAATGCCGACGCTCATGTCTTTTACCTCAAGAATCTGATCGCCCGGCTCACGCGATGGTGTGAAAATAATGCCTGGATATTTACGTAACGAAGGTTGAATTTCGGCAACATCCAGCTTCTCCAGCATTTTCTTTCGGCTGGTTGTTTGCTTGGATTTTGATACGTTTGCGCTGAATCGGCGAATGAACTCTTCCAGCTCCTTTCTTCTTTCCTCTACCTTCTTATTCTGTTGTGCCGCTTGACGTAAAGCCAGCTGGCTCGATTCGTACCAGAAGCTGTAGTTACCGGCGAATAGCTGTATTTTTTTGAAGTCAATATCTACGGTGTGGGTACAAACGGAATCCAAAAAGTGGCGGTCGTGTGATACGACCAGTACCGTATTCTCAAATTCCGAAAGGTAGTTTTCGAGCCACATTACTGTTTCCAAGTCCAGGTCGTTGGTAGGCTCATCAAGCAGAAGATTATCGGGCTTACCAAACAGGGCTTGTGCCAGCAGTACGCGCACTTTATCCTTTCCGCTAAGATCTTTCATTAGCGTGTAGTGCAAGCTTTCCTTTATTCCCAAACCGCTCAGCAGGTTTGCAGCGTCACTCTCAGCATTCCAACCTTCGTAGTGGGCAAATTTCTCCTCCAACTCCGATACCTTAATGCCATCTTCATCATTGAAATCAGGCTTGACATATAGGGCATTTTTCTCCTGCATGATGTTCCACAAAATGGAGTGGCCTTGCAGAACGGTGTCCATTACTGTGAACTCGTCAAACGCAAAGTGGTCTTGTCGTAGCACGGATAAGCGCTCTCCGGTTCCCATGGTAATGCTGCCACGGGTAGCGTCAATATCGCCGCTAAGCGCTTTTAGTAAAGTAGATTTGCCGGCGCCATTGGCGCCAATAATACCATAGCAGCTGCCAGGGGTAAATTTGAGATTTACGTCTTGAAAAAGTACTCTTTTGCCAAACTGAATGGCCAGGTTGTTAACCGTAATCATGTATAAATTTCGTGCATTTTAGGGCGCAAAGGTACAACTTTTTGTGGAATAAGTAAGCTGCTGCATTTTGCACTAGGAGCACTACATGACATTACTTTAAAAAAGCGTAGCGCTATACGCTGTCCTGCTGAGCTTGTTTTTAGGACACAGATGGGGACACGTTGTCATGGATTTTCACTGATAAAAGCGGTGTTTATCTGTGACAAAGTCTGTTTTGTCTGTGTTCCCTCAGGGGGACAACCCATACGCACCGGTTAATCGTAAATGGTAAATTACACAAACGGCGCCCACCATTCGTCAATTTTCTTTTTCTGCTCCTCGTAGCTCAGATCCTCATCATCAACAAAGAAGGGCGGATGCTTTATAAGCCAGAGCAATCCCAACAGCAATAACCGCATAAGGCATATCAACACGTAAAAAACTACCGCAAAAATTTTCACCGAGCGTTGAGCGCTCTCTACGCTGTGATCTACTCCTTTCTGCTGAAAAATAATGTACAGCGCGACCACCGCAGCGGCAGTAAGCGCCGCCACCGCCAGATAGCTGATGTGCGCCAACTTTGCGCCGCACGTATCGCAATACAAATATGTGTCAACATCAATAAACCACGTTTTGTTAAACTTGACCTTACCCTCACGACAATGCGGGCAGGTCATCATACGACGTGCATATTTTTGTAGCGATTTATATAGCTTACTCTCCGACAAATCGTAGTAAATAAAATCCTCAAAATTGCGCTATCAACTCAACCGGTCAACGCATTCCGCAAAATTACAGCTTTTCGGCAAAAAAAGCCTCCTCTTCATCCCAATCTGCCAAAGGCAGTCGCAGCTTCAACATCTGCAGACGCTGGTTTTGCCGCTCTAAAAACGTTATATAATCTGCCGATTTTGAGTTAGCTGGCCGATGATGAATGGCAGCCCTCAGCTGCTCCAACTCTGAAAACAAACATTGAGATTGCTCATCTACAGCTACCTTTACCAACTTTTCCCAAATGGTTTTTATAGCCAAAGGCGATGGGTGCAGCATGTCATCAGCGTAAAACCTGTAGTCACGCAATTCATCCATAACTATCTCATAGACAGGGAAATAACCGGCATTCTCGGTCTTTTGTACAGCTTCTTCAACGCCCAACAGCAAAGCCGCCTTACTTAGCTGATTACCATGAGCGCCATCCTTCCAATGTCTGACAGGACTTACCGTAAATACAACCTGCAAATTCGGATTTATGGTTTGCACGCTCTTCAACATTTCGCATAAGACCTGTGCAATTTCGGCCAGAGAAAGCAACACACGATCAAACTCCCTAGCTGGAGTTTTATGGCAGTTGGCAACCACCTCGCCCGTTCTTTTCAGCTTGTAAACCCAGGCTGTTCCTAAAGTTACCATTAAAAAATCAGCCGTTTTCAGCCCCCACGCTCCCTTCAGAATACTCTCGTTCAGCAAGCGCAAGCATTCGGCCTTATCCGGATTCGAAAAATGGCTGTCGTGCGTGTAGCTGAACCAAAGATTATTCTCCTGCTGCAAATCGGCCGCTGTCAAAAGGCGTTTTTCTGCCATTCTTTGCAAGCTTTGCGCTACCGACACCGGATTATACAAAACTCCAAAAGGATTACTCATAGCTGCAAATTTCAGCCGCTGCATCCACTCTCCAATGTTGGATGCAAAACAGGATCCTACGAGCAAGGTTTTTTTCGCATATCCTACTTTCCGGCTCCATGGAGCCATATTTACCTTTGTCATAAAACTCAAGGGCACTTAAAATTAAGTAGTTAACAACGGATCAGTGTGCTATTTCCACACGAAAAATAAAAACGGCTGCAAGGTATTTGCAACCGTTTTTTACCCTTAAAGATAACTGTGAACTACACGACTACTCTGCAACTTCAGCTTCAGCAGCAGGAGCCTCAACCTTTGGCGCTGCTTTTTTGGCCGTGCCACGGCGGGTGGTTTTCTTAACTTCCTTCTTGGTCACCGGAGTGTATGTTTCGTTAAAGTCAACCAACTCAATCATTGCCACTTCAGCGGCATCGCCATGGCGGAAGCCAATCTTTAAAATACGAGTGTAGCCCCCGGGACGTTGCCCAACTTTACTAGCCACCGTGCCGAAAAGTTCTTTAACGGCCTCCTTGTTCTTCAACACAGAGAAAACCATACGGCGTGAGTGAGTAGTATCATTCTTTCCTTTGGTAAGGATTGGCTCTACGAATTCACGCAGCACCTTTGCCTTAGCCAAGGTGGTTTCTATACGCTTGTGCATGATTAGCGACGATGCCATGTTCGATAGCATTGCGCTACGGTGCCCCGTCTTCATTCCCAAGTGGTTAATCTTATTACCGTGTCTCATCTGATATTATTCCTTGTCAAGTTTATACTTTGAAACATCCATGCCGAAATGCAGGTTAAGCTGCACCAGCTTCTCGTCAAGCTCGGTCAACGACTTCTTACCAAAGTTACGGAACTTTAACAAGTCATTACGTTGGAACTTAACCAGCTCGCCAAGAGTTTCAACCTCAGCAGTTTTCAGGCAGTTAAGCGCGCGTACGGATAGATCCAAATCCGTCAACTTGGTCTTCAGCAGCTGACGCATGTGAAGCACCTCCTCATCAAAATCATCGTTGGTAAACTTCTCTTCGGTATCCAACGTGATCTTCTCATCTGAGAAAAGCATGAAGTGGTGAATCAAAATTTTTGCAGCCTCCTTAAGGGCATCCTTCGGAAAGATGGAGCCATCGGTTGTGATTTCTACCGTCAACTTTTCGTAGTCCGTCTTTTGCTCCACACGGTAATCTTCTACCGCATACTTTACATTCTTTATCGGCGTGTAAATAGAGTCAATAGCAATCGTACCAATAATTTCTGTCTCCTCGCCACGGTTTTCGTCAGCCGGAACATAGCCCCTGCCCTTGTTGAGGGTAAGCTCTATTTGCAGCTTAACGTTGGGCTCCATGTGGCAAATAACCAGCTCGGGATTGAGCACCTTGAAAGCGGTCATACCGTTCGACAGTAGCTCAGCCCTAAATTCGGTTTGGCCGGAAATGTTTAACTTAACTTTCTCGGTATCAATACCTTCGGCTACTTTCTTTAGCCTTACCTGCTTAAGGTTAAGGATGATTTCCACCATATCCTCAAGCACTCCGGGGATGGAGGCAAACTCATGCTCCACACCGCTTATTTTTACCGAGGTTATTGCGTAGCCTTCTAGCGACGACAGCAACACGCGGCGTAGCGCGTTACCTACGGTCATACCGTACCCGGGTTCAAGAGGGCGGAACTCAAAGCGACCAAAAGTGTTAGTCGAGTCGAGCATAATCACCTTATCGGGCTTCTGAAATGCTAATATTGCCATATGATTATTTTCGTTTTAGCCTTTTTACAATCTGCAGCACCTTTTGTGCGCATTTAAAAATCTTCAGCCGGTAGAGTTCTACTACTTGGAGTACAACTCCACAATAAGCTGCTCGTTTACGGTTTCAGGAACATCGGCGCGCTCCGGTCTATTCATGAACTTACCACTCATAGTAGCGCTATCCCACTCCAACCATGAGTAATGGCTGCTGCGAGAACCACCACAGTTATCCTGAATAGCCTCAAGACTCTTCGACTTTTCGCGTACGCCCACAACATCACCGGGCTTTACAATTACCGAAGGAATATTGCAAACCTCACCGTTAAGAGTAATGTGACGGTGCCCTACCAGCTGACGTGCAGCTGCACGTGTAGGAGCAACACCCAAACGGAATACTACGTTATCTAAGCGGCTCTCCAGCAAAGCCAAAAGGTTATCACCCTTACGGCCTTTCATGGTAGAAGCTTTCTCGAACAAGTTGCGGAACTGGCGCTCCAACAAACCGTAGGTATACTTCAACTTTTGCTTTTCGGTAAGCTGTACGCCGTACTCAGAAACCTTTTTGCGCTTCTTGGCCAAGCCGTGCTGTCCGGGAGGGTAGTTTTTCTTTTCGTAAGACTTATCTGCACCAAAAATAGGCAAACCAAATTTGCGTGCAACTCTTGTCTTTGGACCTGTATATTTTGCCATTTTCTTATTAAATTACTTGTTGTTATTGCGGATTATACCCTTCTGCGACCTTTTGGACGGCAGCCGTTGTGCGGAATCGGTGTAACGTCTACAATTTCGGTAATCTCAATGCCGTTGGCATGAATGGTACGCATGGCCGACTCACGTCCGCCACCCGGCCCCTTTACGTACGCCTTTACCTTACGCAAGCCCATATCGTAGGCTACTTTAGCGCAGTCGTTAGCGGCCATTTGAGCAGCGTAGGGAGTGTTCTTCTTTGAACCACGGAAGCCCATTTTTCCTGCCGATGACCAGCTGATGGCTTGTCCGTCATTGTTAGTCAACGTAATGATAATGTTGTTGAAAGTGGAGCTAACGTGTACCTCGCCCACCGCGTCAACCTTTACAACTTTCTTCTTGGTCGTTACTGTTTTTTTTGCCATATCTGTTGATATTGTCGATTTATGATTTCCGGGCATCCGGTTATTACACCGGCAAACCGTACATCATCCGTTTTTTTAACTATTACTTCGTTGCTTTCTTCTTGTTTGCAACAGTCTTTTTCTTACCCTTACGAGTACGAGCGTTGTTCTTGGTGCTCTGTCCGCGAACCGGCAAACCCAAACGGTGACGAATACCACGGTAGCTACCAATATCCATCAAACGCTTAATGTTAAGCTGAACCGTTGAGCGCAGCTCGCCCTCCAGCTTCATTCCCTCTGCTGCAATAGCGCTACGAATAGCAGACTCTTGAGCATCGTTCCAATCCTTAACCTTAATATCAAAATTTACTCCGGCGGTGGTCAAAATCTTGCGTGAGGTGCTGCGGCCAATACCGTAAATGTAGGTCAGCCCTATCTCTCCGCGCTTGTTCTTAGGTAAATCAATACCTGCAATACGTGCCATATTCTCTGTTTAATAATTACAAGTTAAAATTTATCCCTGACGCATTTTGTACTTTGGGGTCTTTTTGCAGATAACGTACAAGCGGCCTTTGCGCTTTACAATCTTGCAATCCTCACTGCGTTTTTTGATGGATGCTCTTACCTTCATTTTTCTATGGTTTAATTGTTTAACTGCCTAACTGTTTGTTGTTGCAACTCAACTTAACAACTCAACAGATCAACAATTGTGCTTAACTATTTACTTGTACCTGAAACAGATACGACCTTTTGTCAAATCATAAGGCGTCATTTCAACGCGCACCTTATCGCCCGGCAAAATTTTGATGTAGTGCATCCTCATTTTACCCGAAATATGCGCCGTAATAATGTGACCATTATCCAACTCTACCCGAAACATTGCGTTAGATAGTGATTCTACAATTACTCCGTCTCTTTCTATGGCAGTCTGTTTTGCCATGGGTTTAATTCTTTTTTGTTTTTAAAGCTTTATCCACATACTCAAATGTGGTCAATATATCGGGTTTTCCCTTTCCTACAGCCACCGCATACTCAAAGTGTGCTGACGGTTTTCTGTCGTTTGTTCTGATGGTCCAACCGTCACGCTCCTGGTAAATATCCTTCTTACCCAAGTTAATCATTGGCTCTACACAAATCACCATCCCTTTGATCAGCTTCTTGCCTTGTCCGGGCTTACCGTAGTTAGGAACACCCGGTTCTTCGTGCATATTCTTACCCAAACCGTGTCCTTGCATTTCACGTATTACAGAGTATCCAAACCTTTCAACGTGGCTTTGTACGGCGTGCGAAATATCGCCAATTCTGTTTCCTTCAACTGCTTTGGCAACACCCAGCTCCAAACTTTCTCGAGTTACCTTCAGTAGCTGTTTTACTTCCGGAGCTACTTCCCCTACCATAAATGTAAAGGCCGAATCTCCGTAAAAACCATGCTTAATGGTTCCGCAATCTACCGAAATAATATCACCCTCACGAAGCTCATAGGTATTTGGAATCCCATGAACTACCACATCGTTTATCGAAGTACAAAGAGTATTGGGATAACCCTCATACCCCAAGAATCCGGGCGCCGCCCCGTGGCTACGAATGAACTCTTCGGCTATTTTGTCCAGCATCAAACCCGTAACACCCGGCTTTATGTGCTTTGCCAATTCGGCCAGCGTTTTAGACACTAGCTGATTGTTTTCGCGTAAAAACTCAATCTCTTCGGCTGTTTTTACCAGACTCATCTCTTTAAAGAACATTTTCGGAATAAAGATTACAAGAACAAAGATTTAAAGATATACATTTTCTGTTTTTCCGTCCTTGTTCTTTTGTCCACCAAATACTACATACCGCTCCTGCCTTTCAAGCGTCCAGTCTTCATCAAACCATCATAGTGGCGAGAAAGCAGGTGGCTTTCAACTTGTTGCAGCGTATCCAATACTACGCCAACCAAAATCAGCAAGGAGGTGCCGCCAAAGAATTGGGCAAACTGGTTGTTAATACCCATTATCATGGCAAACGCCGGCATAATTGCTACAAAGCCCAAGAAGAATGAACCGGGTAGCGTAATGCGCGACATAATAGCGTCTATATATTCAGCGGTTTTCTTTCCCGGCTTAACACCGGGAACAAAGCCGCCATTTTTTTTCATATCATTTGCCATGTTGGTAGGATTTACCGTAACAGCCGTGTAGAAGTAGGTAAAGGCTACTACCAAAAGGAAAAACAGCAAGTTGTACCAAAAACCGGTGTAGTTTGAGAAAGCAACAGCAATACCACTTGTAGCCTCAAATTTTGAAAAAATCATGGGCAAGAACATCAATGCCTGAGCAAAGATGATAGGCATAACACCAGCCGCATTTATCTTTAACGGAATGTACTGGCGTGCACCACCATATTGCTTGTTGCCAACAATACGCTTAGCGTACTGTACGGGAATCTTACGAACGCCTTGTACCAGCAGAATTGTTGCAACAAACACCAAGAACAATGCCACCATTTCTACTACAAACATCACCAAACCGCCGTTTGTGGCCACGCGTGAACCAAACTCTGATACCAGCGCAAACGGCAAGCGAGCAATAATACCCACCATAATGATAAGTGATACGCCATTGCCCAAACCTTTATCGGTAATGCGCTCGCCCAACCACATAATAAACATGGTACCGGACATGAGTACAATGGTAGAGAATATGGTAAAATATGCACCCTTAATCATAAATGCCTCTGCGGGAACTTGAGCATGCAGGTTTGCCAAGTATGCCGGAGCTTGGAAGCACAAAATTATAATGGTAAGGTAACGGGTAATTTGGTTAAGCTTACGCATCCCGCTCTCTCCCTCACGTTGCAGACGTTGGAAGTAGGGAATCATCATACCCAATAGCTGCACCACAATGGATGCAGAAATGTAGGGCATAACACCTAAACCAAAGATAGAAGCGTTACCGAAAGCACCTCCTGAGAACATATTCAGTAGACCCATAAGACCTTCTGATGCCTGTGCTTGCAACTTTGTCAACCCTTCCGGATCAATACCCGGAATAACCACAAAGCTGCCCAACCTGTAAATAAGCAGGAGACCGAGTGTGTAAAGAATTCTCTTTCTAAGATCTTCAATCTTAAAAATGTTCTTTATGGTTTCTATAAACTTCTTCATCCGTTAAGTATTTGTGCCACAGATTTTTGTAACTTGATTCTTATAGCTTAATGGCCTTGCCTTGCTGGGCTTCAATTGCAGCAGCTGCTGACTTTGAGAAGGCGTTAGCGGTAACGTCCAGCTTCTTGCTCAAGGTACCTTGACCCAAAATCTTTACCAGGTCTTTCTTTGACGCCAAACCTGCCGCAACCAACACCTCCGGGGTAATTGCTGTTAGGCTTTGAGCCGTAGCCAACGCATCAATGGTGTAAAGATTGATAGCCTTGTACTCAACACGCGTCGGGTTCTTAAAACCGAACTTAGGCAAGCGGCGTTGTAGCGGCATCTGTCCTCCCTCAAAACCCAGCTTGCGCGAGTAGCCCGAACGTGACTTTGCACCCTTATGGCCACGTGTTGATGTACCTCCACGACCAGAACCCTGACCGCGGCCAATACGTTTTTCCTTGTGTGTTGAACCCGCTGCGGGGGTTAAATTACTTAATTCCATTGTAGCAAAATTTCTAACCGGCAGTTAAACCGTTGTATAAAATTCAATTACTTTACTTCCTCTACCTTTATCAGGTGGCTCAAGGCGGCGATTTGACCATCCAAAACCGGAGATTTCTCGCGAACAGTGCTGCTGTTTACCTTGCCCAGCTTAAGGCTGCGAAGTGTTGCTTTTTGCTTATCCGTGCTGCCAATCTGGCTGCGCACTTGTGTTATCTTTACTTTTGCCATTGTACTTTTCTTGCTTATCCGTTAAACACTTTGCTCAGCGATACTCCACGCAGGTTAGCCACAGTGTATGCATCACGCAACTCCAACAGAGCATTTACAGTAGCCTTTACCAAGTTGTGAGGGTTTGATGAGCCCTTAGACTTGGCAAGTACGTCGTGTATACCCACACTCTCAAATACGGCACGCATAGCACCCCCTGCTTTTACTCCGGTACCCGGAGCAGCAGGACGCATGTATACTCGAGCGCCGCCAAACTTGGCAACTTGCTCGTGAGGAATAGTCCCCTTAAATACCGGAACTTTCACCAGGTTTTTCTTAGCATCCTCAATACCTTTTGAAATAGCAACCGAAACTTCGTTTGCCTTGCCCAGACCGTAGCCTACTACGCCTTTTTCGTCACCTACTACTACAATTGCAGAGAAGCTGAAGTGGCGACCGCCCTTGGTTACTTTGGTAACACGTTCAACGGCAACCAACCTGTCCTTAAGTTCAAGGTCGGTGGTTTTTACTTTTTTTACGTTTGTATTTTCTGACATAGGTCTTTTAGAATTTTAGTCCGCCTTCACGAGCTGCTTCTGCTAAACATTTTACTCTTCCGTGGTACAAGTATCCGTTACGGTCAAAAACCACGCTGTTGATACCTTTTGCCAAGCTACGCTCTGCAACCAGCTTACCTACAACGGTAGCAACTTCCTGCTTGGTTTTGCCCTTTACTTGCTCTGCCAGCCCCTTTTCTATTGAGCCGGCAGCTACCAACGTAGTGCCAACGCCATTGTTCGCGGCGTCGTCAATAAGTTGAGCATAAATTTGAACGTTGCTTCTAAACACTGTAAGACGAGGTCTTTCGGCAGTGCCGCTAACAATCTTACGAACGCGGAACTTAATACGCTCTCTTCTTGCTGATTTTGATAATGCCATTTAAACTGCCTCCTATTATTTAGATGCCGCTGACTTACCAGCCTTACGACGCAGCTGTTCGCCAACAAACTTAATACCTTTACCCTTGTACGGCTCGGGCTTGCGTAGCGAGCGTATCTTTGCGGCCACTTGACCGACCAGCTGCTTGTCGGCAGAGGTAATTTGCAAGCGGGGGTTTTCTCCTTTCTTAATTTCTGCTGCTACAGCTTTCACTTCCTTAGGCAGCATGAAGTGTATTTCGTGTGAAAAACCAAGGTTAAATACCAGCGTTTGGTCCTTAACCTCTACCTTGTAGCCCACACCCACCAGCTCTTGCTCTTTGCTGTAGCCGGTGGCAACACCCGTTACCATATTCTGGATAAGGGCGCGGTATAAACCGTGCATAGAGCGGTGGCGCGGCTGATCGGTTGGGCGCGTAACCTTAACTTGATCTCCCTCTACGGCAACGGTGATATCCTTATCTACCGCCTGTGAAAGTTCTCCCAGAGGTCCTTTAACCTTTACCACATTGTCAGCGCCTACCGCTACGGTAACACCCTTGGGAAGGTTTACAGGCAATTTTCCAATACGTGACATTTAAGCTATGAATTTTATGGTTTCAGAATTCAAACTCCAGGGTTAAACCCCTGAAAATCAAACTCTTATATTTTTAATATATGTAGCAAAGCACCTCGCCGCCAACATTTTGAACGCGGGCTTCCTTATCTGTCATCAAGCCTTTTGATGTCGAAACGATAGCAACACCTAAACCATTCAATACTTTTGGCATGGTTTCTACATCAGCGTAGCGGCGCAAACCCGGAGTGGAAACGCGCTTCAAATTCTTAATGGCCGAACGCTTCGTTTCCGGATGATACTTAAGCGCTATCTTAATAGAACCTTGAGGTCCCTCTTCAATAAACTTGTAGCTAAGGATGTACCCCTTTTCGTGAAGAATGCGGGTAATTTCCTTCTTAATGTTTGAGGCGGGAATTTCTACCACCTTGTGACCAGCCTTAATGGCATTGCGAATTCTGGTCAAGAAATCTGCTATTGGATCAGTCATTTTTTATTAGTTTTCGATACCCTCAACGCCGCTGCTTACGCAAGCTCGCGCCCGATATCCAATGTTGATTTATTTTTTTATGATTTACGATTGTAATCAAGCTTACTACTCCTGCCACAAAACTTAACATACCCGCTAAAAATAACGGTAAAGATAATTTTGTTTCTGTATATGTTAACTTAACAATAGCGCCAACAATTATCAATGCTATAGCAAGTATAAAAAAATAGATTGACCTTTTGCTACTCATGATTAACTTCAAATCATAAATCGAAAATTATGCTACCAGCTCGCCTTGGTAATACCCGGAATAAGACCCTGGCTCGCCATTTCTCTGAAAGTGATACGGCTGATGCCAAACTGGCGCATGTATCCTTTTGGACGACCGGTAAGCTTGCAACGGTTGTGCAGGCGTACGGCGCTAGAGTTCTTTGGAAGCTGAGCCAGCGCGGCGTAATTTCCGGCCTCTTTCAAAGCCTTGCGCTTCTCTGCATACTTGGCTACCAGCTTTGCACGCTTTACTTCGCGCGCCTTTATTGATTCCTTTGCCATTGTCTTATGCTTGTTTTTTAGCGTTCTTAAACGGAAGACCAAAGTGGCGAAGCAGCGCGTAAGCTTCTTCGTCTTTTTGGGTAGTGGTTACAAAGGTAATCTCCAGCCCCATAATTTTGGTGATCTTTTCAATATCTACTTCAGGGAAAATGATTTGCTCCTTGATACCCAGGTTGTAATTACCTCTGCCATCCAGCTTATCATTGATACCATGGAAGTCACGGATACGAGGCAGTGCAATGCACACCAATTTATCCAGGAACTCATACATCTTCTTATCACGAAGGGTAACCTTTGCCCCAATGGCGACACCCTTACGCAGCTTAAAGTTTGAAATATCCTTGGTGGCACGCGTTATCAAAGCCTTTTGACCGGTAATTGCCGTAAGCTCAGCGGCGGCAACGTCTACCAGCTTCTTGTCGGCAGTAGCGGCGCCCACGCCCTGGTTAAGCACAATCTTTTCCAGCTTTGGAACCTGCATTACGCTTTTGTATCCGAACTCTTTCAAAAAAGCCGGAATAATTTCTTCTCTGTACTTTTTCTTAAGCGTAGGAATATATCCCTGCGCGTCCACTTGTACTTGTGGTTTGGATGTTTTTGCCATTTTACTTTATCTCTTCTCCGGTTGTTTTTGCAAAGCGTACCAGCTTGTTTTTTTCGCCAAGACGACGACCAACACGAGTTGGGTTACCTGCACCGTCAACCAGCATTAGGTTAGAAATGTTAAGGGAAGCCTCTTGCTTAATGATTCCACCTTGCGGATGCTTAGCGTTAGGTTTGGTGTGCTTCGACACCATGTTAATACCCTCTACCACAGCACGATTCTTGTCTGTGATAATCTCCAGCACACGACCTTTTTTACCCTTGTCGTCACCGGCTATTACCAGAACAGTGTCTCCTTTCTTTATTTTGAACTTTATGTTGCTCATTTCGCTGATAGGTTTTGTTGTTATAGCACTTCCGGAGCGAGTGAAACAATCTTCATGTAGCTATCACGAAGTTCACGGGCAACCGGCCCAAAAATACGGGTTCCTTTGATTTCGCCCTGGTTGTTTAGCAACACGCAGGCGTTGTCGTCAAAGCGGATGTATGACCCATCGGCACGGCGTACCTCTCTGCTGGTGCGTACAATCACGGCCTTTGAAACGCTACCTTTCTTAGCATCGCCACCGGGTAGTGCGGATTTTACGCTTACCACAATCTTGTCGCCGATAGAAGCATAACGCCTGCGTGTACCACCCAGTACACGGATACAAAGCACCTCCTTAGCGCCGCTATTGTCGGCTACGCGTAGTCTTGATTCTTGCTGTATCATTGCTTATTTTACTTTTTCAATAATTTCTACTAGTCTCCAACGCTTGCTCTTGCTTAGCGGACGAGTTTCCATGATCTTTACGGTATCGCCCTCGCTGCACTCGTTTTTTTCGTCGTGTGCCACAAATTTAGTCGTTTGGTTAACGAACTTACCGTAAATTGGGTGTTTTACCTTACGGTGCACGGCAACTACAATGGACTTATCCATTTTGTTGCTTACTACTACTCCAACCCGTTCTTTTCTCAGGGTTCTTTCTATAGCTGTTGCTTCCATCGTTGTGTGCTATTTTTTAGTTTCGTTAAGTTCTCGTTGCCTAAGAATGGTGAGCATACGCGCAATATTCTTGCGGCTCTCCTTTAGCTTAACCGGATTTTCTAACGGCGAAATAGCGTGGTTCAAACGCATTTTAGCCACTTGTGCTCTCTCAAGCTCAACTTTTTCCAAGATTTCCTTGGCGGTCATTTCTTTTATTTCTGCTGTTTTCATTGCTTTTCTTAGGCTTTTTCCATTACGTAATCACGACGGATTACAAACTTTGTGGTTACTGGCAACTTTTGAGCGCCAAGGCGCAAGGCTTCTTGAGCAACCTCAAAAGGGACTCCTTCGACTTCGAAGAGCATGCGACCCGGAGTAACCGGAGCAACAAACCCTTCTGGCGCACCCTTACCCTTACCCATGCGGACTTCAGCAGGCTTCTTGGTAATGGGCTTATCTGGAAAGATGCGAATCCACATTTGACCTTCACGCTTCATGTAGCGGGTAATGGCCTGACGAGCTGCTTCGATTTGCCTTCCGGTAATCCAGCAGGACTCAAGGGTCTTAATGCCGAATGATCCGAATGCCAGCTGGCTTCCGCGCTGAGCATTACCTTTCATTTTGCCCTTTTGTACCCTTCTGTATTGCGTTTTTTTAGGCTGTAACATTTCTTCTACTTACTTAGAACGTTCTTACTTCTTTGCTTGGCGCTTTCTATCGCCACCGCCAGCGCGTGGACCCCTGTCGCCACCACCACGCGGGCTTCTACCACGACCATCGCCTCGGCCGCCTTCACGACCGCTTCCGGAGTTCTCGCCGCCGCTGAAATTGTTTACGCTGGTTCCCACATTGGGGCTAAGGTCACGCTTTCCGTATACCTCGCCATTACAAACCCAAACTTTAATACCCAACAAACCTACCTTGGTAAGCGCTTCACCCAAAGCATAGTCAATGTCTGCACGGATAGTGTGTAGTGGAATACGACCTTCTTTAATGGTCTCGCAACGTGCCATTTCGGCGCCGCCCAAACGACCTGAAATTTGTACCTTAATACCTTCGGCGCCCAAACGCATGGTTGAAGCCATGGTTGTTTTGATAGCACGACGGTAGGATATACGGCCCTCTACCTGACGTGCAATGTTGTTGGCAACAATTACAGCATCAAGTTCGGGACGCTTTACTTCAAAGATATTGATTTGAACGTCCTTACCGGTCAACTTTTTCAGCTCTTCCTTAAGCTTGTCAACTTCTTGACCACCCTTACCAATGATGATACCCGGACGAGCGGTGTTAATAGTTACGGTAACCAGCTTAAGTGTACGTTCAATAATTATTCTTGACAGGCTTGCTTTGGCAAGACGCTGGTTTAAATAGCGACGAATTTTTGTATCTTCAACAAGACTTTCTCCATAGTTTTTCCCACCGTACCAGTTTGAGTCCCATCCACGAATGATCCCTAGACGATGGCTTATCGGGTTAATTTTTTGTCCCATACTTAATTATGCTGCTTTTACGGTTACGGTTTCGGTTACTTTCTTGTTGTCAAGCACGATGCTCACATGGTTTGAGCGCTTACGGATACGGTAAGCACGACCTTGTGGCGCCGGAGAAATTCTCTTAAGTACACGGCCCAAGTCTACGCAAATTTCTTTTACGTATACCTTACCATCCTCCAAGTCCTTACGATCTGCTTGGTTTTTAGATTCCCAGTTGGCGATGGCCGACTTAAGGAGTTTTTCCAAGTCTATAGAGGCGTGTTTCTTTGAGAACTTAAGCATTCCTAACGCCTTATTTACTTCAACACCGCGCACCATGTCGGCTATCAGCCTCATTTTGCGGGGCGATGAAGGGCAATTGCGAAGCACGGCTCCCACCACTTGCCTCTTCTCTGCCTTGAGCTCTTCAGCTCTTAATCTTTTTCTTGCACCCATTACGGATTTCTATTTACGTGTTTGCAATTTCTTTTTACTTACTAACGGTTGCCTGAGTGACCCTTGAATGTACGGGTTGGGGCAAACTCGCCAAGCTTATGTCCTACCATGTTCTCGGTAACGTACACCGGAATAAACTTGTTACCGTTGTGTACGGCCAACGTGTGGCCTACAAAATCGGGCGGAATCATGCTTGCGCGTGCCCATGTTTTTACCACGGCCTTTTTCTTGGAAGCATTCATTGCGCTTACCTTCTTGTCAAGCTTTGGCTCGATGTATGGTCCTTTTTTAAGTGAACGGCTCATGTTGTTGCTAGGTTATATCGTTTACTTCCTTCTTCTTTCAATGATGAACTTTGAGGTGGTCTTCTTCGGATCACGAGTCTTCTTACCCTTGGCAAGCAAGCCCTTACGTGAACGTGGGTGGCCTCCGGAGTTCTTACCTTCACCGCCTCCCATGGGGTGATCTACCGGGTTCATCGACACACCGCGGTTGCGTGGACGACGACCTAGCCAACGTTTACGACCGGCCTTACCGTGTGATTCGTTTTGGTGATCGGGGTTAGATACTGAACCTACCGTTGCGCGACAGGCTACCAGCACTTGGCGTGTTTCGCCTGATGGCAACTTCAACACGGCGTGGTTACCTTCACGAGCCAACAGCTGAGCGTAGGTACCGGCGCTGCGTGCCATAGCAGCTCCTTGGCCGGGAATAAGCTCAATGTTGTGAATGATGGTACCCAAAGGTATTTCTGAAAGATGCAGGGTATTGCCCACTTCCGGTGCAACGCCGCGTCCTGATACAATCTTTTGACCAACGGTCAAACCAACCGGAGCAATGATGTAACGTTTTTCGCCATCGGTGTAGGCCAGTAGAGCGATGCGGGCGCTACGGTTTGGATCGTACTCAATCGTCTTTACGGTAGCCTCCATTCCGTCTTTATCCCGCTTAAAGTCGATAATACGGTACATGCGCTTGTGACCGCCTCCTATGTAACGCATGGTCATGCGTCCTTGGTTGTTACGGCCACCTGAACTTTTAATTGGAGCCAACAACGACTTTTCAGGCGTTGTACAGGTAATTTCTTCGAAGCTGGAAATTACCTTATGTCTTGTACCCGGCGTTACGGGCTTAAATTTTCTTAGCGCCATGGTGCTTTTTAAATGTTACTGTAAAAATCAATCTTGTCTCCCTCGACCAAAGTAACTACTGCCTTTTTGCGGTGTACCGCACGGCCAGACAGGATGCCAGTCTTTGTGTAGCGAGTCTTGTTCTTACCGCGATAGTTCATGGTGTTAACTCTTTCAACCTTAACACCATACATATCTTCAACGGCTTTCTTAATCTCCAACTTGTTGGCCTTTGGGCTAACGGTAAAACCGTAACGGTTCAGCTTATCGCCCTGAAGCGTCATTTTCTCGGTTATAAGTGGCTTAACTAGCTGTGTACTCATTTTGTTTTTGCACCTCTTTATTATTCTGCCGCTCCAAACATTTGGTTAATTACGCTTACCGAACTCTCCATGAGCACCAATTCGTTGGCATTCATAATGTCGTAAGTATTTATATCTGAGGCGATTAGCGTTTTTACTTGTGGCAAATTTCGGGACGACAAATATACGTTTTTATTTGGTTCGGGCAGCACCATAAGCAACTTTTTTCCGGCCAGCTTAAGGTTATCCCAGGTTTTCAAAAACTCTTTTGTCTTTGGAGCCTCGTAAGAAAAATCTTCAACTATCCTGATATTGTTACCCAAGGCCTTTTGTGTCAATGCGCTACGACGAGCCAGCGACTTTTGCTTCTTGTTAAGCTTGTGGCTGTAGTCGCGGGGAACCGGTCCGAAAATACGGCCGCCACCCACAAATACCGGTGACTTAATGCTGCCTGCACGTGCACCTCCCGTACCTTTTTGGCGCTTAATCTTCCTGGTACTGTACCTTACCTCGGCTCTTTGTTTTGCTTTGTGCGTACCTTGACGCCCGTTAGCAAGAATTTGCTTCACATCCAGGTAAATTGCATGGTCGTTTGGCTCTATACCAAACACGGCATCATCAAGGGTAACTTTCTTTGATGTAGCCTTACCGTCTATGCTGTATACTGTCAACTCCATAATTCCTTAATTCTCAATTAGTAAGTAAGAGCCCTTTGCACCCGGAACCGAGCCTTTTACCAGCATTAGGTTGCTTTCGGGGATAAGTTTTACAATTACAAGGTTCACTACCTTTACACGCTCGCCACCCATGCGCCCACCAAGCTTGCGGCCCGGCAATACGCGTGAAGGGTACGATGATGCACCTGCAGAGCCCGGAGCACGAAGGCGGTTGTGCTGACCGTGGGTTTGACCTCCCACTCCGCTAAAGTTGTGGCGCCTTACCACACCTTGAAAGCCCTTGCCTTTGGACTCTCCAACCACGTCTACCCAGTCATTTTCTACGAATAGATCAACTGTTACCTGATCTCCCAGAGCGAGCTCCGCGTTGTCTTTTCCTGCGAAAACAGGGAATTCCGCTACCTTACTCTTTGGGGTGGTGTTGGCCTTCTTAAAGTGACCAAGCAAACCTTTGGTAGTACTTTTTTCCTTTTTTTCGTCATAGGCAAGCTGCAGCGCCGCGTAACCGTCGTTCTCAACGGTGCGAACTTGCGTAACAACACATGGACCAGCTTCAATAACGGTACATGGGATGTTCTTCCCATCTGGACCGAAAACGGATGTCATTCCGATTTTTTTGCCAATAATTTTTGCCATGTTTACTAATAATATTTGCTTAAAACTTGGGAGCAACCCAAAATACTTTTCTTTTTCACGGAGCAAAGATGAAAGACTTGCGGGGTTTATTTTTCTGCCTTAACCATTTATGTATCAATATATTACACCTTGATTTCAACTTCAACGCCACTGGGCAGCTCAAGCTTCATCAAAGCGTCTACCGTTTTTGGCGTAGAGCTGTAGATGTCCAGCAGGCGCTTGTAGGTGCATAGCTGGAACTGCTCGCGTGCCTTTTTGTTTACGAAAGTTGCGCGGTTTACGGTAAAGATTTTCTTTTGTGTCGGCAAAGGAATAGGGCCGCTCACTGAGGCGCCTGTAGCTTTTACCGTTTTCACGATTTTCTCCGATGACTTGTCAACTAAGTTGTGGTCGTAGGATTTCAACTTTATTCTAATTCTTTGGCTCATGTTGTTATGCTATATGGTTGGGCAAATTACTATTGTTTACTATTCGTCCAAGTCAGTGTCTTTCTTTCGACGGCCTTGTGATTTCTCAATGATTTCTTTAGACAGGGCCGCAGGAACTTCTGAGTAGTGCGAGAACTCCATGGTAGAGGTTGCACGACCTGAGCTGAGCGTGCGCAACACGGTTACGTAGCCAAACTGCTCTGAAAGCGGCACTGCCGCCTTTACGACACGAGCATTACCCTTAGAGTCCATGTTTTGAATTTGACCACGACGCTTGTTCAAATCTCCGATAATGTCGCCCATGTACTCTTCCGGGGTTACAACCTCCAATGACATAACAGGCTCCATAATTACCGGATTTGCCTTAGGACAGGCGTGACGGAATGCTGCGCGAGCACAGATCTCAAACGACAACGCGTCCGAGTCAACCGAGTGGAACGAGCCGTCCTTCAAGGTAACTTTCATTGCAGGGATTTCATAGCCGGCAAGTACGCCATTTGCCATGGCCGACTTGAAACCTTTTTCTACCGCAGGAATAAATTCACGAGGAATGTTGCCTCCCTTAACCACATCAACGAATTGCAGGCCAACTACATTTTCATCTGCGGGTGAAATTTCAACGATAATATCAGCAAACTTACCACGACCACCGGTTTGCTTTTTGAATACTTCACGGTGCTCAACTGTGCCGCGGATAGCCTCTTTGTAGTTTACTTGCGGAGCGCCCTGGTTGATTTCTACGCCAAACTCGCGCTTCAAACGGTCAACAATAATTTCGAGGTGCAGCTCACCCATGCCGCTAATAACGGTCTGTCCGGTTTCCTCGTCAGACTTCACGGTAAATGTGGGGTCTTCTTCGGCAAGCTTGCTAAGTGCAATACTCAGCTTATCAAGGTCTTTTTGTGTCTTGGGTTCAACGGCCAAACCAATAACCGGATCGGGAAAGGTCATTGACTCAAGTACGATAGGATTTTTTTCTTCACAAACAGTATCTCCGGTACGCAAATCCTTGAACCCAACACATGCGCCGATATCTCCTGCTTCCAAGAAATCAATTGGGTTTTGCTTGTTGGAGTGCATTTGGTACAAGCGTGAAATACGCTCTTTCTTCTCTGAACGTGGGTTGTACACGTACGAACCTGCATCCAAACGGCCTGAGTATGCACGTACGAATGCCAGACGGCCTACGAACGGATCGGTAGCAATCTTAAATGCCAAGCCGCAGAACGGGTCGGTACTAACAGGCTTACGAGAGATCTCTTCCTCCAGGTTTTCGGGATTGTGACCTACAACCGCGCCTTTATCGAGCGGGCTGGGAAGGAAACGAACGATAGAGTCCAGCAGGTACTGAACGCCTTTGTTCTTAAATGAAGCGCCACACATCATAGGTACAATTGACATGCCGATTGTTGCCTTACGCAGGGTTTCGATAATTTCGTCCTCTGTAATGGAGTCTGGGTTTTCGAAGAATTTTTCGAGCAGCGTGTCGTTGTACTCAGCAATTGCCTCAATCATTTTCCCGCGCCACTCATCAACTTCTGCGGCCATTTCTGCAGGAACTTCTTCAATAGTATAATTTACCTGTTCTTTGCTATCGTTGAACATGATTGCCTTGCGGGTAATCAGGTCAACAATGCCAGCAAACTTATCTTCTGAACCAATGGGGAGAACGATGGGTACCGGATTTGCACCCAACTTTTCTTTGACTTCTTTGACTACGCTAAAGAAATCCGCGCCAACGCGGTCCATCTTGTTCACGTAAGCTACCTTTGGCACATGGTATTTTTCGCTCTGACGCCATACGGTTTCAGACTGAGGCTCTACGCCACCTACGGCGCAGAATGTTGCCACAGTACCATCAAGTACGCGAAGCGAGCGCTCTACCTCAACGGTAAAGTCCACGTGCCCCGGAGTATCGATAAGGTTGAGGTGGTAGGTGTTGCCCCGGTAGTTCCAAAAGGTGGTAGTAGCAGCAGAGGTAATGGTAATACCACGCTCTTGCTCTTGCACCATCCAGTCCATGGTTGCGCTACCTTCGTGTACTTCGCCAATTTTGTGTGTTTTTCCGGTATAGTAAAGGATTCGCTCACTGGTAGTTGTTTTACCGGCGTCAATGTGAGCCATAATCCCGAAATTACGTGTATATGCTAAGTCTCTTGCCATCTAACAGTACTCCATGTATTAAAATTTAAAGTGGGCAAATGCCTTGTTAGCTTCTGCCATCTTGTGCATGTCTTCTTTACGCTTGAATGCACCGCCTTCTTCGTTATATGCAGCGATGATTTCCGCTGACAGCTTTTCGGCCATTGATTTTCCGGCACGTACGCGAGCATACTTAATCATGTTCTTAACGCAGATTGCCGTTTTGCGCTCTGGGCGCACTTCGGTTGGTACTTGGAAGTTGGCGCCACCGATACGGCGGCTTTTTACCTCTACTGAAGGGGTAATATTTTCCAACGCTTTTTTCCAGATGTCGAGCGGAGCCTTGCCTGCGTCTTTCATCTTCTCGCCTACTATTTCTATCGAATCATAAAAAATAGCGTAGGCAATACTCTTCTTACCGTCTACCATAAGGTCGTTCACGAAACGTGTTACCAACACATCGCCGAACTTTGGATCGGGAAGTAGAATTCGTTTTTTGGGCTTTGCTTTTCTCATTTACGAGAGTTATAAAAATTACTATGGGTGAAGTGCTTATGTAATTATCATTAATACTTTAAATATCAACTACTTGCGGTAGCTGCTTATTTCTTCTTAGCTGCTGCTGCTCCCGGTTTTGGACGCTTTGCTCCGTAGCAAGAGCGGCTTTGCTTGCGGCCCTCAACACCTGAGGCATCAAGAGTACCACGAACCAGGTGGTAGCGCACGCCGGGAAGGTCCTTAACACGACCGCCGCGCACCAGTACAATGGAGTGCTCCTGCAAGTTGTGGCCCTCTCCCGGAATGTACGCATTCACCTCCTTTTGGTTGGTTAAGCGTACACGGGCTACCTTACGCATAGCCGAGTTTGGCTTCTTAGGAGTAGTTGTGTAAACGCGTACACAAACGCCACGGCGCTGTGGGCACGAATTTAGCGCCGGAGACTTGCTCTTTTGCACCAGTTCTGTTCTTCCTTTCCTTACTAGCTGTTGAATTGTTGGCATTGTTTTAAACGATTTTTCGCTTATCTGCTTGATTACAAAATATTTACCCGCTAACTTGTGCTGTATTTTCATAAATAAAGTTATGAAAATACACATTTTGGGCTGCAAAGGTAGGAAAAATTTCTAGAATCCAAGAGCTACAACCGATTATTTTTCGGGTTTAAACTCGTTTTAGCTTTTATTGTAGGTTCAAAACAGCCTAAAAAAAGCTAACAAAGCTAACGGCGTTAAAAAATTTTCAGCTGACAGGGAAAAGTACGAGCCGAATGCCCGCCCAATTCTTGTGGCAGCCAGCAAGCATATCAGTTTAAATATCTGATTATAAGAAGTTTAAGTAATTAAACAGGAGACGATAGGAAGCGTAAATTTGGATTCGCGCTGAAAGTTTTGTATATTTGTATTACGACTATGTAATTACGAATAACAACTAAATTTAAACGGACATGAACTTAAAAGGAACAAAAACCGAACAAAGCCTGCTAAAAGCATTTGCAGGCGAATCTCAAGCGCGCATGCGATATACCTACTTTGCCAAGGTAGCTAAGAAAGAAGGTTATGAGCAAATTGCAGCTCTTTTTGAAGAAACCGCTTATAATGAGGAGCAGCACGCCAAAGTATTTTTCAAATATCTGGAAGGAGGTCCTTTAGAAATTACAGCGACTTACCCTGCCGGAATTATCGGTACCACAGCACAGAATTTGCTGGCGGCTGCTGAGGGTGAGCATGAGGAGTGGGATATTCTGTACAAGAATTTTGCCGAAATTGCTGAACAAGAGAGACTTAAAGATGTGGCCGTTTCATTCAAAATGATTGCAAAAGTAGAAATGGAGCACGAGGCTCGCTACCTCAAGCTGCTGGCTAATCTTAAAAACAGCGAAGTATTCAAGAAGGACGAAAAGATTGAATGGAAGTGCCGCAACTGCGGATATGTACACGAGGGCGCTACCGCTCCGCAAACCTGCCCGGCTTGCAAGCATCCCCAAGCATACTTTGAGGTAGAGGCTAGAAACTACTAACCTGTTGTACAACAAACTATTACATGCTTGTAGAACCGTCCGCCAATACTTTGATGGACGGTTTTTTTCTTTTTATAAATTATCCGTAACTTTACCTGATGCCTGGTTTTTCGTCTTCTGTTACGGTGCGCTGTCATGCTGAGCTTGTCGAAGCATCTCATGCTTGCACGATGATGCTGCTTGTGTACAACATGAGATGCCTCGACAAGCTCAGCATGACAGCCCGCCCGCACCGGTAAATGGTAAATGTTAAATTATGATGAGCAACAAGCCTTCTATACTGATGATATACACCGGCGGAACCATCGGTATGGTACAAAACCCAACCACCGGAGCGCTGGAGCCGTTTAAGTTTGAGCAGCTCATGGAAAACCTGCCGGAGCTGAAACGCTTTGGATTTGATATTGCTACGGTGCAATTTTCGCCTCCCATTGACTCATCGGACATGGACCCAAGCCACTGGGAGCTGCTGGTAAAAATAATCAGCGAGGGATACGACAAGTACGATGGTTTTGTGATACTGCATGGCACCGATACCATGTCGTACACCGCCTCTGCGCTCAGCTTCATGCTCGAGGGGTTGAGCAAGCCCGTTATCCTTACCGGATCACAGCTGCCCATTGGCATGATTCGCACCGATGGAAAAGAGAATTTGATTACGGCGGTGGAGATTGCCGCGGCCAAAAATAGCAAGGGGGAGCCGTTGGTTCCGGAGGTTTGCATATTTTTTGAAAATCATCTGATACGCGGTAACCGCACGACTAAAGTAAATGCTGAAAACTTCAACGCATTCCGTTCGTACAACTACCCTCCCCTTGCCACAGCCGGAGTGAGCATAAGGTATAATGAGCAGCATATTCATCACAACGGTGGTAGCCGGTTAACTCCTCATTTTTGTATGGATAGTAACGTAACCGCGCTGCAAATTTTTCCGGGAATAACCGAGCAGGTTGTCGCTACCGTTTTATCAACGTCCAACCTTAAAGGTCTGGTTTTGAAGACTTTTGGATCGGGCAATGCGCCCCGCAAAGAGTGGTTGCGGCAGCTTCTTAAACAAGCCACAGGCAGAGGCATTGTAGTAGTAAACATATCTCAATGCCTTGCGGGCAGCGTAAACATGCAGCGCTACGAAACCGGACAGCAGCTCATTGCGGCCGGCGTACTCAGCGGCTACGATTGCACCGCCGAAGCCGCGCTGACAAAGCTAATGTTTTTGTTCGGGAAGGGGTTAAGCGCTGAAGAGGTCAAGGCGCAAATGGTAAAATCTCTCTGCGGAGAAATAACCGTAGCGTAAAACAAGGCGCGAAACCAACGTTTAGTTTCACGCCCTGCTCCTAACAATTACAAGCCTCCTTTTTTTACAATAACAATAGCGGTTTGCTGGTCTTACTACCTCATTATAAAATGAAGGCTTGAGCGCTACATTTCTATTTCTACAAAATTTTTCATGCAGGCAGCTCGCCGTTTTTACTGCCTCGTTATTACTATTCTTCCATCTCCCCAGTTTACGCCATCCTGCATAACCGTGTTGGTAAATACGTTGCCCGAGTAGTGGTCAGGGCTATTCAACGGTTTTTTGGAGTTGGTTTGATTTACCGCGTTGCAGCCCGGGTGGCCGGAAATGTACGACGAGCCTCCTGCGCCGCCAACTCCGTTGACAATATCTGTGCTACCGGTGATACCTCCCCAATAACCGCCGCCATGGCCGCCGCCGCCGCCATAGTTTATGCCCGTCAGGTTCTGGGTGCCCTTGCCTCCCTTGCCAAAATCGAAGCCCGAGGTTTGGGTGCCGCCGTAGGTATACGGCGGCTGCGACAGGCCGACAAGACCTCCTCCGTCAGAGCCCCAATTAATTAACTGATAGTCATTGCTGGTGGCGCCGCCACCGCCACCGGCTACTATAATCCGGCTCTTAAGGCTGGTGGTATCGTCCCAGGCACCGCTGGCGAGGCGCAAGTCTGAGGCGCCGCCGCCACCGCCGCCATTCTCAGGGTCAGAGGGGTCGGGATCGGTGCCGCCATCTCCGCCGCCATTCCAGCCTCCTGCACCAAAGCTTAACTTCTCTCTGGGGGTATTGCCTCCCTGCTTGCCCACGTAGGCGTACAGCGTGGTGGCGCCGGCCAGCGTAATAGTTCCTGCAACGTAGGCGCCCTTACCTCCGTGATAACGTATTAATGCAGCATTTACTTGGCGGCCATCTCCTCCCTTTGCTCCCCAGGCTTCTACCCGGTAGGTACCCGCCGACAGGCTTACGGTTTGTACCGCTCCCGTGTAGTTCAGCACGTAGTTGCCTGTTCCTGAGGATAGTACAGTAATGGTAATGGCTACGGGACTGCTCCAAGTGCTACCGTTCCCTACCTGCAGCCAGTAGGTGGCGGTGTTGGTTAGCGAAGCAATGGTATAGGTGGCAGCGGAGCTGGTTTGCAACACCGTGGCGCCAGCCGTGGCGCCCACGCTCCACCGGTAGCTTTCGCTGGCGTTAAGCGCCGGACCTACTGCCGTAAGTACCACGTTGGCGGTACCGCTTACGGCGGTGGCGCCTACGCTTGAGGTAATGGCGCTTGGCGCGCTATACCCTACGTCACTTATGCATGACACGTAGTGGTTTCCGTAGTTCGGGAAGCTATACGCCCTGTCCGCTGAGTTGGATCCCCATTGATTGTTATTGCCGACTCTTGAAGGAAAATTCCAGTCAATACCATTTGCGGAGGTAGCTCCCACGCCGTTTTGGAAGGCCAAAGAGTTGGTGCTATTCCATGTACCCGTTGGGTTAAGCCAGTTTAGCCCCCAGTACTTATGTATGGTGGCAGCGTCGTTGGGGCCTGTTTTGCAAAGCCACGCCGCATCAGTGGTAAAATCGAGCCAACTGTCGCATTCCAGCACCTTCATGGCAAAGGCGTTTGCCTCGGCAGCGCTTTGCACGTGCCAACCCGCGGGGCATACGCCTCGCGTAGAAGCATTACGGTCGCTAATCCAGCCATCTTGAGGGGGCGTATTGCCCAGCGGCTTGCCGTCGTACTTGAGGTAGGTGGGGAACTGGTAGTCTACGCCCATAGCGGCCGGTCGCCACTCTATGTTTTCGCGCAGTCCGTCGGTATACTGCAGGTAGTCTGCCATGTACCACTTGTTAAGCATTACTATGCCATACTCCTTACCATCACGCGGGTCGCGCATGCGCGCCGTCCAGTTTTTGGCGCCGTCGGGTCTGCGCTTGCAAGTACCGGTAATGTAGCCGGCCGGTAGCTGGTCAGCACAGGTTTCTATGGCAATGGTGAGCGTCAGTGCATCGGTGGTGGTTGCACCATCCAAACGGCGTACCCATACGGTATTGGCAGGTGCGGCGGCAATGGCGTAATCCAGCGTATCGCCGGTTTGCCCGGCTATAACGTTGCTGCCCGGCGTTACACCGTAGCCCCACTGGTAGGCGGCGGCGGGGGTCATTTTGCCGCCAATAACGCTAAACTTGACCACGGTACCTGTTGGCGCCGCCGAGGCGTTGGCCATCAGGCTGTCGGGGGCGGTGGTTACGGTAGGGGTGGCGTCCTGCCCATTCCATACGCAGCGAACGGATAATGCTCTAAACCTGTTCCACTGGTACTCGTGGTAAATTCCGCTATACGCCTGATCCCACCACATACGCCCGGCGCCGTCGACATTTTTTGCGGACGACAGCCATATGCCGCCGTAGTATTGTGTACGGTACATCATACCATCATAGTGCCTGTAGCCCGCCGGCTGCAAGTTAAGGCCGTAGGTGTCTTGCCCCTCGGTTCCTCTGGAGGATACAAAAAAGGTGTTTACGCCCTTGAGGTGTATGCCTGCGTAGGCTCCGCGCCAGTTGCCAACGCCTCCGGCAAAGTAGCTGCGGTCGCAGTTACCCTCCACGCAATCGAGCATGGCCTGCGTTTCCGGCACTGAGGGCAAGTGCCAGCCCAGCGGGCATACCCCGCGGGCGGTACTTGGCACGGCGTCGGTGATGGCCTCGGTGTTGCCCTTACCGTCCTGACTCATAGCCGTTAGCCAGGGGTAAAGTGCGCCGTACTTTTCGCACTGCGAGGCCAACCCTTTTGTCTCGGTATCGACCAGGTTTGCCGCTGAGGGACACCAGTAGTAGCCTTTGAAGACCGCTCCGGCGGCCATGGTGGTGGCGGTGCTTGGCAGGTTTCCCATTACGGCGTCTGTAAGACCTTTAGTGTAGCGGAGGTTTTCTGCCATCCACCACCTGCCGTCGGGCAGCAGCACTATGGGGTAGGTTTTGCCGTCGCGCGGGTCTTTAATTTGCGCGGTCCAGTTTCGGGCTTTTCCGGTACGCAACTTGCAGGTTCCGGTAATAAGGTCTCCTCCCTTGTAGGGGCAGGTTTCGGGCTGTATTTTTACGGTAATGGTAACGCCTGCGCTAAAGGTGATGCCATCGGATTCCACCAGCCGTACCCAAAAGGCGGTATCCGCCGCGTTGTCGGGGGTAAGGGTGAAAATGTTTTCGGTAATGCGGATAATTGGGTTTTGTCCTACCACCGTTCCGCGCCCCCACTCATACTGCGTTCCTGTTACGGTTTGCGCCCCTACGGCGGTCAGCGTAACAGAGGTTGGCGTACCTATGGCGGTGTAGCTGGCATTGAGGTACTCGGGCGGTGCGGAGGTTAAGCCTGTGGCGGCGGCGGCGCGCGCACAGCGTACAGAGAAGGAGCGCACCTTCAGGTACGAGGTTGCCATGTATGGCTCTCTTCTGCCATAGTATAACGCCACTGCACGCCGGTAAAGACTATTAACCGGATTTTCCGTTGCCGATTCAAACAAGCCGTATATGCCCATAACGTAGTAGTTGCCGTTCTCGTGGCGGTAGCCCGCAGGGTAAAGAGAGAAGCCCCAATCGTCAGTACCGTTCGTTGCCACGGGGCCGTTAATCCAGGTCATCAGGGTTGGCAGCACCGGGTTGCGTACTTCTTTTCCCTTAAGGTAGCGAATGTTGTCGCCCAGCCACTGGTCGTAAGCGCTAAGGTAGGTTCCGTCGCTGCAGTTGCCCAGAGTAACGCAGGCCAGCATGGTGGCCCACTCGGGGTGCGAGGGCAGGTGCCAGCCGCCAGGACATACGCCCTGCACGCCGCTTGGGGCGCTTGAGCTGCTTGCGCTAAGCGTTCCATTACCGTTGAGGCTCATGGCGGTTGGCCATGAGTAAAAGGCTCCCCACAGGTTGCAGGCTGCCGCGCCGCCGGGCACTACCGTGGCGGCATCGCCCACGTATACGCCCTGCGGGCACCAGTAGCTGCCCGTTACGGCAGTAATAGCGGCGGCATCGGTAGCAATTGTGGGAGAGGCGGCCTGCTCCTGGTAGGTAAGCCCGCTGGTGTAGTTGAGGTTTTGCGCCATCCACCACTGGCCGTCGGGCAGGCGCACTATGCGGTAGGTTTTGCTGTCGCGGCTGTCGCGCACGTAGGCTTCCCAGTTTTTTTCGCCTGCACCACGCCGACGGCACAGCTCGAGCTGCACCCTGTCGGATTCGGCGTAGGGGCAGGGCTGCAGCACAATTTCCATGGTTGCTGCTCCGGAAGCCCACGTGCCGTCAGCGTTGCTGCGCTGTACCCAATACGTGGTTGTTACTGAAGGGTTTACGTTTTCAAGCGTGGAGGTATTCTGGTTTGGTATTACGTTGGTTCCTATAGCGCCGGTTCCCCAGCGGTACTCGCCGCCCATAGCTTCCACGCCACCGCTTGCGGTAAGGGTGGTGGTACCCGACGTGCCGTCGTTGGCCAGGGCAATGTAGGTTGCCTCTATCTTTTCGGGGGCGGTGGCGGTGGCCTGTACGCTGTCGAAAACGCAGCGCACGTAGGCTCCTGCCGAGCCGCAGCAGGTCTTCATATCGTTGATTGTTCCCGAAGTATACTGCCTAACTATGCCGCAATTTACACAGCTGTAGTAGCCAAGAAACACATTCCAAGCGTTAGCCGTAGAGGCCCTGAACGCACCATAGTTAACGCCGTCTGTACTGGATGAGCCGTAACCGCTGCTTCTCATGGAGAAACCCCAGTCGTCTGTTCCGACAATGGTTGGGTTCGTCAGACTACCGATGGAGTTTGCCCTCCAGGGCATCTCCGTTACGCGCAGCTTGGCAACCAACTGTCCTATAGGCAATGTGTATCCGCCGCCGGTAAAAAATGCGTCTGTCTCAAAGTTGAGGTTGAAGGTTGTTGCGGCGCAATTTCCGTTAGCGCAGTTTAGCATTTTGCTCCAGTCGGTTGGCTCCGGCGCTTTCCAGCCTGCCGGACAGGGCTGGTTAAAGTAGGGGTACTGCAGGCCCAGCTTGTCAAAGTAGCTGGGGTCGTTATCAAAAGAGTACTGCCAGTCTTTCTGCTCCTCGCCTTTTTTGAAGGCCAGGTTTTCGGCAAACCACCAGTCGCCGCCGGGCATCTGCACAATGCGGTACTCTTTGCTGTTGCGTTTGTCTACAATGTAGGCTTCCCAGTTTTGCTCGCCTGCTGTACGGCGGGCGCAGGAGTTGGGTATCATATCCAGGCCTTTGTAGGGGCATCCCAGCGAGGCAAATACTCGCGTGGGGGCGGTAGTGTCGGGGGTGGCGTTACAGGCGGCGCTATACACCAGCCTGTAGTAGGGGCTATACTCGCCGTCGCCGGTAAGCGTTACGGCCATCGCCGGTTGCGTACCGACGGTTCCGACTACAGGGGTGTAGACAGCTCCGTCGGGGCTGCTTAGCCATTGGTAGGTAACGGCGCCCTGCGAGGCCACCACCGGGGCTAGCGAAACGGTTATGCCTGCAGGAGCCTCGTAAAGAGCCTGCAAGTTCTTTACGGTAACGTAGGACTGCATGGCAGTAACCGTTGTGCTGTTGCTCGCTACGCTACCGCAGCCGGGCGCTGTGGCCAGACGCCGGTAGTAGTTTTGGCTCCCCGCTGTTGGCGAAGGTACAGTACAGTTCAGCGCGGTACCATTGGGTGCGGCAATATTTTCCCACTCGTTGTCGCCCACATTCAGCTGCTGCCACTGGTAGGTTATACCGGAAGCGCCGGTGGCTGCGGCCAGCGTAAGTATTACGTCGCCGCCCACACAGGCCTGTACATCGGCCAGCGCAGGCTGCGTAACAGTAGAAATTGCCGTTAACGATATAGGGGTTCCGTAGTTTTCCGCTACGCTGCAGCTACTACGGGCTACACGCCGGTAATATTTAGTAACTTCCTCTGTAGCAGGCGCTTGTGTTGTTATGCTAACGTTAGCAGTAGACCAAGTACCGGCAGCAACGGGCGTAGTAACATCTGTAAAGGAGGTATTGTCACCATTATCGCTCCACTGCCACTTGTAGGTGATGGTTCCCTGCCCTGCAGTAGCAACGGCAGGAGCTAAGGTTACGCTTGCTCCCGGACATGCTTTTTGTGCGCCCAGGCTCGGGTTTGTACGCATGCCCTGAGTGGTGGCTACAAGCACGTTTGCAGAAAATGCCTCAACGCCGCAAGCTACCGCTCTAACTCTATAGTACAGCACATCATTATTTCCGGTCAATGCGGTTACGGCGGTATGGGTAGCAGTAGCGGTCGCCGTATTTGGCGTGGCGGCGGTACCCTCATTCGCCCATGCTGAATTTGCTTTTGCTATGGTGGTCATCTTCTGCCACTGTACGGTGGTAACGGTGGATCCTGCCGGAGCCGTTACCGTAACGTTAGATACCGGCACTCCCGTTTGATCCGGGCATACGGAAACATTAGTATTTGCAGGCGTGACGATAGTAAATGCGGGACCGGAGCTATATACGCGCGTTGGGTGCACCACGCTTGTATCCTTAATGGTCGGACAAGTGCTGCTGGTGGCAATACGCCGGTGGTAAAGGTAAGAGTTATCGGTAGCGCCGGTGGTAAAGGTGTAGTTCTGTGCGTTGTTAGCTCCCGCGCCGTCAGACCACGCCACATTATCCGTGCTGCTCTGCCATAGGTAGGTATACGCGCTGGTTCCACCGGTAGCCACCCCATAGCTGCGGGTTGCAGTGGAGTTTGTGCAAAGCGTTATAAGCGCAAGCACGGCAGGCTGCGTAATTTTATCGTAGGTGGTTACCTTCCACTCGTCGCTGTATGTTGTTTGACCACAGCTGGTTACAGCCCTCCGGTAGTACGCCGTCTGGCTTACCCCGCTAGGCGCCGTGGGCGTGTAGCTCTGGCTTGTACCGTTGGTCGCAATAGACGCCCAGCTGCCCGAGCCTATACGCATCTGCCACTGGTAGTTCAACGGCGCAACGCCGCCAATGGCCGTTGGGTTCAGCGCGGGAAGGGTGGCGCCGGGGCAGGCGGTCAGGTTGTTCGGCATGGCGCCCTGCACCACGGGGTCGCAGCCCCTAATGGCGTAAGTCAGGCTCTTAGTCCCCGATATGTACCCGGGGGCGCTCATCACCACGCTAATTTCGTACTGTGCATCAAAGTTAACTGCCGGTGTGGTGGTAGTCAGGCTAGTGGCGCCGGTAGAGGCGCCCATATCCCACGCATCGCCGCCGTCAAGGGGCGTAGCCTTCCAGGAATACATGGTACCGGCAGGCTGCACGGCGCTCTGCACCGCAAGCTTAAGGGTGCTGCCACGGTCGGCAATATCGACCGGATAAGCGGTGAGGCTGGTGACGTTGAGCTTTTGGAGAACTTTTGGGGCGCCGGCGAGCACCTCTTCGCCCTGGCCGCTCACGCAGCGCACGGGCAAGTAGTCGCTCTTTTGACCCTGGCTATTGTCGGCGGTAATAGGGTTGTTGGCCCACACACCGCTGCGGGGGCTGGCCACTATACGGCTCACAGACAGGTCATTACTCCACGTAAGGGGAACAGTCCAAAGAGCGCCGTAGCGAACGTTGCCGCCACCCACGGGCTGAACTCCGTCAAAGGGGCTAGCCTTCCAGCTGAATCCGTAGCGGTCGTTCTGGTTATTCAAGTGTGCTTTGGTCTTGAAGCTGTTGGGATCATCGCCAAAAGCAGCCATTTCGGACAGCACCCGGCTGTTCCAGTCATCACCCTGAGCGGTAACGCCACTACCAAAGGCTAGCCCAAGATCGTGCCACTCTTTAGTGGTGGGCACATGCCAGCCGGAGGGACATACACCTTGAGGACCAATATTTTGATTGACAGGAACATAGCTATCAGCTTGGAGAGTGCCGTCTTTCTGTCCGGTAACGGCTTCGTACCAGGTGTATAGCTTACCGATGGTGTCGCTACTGGTGGCAGTGGGGTAGCTCTTACCGGCGCCGTCCCAGCTAAGGTTTTGCGCCATCCAAAATTTTGTGCTGCCAACCTGATGTACCGTACGGTATATTTTGCAATCACGAACATCTTTATAGTAAAGCTCCCATCGCCGTCCGGCTCCGCTGCTAGCCAGGTTACAGGCTAGCAGCTGGGGGTCGTTCAGGTTGGAATACGGGCAATCCGGGGCTATGTCATGCTCGGTGAAGGTCAACCTGGTACCTCCTACACCACAGCTAGAGCACTCGTCTGCTTTCTTATACACCTCAACGGCCAAGGCTACGCTATCCGAAGGTTGCACGTTTGCAGGAAGATTAGCCTTGATCTTGTAGCCGCTGGCCGTAAGAGAGGTTATAGCGCTGTCGCCCGCCAAAGTATACCGATCGGTATTACTTACAATGGCAGAGCCGATCGGACTGACGCGCCGGGTAGACACAATGGTTCCACCTCTATGAACTTCGGTACGAAACCGAAGCTCGTACCGCCCGCACTGGTCAGGAGCGTCGTATACCAGCTCCCCATAGATCAGGCGATTTTTCAGATCTACATTGGTACGAGTCAAGTAGGCTACCTCGCTTGCCCGAACAACTACCGTCGATAGTAGTATACCGATCAGTATGAATAGTTTACGTCTCATGAAATAATATGATTGCAGATTTATTTTCTTTAGCATATGCAAAAAGAGCGTGGGCTGATCTTATTTGTCAACTGAAATTCTGTGATTTCTCTAAGGACAAATAAGGTCAACCCACGCTACTCCGCAATCAAATGCAGTGTATCGAAAGAGCTTCGTCTTATCTTGTTCGCTTAAGTAAAATTTTGCAGATTTTCCGGCACAAGACGATAAGAAGTACGCTTACGCTATATTTCTATACTGGTTTTTTCCTGTTTTTCGCTATAATAATTACCACCCTGATTTATCTATAATCATCTGTATATCAAGGCGATATGCAGATGATTGCTTTTGATTTTCAAATACTTATTGAGGCAAAGGTAATGCAATTTTTTGCTTTTTACAAAATACACCTCTACAATCTTTATAACGGCAGAATCTTTTTTTTATTGTACGGTATGTAAAACTGCATGAGCGCAAAGGCTAATTTTTTCTTACCTGCAACTGTACACATCGAAGACTACGTGAGCCAATCCCAGGTTTTCCCGGACACCTTGTCAATTTTATTTTCGCCCTTAAGTTTTGCCAAGGCCTCAACATGATCTGTAAGAACTTCTTGCTTTGCCCTATGTACCGCTATACGACCGGAGCTGGTATATTGCAGTACACCGCAAGCTTTGTCCAGCCTTTCAAACAGCAGCACCAGCTCATGCTTGTACCCCGTGAGCTCAATGGTAGTAAAGCTCGGCGTAACTTCAAGAATACGCGCCGCATGCTCTCGCACAATTTGTTCAACCTGATTGCCCTCCAGTAATCCCTTGGTAGGAAGCTTGTATAGCGCCAGCTCTTGATGTACAATTTCATCATTGGTATGGTAAAAAGATTTAAGTACCTCAACCAGCTTCTCTATTTGATTCACCACCTTTTGTACTTGATCTTCCGTGGTATTCACTACAATGGTAAACTTATGTATCCCTTGCAGCGCCGATGCCGAAACGGTAAGGCTTTCAATATTGATATGCCTTCTCGTAAAAATTATGGTAATGCGATTAAGCAAACCTACTGCATTTTCGGTGAACGCCGTAATTGTATATTCTTGTTTTTGCTCCATGAAATTTCAGCTTTTTAAGTCTCTGTTTTGCCCGCTGTATTCGCTATTTATTCAAACCTAATACTGCTTAACGGCGCACCTGCGGGAACCATAGGGAATACGTTGTCTTCCGCCTCTACCGCTATCTCTAACAAATACGCACCTTTGTGATTCAGCATTTCATCTATTGTGCTTGCCAGTTCGTCCCGCTTAGCTACCTTTTTTGCCGCAATACTATACGCCTTTGCAACCATAACAAAATCAGGGTTGGCAAGTGGTGTAGAAGAGTAACGTTTTTGATGGAAAAGTTCCTGCCACTGACGTACCATGCCTAAATATCCGTTGTTCAGAATTACAATCTTTACTCCAATATCGCTTTGCATAATGGTACCCAGCTCTTGTATGGTCATTTGAATACCACCATCTCCGGCAAATAGGATAACCTCACGATCCGGCGCAGCAACTTTTGCACCTATGGCCGAAGGCAGGCCAAATCCCATAGTTCCCAATCCTCCGGAGGTTACTACAGAGCGGGGTTTGTTTACATTAAAGTAGCGAGCGGCAAACATTTGTTGTTGTCCCACATCGGTTACCAAAATAGCCTCGCCTGCCGTTTTTTCGCTGAAAAGATTGATAGCCTCACCCATTGTAATGTCATTACCTTTAGGATGAAGCTGCTTATCTATTACCTTTTCTTTTTCTTCTTTATAAAGCGGAGCAAAAGAGGCAATCCACTCAGCATGTTTCGCGCCGTGCACCTTGGCTACAAGCATTGGTACGGTTTCTTTTATATTGCCCAATACCGGAGCATGCGCCTTTATATTCTTGCTTATCTCGGCCTTATCAATTTCCATATGAACCACTTTTGCCTGCGGAGCATACATTTTTACATCGCTGGTAACACGATCGTCAAAACGCATTCCAATAGCAATAAGCACATCGCACTCGTTGGTTTTGGCGTTTGGCGCGTAGCCTCCGTGCATGCCCAACATTCCCATGTTAAGCGGATGGCTGCCTGGCACAGCGGATTTACCCAACAAAGTCCATCCAAAAGGGATATCTGCTTTTTCCAATAATTCTACAACCTCTTTTTCTGCGTTGGCAATGGTTACACCTTGTCCAATTAAGGCAAACGGCTTTTTAGCCGCATTAATTAAATCTGCTGCCGCACTAACTTCTTCACTTTTAGGAATAGGAGCGGGAATATAGCTGCGGAAAAAACTACACCGCTTGTACTCTTTCAACGCTGTTTTTCCTATCTGTGCATTCTTGGTAAAGTCAAGCACCACAGGCCCCGGCCGGCCGGATGATGCTACATAAAAAGCTTTTGCAATAACTTCCGCCACTTCATCGGCCTCTGTAATTTGATAGTTCCACTTGGTAACAGGCATGGATATGCCAACAACGTCTGCCTCCTGAAACGCATCAGTACCCAAGAGCTGTGCGCCAACCTGACCTACAATGCATACTAGAGGAGTGGAGTCTATCATTGCATCTGCAACGCCGGTAATAAGGTTAGTAGCGCCCGGACCGGAGGTTGCGATGCACACGCCAACCTTTCCGCTCACTCGAGCATAACCTTGCGCAGCATGCACTGCACCTTGCTCATGACGAGTAAGTATATAGTTCAACTTGCCTAAATAGTCGTACATGCTATCGAAAACGGGCATAATGGCTCCACCGGGGTAACCAAAAATTGTATCAACCCTTTCCGCCATCAGCGATAGCATCAACGACTCTGCTCCTGTTCCTGTTTTGCTCATGTTATTAAAATTCCAATGTTTATTTGAGCGGCGCCGCTCATCAACTCGCTTTGCTCAATTCAAATTTCAGCTTAGCAAGCTGCATACTTCGACAAGCTCTGTAGGACAACGCACAATGACTCAACCTTTCTTCATTAAATCAAATCTCCCTCAAATCTCCCTCACAGCTCCTTTATCTGCCGAACTTACCATGCCGGCATAGGCTTTTAGCGCTTTGCTGATTTCTCTTTTGCGTGACATGGGTGTGTAGGCTTGTTTTCCACGAGCCGTTTCCTGAGCTCTACGTCTTTCCAAATCTTCGGTAGATAGCTTTACATTTATGCTGCGCGTAGCAATATCAATTTCAATAATATCCCCATCTCGAAGCAACGCAATTTCACCTCCGGCAGCAGCTTCCGGTGATACGTGCCCGATTGACAAGCCGGATGTTCCTCCGGAAAATCTGCCATCGGTAAGTAGCGCGCAAGCCTCTCCCAAGCGCCTGCTTTTTATGTAAGATGTGGGGTAAAGCATTTCCTGCATTCCGGGTCCGCCGCGTGGCCCTTCGTAGCGAACAATGACGACATCGCCCGCCTGAACTTTACCTCCAAGTATTCCATCGCAGGCATCTTCTTGCGATTCAAAAACTTTAGCAGCGCCCTTAAGCTTATAAATTTTCTCACTCACTCCCGCTGTTTTTACAATACATCCTCCTGTAGCAATGTTGCCAAAAAGTACAGCAAGGCCACCATCTTTGGTGTAGCAATTTTCTATATTTCTTATGCAACCTTCTTTCCTATCGGCGTCTAAATCATCGTAATAGTTTGATTGTGAGCCAAGTATCAAATTGCGGCCTCCGCCCGGTGCGCTAGCGTAAAGTTTTTTTGCCTCATCGCTCACGCTCTGTTGGGTAATATCGTATTTTTCTACGGCCTGCTTCAGCGTTAGTCCGTCCGCACGCACCACATTTCCATCAACCAAATTTGCCCTCAACAACTCTCCCATAATACCCATGATTCCCCCAGCTCTATTCACATCTTGCATATGGTACTTGTTGGTATTGGGTGCAACTTTGCATAAGCATGGCGTCTTACGCGACAGCACATCAATATCTGCCATGGTAAAACTTACACCTGCCTCTTGCGCAATGGCCAACAGGTGTAACACCGTATTGGTGGAGCCTCCCATAGCAATATCCAGCGTCATTGCATTGAGTATTGCTTCGCGCGAGGCAATATTGCGAGGCAGCACATCTGAGTTACCATTCCGATAGTAATCGTAGGTCATTTCAACAATACGAGCTGCCGCTTTCTCAAAAAGTTTCATGCGATTTTCATGTGTAGCCACCACCGTACCATTACCCGGAAGAGCAAGTCCGATCGCCTCATTCAGACAGTTCATGGAATTAGCCGTAAACATGCCGGAGCACGAGCCACAAGTGGGACATGCTCCCAGCTCTACCTTGCGCAAGGTGTCTTCCGATACGCTATCACCAGCAGCCATAACTATGGCGTCAATCAGGTCATATTTTCGACCATCTACCACTCCGGCTTCCATTGGTCCTCCCGACACAAAAACGGTGGGAATATTAAGCCGCATTGCGGCCATAAGCATGCCCGGCGTAATTTTGTCGCAATTGCTAATGCACACCATAGCGTCTACACAGTGAGCGTTGCACATGTACTCCACACTATCGGCAATTAAATCGCGAGAGGGCAGGGAGTATAGCATCCCATTATGTCCCATAGCAATACCATCGTCAATGGCAATGGTGTCAAACTCCGCAGCAAAACATTCGAGCTTCTCAATTTCGGCCTTTACCTTTTGCCCAACCTCATGCAAATGCACATGTCCGGGAACAAGCTGCGTAAATGAGTTTACAACAGCAATAATGGGTTTCCCCATTTGCTCTTCAGTCATTCCGTTGGCACGCCAAAGGCTGCGAGCTCCTGCCATTCTACGGCCCTGCGTAGAGGTCGCGCTGCGTAATGTTATTTTCATTTTATTTTTCAAAAAATCAACATAAAGTACAAGGCAAGTAATTACGGCGTACTAAGAAAAAAAGGTTCAAGACAACTTTAGAGGGTTTTTTCTAAAAATTTTGAGTAAAGTTATGTATAAATTTTTGTTTCTGTAGCTGTACCTAAATTCACACTCTTTGATATGCAAGTAGGACATGTGCTTATGTACCCCCCTCTGAACCTTGCCAGCCGAACTTTTCAGCAGTGTATATATAAGCTTAGTATACTTATACAAAAACCGCTTGTCATTCATCTGACAAGCGGTTTTCCGGATTTATTCGCCAGCGTAAAATTACGATTTCTTCTCGTTGTTTTCCATTTCGCTCTTCAAAGCGGCAAGGCCTGAAACATCGCCCAGCGTGGTCTTTTCAAGAGAAGCCTTTACTTTCTTTATGGTCTTTTGTGTACTATCTGTCTCCTCCTTCTTCTTTGACTTTTCGGTGTCTACAGGCTCGCTCTTGCCTTCTTCGAAGGTAAGCGTGTGCGAAAGAATAATACGCTTTGCAGCCTTGTTGAATTCAATAACCTTGAAGGGCAACTTTTCTTCAACCTTAGCGGTGGCGCCATCCTGCTTTACAAGGTGCTTGGGAGTTATAAAACCCTCTACGCCGTACTGCAATGCAACGATAGCGCCCTTTTCCATAACTTCGATAATGGTTCCTTCGTGTACGCTGTCTACCGTAAAGATAGTTTCGAATACATCCCAAGGATTTTCCTCCAGCTGCTTATGTCCCAGGCTCAAGCGACGGTTTTCCTTATCAATTTCAAGAACTACAACCTCAAGGGCAGCGCCAATTTGAGTAAATTCGCTTGGGTGCTTAATCTTCTTGGTCCAGCTTAAATCGCTGATGTGTACCAGCCCGTCTACACCTTCTTCAATTTCTACAAATACCCCAAAATTGGTGAAGTTGCGAACCTTAGCTTGGTGCTTAGAACCAACAGGGTACTTTTGCTCGATATTCTCCCATGGATCCGGCTTCAACTGTTTAATACCAAGCGACATTTTACGCTCCTCCTTGTCCAAAGTCAAGATAACCGCCTCAACGGTATCGCCCACCTTTAGAAAGTCTTGAGCGCTGCGCAAATGCTGGCTCCATGACATTTCTGAAACGTGGATCAAGCCTTCAACACCCGGAGCAATTTCTACAAACGCACCGTAGTCGGCCATAACCACCACCTTACCCTTAACCTTGTCGCCAACCTTCAGGTTCGGATCAAGCGACTCCCATGGGTGAGGAGTAAGCTGTTTCAAGCCAAGGGCAATACGCTTCTTAGCATCGTCGAAGTCAAGAATTACGACGTTAATCTTCTCATCCAGCTTCAAGATTTCCTCAGGATGAGCTACGCGGCCCCAGGAAAGGTCGGTAATGTGGATAAGACCGTCTACGCCGCCAAGGTCAATGAACACACCGTATGAGGTAATGTTTTTAACGGAACCTTCAAGTACTTGACCTTTTTCAAGCTTAGCGATGATATCTTTCTTTTGAGCTTCAAGCTCAGCCTCAATAAGAACCTTGTGCGATACCACCACGTTGCGGAACTCTGCGTTGATCTTAACCACCTTGAACTCCATGTTCTTGCCAACGTATACGTCGTAGTCGCGGATAGGCTTAACGTCAATTTGCGAGCCGGGTAGGAATGCCTCAATACCAAATATGTCTACAATCATACCACCCTTCGTGCGGCACTTGATGTATCCTTTGATGATCTCGTCCTTTTCCAAAGCTTCGTTTACGCGATCCCATGAACGCAATGAGTGTGCCTGCTTATGAGAAAGCAGCAGCTGACCTTTCTTGTCCTCGGTAGTTTCTACGTAAACTTCAACCTTGTCGCCAACCTTCAAATCCGGATTGTAGCGGAACTCGCTGATGTTGATAACGCCCTCGCTCTTGTAGCCAATGTTTATAACCGCTTCGCGCTTATCTAATGAGATAATAGTACCTTCAACAATTTCACCCGCTGCAACCTTTGACAAGGTGTCTGAGTATTGGTTGGTAATGGTCTTCTTATCGGCGCCATAAATGTTGTCTTCGCTTTCAAATGAGCCCCAGTCGAACTTATCGATAGCTACAGATGCATTTTTTACTTTTGCTTTTGGGAGAATCTCCTCGTTTGAATCCAAGAAATCTTGTGCCGACTCTTTCGGAGCCTTTGGCGTTACTTCCACTTCTTGTGATTCGTCTAACTTTTCCTTCATACAATGAAGATTTAAAGGGTTAAACAATAATTTTTACTTACTCTCTTTTTTTTGTAAAGAGAGGTGCAAAGGTACAAAAAATATAGGGATCTGGTGCTACATAATGGATTTACAACAGGCTGTATGTCAGATAATATATGTTATTATGATAATTTAACTGATGTGTTTTTAGATCTGTAAATATTTGATTAAATATTTTAAATACAGTAGCTTATAACGAAAAAGCGTAAGTAGACTTAAATTACCCACGCCTTCCCTAGCGGCTACGTGTTAGGTTACTTTTTCATTTTTCTAGGCTTAACCATATTTTCCGGTTTCAAAATATCATCCAGCTCCGCTTGAGTAAGCAGCTTTTTCTCCATTACCAGCTCGTATACGCTACGTCCTGTTTTCAAGGCCTCCTTGGCCACCATGCTCGAAGCCTCGTAACCAATAAATGGGTTAAGCGCAGTTACCAATCCTATTGAGTTGTAAACCAGATATTTACATTGTTCGACGTTGGCAGTGATACCCGTAACACATTCATCGCGCAAGCAAATCATACCGTTGGTCAATATCTGGATAGAATCCAAAATGCTGTAAACAATGATGGGTTCCATCACATTCAGCTCCAGCTGTCCGGCCTCGGCGCCCATTGTTACGGTTAGGTCAGAGCCAATTACGCGGAAGGCGATTTGGTTTACCACCTCAGGAATAACCGGATTTACTTTACCCGGCATAATAGATGAGCCCGGTTGACGTGCGGGCAAATTAATTTCACCTAATCCCGTACGCGGTCCGGATGACATCAACCTCAGGTCGCTGCAAATTTTTGACAGCTTGATAGCCAATCTTTTCAGCGCTGAAGAATACATTACAAATGCACCTGTATCTTGCGTAGCCTCTATCAAGTTCTCTGCCAGCGCCAATGGCAGGTCAGCTATCTCTGCCAATCGTCTTGTAACAAGTGAAGCGTACTCCGGCTCTGAGTTTATACCTGTACCAATAGCCGTAGCGCCCATGTTGATGGCGTGAAACAGCTGAGCGTTCTGCTCCAACCTTCTTACCTCCTCGGAAAGCGTAACGGCGTATGCCTCAAACTCTTGTCCAAGCGTCATGGGTACAGCGTCTTGCAGCTGGGTGCGTCCCATTTTTATTACATCAGAAAATTCAACAGCCTTTGCTCTAAAAGCTGCAATTAAATTCTTAAGCACCTCCAGCAGCTTTCTGTTGCTAAAAACTATGGCAAGCTTTACAGCCGTGGGGTAGGCGTCGTTGGTAGATTGAGAAAGGTTCACATGGTTGTTCGGGTGGCAATATTTGTAATCGCCACGCTGCTTGCCGAGCAGCTCCAGCGCCCGGTTGGCAATAACCTCATTGGCATTCATATTGGTTGAAGTTCCTGCACCGCCTTGTACCATGTCCACCACAAAGTGCTCATGGTAAGCTCCGTTACGTATTTCCTGACAGGCCTTTTGAATGGCCTCGGCAATATTTTCGTCCAGCAAACCCAGCTCATGGTTTGCCACAGCAGCGCCTTGCTTTACTATAGCCAGCCCCTCTATAAGAGTGGGAAAAAAGCTTAGCTTGACGTTAGTTATTTTGAAATTTTCAATGGCACGTAGCGTTTGTACGCCATACATCACGTCGTTAGGCAGCTCTCGTTCGCCTAACAAATCATGCTCAAGTCTTGTTTTTGCAGCCATAGCTATAGGTTTTTAAGTAAATGTTTCTTGGGAATGATATTAACATTTAGCAACAAAGTTAGTAACTATTATCGATGATATTACTTCGAAATTGTAATTATAAAAACGATAAAAATGCACTTTTGTAGCTGCTTTTTTCTTTCAAAAAATTGGCTTGGCACCATAAGATTTGCTACCTTTGTCAATTACGTTTATGTCAAAAGTGTATTGATAAGAGGTGATTTAGTACAATTGCAAATAAATATTAAAATCATATACGGATGAAAATATCAATTGTAGGAACGGGCTATGTGGGTTTGGTGAGCGGCACGTGCTTTGCAGAAACAGGAGTTGATGTGAGCTGTGTTGATGTGAACCAGAAAAAAATTGAGGGGCTAAAGCATGGCCAAATTCCTATCTGGGAGCCGGGGTTGGAGGACTTGGTAAAGCGCAACGTTGAAAAACAGCGGTTGCATTTTACCACCTCGCTGGCCGATAGCATTAAGGAGGCAGATGTTGTACTTATTGCCGTGGGAACACCCTCCGGAGAAGATGGCAGCGCAGATCTTTCACACGTGCTCAACGTTGCAAAACAAATCGGACAACATATTTCAAAATACATGGTGGTGGTTACCAAGAGCACGGTGCCCGTTGGAACCTCAATAAAAGTACGGGCTGCCGTACAGGCCGAGCTAGATAAGCGAGGCGTAAAGGTTGCGTTTGACGTTGCCTCAAATCCGGAATTCTTGAAAGAAGGTAACGCTATTGATGATTTTCTGAAACCGGATCGTATTGTGGTGGGAGTTGAGGCTGAGCAGGCAAAGCAAACCATGGAGCGCTTGTACAAGCCATTTCTATTAAACGGACACCCGATTATTTTCATGGATATTGCCTCAGCGGAGCTTACCAAGTATGCCGCTAACGCAATGCTGGCAACCAAAATCAGCTTCATGAATGATATTGCCAACCTGTGCGAGCTGGTAGGAGCCGATGCTACGCTGGTGCGCAAAGGTATCGGAAGCGATCCCCGTATTGGCAACCAATTCCTGTATCCCGGCGTGGGTTACGGAGGCAGCTGTTTCCCAAAAGATGTAAGGGCGATTATTAAAGTTGCTGATGAATACGGACATTCACTTGAGATACTAAAATCTGTAGAGGTAGTGAATGAACGTCAGAAAGACTTGATATTCAATAAGTTACGTGCACACTTTGGCGGAAACCTAAAGGGCAGGGCTATCGCGTTGTGGGGACTTTCATTTAAACCTAACACCGATGATATGCGTGAAGCGCCGGCGCTTACCGTTATTCGTCGCCTGTTGGAGCATGGCGCCATAGCCGTTGCCTACGACCCTGTGGCTATGCATGAGGCGCAACGCTATCTTGGCAACGCCATTACCTATGCGAAATCTGCCTATGAGGCTTTGCAAGGCGCCGATGCTTTGGCGCTTTTGACGGAATGGTCGGAGTTCCGCACCATTGACTATGTCAAGGTGAAATCACTATTGAAGCAACCGGTCGTATTCGATGGCCGTAACATTTACGATCCATCGGAAATGAAGGAAAATGGATTTACCTACTACGGTATCGGACGTAAAAAAGTTTAGTGAGGAGCTTGAGCGTTGAAGACACTTTAGGTTTAACCATTTCACAATATGAAGAGAATACTAGTTACCGGAGGAGCCGGATTTATAGGGTCGCACTTGTGCGAGAGGCTGCTCAATGAGGGCAACGATGTAATTTGTATGGATAACTATTTCACTGGTAGTAAAGAAAACATTGCACACCTTTTGAAGAACCCCTACTTTGAGCTGGTGCGCCACGATGTTACCTCGCCATACTATGCCGAGGTTGATGAAATATACAACCTGGCGTGTCCCGCGTCACCCGTACACTACCAGTACAACCCCATCAAAACGGTGAAAACCTCTGTAATGGGAGCCATCAACATGCTGGGTTTGGCAAAGCGCATTAAGGCAAAAATTTTGCAAGCCTCTACCAGCGAAGTATACGGAGACCCCACTGTGCATCCGCAGCCTGAGGAGTATTGGGGAAATGTGAATCCCATCGGTATTCGCTCATGCTATGACGAAGGTAAACGCTGTGCCGAAACACTGTTCATGGATTATCACAGGCAGAATAAAGTACGTGTAAAAATCGTTCGCATATTCAATACGTACGGCCCACGTATGAATCCTGATGATGGTCGTGTAGTTTCAAACTTCGTAGTACAGGCGTTGCGTGGAGAAGACATTACCATTTATGGAGATGGAAAACAAACGCGCAGCTTTCAGTACGTAGATGATTTGGTGGAAGGCTTCATGCGTATGATGAATACAGGCGATGACGTTACCGGCCCTGTAAATATTGGTAACCCCAACGAGTTTACCATGTTGGAGCTGGCCGAAAAAGTCATTGCTCAAACAGGTTCAAAATCGAAAATTGTTTTCCGTCCGCTACCCTCGGATGACCCGAAGCAGCGCCAGCCTAAAATTGAAAAAGCATACCAGCTGCTCAACGGCTGGCAGCCAACCGTGCAGCTGAATGACGGCCTAGCAAAAACGATAGATTATTTTAGAGAAAAGGTTTAGGATTAGTTGTGTGTAAGTTGTTTGAATGAAAAATGAGTTAAAATTATTTGAAGATAAAAAAGTTCGTACCTTATGGGATAGCGAGCAAGAAAAGTGGTATATTTCAGTAATTGATGTTATTGGAATACTGACAGAAAGCGCTAATCCTCGAAGGTATTGGAGCGATTTGAAGATTAAGTTGACGAAAGAAGGCAGTCAGTTGTACGAAAAAATCGTACAACTGAAAATGCAGTCTTCGGACGGTAAACTTTATAAAACCGACGTCGCTGATGTTAAGCAACTTTTCAGGTTGATACAGTCCATTCCTTCACCAAAGGCAGAGCCTTTTAAGTTGTGGTTGGCTGAGGTAGCAGAGGAACGTTTGGAGGAAATGGACGCCCCGGAGAAGGGTATTGACCGATTGATGGAGTACTACTACCGCAAAGGCTACTCTGAAAAGTGGATTAGCCAACGCCTTAAAAGTATTGAGGTGCGCAAGGAGTTGACTGATGAGTGGGAGAGGCGCGGCGTAAAAAAAGGGGCAGGAGTACGTCATGCTTACCGATATTATAACGCAGGGATGGTCGGGTATGACCACCAAAGAATATAAGAATTACAAAGGTTTGAAGACGGAAGGCTTGCGTGACCACATGACTAACTTGGAGTTGGCGCTCAACACGCTTGCAGAGGCTACAACGACTGAAATATCGAAGGTAAATAAGCCACAAACGCTGCGACAAAATCGCAAGGTTGCTGCTCGCGGCGGTACTATTGTGGGCAACACGCGTAAGGAAATTGAGGTCAGCATTGGCAGGCGAGTTGTTTCTTCGCTAAATGCAAAAGAAATTCGAGAGTTGCCAAAGGAGTAAACTAGAAGAAAAAACAGATGCAAAAAATCCTTGTTACGGGAGCCAACGGGCAGCTCGGCAGTGAAATAAAAGAGTGCGCAAAAAGCACGGTGGGTTTTAAATTTTTGTTTGCCGATGTGGCGGAGTTGGATATTACCAATATCACGCAGGTAAAGGCTTTTTGTGAACAGCACAAGCCGAATTTTATTATCAACTGCGCTGCTAACACAGCTGTGGATAAAATCGAAACGGAATATGCTTCCGCATTAGGACTCAATACTTCCGCTGTGAAAGATTTAGCGGAAACAGCGGAAAGAATACAAGCATATTTCATTCATATTTCGACGGATTACGTTTTTGATGGGAAAAACTATCTCCCTTATAAAGAGGGAGATGTAACAAATCCACAGACGAAGTATGGAATATCGAAGTGGTTGGGTGAAAAACAAGCTTTGGCGTACGACAAAAGTATGGTAATACGCACATCATGGCTGTACTCTACTTTTGGTAACAACTTTGTAAAAACAATGCTGCGCTTGGGCGCTGAAAAACCAACACTCAACGTTGTATTTGATCAAGTAGGAACGCCCACCAATGCAGCTGATTTGGCAGCGTGCATTGTGAGCATTATTGCAAAGGTGTATAGTGGCAAGAGCGAGTTTATTAGTGGCGTTTACCACTATAGCAATGAAGGTGTATGCAGCTGGTACGATTTTGCCTGCGAAATTATGAAGTTTGGAAAACGCCCGTGTAAAGTTGTTCCAATAGAGAGCAGGGACTATCCAACACCCGCAAAGCGTCCATACTATAGCGTGTTGAACAAGACAAAAATAAAGAGTACGTATGGGATTGAAATTCCTCATTGGCGCAGTAGTTTGGAGCTATGCGTGTCAACATTGTTAATGTAAAAGAAAAAGATTTTATAAACCTATAAACCAAAAAAGCTATGAGCACAGATGTAAACCAACAAGTAAAGGAGAGAGCCAACGCTTGGCTAACCGGAAATTATGATGAGGAAACAAAGGCGCAGGTGCGTGATTTGATGCAAAATAACGAGAAAGAGCTGGTAGAAAGTTTTTACCAAAACTTGGAGTTCGGTACCGGCGGCTTGCGTGGTATTATGGGCGTGGGAACTAACCGCATGAACAAGTACACCGTGGGGATGGCAACGCAAGGCTTGGCCAACTACCTGAAGAAAAACTTTGCTTCGCTGTCACAAATTAAGGTGGCTATTGCTCATGATTGCCGTAATAACAGCCCGTTCTTTGCAAAAACAGTTGCCGAGATTTTTGCCGCCAACGGTTTTCATGTTTACTTCTTCGATGGACTACGCCCGACGCCGGAGCTTAGTTTTGCCGTGCGTCACTTCAAGTGCCAGGGCGGTGTAATGCTTACAGCATCGCACAACCCAAAAGAGTACAACGGCTACAAGGCATACTGGGAGGATGGAGCACAGGTAAATGCTCCACACGATAAGAACATTATTGCCGAGGTTAGTAAAATTACAGACCCCTCGCAGGTAATGTTTACGGGCAATGCCGGAAAGATTGAAAAAATCGGCCTTGAGGTTGACGAGATCTATCTCAAGGCTATTCAAGGCCTGATTGGTTTGTCACCTGAGGCAATTAAAAAGCATAACGACGTTAAGATTGTTTACACTCCGCTGCACGGTTGCGGTGTGCGTATGGTGCCTGAAATGCTGAAGCGCATGGGCTTTACCAACCTCATTCACGTGCCAGAGCAAGATGTGAACGATGGTAACTTCCCAACTGTATACTCACCAAATCCGGAAGAGCCCACCGCTCTTAAAATGGCGGTAGATAAAGCGCTGGAAACCGGAGCTGAAATGGTAATGGCTACTGACCCCGATGCCGACCGTATTGCCCTTGCAGTGCGTGATAAGAAAGGACAATTCCAGCTGCTTAATGGTAATCAAACCAACTCAATATTTACTTACTACCTGCTTACTCGTTGGCAAGAGCTGGGCAAGTTAACCGGCAATGAGTTTACAGTAAAGACCATTGTGTCTACGGAGCTTATTGGCCGCATGGCAGAAAGTTTTGGAGTAGAATGGTTTAACTGCTACACCGGCTTTAAGTATATTGCCGAGGTGGTTCGTGAAATGGAAGGCAAGAAAACCTACGTTGGTGGAGGCGAAGAGAGTTTTGGCTTCAACGTTGGTGCGCTGGTTCGTGACAAGGACTCAATTGTTTGCTGTGGTTTGGCTGCTGAAATTTCAGCATGGGCTAAGGAGCGAGGCATGAGCATGTTAGATTTGCTTCACAGCATTTATCTTAAGTACGGTTACTACAAAGAGTCGCAAATATCTGTAGTTAAAAAGGGCAAGGAAGGCTTGGAGTTGATTCAGCAGATGATGAAGGATTTCCGCAGCAACCCACCGAAGTCATTGGCAGGTTCAACAGTCAAAGAAATATATGACTATCAAACCCTTGAAATTTTAGCGGTAGCAACAGGCGCTAAGCGCAAGATTAGTCTGAAAACAACCTCAAATGTGCTACAGTGGTTGACAGAAGACGGCACCATTGTGTCGGTGCGCCCATCGGGAACCGAGCCAAAGATTAAATTCTACTTTGGTGTACGTGAGGATTTGAAATCATTGGCTGACTTTGATAAAGCTACCGGAGCGCTGGATAGCAAGATGAATACCATTGCCAAAGAGCTGAAACTGGTATAATGAAAAAGCAACACATGTGTCATTCTGCTCATTCGGAGTAGCACGCGTGCTGTTTCAAAAGAGCACATCCGTGAGCGTAAATTGTAGCGGATAATTTCGAAAATTATTCAACTAAAACTATAAAAACAAATGAAGCTATTGGAAGGTAAAGTTGCCATTGTAACGGGCGCCGCTCGTGGTATTGGAAAAGCTATAGCGCTCAAGCTGGCGTCGGAAGGAGCCGCCATCGCATTTACCGATTTGACAATTGACGGGAATGGCAAAAAGACCGAAGCGGAAATCGCCACTTGGGGTGTAAAAGCAAAAGGATATGCCTCAAACGCTGCGCTGTACGAAGAAACGCACAGCGTAGTGGATGAAATCGTAAAAGATTTTGGCCGTATTGACGTTTTGGTAAACAACGCCGGTATTACAAAGGACGGTTTGCTCATGCGTATGACCGAAGCGCAATGGGACGCTGTAGTTAATGTAAACCTGAAGTCAGCATTCAACTTCTCTCATGCTGTTACGCCGGTTATGATGCGTCAGAAGTCAGGTAGCATTATCAACATGAGCTCCGTAGTTGGCGTAAGCGGAAACGCAGCGCAGGCTAACTATGCAGCCTCTAAGGCAGGTTTGATTGGCCTGGCTAAATCATTGGCAAAGGAGCTGGGTTCCCGTGGTATTCGTGCTAACGCTATTGCTCCGGGTTTCATTATTACCGAAATGACCAATCAGCTGAGCGATGAGGTTAAGGCCAAGTGGGCCGAAACAATTCCTTTAAAGCGTGGCGGTACCCCTGAGGATGTAGCCAACGTTGCGCTATTCTTGGCATCAGACTTGTCCAGCTATGTAAGCGGCCAGGTTATTACAGTGTGTGGTGGTATGAATATGTAATCAATTTTACTGATTTTGTGAAAAGGAGCGATTTTTTGCTCCTTTTTTTATGGCGCAATGGCTTATAAAACCAATTTGCATTTTTTTTGATGAAAAATTGCTATATTTATAGTTAAAATGATGGCCGACCTTATGCGTTGAAAGTTGGATCAAAGGGTAGAGGTTGGCATTCCGGTTTATGATGGGAAAATTCAGAATTTGCTGTGCCGCATGGTAGAGTTTACATTTGAAAGATAGTGTGAAAGCCCGAATTTTAGAGGCGGAGCAGAAAAACGTATTTGTATAGGATAAAGAAAAACCATTCCGCTCGCAAATGGAGCCGCACCAGCTGCTGCATTCCAGAGCGGTAGATAAAAATAGCCATTAGATGCAAAAATTAATCGGCATATTGTTTTTGGTGCTTGGCATTACCCTGCTTTCTTCGTGTGGAGCATCATTGTACACAATTAACGTACAGGTGCTTACCCCTGCAAAAAGCAAGGTACATTTGGGGCAGGAGCAGGGGCTTACCATAGCAATGTTGTACGGGGCTGAGCCTGACTCTGATGGTCGAGATAGCTTGTTGACTATGGAGCTGCTTATGGAGTTGCAGCGTCTCCTTGTCGAAGCTCCAACGCTGAAAAACACACCTGTAAACCTTCGTCCGCTGCCTTTGTCAGATGATACATTGGCTGACAGAGCTATCCGGCAGCAGCTACAAGACAACAGAGAGACTTTGCTGGTAATAAGCAGGCTTAACGGCAATGTGGCTCAGCAGGGATACTCCGGCGCCGATTATGGCCTTATGATGTATAGCGTATACTGCTACTTGATAGCACGAGGTCAGCACATGCAGGAGGCGTGTGACTCTACGGTTGTACTGGCTCCCCGCGCCACTCGGTACACGGATGTTGTTGCAGCACAGATTGCTCAGGATGTTGCTCCGTACTGGGTGTGGACAACCAGGGCTATTTATGTGGATAACTCCGGTATAATGCAGGAAGCCGGGAGGTTGGCTCAATCCTTTAGGTGGAGCGAGGCCATGCAGCTATGGAGCACGGAGGTAAATACAAAGAATGCGACACGCTCCGCGCAAGCCGCCTATAATATGGCTATTGGTTGCGAAATGATGGATCAGTACGATTTAGCTAAGGAGTGGATTACCTATAGCCGGAGTCGGGAAAATAGCCCTATGGCCAAGTACTACGAGCGTATGCTACACCAACGGATAGAGCAAAACAGGCGAATAACCGGAGCCAAATAAAACGACCAAGTGTCTGATAATTAGACGCTTAACTTTTTTGAGAGCCCCTCATCGGATTTGAACCGACGACCTGTTGTTTACGAAACAACTGCTCTAACCAGCTGAGCTAAAGGGGCATTACTTTCTGTTTTGACCTCCAATCTGGATTGGTGAAGCCAGACTGCAAAAGTAATTATTGTTATTCAGACCCCAAAGAAACTTGCCTGTTTTTATAAAACTTATCTTTTTTTTTACATTTAACTTTGCAATAATGAAAAAGTTGCTACATTTGCAATGTGAGTTTTTTTCAAATTTCATTTATTTAATTTTTTTGTTTTATGACCATTTATGTTGGTAACATTTCTTACACTATGAAAGAGGAAGAAATGAAGAACACTTTTTCGGAGTTTGGCGATGTAGTAAGCGCTAAAATTATCATCGACAAGCAAACCGGTCGCTCAAAGGGTTACGGTTTTGTCGAAATGAACAATGATAGCGAGGCTAATGCTGCTATTGAGGCGCTAAATGACAAAGAAGTTGCAGGTCGCAAGATGAGAGTCAACGCTGCTCGTCCTCGCGAATAAGCTATATTTTTAGTTTAGAACAAAGGCGGAGCGCTGTGAAGCGGCTCCGCTTTTCTTTTAGGCCAGCACGATAGCTGAACTTGCTAAGATGCACCCCGTGCATTAGGGTGCGCAAGCCAGACAAAAATCCGGTTCGAGGATATTTTTTTCTTGACTTTTGTTATTTTATGTTAAAACGAGGTAACAAATGATGCATGATTCATAATTTAGGATGCTGTGTGAGTGCATTGTTATGTTGAACTTGACAAACTGAAATCCCTTTGGTCAACTTACCTGTTCGCATAGGCTTTGCAGAGCCCCCGGTGCGGGAGGGTTGGCGTAAGGATTTTTTTAATGAAAAGTTGAGAGTGAAAAATTAAAGCGGTAATGATATACCTATTACTATACCTAATTACTATACAAAATAAAGTTTTACTGTTGAAAAATATCGTAACCATTTGATTTACACTATGTTATTTATTGTTCGAATGTTAATAACTACAGATTGGATTTTGCCTGTTTTCGGGGTAGTTTTGGTAACTTTGCAGACATTATAGTTCAAGGAGAATTATGGCAGAAGAAGAGCAAAAAACCACGGCGTATGCCGACTATACAGCGGAAAACATTCAGGTGCTGGAAGGTTTGGAGGCCGTGCGCAAGCGCCCATCCATGTACATTGGCGACATAGGCTCGCGTGGTTTGCACCACTTGGTGTACGAGGTTGTGGATAACTCTATAGATGAGGCGCTTGCGGGTTATTGTAAGAATATTAATGTTTCCATCAACGAAGATAACTCCATTACTGTGGTCGACGATGGGCGCGGTATTCCCGTAGATTTTCACGAAAAGGAGCAAATGTCTGCACTGGAGCTGGTGCTCACAAAGCTGCACGCCGGAGGTAAGTTTAGCAAGGATAACTACAAGGTTTCCGGCGGTTTGCACGGCGTGGGTGTGTCGTGTGTGAATGCGCTGTCAACGCTCTTACGCGCAGAGGTTTACCGCGATGACAAGAAGTACACCATGGAGTTCAGCCGCGGTATACGCACCACCGAGCTCATGGAGCAGCCTGATACTACGGGCCACCGCGGGACTACGATTACGTTTAAGCCCGATCCTGAAATTTTTACGCAAACTCTTGAGTACAGCTACGATGTATTGTCATCGCGTTTGCGTGAGCTGGCCTACTTGAACAAGGGTATTTACTTGAGTATCAACGATAAACGCTTGTCGGAAGGCGAAACCGAACCTCGTTCGGAGCAATTTTTCTCTAGCGAAGGCTTGAAGGAATTTGTTGCCTACCTGGATGCAAGCCGTGAAAAGTTAACCGAGAAACCTATCTATTTGGACACCGAAAAGGGTGGAACTCCGGTGGAGGTTGCGTTGCAATATAATACCGGCTATTCTGAGAATATTCACTCCTATGTGAATAATATCAATACAATTGAGGGTGGTACACACTTGTCGGGCTTCCGTCGTGGGTTAACCACTACGCTTAAGAACTATGCCGATAAGAGCGGCCTTTTGGCCAAGGCTAAGGTGGATATTGATCCGGCTGACTTCCGCGAGGGTCTTACCGCGGTGATATCCGTAAAGGTAGCCGAGCCTCAGTTTGAAGGGCAGACTAAGACAAAACTTGGTAATAATGAGGTAGTTAGCGCAGTTTCTCAGGCGGTAAGCGCTGCTATGGAGAACTACTTGGAGGAGAACCCCAAGGAGGCCAGGATTATTGTAGAGAAGGTGATTTTGGCAGCGTCTGCGCGTATTGCAGCGCGTAATGCTCGCGAGAAGGTACAGCGTAAGAGCGTACTTTCGGGCGCAGGCTTACCGGGTAAATTGACCGACTGCTCTGATCGCAACCCTGAATTGTGTGAGATATTCCTGGTCGAAGGCGACTCTGCGGGTGGTACAGCTAAAGGTGGCCGTAACAAGTCCATACAGGCAATTCTGCCGCTTCGAGGAAAGATCCTGAACGTGGAGAAGGCCATGGAGCACAAGATTTTTGAGAGCGAGGAAATCAAGAATATATTCACCGCTTTGGGTGTAACTATCGGCACAGAAGAAGATAGTAAGGCTTTGAATATCAGTAAGTTGCGCTATCACAAAGTCGTTATCATGACGGATGCCGACGTAGACGGCAGCCACATTGCCACGCTAATTATGACGTTCTTTTTCCGCTACATGACAGATTTGATTCGTAACGGATACCTGTACATTGCAACACCGCCGTTATATTTGGTGAAGAAGGGTAAGCAGGAAACGTACTGCTGGAATGAAGACGATCGAAAGCGCGCCATTGATGATTTGGGTAAAGGTAAGGAAACCGGGCTGCATGTACAGCGCTACAAAGGTCTTGGAGAGATGAACGCAACCCAGCTTTGGGATACTACTATGGACCCCGATCGCCGTATGCTGCGCCAGGTTACCATAGAAAGCGCTGCCGAAGCCGATAGAATTTTTTCTATGCTTATGGGTGAAGATGTGGCTCCACGCCGCGAATTCATTGAGGCGCACGCTAAATATGCCAACATCGACGCGTAGCAGGCAAAGGTGATTTTTTTTGGTAAATTCTCTATAAACTAAAAAAAATGCCACAATTTTTGGTAGATATATGGAAATATACTATTTTTACAACCAAATAGAGTAAACGAACAAAAAAATAAACTAATTTTTAACCATGAAAAAGTTACTAATCATCCTTTTGAGCGTAGTGGCTATCGCTAGTTCGTGTGGCCGTGCAAGCAAAAAAGAAGCTCTCCGTAAGGAAGCTGAAATAGAAAGAATTAGAATGCAGCAAGACAGCGCCCGCCGTGCTGATGAAGAGAGGATGGCTGAGCTGCAAATGAAGGCGCGTCAAGATTCTATTGCTGCTGCAATGGCTATGGCAAACCTGCAGCAACATGCAGCCCGTAGCAGCGTTGGTGCATTTTACGTAGTTATTGGTAGCTTCTTGAATAGGTCTAACGCTGCCTCCTTCAAAGAATCACAAAGCAACAATTTCAGTGATGTTGCAGTTGTTCGTAGTGGCAGGTGGAACTATGTATGCGTAGGTGGTAAATTTAATTCTTTCGCTGCTGCGAATAGAACCCTTCCTAACGTGAAGGCAAATCTAGGAGGTGGTGGCAGTGAAGAAGATGAGGGGGAATTCAGCGAAGATGAAGAAGGTGGTGATGAAAGCGCTGATACGGAAGAAGGTGGTGAAGAAGAGGAGTACAGCGAGGAAGAAGAGAGCGAATCTCCATCAGGTGGTAGCGGTAGCGGTCAGGCTTGGATTTTGAGGCTATAATAATTTGCTCCCTACCCTAAAGTAGAAACAATCAGGCGAACCCAAGCTCCAATGCTTGGGTTTTGCTTTTATATGAGTACTTGTTTTTTATAGATAAAATGAATAGCTTCGGAAGAAAATATAGAGTGAGCATTTTTGGAGAGTCGCATGGCGTAGCAGTGGGAGTGTGTATTGATGGTTGTCCGGTCGGGATTGCCCTTCAGCAGGAAGACTTTCTGGCAGATCTGCAACGTCGTAAAAGCGGGGCTAAAGGAACTACGCCCAGGGTTGAAGCTGATATGCCCGAAATTGTTTCCGGAGTATTCAATGGTAAAACGACAGGTGCGCCTATTACTGTTATTTTTAGGAACGAAAATACCCGCTCCGGCGATTATGCCAATCTTGTTGCCATGCCACGTCCCGGTCATGCAGATTATGTGGCCTCACAGAAATTTGGCGGATACGCAGACTATAGGGGGGGCGGACATTTCTCCGGACGCGTAACTCTTGGAATGGTGGCAGCGGGAGTAGTTGCAAAAAAGATGCTGACAGGCAGCTCTATTGAAGCCTCAATTCTGGAAGTTGGCGGTAAAAAGTTTGGCGAGCATGAGGCGCTCTTGAAGGAGGCTATGTCAAAAGGCGACTCGTTGGGAGGTGTAGTGGAGTGCCATGCCAAGAATATTCCTGTGGGCTTAGGTGAACCGTTTTTTGATTCTGTAGAATCACTCATCAGCCACGCTATTTTTTCTATTCCGGCGGTGCGTGGCATTGAGTTTGGAAAGGGCTTTGCTGCCGCTGCCATGCGTGGTAGTGAGCATAACGATGCTATTACAGATGCTTCCGGAAAAACCGCCACTAACAATGCGGGAGGCGTCAACGGTGGTATTACCAATGGTAACGATGTTGTTTTTAGAGTAGCGATTAAACCCACTTCAAGTATTTCTGCTCCTCAACAGACTTACCATTTTGAGAAGCAAACGGTGGAAATATTGGAGGTAAAAGGCCGTCACGATGCTTGTATTGTGCTGCGTGTGCCGGTAGTAGTAGAAGCTGCGGCTGCTATGGTGTTAGCCGACTTGTTGCTGCTGCGCTAGCGGGTTATATCACGCCTTCTTCTCCCAATCCGAACAGTGCGAAATCATACTTTACCGGATCGTTCGCATCAAACTCCTTCAATCTGGAAGTCAACTCTACTGCTGCTTGCCAGTCTGTTTGGCTACGCTCAATGAGTCCTAAGTAGCGGGCTACACGGTTTACGTGTACATCGAGCGGGCAAACCAGCATGCCTGGTTTGATTTTTGTCCATAAGCCAAAATCTACTCCGGCGTTATCCTTTCTGACCATCCAGCGCAGGTACATGTTCAACCTTTTGCAGGCAGATTTCCTATCGGGTGAGGCAACGTGCTTACGTGTGCGCTCCGGATGCGGTAAGCTGAAAAAATATTGTCGGAAATAGTTCAGAGCATCTTCAATATTGCCGCTGAAGCTCTTTGGGATAAAGGCAGCCTCAAGCGAGCTATGATTTTGGTAATGGTGTCTTAGAAGCTCAAAGAAGTAGACCAGATCTCTGCCGTTGAAGGTTCTATGCTTGAATGCTTCTGCCTGTTTTAGGTCAGCCTTGGTGTAGTTTAGAATGAAATCATGAGGAGAGCTGTCCATGATTTCCATAAGTGTGCGGCACTTGTTGATAATGATTTTTCTTTGCCCCCAAGCCAGCGCTGAGGCAAAGAGCCCCGCGATTTCAATATCCTGTTTTTTTGTAAAACGATGAGGAATACAGATCGGGTCGTGCTCAATAAACCCGATCTGGTTATACTTGTCAGCCATCTTGTCAAGAAATGGCTTAAGCGATGTAATCTCTTTTTGAGGCACGTTCGGTTTATGCGGTTTTTAGCTTGCTGCCTACAGCCTGCTCCAGCTTGCTGTAGGCGTACTCCAACGTTACGCGTAGCGATGTTTTTTTGCTGGATGGTAAATCATACATGGCATCCATCATGAGCGATTCGCAAATGGAGCGCAGTCCGCGTGCTCCCAATTTGAACTCTACAGCCTTTTCTACAATGTAATCCAGCACCTCATTATCGACAGTCAGCTTGATACCGTCAAGCGCCATGAGCTTAGTAAACTGCTTTATGATGGCGTTCTTCGGATCAGTAAGAATTTGGCGTAATGCTTTTTTGTTTAGCGGTTCCAGGTGGGCAATTACAGGAAGACGTCCGATGATTTCCGGAATCAAACCGAAGCTGCGCAAGTCGGCCGGAGCCACGTACTGCAGCAGGTTGTTGCGATCTACTTTTGCCCGCTTTTTGTCAGCATCAAAGCCAATCAGGTTGATGTTGACACGGCGTCCGATAATCTTTTCTATGCCTTCAAAAGCGCCTCCGGCAATGAACAGAATGTCTTTGGTGTTTACCGAAATCATTTTCTGATCGGGGTGTTTGCGTCCGCCTTGCGGTGGGACGTTGATGATGGAGCCTTCGAGCAGCTTTAGCAAGCCTTGCTGAACTCCTTCTCCCGATACATCTCGTGTGATAGATGGATTGTCGCCCTTGCGAGCGATTTTATCAATTTCATCAATAAATACAATGCCTTTTTCGGCCGCTTTTACGTTATAATCCGCCGCTTGAAGCAGGCGGGTAAGAATGCTTTCAATATCTTCTCCCACGTATCCGGCTTCGGTAAGTACGGTGGCGTCAACGATAGCAAACGGCACATGAAGCATACGGGCAATGGTGCGCGCAATCAGCGTTTTTCCTGTTCCGGTTTCGCCGATCATTATAATGTTGGATTTCTCCAGCTCTACCTCATCCGCAGCTGTGTTTTGCCTAACACGTTTGTAGTGGTTGTACACGGCTACCGCTATATACTTTTTGGCATCATCCTGGCCAATAATGTATTCGTCCAAGAATTTTTTAACATCCTGAGGTTTAGGGAGTTCCAGTGTATCCAGGTTGATGTCTGCTGCTTTTTGCTTGCAACGCGCTGCAAATTCTTTGTCGCCATCGACTAACGCCTCGTAGGCCTGCGCAATGCAGTCATCGCAAATGGCTGAGGTATTGTTGCCAAACAGGTGCTTTACCTGATGCTCTGGGCGTCCGCAAAAGGAGCAGTTGTGATAAATTGCCATTGGGGTTAAAGCTAAAATTGTGGGAGATTGTAGATTAAGTATACAATAATCTGATTACTAGGTATTTACAATCTCTTTTTCTTCGTTACAACCTCATCAATCATGCCATAAGCTTTGGCTTCTTCTGCGTTCATCCAGAAGTCGCGGTCTCCGTCTTTCTCTATTTGGTTAACATCTTTTCCGGAGTGTTGAGCAATGATTTGGTACAGCTCGTGCTTGATTTTTACAATCTCACGGGCGGTAATTTCAATGTCCGAAGCTTGACCTTCTGCGCCACCCATAGGCTGGTGAATCATCACACGTGAATGGGGCAGTGCAGTGCGCTTACCTGCAGCACCTGCACATAGCAGTACAGACGCCATAGAGGCAGCCATGCCGGTGCAGATGGTAGCAACATCGGAGCTGATGATTTGCATGGTATCGTAAATGCCTAAACCTGAGGAAACTGAACCGCCGGGCGAGTTAAGGTAAATGCTGATATCTTTGCCCGAATCATTGTTTGAATCCAAGAATAGCAATTGCGCCTGAATAATGTTGGCAACATCATCGTCAATAGGAACGCCCAGGAATACGATGCGCTCCATCATAAGGCGAGAGAAAACATCCATGCTGGCAACGTTTAGCTGGCGCTCTTCGATAATTGTCGGATTGATGTAACCGCTGTAGATGCTGCTGTACCGGTGCAGCGTTGTGCTGTTGATACCCATGTGGCGGGTAGCATATTTTTGAAATTCGTTCATTGATTTAATTGATAATTGCTGATTGATAGTTGACAATGATACTCATTATCAATTGTCAACTATACATTGTTAATTATTCCGCTTCCTTCTCAAATAATTTGTTGAACTGTTCGCCGCTAACTTCTTTGTTGTCCAGCTTAACAGCAGTTTTTACGTAGTCAATAACTTTTACCTCTACGGCACGCTCGTGAATACGCTTGCGCTCTGTTTTGTTTTCCAAAATATTTTTAGCGTAGGTAGTCCAGTTATCGTCCGGCATGTTAGCCAGGCCATACATGGCAAGCTGTTGTTGTGCCATCTTCTTGGCAAAAGCAATAAGGTCCTCGTCTGTGACCTCCAAGTTTTGCGTTTTCATAATGCTCTCCTCTATGAGCTGCCAGCGCAGGTCTTCGGCAAATAGCGGGAACTCTTTTTCAATTTGCTCGGTGTTAAGCTTACCTTCTGAGGTCATAAGCAGCCAGCGCTTCAGGAATGCTTCGGGCAGCTCTAGCTTTGCCAAGTCAACTAACTTTTTGCGGGTATCCAACAAGAAGCGGTAGTCGCTCTCGTCTGACAGCTGCTTGCGTATATCTGCTTCAACTCTAGCCTTGAAATCTGTTTCGGAAGTTACCAATCCCGGCCCGTAAACTTTGTCGAATAGCGCTTGGTCGATAGCCGCAGGCTCCAAACGTCTTACCTCCTTTATGACCAGCTTAAACTGCGGATCAACCTTAGCCAGCTCCTCTTTAGCTATTTTGAGGAATGCTGCGCAGTCCGCATCGCTGGTAAGCATTTTGCGAATATCAAGTTCGATGGCGTCACCAACTTTCAGACCTTCCAACTTTTTTTGCTTAGCCTCGGGAATAACTTTCATGCCGAGTGTTGCGTCGGCAACGTTAAGTCCGCCTTCTTTGTCTTGCGATAAATCTACAATTACCAAATCATCAAGGCCAATGCTGTCGGCGGTAACCATTTTACCGTAATAGCGAAGGTGGCTGTCAATACGCTTTTGCTTTTCTTCTTCGGTAACTTCAATGTGGTAGTATGGAAGCTTGATTTTGTTGTTCAGCTCCAGCTTAACTTCGGGAGCAAGCGCCAGGTCGTACTTGAATTCAAATTCGGTTTGGGTATCGAAATCAATTGGGTTTGACTTTTCGCTGGGAATGGGCTCTCCAAGCGTGCGCAGCTGATTTTCCTGAATGTACTTGTTGATGCCCTCTGACATTTGCTTAAATACTTCATCTACCAGAATGGAGCGACCGTACATTTTTTGAACCATACCTGCAGGTACCATTCCCGGGCGGAATCCCGGAACCTGAGCTTTGCGACGGTAATCCTTGAGCGTATTGTTTACGTTGGTTTCATAGTCTGCCTTTTCAATCTTCATAGTCAGCAGTGCATTCAGCGCGTCAATGTTTTCTCTGGAAACGTTCATTATCTGATTTTTAAAGTTTTGTTGCCTGGTGATTTTTCCCTAGTTCGGAGGATTACAAAGGTAATATTTTTAGGGAAACAGGCAAAGGGTATGGATTGGGGGTAATGTTAAAAAGAAATCTAGCTGTAACACAGGATATTACAGGTAGATTTGGTGCGGGTAAAAGGGCTTGAACCTCATGCCCTTATTGGTGGTGTGTTTGCGGATAATTTAGGTAAAGCTGTGGGTAATCATATTAATTTGTGCAGGGTACATTAAAGTATAGAGTTGAAAAAGAGAAATACACCCGTCAATTTTTCAGGTTAAACAAAAATTTCTATCTTTGCAGGTGCAACCTCCGGTTGAGGTTTAATTTAGCATGAAAAAAGCCATAGCATTATCGTTCTTGTTACTTGCCGGTATTACTGTATTGGCTCATGCGGTTATTCCCCATCACCACCATAACCAGATTCCCGTTGTTGTTTGTGGCAATCACCATGAGCACAAAGGTACTACACCTGAACATCATCACAGCGGTACGTATTCCATTAGCCCATGTGCAGACCCGGATGGCCACTGCGATGGGGCTACTGAGGAGTGTTCTCTGGCAAAGGCCTTTGTAAAGTCAGGCGCTGACAAGCCAGCACTCCAATCGCTTGATGTTAACGTTAACCTGTTAACCCTGCCTTGCATTCCTGCGGGGTATTCCATGCTTCAAATAACGGATAACGGTGGATTGCCTTTCAGGCAAAAACCCTATCTACCATCCTACCATACCGAATACGTTTCGGTATCCCTTGGGCTTAGAGCGCCTCCGGTTTGCTGATTTTTTCCAATTGTCTTTAGTCGAAACGCTTTACTGTGCATGGAAATCCATGCGCACCATTTTTGTATTCGATTAACAGCTCATTATTTGTTAAAATAAAAAATCAGTAAAATGAAATCAAACATCATCATCATAGTTTTTTCAGCCCTCTTATTCGGTTTAACATCTTGTGGCGGCAGAGGTTCAAATCATAAAGGAATCCATACCCACGAAGATAGTTCGGTACATGGCGACCATGCTACAGGGCAGGTAGCCCCCAAGCAGGAAAACTTCAAAGTGGAAGCCGATACCACTGCGGTCAAAGCCAATTCAGTTAAGCATGATCACAGCCACAACCATTAAACCGTAAGAGAAATGAGAACACGTAGAATAGCTATGGCGCTGCTTGTAGCAGCAGCCTTAGCGGGTTGTGCCCGCAATAATAAGGCGGCAAAGGATGAGCACGCCCACGATGAAAACCTTCAGCTGACGAATTATAGCGTTGATTTTGAGGTGTTTGTAGAAGCCGTGCCCTTTGTCGTTGGACAGCCAGGCGATATTTCGGCGCATTTTTCCTTCCTGAAAAATTTCAAACCCCTTACCGGAGGCAGCGTAACAGCAAGCCTGATTATCGGTACGGACGGCATTCGCCAAACGCTTGAACAGCCAACGCGTCCGGGAATTTATAAATTCTCGTTGCAACCTGCCGTTGCAGGAACGGGCAAGCTGGTATTCGACATTAAAACGCCCGGAGGAATTTCGCAAATCACCATTCCCAACATCAAAGTATATACCGACGTTCACGATGCGCAGCACGAAGCAGCCGCAGCAGCAGCTACAAGCAGCAACGGCGTGGTATTTACCAAAGAGCAGAGCTGGAAGGTGGATTTCGCTACCGATGAAGTCCGTCGCGAACCGTTTGGACAGATAATCCGTGCTACGGCACAAATCCAGCCTTCGCAGGGCGACGAACGGATTATTACCGCCAAAACGGGCGGTATAGTGCTTTTCCCGGGCGATAATGTAGTAGACGGGAAAGCTGTCAGCGCAGGGCAAACCCTGTTCAGCATCGACGGCAGCGGCATGGCCGACAACAACCTTTCCGTGCGTTATGCCGAAGCCGAAAGCGAGTACAACCGCGCAAAAGTTGAGTGCGACCGCAAAACCGAATTGGCCAGAGAAAACATTGTTTCGCAAAGCGATTTGCTGAAGGCCAAAACGGATTTTGCCAACGCCGAAGCCAACTACAACAACTTAAAACGTAACTTCTCGGCAGGAAAACAATCGGCTTCTTCGCCCATTGGCGGATTTGTCACCCGCGTATTAGTACGCAATGGGGAGTATGCCGAAGCAGGGCAGCCCGTGCTGGTGGTATCGCAAAACCGCGACCTGTTTATCAAAGCGGAGCTGCAACCCAGGTATTTCGATATACTCGGCGGCGTTACCTCGGCCAACTTTCGTACATTGGACAACAACCGCACCTATACGCTCGAAGAATTGGGCGGGCATATGGTTTCTTATGGCAAATCGACAGACATCAGCAACCCACTCGTTCCTGTTGTATTTCAGGTCAATAACAAAGCGGGGTTTCTTTCGGGCAGCTTTGTGGAGCTGTATATCAAGACCCAAACCAGCGCACAAGCCGTTACCGTTCCCAACGAATCCATAGTGGAGGAAATGGGGAGCTATTTCGTGTTTGTACAGCTCACGCCTGAATTTTTCGAGAAGCGGGCGGTTAAGAAAGGCGTAACCGACGGCATCCGCACCGAAATCACGAAAGGCGTTTCGGAAGGCGACCGCGTGGTGAGCAAGGGGGCAATACTGGTAAAGTTGGCACAGGCTTCGGGCACGTTGGACGCCCATTCAGGCCACGTGCATTAGAATTACGAATTAAAAATGGTAACGGTATACCTGTTTACACTTACATTTTTAAAAGCCCATGTCACAAAGTTTGGCAAAGTACGTCGCAAAGTTTCACAAAGAAATGCTGCATGCTACTTTTGTGACAACCTTTGCGAGGCTTAGTGGTTAAATTGTAGTGTAATATTGGGGTCTTGGGGGAGTCCTCGAAAGTTTCGGAAATGCACCCGCACCGGTAAGCCATAGTTCGTAGTTGAATAAAAATAAATGTCATGAAGCAAGATGGTATCATAACAAAAAAAATCATTATTCCCAATTCATAGCTGAAAAAGTATGCTGAATAAAATCATAAAATTCTCTCTCAACAATAAGCTATTCGTATTGTTGGGGGCGGCGCTGCTGATGGCAGGCGGATTATACACCGCGCAAAAAATGGACGTGGACGTATTCCCCGACCTCACAGCCCCGACAGTAGTGGTAATGACCGACGCGCACGGCATGTCCGCCGAAGAGGTGGAGCGCCTGGTAACTTTCCAAATTGAAACGGCGGTAAACGGTGCCACCGATGTCCGCCGCGTACGCTCTGCGTCCATGCAGGGATATTCTTTCGTATGGGTAGAATTTGATTGGGGTACGGATATTTTCAGAGCCCGTCAGATTGTTAGCGAAAAAATGGTAACACTCACCAACACCCTGCCCGCCGAAGTGGTTCCCGTGTTAGCCCCGCAATCGAGCGTTATGGGCGAAATTCTTTTTGTTGGCTTGCAGGCCGATTCCACCTCGCTTATGGACTTGCGCACGCTGGCCGAATGGATAGTGAAACCTGCCGTATTAGCCACAGGCGGCGTGTCGCAGGTAACTATTATCGGCGGCGATTACAAGCAATACCAGCTACTTGCCGACCCGCAGAAAATGGACGTGTACGGCATTACAATGGATGAGCTGGCGCAGGCAGGCCGCACCTTGAGCGCCAACTCGGCAGGTGGTGTTATCCGCGATTACGGCAACGAATACGCCCTGCGCGGAATGGCGCGTACCAACGACCTCGACGAATTGGGCGCAACCTTTATTAAAACCGTAAAAGGCAAACCCGTCGTTGTCTCTGACATTGCCGAAGTGGCAATTGGAAGCGCCGTAAAAATGGGGTACGCTTCGCAAAATGGAAAGCCTGCCGTTATCCTGTCTATATCCAAGCAACCGAACATCAATACGCTCAACGTTACCGGAAACATTGAACAGAATCTGGCGGAGCTTCAAAAGTCATTGCCTGCGGATGTGAAAATGGACACGAAGATTTTCCGGCAGGCCGACTTTATAGAAGCGTCCGTCAACAATGTGGGGCGCGCATTGATGGAAGGGGCCTTGTTTGTTATCATTATCCTGCTCCTCTTTTTGGCAAGCTTCCGCACTACCGTTATTTCCATTGTCGCCATTCCGCTTTCGTTGCTCGGAACGGTTATCATCCTGAAATTATTGGGAATGAACATCAACACCATGACGCTCGGTGGTATGTGTATCGCTATTGGCGCGCTGGTGGATGATGCCATTATCGACGTAGAAAACGTGTACAAACGCCTGCGGCAAAACCATCGCCAACCCAAAGGACACCGCCAACCTGTTTTTAGTGTAGTATTCGACGCTTCGCGCGAAATCCGTGCGTCTATCCTGAACGCCACGTTTATCATCATTGTAGCGTTTATCCCCCTGTTTTTCCTTTCGGGGATGGAAGGCCGCATGTTGAAACCGCTTGGCGTAGCCTTTATCGTGTCGTTGTTTATGTCGTTGATTGTAGCCATGACCGTAACGCCGCTGATGTGTAAGCTCATGCTGTCGGACGGAAAGTACCTGGACAAAAATGAGAAAGACAGCTGGCTTACCCGCAAGCTCACGGCGGCTTACAGCGCTTCGCTGGCGTGGGTATTGAATAACAAGAAAAAAGTGTTGTACCCTACTATTGCCGTATTCATCCTGTCGGTTGTTTTGTTTTTTACGATGGGACAAAGTTTCTTGCCCGAATTTAACGAAGGCTCGCTGACCATTTCGGCCGTAACCAAGCCCGGCGTGTCGTTGGAAGAAAGCAACCGTTTGGGCAACCTGATGGAAGTAGAACTACTTAAAATTCAGGAAGTTACAGGAACGGCAAGACGGACGGGACGCGGCGAGTTGGACGAGCACTCGCAAGCGACCAATAGCGCCGAAATTGACGTTAACTTCAAGCTGGATAAAAGAAGCCGCGAAGCATTTATGTCCGATGTGCGGAAGACGCTTGCAGGCGTTCCGGGCATAGCGACCACTGTAGGACAACCGCTCGGCCATCGCATTGACCACATGCTGTCGGGAACGCGGGCAAACATTGCCATTAAATTGTTCGGAACCGATTTGAGCAACCTGTTTATGGCAGGCAACCAAATTCAAAATTCCATTACAGGGATTGACGGATTGGTAGATGTGGCGGTAGAGCAGCAAATCGAAACGCCGCAGCTGCAGGTACGCGCCAACCGTGGCATGTTGGCCAAATACGGTGTCACGATAGGAGGCTTCAACAGGTTTATTGAGCTGGCATTTGCAGGTGAAAAGCTGACCGATATTTATGAGGGGCAACGCAGCTTTGACCTCGTGCTGCGGCTGAATAAAAACTATACCGAAAACATTGACCAGGTGAAGTCCGCTTTGATTGACATCGGTAGCGGGCGCAAAGTTCCGTTGGAAGAAATTGCCGACATCGTTTCCGTCGGTGGGCCCAATGCTATCAGCCGCGAAAATGTACAGCGTAAAATCGTAGTATCGGCCAACGTGTCGGGGCGCGACCTGAAAAGCGTGGTAGACGATATTCAAAAGAACATCAACCAAAATATCAAACTTCCCGAAGGCTACCGCATTGAGTACGGCGGACAGTTCGAGAGCGCTGCAAATGCTTCGCGCACGTTGCTTACTGCTTCGCTATTAGTTGTCTGCGTTATCTTCCTATTACTTTATGGCGAGTTCAAAAACCTGACGCTTTCGGCTATTGTTTTGCTCAACCTGCCGTTGGCGCTTATCGGCGGCGTGTTAGCCGTGTTCTTTACGTCCAATATTGTCAGCATCCCGTCTATCATCGGGTTTATAACGCTGTTCGGTATCGCCACACGAAACGGCATTTTGCTCATATCGCGCTACCAGCACATGCAGCGGGATGGCGAATCGCTGCACGAAACGGTGATGCACGGCTCTATTGACCGTTTGAACCCTATCCTGATGACAGCCCTCACGGCGGCGTTGGCGCTTATTCCGCTCGTGCTGCAGGGCGACAAACCGGGAAATGAAATACAAAGCCCGATGGCTGTGGTGGTATTGGGCGGGCTGCTCACATCAACCCTGTTGAACATCTACATCGTGCCTATCGCATATGAGTTAATCCAAAAAAGAAAGCAGAAACATGAAAAATACGATTAAGAGAGAGCAAAGGCCAAACTCGCTTGGGACTTTGTCGAACGCAAGTATTTTGCGCGTAGCGAATAAGTTAATAGCTAGCCTACTACTCCTATCCGCAGGACTTACGGCAACGGCACAAAGCGGATATGAAGCTGTTTTGCAGCAGATAGAAGCAAATAGTACCACGCTCGATGCGCTGCGTAAGCAAATGGAGGCGCAAAAACTCGGCAACCGCACAGGTATTTACCTGGCCAATCCCGAAGTGGAATTTCACTACCTGTGGGGAAATCCCAACCTTATAGACAACCGTACTGATATTTCCTTCAAGCAATCTTTCGACTTCCCGACGGCTTACGGGCATCGCGGCAAGATTGCCGGTTTGCAGAACGCCAATGCAGAGCTGGCTTTCAAAGCCGAACGTATAAATGTGCTGCTGTCGACCAAGCGGGCTTGCATCAACTTGGTGTATTACAATGCCCTTGCCGGAGAATATGCCGTAAGGCTGCAAAATGCCGAACGCATTGCCGCCACTTACAAAGCCAGGCTAGACAAAGGTGACGCCAATATATTGGAAAACAACAAGTTACAGTTGAGTCTGATAACCGTACAAACCGAAGCGGCGCGTATTGAATCCGAACGGTCGGCGTTGCTTACGCAGCTTAAAAGCCTGAACGGCGACAAAGACATCGCCTTTCCCGACAATGTATATCCTGCTAGCGTTTTTCCGGCCAATTTTGACGATTGGTACGCCACTGCCGAAACCAAAAGTCCCACACTGCAATACGTAAGCGGGCAAATCGAAATCGGCAATCAGCAGGTGAAGCTGAACCGTGCGTTGGGTTTACCCAAATTTTCGGCAGGCTATATGAGTGAAAAACTCGTTGGTGAACACTTCCAGGGCGTTACAGTCGGCGTATCTGTTCCGCTCTGGGAAAATAAAAACCGCATAAAGGAAGCCAAAGCACAGGTGCGGGCGGCAGAATCGGCGTTAGAAGACAGCAAAGTGCAATTCTATAACCGCCTGCAAAGCCTTCACCTGAAAGCATTGGCCATGCAGCAGAGCGTACAAAAGGTACGGCAGTCGCTTTCCGCCTACAGCAACGAACCGTTGTTGAAAAAAGCGTTGGACGCAGGCGAAATTTCGTTGCTCAGCTACCTGTTGGAAATCGAATATTACTACGATGCCATAAACAAGATGTTGGAAGCCGAACGAGACTATGAGCTGGCAGCGGCAGAGCTGTCTGTCGTGGAATTGTGATAAACAAACGATTGCAGCGAACGAATTGCGGACATGCTTTACGATTTACCATTGATTATTTACCATTTACTAGTGCGTGTGTGTCGTCATGTTGAGCAAAGCGAAGCATTGTAATAGCGCCAGTGATGGGGCAGGCCTTGTTGCCCCTGTTCCACTGGTAGAATTTCGTGCTCTCATACGCATCAGACCTGCCCAGCAAACTCTATCGGGCGTAAGTGCATTGGGAAACCTGATAATCAGAATGTTGGAAAACCTTCTTTCGTTGCGGCCATCAACGTAGGCGACTCGCTGCAAGACAACATACAATGAATAAAAGAGCCGCTAAGGGAAAATTCCTAGCGGCTGCGGGAGTGGAGCGTATCGGAGTCGAACCGATGACCTCTTGCATGCCATGCAAGCGCTCTAGCCAGCTGAGCTAACACCCCGCGCTAAATTACGGTTTCAAAGGTAGCTATTATTTTTACAACCGCAAAAGTATCTTTTTAAGCTAAAAATTGGCAACATTTTTTGTGATAAGTAATTGACATATAAAAAAATACGTATTTTACAGGAAATTTACATGTTGAGAATGTGGCAAAAAACTTGGCTATTGTAAAAAAATAATAGCTATCTTTGAAAAGTAATATAACGTACACAAGTCATGGAGCTAAAAAAATCAGATAAGGCAAATTTGGAAAAGCAAAAAACAACGTTTAATCTTATTGGACTTACGTTGGTAATGGCGCTTGTTTTAGCGGCTTTTGAGTGGGGCAGTGAAGAGATTGCCGTGCAAAAAATAGAATTTCAAGAGGACGTTTTGATTGAAGACGACATTGAAAACACTAAGCACGAGGAGGAAAAGCCACAGGAGCAACCGGCGCCTCCCGCATTGGCAGATATCATGCTGGTGGTAGATGACAACGTGAAGTTGACCACCGACTTGAGTTTGTTCGAAAATGAAGCTGATGATAGAACTATTGTTAGCCCGATGGAGTATGTCGATGCCGGAGAAGAAGAGGCTTTGGAGGAAGATATTCCTTTTACTGCCGTAGAGGAACCGGCTTCATTTAAGTATAACGGTAGAGATGGCGTTGACGCTTTCCGTATGTGGATTGGCGACAACATGAAGTATCCGGAAGTGGCTACAGAAAATGGTATACAAGGCCGTGTAATTGTTCAATTTACAGTAAACACCGAGGGGCGAGTCGTCAATGTGAAGGTACTCCGTGGTGTTGACCCTGCGTTGGATAAAGAGGCCATCCGCGTAATTGAATCATCTCCCCGATGGACACCCGGTAAGCAGCGTAATAAACCTGTTCGTATTTTGTATACGCTACCGGTAATATTCCAGTTGCAGTAATAACCAGAGTCATAGAATGTTGCGAGCCTCAGATTGAATCTGAGGCTCGTTTTTTATAGACAGAAGTCTTATGATTTATCAGCGCATAGGAAGAACTTGGGTGTTGTATAAATATAATATGTAAACACTTGCTTGTAGTGACATAATATTTGTTCTTGTAGTCTTTGTTCTTATATCCGGAATGAGATCAGCTGCGCTTCGTTCCGGTTGCTTCGTTCCGCTCGCACGACGTATGTCAAATATTTGTATCTTTGTCGATAAAGTTTACCGGAATGACCTTTTCCGTCACCATACTGGGCAGCAGCTCTGCCTTTCCCACCTCTAACCGCTTTCCGTCGGCGCAGCTGGTAAGCGTGCATGAGCGCCCCTACCTGGTGGATTGCGGAGAGGGTACGCAAACACAGCTGCGCAAGTACGGCATCAACATAGCCAAGATCAACCACATTCTTATTACTCACCTGCACGGCGACCACATGTTTGGCATTTACGGCCTCATATCCACCATGAATATGTTGGGCCGTACTAGAGACTTGAACATTTACGCACCTAAAGAGCTGGATGCTATTCTTGCCGATCATCTGAAATATTTTGGTGAAGGTATGACCTACAAGCCGGTTGTTCATGCCTTAAACACCACGCAAAGCGAGACTATCTATGAGAATAAACACCTCATAATCAAATCACTACCGCTACGCCACAGAGTTCCGACATGTGGTTTTTTATTCAAGGAAAAAACTCCGGGACTTAACATAAGGAAAGAGCTGATAGAAAAATATAACCTCTCTCTACGCGATATTGTGCGCATAAAAAACGGAGCACACCATACGCTGGAATCCGGTGAGGTTATTCCCAACGAAAAGTTCACCTATCTCCCCTATGCCCCGCGCTCATTTGCCTACTGCTCCGACACCATAATGTCTCGATATATTATTCCCATAATTTCGGAGGTAGATTTGCTCTACCATGAGGCAACTTTTTGCGAAGACAGACACCAACTTGCGCTTGAGCGTGGACACTCCACCGCCATGCAAGCTGCACAAATTGCCCGTGAGGCCAATGCCAGGCAGCTGGTTATAGGCCACTACTCCAGCCGTTATAAAGAGTTGGATCAGTTTCTAATTGAAGCGCAAAGCGTATTTTCTAATAGCCATTTGGCTGAAGAAGGAAAAGTTTTTGAAATTCCGCTGCAGCAGGAAAAACCCACCCCGTTGAATTTCTATAAATGATTTTTCGTTACGCCACCCCAGCAGATTTACCTGCCTACGATAAAAGTTTTTCTGCCTGCATCAACGCCTCAGGCTTGCCAACATCAAGCAGCATAGCATCCTTAATGTCGTAGGCAAATATCCGTTGGGTGTTTGCCAGTGAAAGGTAGACATCCGCAATGGGGAATTTTTCTCCGAAAATTTCAAGAGCAGGAAAAATCTCCGGACTCACCACATGAATACCACCAAAGGCAAGCGGAGTAAGAACCTCCGTGGTCTGCACAGGCTGCTTTATCTCACCTGTTTTTGTGTTTTTCCAGCCACACAACCTATTCTCTGAGTCGAATAAAAAGTAGCGTGAAGAGGTGCGGTTATTTACGGCAAGCGTTGCCAGCGCATTATTCGCCACATGGAACTTGTACAACTCTTGCACGTTGACGCTTGAAATAATATCAACGTTGTAAATCAAAAAAGGTTTTCCATTATTCAGCAATAGAGCCGCTTTTCGCAATCCTCCTCCGGTTTCCAAGAGTAAGTCACGCTCATCAGAAATAGAAATTTGCAGCCCTAAATTATTATTTTGCCGTAAAAAATCAACAACCTTATCGGCAAAATGATGCACGTTTACCACAAATTCTGTAATACCTTGCGCCGCCAAGTATTTCAAATTGCGCTCCAGCAATGGCATGCCATTTACAGGAACAAGCGCTTTAGGAACGCTGTCTGTATATGGTTTTAGACGAGTGCCTAAACCTGCTGCCAGAATAAATGCTTTCATTTAGTAATCTGACAAATTCCAGGAAAAATTCGAAGAAATCTTTTGTTCACGATGGCATAACTCCACTTCGATACTGGGAAACTTCGCATGTAAATGTTCCGCCAGATGCTGCGCCGAATATACCGATCGGTGTTGACCGCCGGTACAACCAAAGCTTACCATCAGGTTGCTGAATCCACGAGCAGTATAGCGCTCAACCGCATTATCCACAAGTGAATAAGCGTTGGTCAAGAAATCGGCCATCTGGTTATTGCTCTCAATAAATTTTATAACAGGCTCATCTAAACCGGTCAAAAATTTGTACTCTTCCGTACGCCCCGGATTTACAATGCCGCGGCAGTCAAACACAAATCCACCGCCATTTCCGGAAACATCCTCCGGAATTCCTTTAAGAAAAGAGAAGCTGGTAACTGTAACGCACAGCCTACCTGACTTATGAGCTGTTGCGTATTTTTTCTTGGTAAGTTGTACCAACAACTCACGCAAATACGGAATATTCAACTCCTCCACTTCGCTCTTCAAAAGCAGCAACTTTAAATTTTCTATGGCAAACGGAACGCTTTGCAAAAAATGCGCCTTACGTTCAAAGTAACCTCTGAATCCGTATGCACCCAGCACCTGCAAGGTTCTCAGCAAAACAAAAATCGGTAACCTTTTAGCAAAACCGGCAGCATTTATGCTTACATATTTAGCGGCAGCTTGCAGGTAAGCCTCCAGCAATTTCGTGCGTAATTCATCCGGAAAATTTGCTTTGGCTTGATATAAAAATGAAGCAACATCGTAGTGCGGCATTCCTTTACGACCTCCTTGAAAATCAATAAACCAGGGTTGATCGTTATGCCACATTACGTTGCGTGATTGAAAATCACGCAACAGAAAGCAGCTGTTTTTTTCCGCACAAATAGAACCAGCAAAAGTTTCAAAATCAACCTCCAGCTTAAGCTCATCAACGTCCTGAATTTGAGGTTTTAAGAAGTAATACTTGAAGTAGCTCAGATCCCACATTACGGTGCGCCTATCAAGCTCAGCCTGCGGATAGCACTTTGAGAAATCTACTGCTTTAACACCCTCAAACTGCAGCTGCGGTAGTGCAGAAATTGCAGCACGCAACGCAAACTTTTCCACATCGGAAAATACGCCTGTGCTACGTCCGTTTTCAATCAGCTGAAAAAGTGATGTGCTGCCTAAATCCTCCTGCAAGTAGTAGCCTTCACAGGAGGAAACCGCAAGCACAGCAGGAGTATTAATGTTCTGATTTTTAAATATTTGTGATAAGTATATAAAGGTACGATTTTCCTTCACATTCTCTCCGTGGCATCCAACCGCCACATGATTATTTGAGCGTAATCGAAAATATCTTCGATTAGAACCGGCTTGTGTCAACTCCTCAGAGGAAGTCAACTTTTCTCCACTCCACTGCTCAAATAGTTCAACTAATTTTTTCAACATATGAGAAAGCAAAAATGAAATAAGCTTCATCGCGAACTTGTCCCGCAACGGCCAGATACTGCCAACGAGAGCGTATCGAATTGCAGTAGCAAAATTAGAAACTTTACTTGGATCCGGCAATAATGCTCACATTAAAATTAATTTTGTCGTGAATATCACTGTATTCCAGACTCTTAAAGAAAGAGGCTGAACCGTAAACAAATCCCAACTGTATGTAAAAGCCAAATAATTCGTTACATAATTAAACTGTCAATAGACAATAGTCACAAGTCAACAGTGCGTGAGCGTGTTGTCATGCTGAGCAAAGCTGAAGCATGACATGTTTGCACCATGCCGCCGTTGTGTGTGTGCGTTGCCACTCTGAGCGTGATGACCAAGAAAACATCAGGGCTAAGCGCCAATAAAATTAAAGGGCTAACAAGTCATGGTACGGTGGTGTATGCTGCCACCTCAAATGATTTGAATGTGGTAGAGAACGGCACAGTGAAGGTAGAAACCTTTGCTCCCAAAATGCTAGACCCAAGCATTATTGACAGGGGACTTTTTGCCGATGCAAAAGGCAACGTGTGGATAGTAACGAGCTCAAATATTCACTGTAGGCAACAGGATGGCGTTTATAAAAAGTTGGATAAGGATAATTCTCCCATAAACCAGCTGTACCTCAGAACAGCCGTGCTTGCCGATGATGAGTTAAGGGTGTCGGCAGAGTCTAGTCTTACAACGGAGCCGCAAATCAATACGATTGATGAAATCAAGGTAGCCTATAGCCCTCGTTTTTACACCTTTGAAAAAGAACTTCTTTTGAAGCTGAAAGTTCAATAAACAGCTCCGATTTTATTCGAACTGCTTATACTGCATAATGGCAGCAGCAATGTCGTTAAGCCGAATCTACAAAATTCGGCTTTTTCCATTATCAGATGTTTATTGTAACTTTACGGCTTATTGTGTAATCCGAAAAATAGCCGCTATGCCGTTGGCAAAAAAATTAAAGAGAAAGGAATAAAAGTTAAATTCCAGAACACTATGAGTTTGCAGAAAATTTACACTACATATCCTCAAATTTGGTAGTCAGTGACTGCCAAATTACAAAAAGAGCTTAACCAATAATTTTTTTACATGAAACAATTGTTCATTGCAGCGCTTATAGCTGCGCTACACTTTACAGCTACAGCACAAAACATCGAACTAGACAGCCTCATATTTAACTCCATGCGACAGGAGCTGCAGCGTAGCCGGCAGCTGTCGCTTCCAGAGTTGAGCAAGCCATTCTTTACCAGCTATCTGGTGCAGGATGAGCAAACGATGAGCATGTCTGCAACGCTGGGCGGATTGCTGTACAGCCGCGTACAACCCGGCCGCAGCTACGGAGCGCGATTAATGGTGGGCAGCTATGAGCAGACAAATGAGCTATTCAGAGGTAATGCGGAGATATCCGGAAGTTTAAGCATAGACAACAGCTGCTCAGATATTCGTCAGGCATTATGGCTGGCCAATGACGCGCTATACAAGCACGCCGCCGAGCAAATGGCGCAGAAGTTGTCGGCCATAAAGCAGAGTAATTTTCCGGAAGATGAAAAGGGCTTACTTGATTTTTCACATGAACCCGAGGTGCGCCTGGAGATAAGCAACATAGCGCAGCTGCCAAAACAAGCGGAGTGGGAGCAAAATCTTCGTGAAATTTCTGCCGTTTTTCAAAGCTATCCGGATATCAGCTCCTCATCCGTTTCACTTTACGTAAGTAACAGCAACCTGTACTTTGTAAATACCGAAGGGACGCAAGTAAAGCAGCCTCACAACCATGCAGAGCTGATCATTTACGCAACGCTCATACAGGCAGATGGGAAACGTATACAGCAAAAAATAAGCGTACTGGAGCGTGACGCAGATAGCTTGCCGAAGCTCGACAGCCTGAAGCAAATGGCTCACCTTGCAGCCAATCAGCTGCTCCAAATCAACCATGCGCCAAAGTTCAGCGAGTCGTATTCAGGTCCCGTTTTATTTGAGGGTAAGGCGCTTGGAAGCATCTTGCTGGATAACCTGTATTCCGGAACATACTCCTTATTTTCGTACAGGGGTAGCGTTACCGGAACCCGTCCAAAAACGCTTTCGGATAAACTCAACAAAAAAATAATTGCCAACAGCCTTACGGTAAAAGACGTTCCATCACTTTGCACTTACAACAACAAAGCGCTAGTGGGCAGCTACACGGTAGACCTTGAAGGCGTTATTCCGCAGCCCACTACTACGCTGGTCGAAAATGGCATGCTTCGCAGATTTCTCAACGATAGAATTCCTACAAAAGTTGCCCCTCGCTCTACGGGCAACACGCAGTTGAATGTTGTCGGCCATCAGCTGACTACAGCGCCCGCTCCAAGCGTTGCAAAAATCGAAGGAACAGGCGGAGTTTCAAGCGCAGAGCTAAAGCAGAAGCTCATCGGCATGGCCAAGGATGAGGGCTTTGACTACACCTACATCATTCGAGAGCTCAGCACGCTCACGCATCCGTTTTTAATCTACCGTGTAAATGTAGCCACCGGTGAAGAGGAGCTGATGCAGGGAGCGGAGCTGGGACATGTAGGGTTAAGCAAGCTAAAGCGCATCCCCGCTATTTCCAATACGGAATGGGTGGACAACATATCCTTCTCAAACGCATTGGTATCGGCCATTTACCCGAACGGCATGATAGTTGAGGACGTAGACATTGATAGGGAACGTGACAAAAGCACGGTTAAAGCGCCGGTTGTAGAGAACCCGCTAAAGGTAAAGAAAGAGGAAAAAACCACTTCGAAAAAGAAAAAATAATCACCTATGTACAACTTTGATGAAGTAATCAACCGGCAAAACACCGCATGTCTTAGCGTCGACGCGCTGGAGGAGCGTTTCGGCAGCGCCAAGCTTACCTCGCTCTGGGTGGCCGATATGAATTTTCGCACACCTGATTTCATCATGAACGCCATACGCAAGCGCTGCGAGCATGAAATTTTGGGCTACCCTGTAGCCCCCGAAGGCTACTATGAGGCCATTATTTCCTGGCTAAAAAAACGACACCGCCTCTCCGTAAACAAAGAAGATGTCGGCTACCTGCCGGGCATAGTTCCGGGCATTGCCTATGCCATCAACTGCTATACGCAAAAAGGCGCCGGCATTGTTATTCAACCCCCCATATACACCCCATTCTCAGCAACGATTAACAACAACCGGCGTAAAATAATTTACAACCGGCTAGCGCTGGGAGGCAACCACTTTGAGCTGGATTTAAAGGATTTTGAAGCATGCGTGAGCAAAGCCTCCATGTTTATCCTTTGCAATCCACACAACCCCGGCGGAAGAGTGTGGACTCGTCAGGAGCTGGAACAAATGGCCGCCATTTGTCAACGGCATAACGTGCTGGTAATTTCCGATGAAATTCACTGCGACCTCACGCTCCAAGGGTACACGCACGCGCCATTCGCCAACGTTTCCGAATGGGCGCGCAACAACAGCATTACCTTTATGTCCTCCACCAAGACGTTCAACATGGCAGGGCTGGCAAGCGCATTTTACGTAATTCCCAGCAAGGAGCTGCGCAACAAATTCCAGGCGTACCTTTGCAACAACGAGTGTGCGCCGCCCAATATTTTCGCCTACACCGCCACTCAAGCCGCTTTCGAGAGCGGAGAGCAGTGGCTAAACCAGTTGCTGCCATACATTCAGGGCAACGTTGATTTTGTTACAGGCTATTTGCAGAAAAACATCCCTCAGGTAAAAGCCGTAAAACCCCAGGCCACCTACCTGATTTGGCTTGACTTCAGGGCGCTTAACCTACCGCAGGCAGCAATTCGCGACCTCTTGGCAGGCAAGGCAAAACTGGCGCTAAACGATGGCGCCACCTTTGGCCCCGGAGGCGAGGGCTTCATGCGAATGAACCTGGCCCGTCCGCAAAGCGTTATTAAGCAGGCTTTAGGGCAGCTGAAGCAAGCCGTACAACCGTAATTCATAGTTGATAATTCACCATTCGTAGTTTTCAACTTTCAGCTATTAGTAATACCTCTACATTAAATTTATGGAGTGTCCCTTGTTTTTTGCAAATTATAGATATCTTTGCTTTCGTTATGTAAAACGCTGCTTTAGCGCGGAAAAGCCGCCTCAAGCTGGCACCATGATGACACACTACGATGACATGAGTTGCTTCGCCTTGCTCAGCATGACAGCAGATTCCTCCACGCGCTCCCTCGTTCCTCGTGCGCTTGGTCGGAATGACGGCGCCTTTTGGATAGGGAAAGAGGGACAACGAAGCAATGATATACGCGGGCTGACATGAGCTTCAGTCGTAAATTGTAAATCATAAATTGCACACCAATGTCCGCACTTCTTTCTGCTGAAAATATTGTAAAAAAATACGCCAACCACCTTGCGCTTGACAACGTAAGCGTAAGTGTAGAGCAAGGTTGCATACACGGATTGCTCGGGCCCAACGGTGCGGGAAAAACTACACTCATTCGCATCATAAATCAAATTACTGCGCTTGATAGCGGACAGGTTTGGTTTGACGGCAGGCCAATACAACCAAAGGATGTGCAAAAAATCGGATACCTTCCGGAGGAGCGAGGTCTGTATAAAAAAATGCAGGTGGGTGAACAGGCTGTTTACCTTGCACGCCTCAAAGGATTAAGTCATCATGATGCAGTAGCGCAACTCAAAATTTGGTTTGACAAGTTCGGTATAGGTTCGTGGTGGAATAGGAAGGTTGAAGAACTCTCAAAAGGTATGGCGCAAAAAGTACAGTTCATTGTAACCATACTACATCGCCCAAAACTACTGATATTTGATGAGCCTTTCAGCGGCTTCGATCCAGTAAATGCCAACTTGCTTAAGCAGGAGATTTTAGCGCTGAAAGATCAAGGCAGTACCATTATCTTTTCCACACACAACATGGCTTCGGTAGAAGAGTTGTGTGATTATATTACGTTGATAAACAAATCAAAAAATATACTTAGCGGCGCCACAGATGAGGTGCGTCGCAAGCATGGCAGCAACGTTGTAGAGATCGGATATACCAATAAAAGTATTGAGTTACAACCGTTGCTGCCTGAAGGATACACATTTGTTTCGGAAGAGCAGAAAGGTGGTATCCGTTTGGCAAAAGTAGCTTGTTCAAGCAGTTCGGATTGCAACGTGCTTCTACAAAAAATAATGTCTCAAGTAGAAGTGAAAAGCTACAACGAAATTATCCCGAGCATGAATGACATCTTCATTAAGATGGTTTCATAAACGATTGATTATTAAACAATTACGAATAAAATATGGCAGACAGGCAACCTAAAAGTTATGAATAAAACGTTCATCATAATAGAGCGAGAGTTTCTTACACGAGTAAGAAAAAAATCTTTCCTGCTAACTACTTTTCTTACCCCTATAGCCTTAGCTGCATTAATGTTAATACCAACTTACATTGCAACGCTAAAGGATAATGAGCATAAAGAAATCGCTGTGATAGACCACTCCGGGTTAGCCTCCTCTGCGCTTGAAAATTCCGAGTACACAACCTATACTTTTGAGCCAGCTAAAAGTCTTGATTCTCTGAAAAAAAACTTCAAGCAGCAAAACTTATACGCCGTACTTGAAATCGGTCAACTACAAAACAATGAATTAACCTCAGTAAATTTATACGCACAAACTCAAACAAACCTTGACGTTCAGCACTCTATTGAGCAAGCTTTACGCAACGAGGTAGAGCGTCATAAGTTGGAGCAATACAACATTGCAGGACTAGATACAATTCTAACATCCATCAAATCCAATGTAAACGTATCCACCATTATGTGGGATGAATACGGCAAGGAGAAACGCAGCTACACCGGCGTGTACATGGGCATTGCGATAGCATCCGGAATGTTGATTTACTTTTTTATTTTCATGTTCGGTAATATGGTAATGCGTGGAGTAATTGAAGAAAAATCCAACCGAATTATGGAAGTGCTGGTATCTTCTGTAAAGCCATTTGAGCTTATGATGGGTAAGATACTGGGCATTGCAGCCGTAGGTTTGCTGCAATTCGCTCTTTGGATATTGCTAACTTTAGGAATTGTCGCTATAGCACAACTACTTCTTGTCAATCCGGCTGAAATAATGGCAGCAAAACCTGCAATTGCCGATAGCGTAAGCATGATGGCAGCAGGAGGTGATCCCGCACAAATGACATCACATTTGCTACCGAGCAATGTAGCGGATATATTGAACAGCATAAATTTCACCGCTATTCTAACATCATTTCTGCTTTACTTTTTACTTGGATATTTGCTGTACGCTTCCCTGTTTGCTGCAGTAGGATCTGCTGTGGAAAATGAAACAGATACTCAGCAATTGGTATTGCCGATAACCGTCCCAATCATACTCGGCATCTTCATAACGATGCACACCTTCAACTATCCGAACAGTGCGCTATCATTTTGGGGTTCAATAATTCCGTTTACATCCCCAATGGTAATGATGGCACGTGTGCCATTCGGAGTTCCCTTATGGCAGCTGGCGTTATCTTTGGGGTTGCTGGCGCTGACCTTTGTCGGGGTTGTTTGGGTTGCCGGAAAAATCTACCACACCGGAGTGCTCATGTATGGTAAAAGACCTTCTTTCAAAGAAATCTGGAGGTGGATAAGACATTCGTAAGATTGCTGACGCCGTGCTAGCTTGTTTTGCTGTAGCTCCAGATTGCCCACGCATTCAGCGCTACGGCAAAGGCGCACAAAATCCCCAGCTGCGGAAGCAAATCAACCAGTCCGCTACCCTTAAGGATTACCATACGCGTTACCTGAATAAAGTGGGTAATGGGGGTGCAGTAGGATATGACCTTTGCCCAGCCCGGCATGCTGTCCAGCGGAGTAAACAGTCCGCTCATCAGGATAAAAATCATGATGAAAAAAAAGGCAACAAACATGGCCTGTACCTGATTGCTGTTTTTGTTTGATATCAGCAGCCCCACATTAAGCAAAGCTATCAGGTATATGGTGGCAAAAAGGTAAAGCACCAAAACGTTTCCCTCGGGAACAATTCCGTATACCACCAACCCCACCAGCAGCCCAATGGAGAATACTACCAGCCCTATTACCAGGAACGGAATCATTTTTCCCAGCACAAACTGCCACTTTTGTATGGGCGTTACGTTGATCTGCTCAATAGTTCCCAACTCTTTCTCTCTCACAATATTAAGCGCAGATAAAAAGCCTCCGACAATGGTAATAAGCATCACCAAAATACCCGGTACCATGTAGTAGGTATACTTAAAATGTGGGTTGAACCAGTAAGCGCTCAGCACCTCAACTCCCGCAGGTTGCTGCGCGGCCGGATACCATCGCAGCAGCAGCTCCTGATTGTAAGCGGCAACGGTTGCCTGTAAATACGCGCTTCCCAGGCCGGCCTTTGTTCCATTAATAGCATCTGCCGCAACTAGCAGCTGTTGGCGTCCCTCACGAATGAGCGCGCTCTCAAAGCTGGCAGGAATTTCAAGGACAATATCCGCTTTTCCGTTTTCAACCAAAGCAAGCGCATCGCTATAGGTGGATTTGTATCCTGCAAAACGAAAATAACCGGAAGAGAATATTTTCTCTGTCAGCTGCCGGGAGTACGAGGAATGGTCATTATCAACCACTACAAGGTTGATGTTTTTAATATCGAAATCGGCCGCCAGCGGCAGCAGCAGCAGCTGTATAATGGGCATAAGGAAAATGATGGGCAGCATGGTCTTGTCGCGCAGGATTTGCCGAAATTCCTTTTGTAGTATGAAGCGTAAAACTCTCAAAACATTCAGATTTAATATCTCAATACTCCTTGCCCAAGCTACTCCAAGCGCACCTTAAATGTTTTCAAGCTCAAGGCCAGCAGGCCAACCGTCATACCAAGCATAACCAAAGCTTCTTTCCATACTACTGAAAATCCTAGCCCTTTCAGCATCACCGCTTTAACAACCACATAAAACCAACGGGCGGGAATCAGATTGGCAAAGGCTTGTAGCAATATCGGCATATTTTCTACAGGAAAAAATATGCCCGAAAAAATCATAGTGGGCAGCATGGTTCCCATCATAGAAATGAGCATGGCAGCGAGTTGTGTCTTTACCAGATTAGAAATCAGCAAGCCTATAGAAAGGCAGGCAATGATAAAAAGCACGGCCTCGGCGTAAAGTAGCAGCAAATTTCCACGTATGGGCATATCAAGCACAAAGAAACTGAGCAGCAGAATTACCGTAAAGTTTACGATAGAAACTGTCAAATAGGGAATGGCTTTTGCAAGAATCACCAGTATAGGCTTGAAGGGCGATACCAACAGCAGCTCCATAGTTCCCAGCTCCTTCTCCCGCACGATAGATACGGCCGTAAGCGTGGTACAAAGTATGAGCAAAATAAGCGCCATAACTCCGGGAATGAAGCTCATAGAGCCGCTCATTTCGGGGTTATAGAGCATGTGCTGATTCAAGCTTATATGCATGGGGAGATTTGCCGTTGGATGTTGCGCTGCCACAAAATCTCCGGTAATGGCCGTAAGGTAGTTAACCACCGTCTTTGATACGTTTACGTCCGAACCGTCTGCAATAAGCTGAAGCCGGACACCGCCACCGTGCTGAATATCCGAGGCAAAATTGTACGGAATGATCAGCGCGCAGGCGCCTTTCCCCTTTTTAAACGCCTCCTCCAGCTCATCGTAAGATTGTACGCTTTGCTGAATATCAAAATATGAGCTGGCAGAAATTTTTGTAACCAGGCTTTGCGAAGCAACATCTTTGGCATTGTCCAATAGCAAGATTTTAGCATGCTTCACTTCACTGGTAAGGGCAAAACCAAACAGCAGAATCTGTACAATGGGCAGTCCGAGCAAAACCATTAGCGTACGCTTATCACGCAGCACATGGTAGAACTCCTTTCGTACAAAGGACAGGAATTGTATTCGCAGCATTTTTTGACCTTTCGCCATCTTCGAAATTATCCTATTCTCCCCGTTTAGCGCCCCTGGCTAACCTGTAAAAAACCTCATCCATAGTATCGGCAGAGAATTTTGTCTTCAGGCTGGCCGGAGCATCCAGCGCATCTATCCGCCCGTCTACCATTATCGAAACCCGGTTGCAGTACTCCGCCTCGTCCATGTAGTGTGTAGTTACGAATACGGTTATATCGTTGGCTGCCGCTTCATAAATTAAATCCCAAAACTGCCGGCGAGTAATAGGGTCTACGCCTCCGGTGGGCTCATCCAAGAACACAATTTTTGGATGATGCATTATAGCCACCAGAAATGCCACCTTCTGCTTCCACCCCAAAGGCAGCTCGGACACTCGCTTCTTAGCCTCATTATGCAAATCCAGACGGTTAATCAGCTGCTCACGCTGTGTGTTAAGTTGCTCATTATTAAGGTTATACACTCCGCCATAGAAGTTCATATTCTCAAGTACTGTCAAATCCTCATACAGGGAAAACTTTTGGCTCATGTAGCCTATGTTCTGCTTAATTTTATTGGGCTGCCTGTACACATCATACCCGGCAACGGTAGCGCTACCGCTTGTAGGCGAAAGTAACCCGCACAGCACCTTCATGGCGGTAGTTTTACCGGCGCCATTAGCGCCTAAAAATCCGAATATTTCACCCTGATTCACATCAAATGAAATATGATCCACCGCGGTAAAACTCCCGAAGGTTTTAGTCAGCTTATCTACGGAAATGACTTTCAAGGTTTTTTAATTTAAAATTCCAAACTTCAGACCAGCCTAAATGTTCAAATAAACTGTGCAATGTAAAGCGTGTATTATACTTTATATTTACAATTTAATTGCCTGTCATTCGTTCAATAAAGCAATCTTCAATCCCCGGTTTAATGGATTTTACCTCTATATTAGAATGCTTTTTCGTTCCAAGGTAACGAGAAAAATCCTCAACGCTCCCCTCTTTAAGCGTCAAGTGCAAGTACTCGCCAAAAGCATAGCAGCTGCCCATGTGAGGATATGCACGGGCGTCGCTCAGCAAAGCATTCATACCGTCGGACTTTGCAGCGTAAAGCGCTACCGGAAAGCTATCCACAATATTTTGTGGCGTATCAATAGATAGAATCCGCCCTTTCTGAATAAGAGCGATGCGCTCACACAAAACCGCCTCATCCATGTATGGCGTGGACACTAAAATGGTAATACCCTGTGACTTAAGCCGCCTCAACATGTCCCAGAACTCACGACGTGAAACTACATCAACACCGGTAGTGGGCTCATCCAGGAACAAAACGGTCGGCTTATGTATAAGAGCGCAACACAAGGCCAGCTTTTGCTTCATACCTCCGGACAGGGCTCCGGCCCGGCGCTTTTTAAATGGCGCCAGCTGCTCGTAGATATCCTTTACCATAGCGTAGTTTTCCGCTATGCTGGTATTGAACATCGTAGCAAAAAAGTGCAGGTTTTCCTCCACCGACAAATCCTGATATAGTGAGAATTTTCCGGGCATATAGCCAACTGTACGACGAATTTCCTTATAATCATTAGCTACATCATAGCCATCAACCATAGCACTGCCGGAGGTGGGTAACAGCAAGGTTGTCAGCATTCTGAATATGCTGGTTTTCCCTGCTCCATCCGGACCAATAAGGCCAAACAGCTCTCCTTTGTCAACAAAAAACGACACATCGTCTACCGCCAACACACTGCCCTTACTATAGGTTTTGGTTATGTTTCGTAACCCAATCATTTACAAATAAATAGACGTGCTCAGCATGATATCATAGTTCACTGCTCACTGCTACTTTTCTTCGATAAATTTTACCTCGCCGTACATTCCTATTTTAAGCAATCCATCGTTTTTTACCCGTACTTTTATAGCGTAAACCAAACCGGCCCGCTCGTCTTTGGTCTGAATGGTTTTTGGAGTAAACTCCGCTTTGTCTGAAATCCAGGTAATTATGCCGCTGTACTGATTATACTCTTTCCTGTTTTTGTCTACAAATACCTGCACCTCATCGCCCAACTTCAGCTGTGGTAGCTGATTTCCGGTAACATATGCGCGTAGCGTAAGCGTATCCACATGAGCAATTTTGTATAACGCCTTACCAAAAGTTACCACCTCACCCTCCATAGCGTATTTTGTAAGTACAGTTCCAGCTAAAGGATTCTCAATTTTTCCTTTGTCAATACTATTTTCAACCATAGCGAGCTGCTTTTGCAAGGGAGGGCGTTCGCTGGTTATGCTACGGTTTTGAGTAGCAATGTTGGACGTATACAGCGTAATCTGCTGACGGTACACCTCCAGCTGCTTCTGAGCAGCGTCTGCCTGTGCGTCAATGTCATCACGCTGCTTGGCAGTGGCCGCGTCCTGCTGCACAAGGTTGTGAATGCGCTTTTGTTCGCTAAGCAAATAATCTACGTTGGATTGCTGCACGGCCAGCTGGCGTTTCACAAAATCAAGCTGAGGCTGCGGGTCTGTCAACTTTTGATTCAGGGCATCAATGGTAGCCTGCACCTGCTCTCTTTGCAGGCGCAACGTGGTAACGTCAATAAAGCCGACAATTTTCCCCAACGGAATAACATCGCCTTCATTCACGGTAAACGAAAGCAGCTTTCCCGACTGCTCCGCAGAAACAATAACCTCATCGGATTCAAAGGTTCCCGAGGCATCAAATTTTCCACTACCGCTACACGAAAAGAGCAAGAATGGCAGCAAACTTACAAACAAATTTTTCATTTTCATACCTCCATAAATACTATTTTTCTCCAATAGCTGTCCTATAGTTGTAAAGCGTTTGCATCAGGTTAATTTCATGAATAGCCAACGCTTGTCGAGCTTGATTTTCAGCATTTACACGTGCAATATAGTCGTGCGATGTCATGACTCCATTATCCAGCTGCACTTTGGCGGTATTTTTGATGGAGGTTCTAAGCTGCACAATTTCGCTATCGTTATTTATCAGCTCTTGTAGCTTTTGAACTTCATGGTGTTGCTGGCTTACCTGTAATTCTGTATTAAAGACAAAGGTTTCCCTTTGTGCATCCAGCATTTGCTGTTGCAATCCGATATTCTTTTTCTCTTTGCCCAAGGTGTAAAGTCCGGGAATGTTCCAGCTGAAGCGCACTCCTCCGATGTAGTAAAATTCAAAATCATTTGACAGCATATTCAACCCCGGCTTACCGTAGCCTCCCTGCAAAAAGAGGCTCAACTTGGGAGTATTGAGCATATTGAGCTGTGATTTTTGCACGTCAAGATTTTGCTTCTGCAAATCATACAGCCGCATTTCCGGACGATTGACGTTAGCCTTCTGCATTGACGGCGCTTGCTTATCCGAGGGCAAAAGAATAACGCTATCGGTTACAGCCCGTCCTATAACCAAGCTCAGCATTTCAGCATAAGCGTTACGGGCAGCATTCAACTCTACCTCCTGCTGTCCGGCATTGAGCAGCTCCACCTGTACTTCATCCGCATCGCTATGCAAGGCTGTGCCGTTGTCTTCTGCTGCCCGCATGGTCTTAAGTCCATTTTCCAAATCCTGCTTTCGCAACGCATTTTGCTCCAGCTGACGATCAAAAAGCAAAATGCCGAAAAACAGCTGTCCCACTCTATCCCGCAAGGCGTAAAGATTTACCTCCAACGATTGCTCCTGCACCAAAGCAGCTGTTTTTGTTGCCTTGCGCTGCAATCGAACGTTTCCACCGTCGTAGATCGTTTGACTTACTTCTCCGTAAATTTTATACTGATCTTTACTCAGAGCCGGAATATCAATACCAAGGTTATCCGGAATTGGCAGGCTTACCACATCTGACTGATACGTGGCCATACCGACAATATTGAGCTGCGGGAGGTAGCCTTTAACCGCATTCTCCAAAGAGTAGTCACGACTTTTTTCTATCAAGCCACGCTGTTGGGTCAGCGGATAATTTTCTCGAGCCAACGCGTAGCAATCGTCAACCGTAAGCTGCTGTTGCGCTATAGCCGTTGAAAGAATCAACGAGCAGCATAGTAGCGCACCTGTTTTTTTCAGAGTAGCCATAAGGTTTTACTTATTTATTTATGAGCGCACCCTCGCTTCATTCACTATTTACCAAATTGCATGTTGAGCATTCCCCTCATCCACAAAGGAATAAGCGCACGGCGCTGCTCCATCATGGCTGCAAACTCGTTATGCCCTACGCCCAAAATTTTATCCAAGGCAGGTTTTGCCGCAAAGGGAAAAATGCAAAGGCTAATCAAATTTACCAGCAGCTGCATGGAATCAAATTTAGAGCCGGAGCGCCGTTTTTGCTTCTCCATTTGCTTAAAGAACGACAAGTTACGTACCACGCGCGGCGTTATTGAAAGTTGGCTCAAGAGCTGTTCCAACTCTTGGGTTGGAGCCTGCATTATATTCAAAAAGAACGTCGGTAGCTGCGGATTTTCCAGCAAAAGATTTATATAATTATTGACGCCTGTTTTTAATTTTTGCGCCAAAGTCGTGCTTTCGTCATCCAGCATTGTGCGCAGTATTTTCATAAAACTTTGCACAACGTCCATCATCACAAGGTTAAACAGCTTCTCCTTGCTCCTAAAGTAGTAGTTGAGCAAGGCCAGGTTTATTCCGGCCAAATCCGCGATATCACGAGTGCGGGTAGCCGCATATCCCTTTTGTATGAATAGCGTTTTTGCGGCCTCTCTGATTTTTTCCTCCGTGCTAAGGTCTTTTGCTATAACCTTTGGTTTCATGTTGGGTAAGAATTTCTACAGCAAAGGTAAAAACAATTTTAATTAAATGATTAAACAAATAGATTAAATCTTACGGATAAACGATAGTATGCTTATTATCAACGAAATACATTTTAAAACATCTTTTTGTATCTTTGTAAAAATAGAGAGTAAAAATCAATACAAGAAGTAACGCGAGCTGGCACAATGACCACATAATTACAAACCTAAAACATAAAAATATCATGTCTGCCCCCAAGAATTTCACACACAAGAAGAAAGGAATCCGCCGACAGCTGTTGCAAAAAGTTGAAATACAAGGCAGCAAAAACGTGGTAAGCAAAGAAGTATACCTCAACGATTTTGAACGGCTGAATCTTGCCACGCGCGGATTGGTAGAAATTATCCCATCGGACGAGCATAAGGTGATCATTGAAACCGATGACAACCTAATGGAGTACTTTGAAATTTCAAGCACCGCCAACACGCTATACGTGAACGTTGATGAAAAGCACGCCCGCCCCATGTACACGCAGCTCACCATAAAAATTTACGTCAAGCAGGTAACTTCTATTTACAGCACGGGCAAAGCATACATTCATACCGTCTCTGCCCTTACGGTAAATGGCCCCGTAGGCATTAAAATGCTTGGCGAGGGAAGCGGCATGCTGTACATACAGGCCGCCACGCTGGTGTTGGTACGTGAAGGCTCCGGACGGCTGGCGCTAAAAGGCAAATGCACTACTTTCGATATTGTGAATGCTGGCGACGGTAAGCTGGCTTGTCGGGAAATGGAGGCGAATATTTTGTTGCTCAACAATAAGGGCAACGGAAAAACCGAAGTGTACGCCAGGCATCAATTCTCTGTCAAAAATCATGCCAACGCGGTTATAACCTGCTATGGCCCGGCAAAGCACAGGGACTTGATGAATTACGGCGAAGGACAGATTGTAGCAGGGGAGCTACCTGTAAAGGAAAGCGAGGTAAACCAGTAATATACAACGATTTATAATATCTCAAGGCCATGGCCGACTGGAAAGAAAGACTTGGCGTAGTGTACTCCACAAATCCCAACTTTGACTACGAAAAGCAACAGGAGGAAAACATGGAAACGCTGCCGCCACAGCAGCAAGACTTACGGGTGCTGCTTGATAAAAAGCAGCGTGGCGGGAAAAAGGTTACGCTGGTAGAAAACTTCGTTGGCACAAAGGAAGACCTTGAGGCTTTGGGCAAGATGCTCAAAGCTAAATGTGGTGTAGGTGGTTCCGCCAAGGATGGAGAAATCTTACTTCAAGGCGACCTCAGGGATAAGGCGCTGGAGCTGCTATCCCAGGCAGGATACAAGGCAAAGAAAGCCGGAGGATGAGCAAATCTACCCTCTTATACATATCCACAAAACCTTGGATATCAAGCACTTACACGCCAGATACGATGTTGCAAATGCCGCTCAATGGCAACGGCAACATTTTGTCGAACGGAGTGTTTTGCTCTTTCAAAGCTACTTGTTGCAATCCATTCTAATAGACATTTTGGGAATAAAAATAGGTTCAAGACAACTTTTAGGAAGATATTATCTTTATCAGAGACGCAAAGATAGCGCTTTGATAAAAAAAGCATTATATAGCTTAATGAATATTATATATTCATAAATTCAAGTTGACCTTATAGATTATTCCGGTACTAAAATGATACTATTAGGTACAACCTGCACGGATACGGCAACCGAACGGGGAATCATCCAATGCAGTTTTCCTAATATTCATACTCTAACCGTATAAGCATATTATTCGTGTAATGGCATACTGTCAAGCCAGCGCCTGCTCCAAGTCGGCAATCAGGTCGGACACGTCCTCTATGCCTACCGATACGCGGATTAGGGTGTCGGTAATGCCGATTTTTTCGCGCTCGGCTTTTTCTACCGATACGTGGGTCATCTGCGCGGGCAGCTCGATGAGCGACTCTACGCCGCCCAAACTTTCGGCCAGCGTAAATATCCGCAGGCGCTCCAAAAAGTTTTCGGCGTCGGCAGCCGTTCCCTTTACGTCGAACGAGAGCATCCCGCCAAAGCCGCTTGCCTGCACCTTTGCCAGCGCATGCTGCGGGTGGCTCTCCAAGCCCGGGTAGAGCACGCGGCTCACTCGGGGATGCTTATCCAAGTAGCGCGCTACCACCAGCGCATTTTTGCCGTGCTGCTCCATGCGCAGCGCCAGCGTTTTGAGTCCCCGCAGCGTGAGGTACGAGTCGAAGGGCGGTAGCACCGCGCCCGTAGAGTTCTGGTTGAACTGCAGCTGCTCGTAGAGCTGCCGGCTGTTGAGCAGCAGAGCGCCTCCCAGCACGTCGCTGTGCCCGCCGAGGTACTTGGTAACGCTGTGCACCACCACGTCGGCGCCCAAGTCCAGCGGCCTTTGGAGGCAGGGCGACAGAAAGGTATTGTCCACCACCAAAGCTACCCCGCGCCGCCGGGTGATTTCTGCAATAGCGCGGATGTCGGCGAGCTTGAGCAGGGGGTTGGTGGGCGATTCTACCCACACCATTTTGGTAGCCGGCCTCAGCGCGTCTTCTACCAGCTGGGCGCTGGTGGCGTCAACGTATGAGGCTTCGATGCCAAAATTGGCAAATATTTGCTCGAACAGCCGTTTGGTGCCGCCGTACAAATCGTCAAAGGCAACAATGTGGTCGCCCGCCTTGAGCAGCGCCAGCAGGAGGGTTGTTTCGGCCGCCAGCCCGGAGCTGAAAGCCAGTCCGTACTGCGCGTTTTCCAGCGAGGCCAGCTTTAGCTCCAGCGCTTCGCGGGTGGGGTTTTGCAGGCGGATGTACTCGTAGCGCCCCGGCTCGGCTACTTTTTTGCGGGCGTAGGTGGTGGCCAGGTGTATGGCGGCCACTACTTCGCCGGTAGCCCCTTCTCTAAGGTCAACCTCCTCGCCCGCGTGAACGGCTCTGGTGGCAAACCCAAAGGCCTGCGCCGGAGCGCTGCCGGGCTGTGTGTGCTGTAATTCTTGTGCCATGTTGTGTACAGATTTTATTATTTTATTACTTTACTCGGACAATGCGATGAAATTTGGGCACAAAAATAAGCAAATTAAGGCTTCCGGCAACTAAACCCTGCGCCTGTTTTAGCATTTTTTGTGTCGATACTTGCAGGCGCCGAAGATTTTTCAGCCGCTCATCATTCATCGCAAAGTCTTTACGGATATATTCATTCAGGCGCTTGGTAACTTACTGCCGAAACTGTTTGATACAGAGAGATTTAAGGCGGCAGCCAACAGAAATAATTACATCAAGGTTGTATAATTTAATGGCGCTTTTTTGAACTCAACCCACTCACATTTGCCATCGAAACGGATGTTGACACTGGCTATACCATTATTATCCTGATAAAGGATGAATTGGCTGGCTGATTGTAATTGATTGGCATGTCAGCTTAAACCTTATTTTTATCTCTATGGGCGGTGATTATAGTATAGCTATGCGCATTGACGGTTATTTTACAATCATCTACATATACGTACCAATTCTTGCCTTTCCTCATTATGCGACTATCCTGATTTACAATTTTTTGCGTACACCAATTTACAACATCATTCGTATTTAAACAAAGATTTTTTCTTATTCGTTCCTCTCCTAATGCTGTTGTATGAATCTTATCCAAATTTGAAATCAAATCTGTTTGCATAAAATTTATTTTGTGGTGTCAAAAATCTCTACCAGCTGCTTTTGCGTTAGCCAAACCGTTTCGCCTTCAAAACGCACATCAACCGAAATTCTTTCCTCTTCGGTCTTGAAAATAGTAAATTGATTGTCGTTTTCCTTTGCCATTTTCTTTAATTTATTTCCTTTTTTTCGTTTCAGTTAATTGTTTCACGGTGCGGTCGAAATCGCTTTCCAGCTGTTTCATTTCACGACTGCGATAAATGTCAAATTCTTTTTCGGCTTTTTCAATGGCTTGCTGATGTGATATTCTGCCTTTGTCGTTCAAAATATCTTTGTTCAACATTCGTAGTTGCCAGTTTAAAAAGCTTTTCCAGTCGTTCATCGTCATCGACTTTTGTTCTAATGCCTGCAATTCGGCATAACCTAAAAAACCTTCGGTCAGCAGATTGAGTTTTTGCAATTCAAGTTCCGAAAGGTAATTTTTAGCAATGCGAACATCTTCTTTGGTAATGTAGTTGCCCTTGAAATTTGTCATTCCAACCATTGGTTTTTCATCATCTGCACGACTGTAAATCACTTCGGCGGCTGTTTGTTTATGAACAGCATAGTGCATTTTGTTTTGAACGGTTGCAAAAAAATCAAGCGTAATTGTACTGCGAGGATCGTAATCAACGCTTGTAGCGTAAATGTCCGTAACCTGTTGCCAAAGGTTTCTTTCGGAATAACGAATATCGCGAATGCGTTGCAAAAGTTCGCGAAAATACCGATTACCGTTTCCTTTGAGGCGTTCATCATCGAGCGTGAAACCTTTTACAATGTATTCTTTTAAACGCTCTGTTGCCCACTGACGAAATTTTGTCGCCACTTTTGAATTGATACGATAACCGAGCGAAATTATCATATCAAGGTTGTAATGTTCTGTGTTGTAGTTTTTCCCGTCGGAGGCAGTTGTAAAGAAAAACTTTACAACTGAATCTCGATTCAATTCTCCTTCTTCCAAAATATTTTTGACATGCTGCCCGATATTTTGTTTTGTTGTGTCAAAAATCTCTGCCAACTGTTTTTGTGTCAGCCAAACGGTTTCTTCTTCCAATCGTACCGTTACTTTTGCCACTTTATCATCTGTTTCGTAAATTACGAAGCTGGTATTTATTTTCTGAATTTCATTTTTCATTGCGGTTTTTTTCGTTTCCCTTTGCTATTTTCTTTCTTTATTTCCTTTTTCCCATTTCCGCATCCACCTCTTGCATCACTTTTCCTGTTTCGGTTAAAGCTGCGATTATCTTTTGGTAGTGCACAATATCCTCATATCCCAGCGTGCGCCCTTTGCGGTCTTTGAGCCACTTTTGGGCGGGCTGGTAGCCGCCGATGTAGAAGCTCCACGCTTCTAACGGAACGTTGCTGAAGTATTGAGCGTCGTTAATCCAAACCTTGCTATCCCGGTAAGTGCCGGATTTTTCGGTAAATGAATTTTCAACATTATTGCTTCCCGATTTTGGGAAATTGGCCATTGTAGCCGTAACGGCAACATCTTCCATTAAATGCAATTTTCTTAACTTTTTACCTAAGGTCACCATTTTCTTAAACTGTTCTGCATTTTCGGGATAGGGTATGCGCGGAAAATCAATTTTCAGAAATTCCTTGTATCTTGTACGATATGCAGGTGAATGAAGAATGGCGTAAATGTAATCGAAGATTTGTTCTGGTGAGATTTCCTTTCCAACATATTCTTTTATTTTCGCAACAATCGCCTTATTCAAATTCGCTACTTTTTCAATTTTGCCGAAATGTTCGTGATAAAGGTAAAGGGGGAAAGAATACCCTATTTCCGAGGTTTTATTAGATACAAAACTTGACTCTACAATGTTTTTGTGAACTAAACAATGATGAAAACTGTTTGTCTTTTGTTGCCGACATACCATTAATCCTACATTTTCACCTTTTAGAAAATGGCGCATAACGTTTCCACGGGGCATACAATGAAAGCCTTTTGAATGTCCGGTATAGTAAGTATAGCGGGTATCAAATGGACGGTAATTGATTTTTACGATATTTGAAACATCAGGATTGGGGGTTAAATCTTTTCTTGCCGTTGTAACGCTCCAGTCCCGCGCGTCCTTTCCTAAATCAAATCGTTCCCGCGCCGCCTTATCATCATATCGCAAGAACTCGGTAATAGTATCTTGTACAGCCTGCGCCGTGTCACGGATGGTAAATTCATCGCGGGCAGTAACAATGCCGACAGAATTGACCGGAAATAATTCCTGCACGCTAAAACCTTTTTTATATTCTTTCTGCAACGAAAAATCTTTTCTTGTGAAAAAAAACTGAGGTTCGGTCAACTTCAAATCATGCTTTTTAAAGATTTGCAAATTGTTGTTCAACAGGAAGCTGTACTTTTCCGAGCGTTTACCATAGAGGTCGTAATGAAAAACCTTTGCTGATTCACTCGTCTTTTTACGGCCTGTTTTCACAAAAATATTAATGGAAACGCCCTGCTGTATATCGAATACATTTTCGTCTTTGCCGCCGTCGGGCGCGGTTTCTTTCTTCTTTGCGTTGCCATGTAAATCAAGGATATAAATTTTGTCAAAAGTTTGCAGCAGATTGTATCGCATACCGCGAAAAGTAGGATTGTCCAAAAAACTGTGATTGTTGATGTATGCTAAAATGCCTCCTCCGTCGTTTTTCTCGACAAAATATTGTCCGAAGCGAATAAATTTTGCGTAATCATCGTTCAGCCACTTTGGATTTTTTTCCTGTAAACGACCGCCTGTCGGCTCTTTTTTGTAGTCTTTCATCTGGTTCAAAATCCATTCGCCCTTGTTCTGACTTTCGCCGCTGTACGGCGGATTACCCAAAACAACCATCACCGGCACATCATTTTTGATTTTTGCGGCTTCGGTTGCCTCGTTGCTCAGCCACTGCGCAAAAGGGATTTGCTGTATGCTCTGTTGGGGATTTTCCAATGCGTCTGTAAGGTAAATGTGCAGGCGCTCTGTGCTGGTTGCGCCCAACTCCTGCAAAATCATTTCCATTTTCAAATGCGCCATTGTGTAGGGCGACATCATTATTTCAAAACCGTTGAGGCGCGGAATAAGGTGATTTTTTACGTAATCGTTCCACATTCCGGCATTGCCTGCAAATTGCCGGTAAATTTTGCGTACTACTTCCGCAAGGAAAGTGCCTGTACCGGTGGCAGGGTCGAGAATTTGTATTTTGTGGTATTCATGGTTTTTGATGCTAACCATTGAATTATCAGCCAAGCCTTTTGCAAGGTTAAAATCGGTTTTCAGTATATCATCAACAGCATTTACGATAAATTTAACCACCGCCAATGGCGTATAGTACGCGCCCATTGCGGTTTTCAGATGCTTGTCATATTTGGTCAGAAAATCCTCGTAGAAATGCAGAAAAGGGTCTTTATCCTTGCTTTCAAATTCTTTGTGAATAGCCGTAACATCTACATAGTTAAACATGTCGGCAAGCGAATCAACAATCCACCGGATATTTTCGTCGAGGTCGAAACCTGCAACGTAGTGAAAAAGATTGCGCAGGAAAGGATTGGACTGCGGAATTAGCGTTGCTGCTTTCTGACGGGTAAAATCAGTAGCTGAATTATCCTGCAATCTCGCCACAAACATACCGTATGCAATGGTTTGCGCGTAAATATCGGCAAATTGCATATCTGTCATCGTGGGCAGTAGTACCTGCTGAAAGCCTTTGAGCTGCTGACGGAGCGAGTTGCTTTCGTTTTTACCTGCAATGGTTTTTTCAATCACTTCTGCCAAAAGCTGCGTCTTGGCAGCCATATATTCCGCCAACTTCCGCGAATCCTTTATTGATTTGCCATTATAGAGCGAAAAAGCCTTAATCATTTCGGCAAAAGCGTTGAAGTTTTCGGGTATCGGTTCAATTTTATTCGGCAAAATTTTACCGATGGCGATTCCGGTAGCTAAACTTTCGCCTTCAAAAAGCTGAAATGTCAGGTAGTCGGTGATAACAAGGTTGTCAAGCGCTTTTTTATATCTGTCGAATTGATTTTTATAATCTTTCGAGTTCAGGTTTTTGCCAATATCTTTTGCCTCCACGTAGCCGACAGGGATATTATTCTGCAAAAGCGTCAAGTCGGGCGCTCCGCAGGCGATATGCCGCGCTTCATTTACTACCGCAAAATCGGTCATGTTTTTGAGCAAAGCTTCCAGCGCTCCCCGAAACGAATGTTCGGTGGTAATACCCTCTTTGTACTTACTGTTGAGTTCGGAAATATAGTGAATCAATTCGTTTTTATAGTCCATCATTTTCAACATGCTTACCTTTATTTTTCTCTTTTATTCAACTTCCGGTTCGTTGTTTTTAGTTTTTCTTTGTGGCATACCAGAACGTTATTTTTGTCTCCGTGCCAGTAATGAAAGCCATTCCCCTGGCAGTCTTTGTAGGACTTACAATTTTCACATTGTCCTATTTTTGTCCAGCTGCGGTCTCGGAAAGGTTGGTATTTGGTTTTCCATATTTCGAAAAAATTATCTTTGTAAATATTCCCCTGCGCAAAGCTTTTGTCTATGTTCGGGCATGCAGCAATAGCGCCGTCAGCTAAAACGGAACCTATATTAATTCCGGCTCTGCAAAAAAAGCCGCCGTCTCTCACTTTCCATTCATACTTTTCAACAAAGCCCTCGCAGCTGAATTTTACATCTATTTTGCTGTCTTTTCTTGCTTGGCGTATAAAATCCATTAGCGCTTCAAATTCCCAATTGTCTAAAAACATGTCGGGGTTATTTTTCGCCCGCCCGATGGGAATAATCGTAAAAAGCCGCCAAGCTTTTACGCCTTTGCCGGTCAGATATTTTTTTATCTGCTCAAGCTCGTGGAAATTTTTCTTATTCACGCACGTTACAACGTCGAAATTAATCCGGGATGAGCTTGCTGCCAGCTCAATTGCCGCATCAACCCTATCGAAGCTGCTGCTGTTGTTTCTAAGCCAATTGTGCGATTCTTTTAATCCGTCGAGGCTGATGGTGAGCGCACCCAACCCGGCGTTGAGCAGCGAAATATGTTTCTCCCTGCTGTACAGGTAGCCGTTGGTTACCATGCTCCACCTCATGCCGCGTTTTCTTATTTCTCTACCGCAAAGCTCTATGTCTTTTCTTAGCAGCGGCTCTCCTCCGGTTAAAACAACGGTGAAGTTTTCGGGGATTTTTTCAATCGTATCAAGAGCCGTCAGGAAATCATTTAAGGGCATGTCTTTGCAGGAGCTGTTTTTTGAGCAGTCGCTTCCGCAATGCCTACAGTTCAGGTTGCACCGGGTGGTGCACTCCCAAAACAGGTAGCTCAGCTCGTGCAGCGAAGCTTCATGCTTCTTGAACTGACGAAAAGCCATTCTGCGCAGCAAATGTTTCATTTACTTTTCTTCCAGCTCAATTTTCAGGTAAATATTATCTCCGCTGATGCTCAACAGGGTATCCTTACCGACAAAGCTTTTGTTTTCTACCGAATTGGTATCTTCGAATTGAATTTTGGCGCTGTCAAGCCTTTCCGTGTAGAATGAAAAGCTTCCCTTTTCGTCAGTATAAGTCTGCTGTATGCTGTTGGCAACAGAAACCTTTATCCCTTTTATGGGAAGTCCGGTGTTTTTTGAGCTGACCTCTCCTTCAACCAGCAAGTCTAATCCAAAATCTTGAGGCCCACCGTAACATGCTTGGAATACAAACGTAGCGGAAGTCAAGCAGGCTCCTCTTAAAAAGATATTTTTCCAATTTTTTTTCATGCTATCTCTATAAAATTTAATTTAGCAATCTGTTTATGCGGTTTCGGCTTCGCGCATTGTCCGCCAAATCCTTCTTGTTCAACGATGCGGTGATTAGTTTGGCAATGACCAAGTCGCCAGCGACGTTCAAGGTAGTACGGCACATATCGAGGAAGCGGTCGATGCCGAGTATCAAGCCGATACCTTCGGCCGGAATGCCGACCTGTACCATCAGCACCACAATCAGCGGCAGCGATCCGCCGGGAATACCCGCCGTACCGACACACGCCAGCATGGACATCATGATGATCAGAACCTGCTGCCCGAGGGTCAGGTCGATATTGAAGACCTGGGCCATGAACATCACGACTACGCCTTCGTAGAGACCCGAACCGTTCTGATTGGTCGAAGCGCCGATAGTCACCACGAAGCGGGCAATTCGGGACGGAATTTTCAGCACATTTTCGGCGCAAGCCAGCGCTATCGGCAGCGTCGCGTTCGAAGATGCCGTCGAGAAAGCATAAAGATAAACGTCGCGGCACTGCTTGTAGAACGACAGCGGGTTGGTCCGGCCAATGGTCGCCAAGAATATGCTGTAAACCACAAAGAATTGCAGGAGCAGACCGAGGATGACGACGAAAGCGAAGTAGGCGACGTTGCCGAGAAAGCCAGCGCCCATCCAGTAGGCGGTGTTGAAGACGATGCCGAAAATGGCGTAGGGCGCAAGCACCATGGCCAGCTCAATGATCCTCATGCTTGCCTTGAAAATCACATCGAGAACCTGGGTGAACGGATGCTCCTTATCTCTGATGATGGAACTCAAGGCCCAGCCGAAGAGCAGCGCGAAAACCATCAAAGCGATGATTTCGCCGGAGAAGGCGCGCGCGGCGGAATCGATCGGGTTCTGCGGCAGCAGATCGACCAGATACTGAAACCACGGCTTGACCTGGGTCGCCGCCACGTCCTTCTGGATGGACAGAACACCCTGATTTGCGGACAGGGCCGCCGCATCGTAGTCCAGCCCGACACCCGGCTTGAGGAGGTTGGTGATGCTGATGGCGATGACGGCTGCGATGCTGCTGAGCACGATAGTGAACAGCAAGCAACGGCTGCCCACCTTACCGAAGCTGGCGCCCTGGCTGAGCTCCAGAGTTCCGAGCATCAAGGCGGAAACGATCAGCGGAATGACAACCATGAAGATCAGGCGCAGGAAGATCGCACCAACGAAGGTGAATACCTCGCTGACCCGTGTCATGAAAGTGAATTCTGTGGCCGGGAAGAAATAGTAGCCAATCAGGCCAAATGCCACACCCAGCACGAAGCCGAGTATCAATTTGTTGTGTTGTTTCATCGTGTCTTCCCCATGTGATGTAATCAGAATTATAGACATAAAAGTAAGCAATTTAAACGAATTACAGCAGTGCTAAGGCAACAGCGTTAGCTATTTTTTCTGCTGCTGCTCTACTTGGTTGCTAACTCCTGCCCTATCCTGTACGCTTTCTTGCAATCTTTTGGGAAGCGGGTTTCTCTACATTTTCTTTTTTTCGCTTCATCAAAGTTGAGGGCATCGTAGCGTGAGTAGTCATCAAATTGGTAGGTATTGGTGGCGAGAAGCTGGGCTGTGTATCCTCCAAACTTCTTTAGTATTCCGGTATTCATCATATATACATAGGAAAACAGCTTGGCTTGCAGTTTGTTGACATTCATGGTGTAAACAAACGCGCCGTTTTTTCGGGCAACCTTATGCCAGCTTCCTTTGCTGCTGTACGAAATATTCATGAAGGCAAACCGCTCAATAAACGAGCGCATTAGCCCCGTAACATCGCCAACGTAGATTGGCGAACCCAAGGCAACAGCGTCGGCTGCCATTGCTTTTTCCAGCACAGGCGTCAGCTCGTCCTTCACGGCGCATTTTCCTATAAACTCCGTCCCCTTGCGCTTGCAGGCAAAGCAGCTGGTACAGCCTTTGTAGCTGAGGCTGGCTAAGTTGACCAGCTCAACTTCGGCGCCTTGAGATTTAGCGCCATTCAGGATGTTTTGCAGCAACGTTGCTGTATTGCCGTTCTTGCGGGGGCTTCCGTTAATTGCAACTATTTTTTTCATCTTGTGATTTCTGTGTAAACATAACGAATTCAACTTCCGGAAACTACTTTTAAACTATTCGTTTTTGTAAAGATAGTGAGTTTTTCCGTTTTTTACCATGCCCGGAAAATGACATTTTCTGCGCTGAGTAGCGAAAAATTTCAGCAACTCAAAGCCGGTAAACCAGCTATTGATAGAACAAAATTCTAAAAACCACCATCCTTCTTTCTAAATTAAAATATTGATAATCAATAGATTATAAATATATAGCGTATTTTAAACTAAAAACATAGTTATAAAACTAAATTTTTAGTTTATATTTGCAGAAGAATAAACCTAACCGGAAAAATGAGAGAGTTAACCAAAGCCGAAAGTGAGATTATGCAAATCCTTTGGGAAAAGGGCAATGCTTTTGTACAGGATATTATTGACGACATGCCGGAGCCAAAGCCGGCTTACAATACGGTATCAACTATTGTGCGCATTCTGGAGCAGAAGGCAATGGTAGCGCATGAACCTTTCGGCCGCTCGCACCGCTACTTCCCTTTGGTAAAGAAGGAAAAATATACCCGCAGCTTCATGCGAAATATTATGGACAGCTATTTTGAAAATTCATTTCCGAAAATGGTTTCATTTTTTGCCCGGCAGGAAAATTTATCTGTACATGAGCTTGAGGAGATTAAGCAAATGGTGGAGCGGAAGTTGAACGAAAAAACATCAAAAAAACCAAAAAAATCTCACAGGAAATGAACGCGCTATACTACATTTTGGAATCGAGCCTTTGCGCTACCATATTGGGAGTGGGCTACATGCTGCTTTTGCGCAACTCCTCGCATTTTACGCTATGCCGGGTGTACTTGCTGCTATGCATGCCGCTAAGCATTATCATTCCCGCGCTTAAGTTACCCATTTGGCCAGCTGCAAATGTCACTCCGTGGCAAGTAATCGAAGTTCAAAATCTAGAAAATCTTGCCGCAACATCATCAACCTCAATCATGGCATTGATATTAGGCGCTATCTACATGGTTGGCGTTGCTTACTTTACGGTTAGATTTTTGAAGCGGCTGTTTTTACTGCGTACAATTACCTCCGGTATAGGATTAAACGGCAGCTACAAGGCTTTTACATTTTTCCGGAAAATATACGTGAACAAATCGGCGATGACCGATGACGACTACAACCAGGTGCTGTTGCACGAACGGGCGCACGCAAGCCAGCTGCACAGCGTAGATTTACTTTTGGCCGAATCGTTCATTATAATGCAATGGTTCAATCCTTTTGCTTGGAGAATAAAGCAGGCACTTACCGAGGTGCACGAGTATATTGCGGACAAACAAGCGCTGGATAAGGGAGCTAATATCCAAACCTACAAGGAGCTGCTTTTTAAACAATCTATCGGTCTACATCCGGAGTATTCCAATGGCTTCAACTATTCACTTATAAAAAAACGTTTAACCATGATCACAAAAGCAAAACCTACAAAATTTATGGCGCTCAGAATACTGGGTATCACCATGACCGTTGCCGCACTTGTGGCCGTTTTCGGGTGCAACCAAAGTAGTACAACCGGACAGGCGCCGGCAGCGTCGGATATAGATACTATTATTATTACGCTAAAAACCGGTAAAGTGCTGACGCTAACTGCCGGCAACGAAGAGGAAAGGACAGCCCTGAAAGCCCAAATGGCGGCAATTGATCCGGATGGGATTCAATCCATAAACGTAGTAAAGGCAAAAAATAGCAGGAAGAGTGAAATTCAATACCCGGCAACCGTTATTGTAACTTTAAAGGACAGCACAACCAGGGTTTTCAGTATTAACAACGAAGAAGAAAAGGCGGCTATGGAGAAAGAGTGGAATGCTATTGACGTCAACAGCATTCAATCCGTAGACATTCTGAAGAACAAGTAGGATTGGCTGCGTCAACCCCACGCCTCATGCTTCGCTCGCGATGACGTGAGTTTGTTGACTTGCGACCATCAATCGTCAATCGTCAATAGTAAATCATTAATCACTGATCAAGCGCCCTGCAATCCTATTTTACACCTTCCAGCTAAAGCCATAAATATTTGACTATCAAGTAGTTATCTTAAAGTAATTATCAACCCTCATTCAACTATTAACTTAAAGCAAAGGAGAACAAGAAATGAGTACAGATTACAACCCGACCATGACCGATGCCGCCCGCCATCAACAGCCGTTCGGAGTTGGAGGTAATTTTTAAGGAAATCCAGAAGCGCACCCTCATCGTGCGCGACATCGGCAGCAAAAGTGCCGCCAAGCCCGCTCACGCCGTCGGCTTCGAGATTTGGCACAAGATAGGCGAGCCCGCCCCATCACCGATGGCAGCTGGCAGCTGGTGGCACAGGCGCCGCACTTGCCATACGAACTCACCTGCAGCGAGACGGAGTCGGGGCTGCGGGTGTATTACCGCGTACGCTGGGTGAACACGCGCACACTTCGCTTTGCTCAGCATGACAGCGTACTCGCGCCAGTAAATCGTAAATGGTGCTATCCTACGCCATTCATCACGGCATACACGGTGAGCTCTGAGATGGTTTTTAGTCCAAGTTTAGCAGAGATATTTTTACGGTGCGCCTGTACCGTATTCCGGCTAATGTTGAGCTGCTGTGCAACTTCCTTGCTCTTCAAACCCTTGGCAATCAAAGCCAATATTTCACGCTCACGCTCGGACAGCTCCTTATTTTCGCTGGCATCAACGTGCTGGCTGTTGTGACGGAATATATTCTCTAGTTTTTTGCTAATCAAGTTGTTGCGCATATCAAGAATAGCTGGCGAAAGCAACCGTTCAAGCAGCCTGATGTAGGCGGAAAAGTCTTTTTCTATAGCGGAAATATGAAAAATAGCAGCGTTACGAAGCGGCCTGTCAAAGTTGCCAACGAGATCTTTTACCAGCAGGTTTAGAGAGTCCCACAGCAAGGTTTTTACTTTGTCGCTTTGTACCCTAAGGGCAACCATATCGCTACCAAACAACTCCACGTCAACCTCGTGGATGGCTCTACCTGCTGCTAGATTTAAGTTGTTGTTGTATAGATGTTTAATGTAAGCGAAAAGTTCTTCCTCTACCTGCGAGAAAAAGCGTAGTATTTTTTCCTCAAATTGCGAAAAGCGTTCTTCTACCTGCTGCAAGATCCTATTTGATACGCCTGCCGACATCATTAACTTCTGTACGTGCACCTGTGCAACAGGGAGCAAGGCTTGCCGGTAGTATACGTGCGTTTTCTTCAGGTAGTCCACCAGCAGCAAAGTGCTGTTGGGGCGAAGAAGCTGCTCTGCGTAGTAGCGCTCATGGCTTACCGTGTTGAGTAGCGCCACAAAAAAATCAACATCGATACTTTGTGACGCGCAAACCTCACGAGTAGTTTTATCTCCCAAACCCAGCTCAATACCACAGCGTGCTGCCACCGAAATTAATTCTTGGTGTTGTAGCAGCATGGTTGATAGCTTATGTTCGGGAAGAAGGAGATTCATGCGTAAAGTGAGCATATTAGCTATGCAAAGTTAAGAAAATTTTCGGGCACGCCTGTTGGGACTGTTAATAACGTAATGTTCTGGCAATAAGAATATTGACTAATCCCACTCGGGCAAATTCTCTTTATAATGTTAACTCTTTGTACCTTTATAATCCGGTTGGTATAAATAACCGGACGATAACAGTAAAAGAGGTAAGCTGATATGACCGACCAAGTTCTGGAGAAGCTGAAAATACTTGCCGAAGCCGCAAAGTACGATATTCGTTTTTGATAAATCAAGAATGCCGCTATCCATAGCGCTCAGGCCGTCCGGAAAAACAGTAGCAAAATAAAAATGGCGGCTTCTTTTGAGGTCGCCATTTTATTGTTTACGTAAGCTGTTTTACGCTCTTACTTTCACTACCATTTTCTTGATTTGTCCGCTACCTACCAGTGGAGCGTGAGCATCTTCGGGGAAGAAGATGGCCATTTGTCCGGGCTTTGTTTCCACGTAGGTGTCCGGCTTATCTGCAAAAAAGATAATATCCTTATCTGCATTGTATGCATCCTTTACATTCTTGCAATCGGCACGCCGGCTCCAGCCAAAACCCTCCTTACCATCAAGCACAAGCTGAATGTCAACGTAGCTATCGTGAGCCTCGAACTTGGCAGCCTCCGGCGCTAGTCCTTCACGCACCATAACGGTAGCAAATACGTTGGCGCCGTCAATTTCGTATTTTCCTTCGGCAATGTTTTTCAAGTCTTGCCTGGCAAGAAAGTTGAATGCTTTTTCGAAGTGTGGATTTAGCGAAAAATATTTTTTCGCGTTGCTGAGGCTGTCAACTATCATGGTAAAAAGAATTAAGGTTGTTTTTTGCAAAGGTAGGAATTTTACTTGTTTGCATCGCTACCGCGCTTTGCGTGGGGATGCTCGGCATCGAATATTCATTTTTAAGCCCTTAGCTTAATGACATTGGGCGTTAGGAGTATCGCTAACCTTACCGCATTCATCGTAATTTAGTTTAAACAAAAACAAATTTAGTCAAATAAGTTATAAATCGTAACCAGTAAAATTTTTATTTTTTTTCGTTTTTATTTTTACTTGGAAGCGATAGTAGCGTTGTGCTACTTTTGTGGTTGAAGTCGCGACAGAATGTCATAAAAATATTATTCGTTAACCATCAAAAAATAGTCAGCGTATGAAAAAAATAGAAGCGATAGTTCGCAAGGCGAAATTTGCAGAAGTGCGTAAAGCCCTGCACGATGCCGATATTGATTTCCTCTCGTGGTGGGAAGTAAAAGGACAGGGAGATGCCAAACAGGGTCTGATTTTCAGAGGAATAGCCTACGATGTGAATGCTATCGACCGTATTTACGTGTCGTTTGTGGTGCGCGATGCCAATGTAGAAAAATCGCTTGGAGTTATTCTGAAAGCCGCCTACACCGGCGAGAGCGGCGATGGGCGCATTTTTGTATCGGACATTGTACAATCGGTTCGCATCCGCACAGGCGAGCGTGGCGATGAGTCGTTATACAATAAATAAATTGCAAAATTTACAAATGAAATGCCTGACAAGATAAAGCTTTCATAACCCTAAGGCAAGCGTAGCGTTGCCTCACGGAAAAAAACATAATAAAATGAAAAAAATTCTATCAACAGTAGGGGCATTGCTTTTTTGCCCAATGATAATGTTTGCGCAAGACGGCGCAGCAACTTTAGATAGCGGCAATACCGCGTGGATTTTGGCGGCAACCATGCTCGTAATGCTGATGACTATTCCGGGTTTGGCATTTTTCTACGGTGGCATGGTTCGCCGTAAAAACGTGTTGAGCGTAATGATGCAGTGCGTTGTGCTGACCGCTGTTATTACGATTGAATGGATAGTGTATGGCTACTCCGCCGTGTTCGGAACGAGCTTTGAAGGCACTTGGATTAGCGCTATCGTTGGCGGTTTTGATAAGCTTTTCCTTTTTGGCATCAGCAAAGATGCGCTCACGGCAGGCAACATTCCAGAAACACTTTTTGCGCTTTTCCAATGTAAATTTGCAGTAATTACGCCCGCGCTTATCGTTGGCGCATTTGCTGAGAGAATTAAATTTAAAGGCTTTCTCGTTTTCTCGCTGCTTTGGACAATTCTTGTTTATAACCCTGTGGCTCACTGGGTTTGGGGCGGCGGCTGGATGATGCAGCTCGGTGCGCTTGATTTTGCAGGCGGAACGGTGGTGCATATCAATGCGGGGGTTTCGGCGCTCGTTATGGCACTGATGCTCGGCAAACGGCAGGGCTACGGCACAAGCATGATTATTCCGCACAACATTCCCTTTGTGGTGCTTGGAACAGCGCTGTTGTGGCTCGGTTGGTTTGGGTTTAATGCGGGCAGCGGCTTGGCGGCTGACGGTTTGGCGGCCAACGCATTTTTGGTAACGCATTTGGCAACTGCCGTTGCGGCAACCGCTTGGATGACGCTCGAATGGGTAATTAATAAAAAACCAACCGTTATTGGCATTTGTACAGGTGCGGTGGCGGGTTTGGTGGCTATTACGCCCGCTGCAGGCTCGGTTGATGCGCTCGGTTCGCTGTTTATCGGGTTGTTTTCGGCCATCGTTTGCTTTACTTTTGTGGCTTATGTGAAACCCAAAGCGGGCTATGACGATTCGCTTGACGCATTCGGCGTTCACGGCGTTGGCGGTTTTGTGGGTGCAATTCTCACCGGCGTTTTTGCCACGAAGCTTGTTACAGGTGGCGCAGAAGGCGCGCTGTATGGCAATTGGCATCAGCTTGGCGTACAGGTGGTTGTTAATTTAGTAACGGTGGGCTTCAGCGCGATAATGACCTTTATTCTTTTCAAAATTGTTGATAAAACCGTTGGTTTACGCGTGTCGGGCAAAGAAGAATTGTTAGGTTTGGATATCACGCAGCACGGCGAAATGGCTTACAGCGAAGACGAATAAAATCAGACATTGACAAAATGTAAAAATGAGCATTTCAAAAAACGAAATGCTGATTTGCTTTATGCATAAAGTATAAATTATGGTTCAAGAATATTTTAATTATTACCGGAATAAACCAAACGGTATAAACGCAAAGAAAATACTTGAACCTTAGTACCGGAGAAATTTATTTCCCAAATAAGATAAGATATAGCGTACACATCTCTATGAAAATAATTTGCATTGGACATAACTACAGCGAGCACAATAAGGAACTTTTTGGTGGCTACGAGGGCGATCCTGTATTTTTTATGAAACCGGACACGGCTTTACTGCGCAACAACGCACCGTTGTACTATCCGAAATTTACGCAAGACCTGCAGTATGAGGTGGAGCTGGTGTTGAAAATATGCAGGTTGGGACGTGGGATAAGTGAGAAATTTGCTCATCGGTACTATGATCAAATTGGCGTAGGTGTTGACTTTACGGCACGTGACATACAGCGCGAGTGTAAGGAAAAGGGGCTACCGTGGGAGCTATGCAAGGCGTTTGACTATTCGGCGCCCATTAGCTCGCAGCTTATACCTGTAGAGCAAATTCGGGACGTGAACGACATACATTTTTCGCTTACACGCAACGGAGAGATTGTACAGCAAGGGCGTAGTCGTGATATGATATTCAGCTTTGATAGGATAGTAGCCTACGTTTCACAATTTGTTTCGCTTAAGATAGGCGACCTCATATTTACAGGAACTCCTTCGGGAGTGGGGCCGGTGGCTGTTGGCGATGTGCTGGTGGCTAGCATTGAAGGACAGGAAATGCTGAAAACCGAGATAAAGTAGTTGAAGCTGCAGGTAAAAAAACGGATAAAAAGCATTGAGGTAAAAATCCGAACTGCTAATATGATTGACGGGCAGTAGTGCTTAAATAAAGATGAGCATACTTTTTGCAATAGTCTGAATTAGGCATAAGTTAAGATATTGGTTTGCCAGCTTTCTTTTCGAATAAGCTCTTTTTGTAACAATTTGGCTGTCAGGTGATTGCAATTATCTAATCAGAGGTGGTCAAATTGTATCACATTCTTTAACTGCGTATGTTTGGCTGTCAACTTAAAGAGTGGTAAATTTAAAACTCGTATTAAAAGCATATAATTTTGATAGGCAGCAATATAGAGGCGCTTGGCGTACTTTTGGGCAATTCGAAGCGTTGCGCCATCCTTTCTCACATTAACCCTGATGGCGATGCGGTGGGTTCGTCTTTGGGGTTTTGGAGCTACCTGCAAAAGACTCATCCGGAGTTGGAAACCAAAGCCATTTTTCCGAATAGATTTCCGGAATTTCTGGCTTGGATGCCTTTAGCTTCAGACTCGTTGATTTACGCTGAAAATAAGGACGCTGTAAAAGGTTATGTTGCAGGCTGCAACTTGATTATGTGCTTGGATTTTAATAATTTATATAGAATAGAGGAGCTAGGTGCAGAGGTAAAAAAGGGTACTGCGACTAAGATACTTATAGACCACCATCCGCAACCTTCGGATGAGTTTGACCTCGTGTTTTCAAACACTGCGGCAAGCTCTACCTGTGAGCTGGTTTACAAAATTATTGTAGCGCTTGGTGGGAGAAATACCCTGACAAAAGGTGAGGCGGAGGCCTTGTATGTGGGAATTTTGACTGACACAGGTTCTTTTAATCACAGCGTAAATTCGCCGGAACCTTTTCGTATTGCTGCGGATTTAATGGAGCTGGGAATTGATAAGGATGAGATTGCCAGCAAAGTTTTTGAAGGATATAGTGGGAGCAGGTTACGACTTTTGGGCTACTGCTTGTCAGAAAAAATGCAGCTCATTCCGGAGAAGAAAGCAGCGTACATGGCGCTTTCACGAGAGGAGTTGGAACGCTTCCAGTTTAAAGCCGGAGATGCAGAAGGCTTTGTGAACTATCCGTTATCCATTAAAGGGATTGAGGTAACGGCATTTTTTTACGAGTCGCTGGATCGTACACATATTCGAGTTTCGTTGCGTTCAAAAGGAAAAGAGATTTCTGTAAACGAGTTGGCGCGAAAATATTTTAATGGGGGAGGACACTTCAATGCGGCTGGTGGTAAGTACTTTGGCTCATTGAAAAATTGCTGTACATACTTTGAAAACGTACTAAAAGTGCAGAGCTGGTAATGCGGGGAGTTCTGACAATATCGCTTTGGATACTGCTATCCACCTTATGTGTGCTTGGGTGTAAGCGAGGAAAGGTGAAGGAGCTGCTCCCGCAACAAATGGTTGTTTCTAAAGATAAGCAGCGACTGGAAGATGTAAATAAGTACCTGAGTGACAAAGAATTGGATGTTTTGCAAGCCTATGTTCAACGTCAGCAGCTGAAGATGGAGCGTACCGCGAGCGGTTATTATATGGAGTTGCTGAAAGCAGGAAAAGGTAATATTGTGGCAGCCGGTGATGCGGTTCGTTTGGTTGGTAAGGTTTGGCTGTTGGATGGAATGCTTTGCTACGTGTACGATATCCAACATCCATTGGAGCTGGTGGTGAACGGAAGCGCCGGAATAACAGGATTGCACATGGCTGCGCAAGGATTGAAAGAAGGCTCCAAAGTGCGGTTGCTTTTTCCGTCGTATTTGGCGTACGGGCTTATGGGAGACGGCGATAAGATACCACCTCGTAGCGCTATTGTTTGTGAATTCGAGGTAGTAAAGGTGGCAAAAAACAGCTACTCAACTTTTTAGAGAATATTTTTGATTTTCTTCAAATATATGAAAAAGCCGGTCTTTTTTTGTACGCTTCTGTTGCTTACTATATCGGCAAATGCCAACTATACCAGGCTGAGTAACGATATTCAGTACAGGATCTGTAAGCTGGGTAAGTCGAGCATAAAAATAGGTGAAGGATGTTACGTGCAGCTGCAGGTGCGCTGCAGGAATGCATCGACACAGGCGGTTGTTTTTAATGACAGGTGCTGGCTTCGCGTACCTATGGATGCTTCTAAGAACTCGCTTGAAGCCGGGCTAATGATGCTTTCAAAAAATGATAGCGCTGAGTTTGTGATGCCTTACAGAATTTTTACGGGAAGCATGATTAATTTTCCAAAAGCGAAGGGAGTTCAAAGCAAGGATAAGGTTACGGTTGAAGTTGGAGTGTTGCGTGTTGTAGAACCCGATATTATACTGGACGATGGATATGATGCTTTTTGTAAAGAGCAGCAGCGATATGAATCGTTGCGAATAAAAGCATACCAAAAGCAGCATTCGGATTACAAGCAAGCAGGAGAGAGCTGGAAAAAGCAGCAGCAGACCGGTAATGGTAAAAAGGCTGAAAAATATGGTGAAGCTATGATGATTAGCTACGAGGGGCGTTTTTTGAATGGATATGTTTTTGATGATGGAGCTACAAAAGAAAAGGCCTTCCGATATGTTAGGGGTCAGCAATGGCAGGTGGTAAAGGGCTTGGAGAAAGCATTAGCGGGCATGACTGAGGGAGAAAAAGCACAATTCATTTTGCCATCGGATTTAGCGTTTGGTATAAAAGGTCTGGCAGATATAGTTCCGCCTCACACGCCTGTGGTGTATGAGGTGGAAGTAGTAAAGGTGATTAAGAAGTAGCTGTGATAAAGTTGTATAAATATCTTTTTGGAATGCTGTCTGTTCCGGTAGCGCTTTTCTTGTTTGCAACGTGCAACAAGGAGAGCGTGGAGGAGCAACAGCAGAAAAACATTGAAACCTACCTGACAAATCATCATTATCCGATTAGTGAAGAGGGTGGTGTTTACTATGCGCAGCTGGATGCACCATTTTGTGATACCGCAATTATTGGTGTGGATACGATTATTACCTGCTGGCAAGTTGAGAAAGGAGGTACTGTACAGGTGGAGTATGTGGCATACATTGTAAACGGTAGTAACATTGGTAGCGTATACGCTACAAGCCTGAATGATGTCGCTGTTCAGAATAGTATGGAACCTGTGAAAATTGCTCCGTTTGTTGTGGGTAAAGGAGAGGTTATAGATGGTTTGGATAAAGGTGTACAGCGTATGTCGTACGGCGAACATGGTTTGCTCATGTTTCCGTTTACTCAAGGATATGGTAAGCTCCAGGTTGGTATGGTTCCTTCGGAATCTGCTCTGGCATTTGAGGTTTGGATTGTGGGATTGCAGTAATAATTTTTGGTTTCGCAAGATTTATTTGAATTATGCATAAATTTTTTCAGCTAAGGTTACTGTTATTAGTCGCATTGTTGCTATCCGGATGCGCAAAAGAAAAGAGTGAGTCTGCTCGCGAATGGGAACAGCGCCAAATTGATGCATACTTAACCCTTTACTATCCAGATTTGGTTGATTCTCTGCATACAAGCGGTATATACATTCTCAATTATACGCCGAGTGGCGGTACGGTTCAGTTTACTGGTGATACTAGCCAGTGGGTGCAGTTCGACTATACCGGAATGTACCTGAATGGTACAAAGTTCATGGAAACCGATTCGACAAAAGCACATTTGCTGGGTACGTTTTCGTATACTACACACTATATTCCGGTGTATTCGCAGTATTGGAGTGGTACAATGCTATCGGGTTTATACGCTGCTCTTGGCAAAATGTATGTGGGAGACGTAATGAAGGTTTTGCTGCCTTCCTGGATGGCCTACGGTTCTTCGGGAAGTAGCAGCATTAGCGGCAATACCCCTATTATTTTGGAATTGACCATGCGTGGTATAGTAGATGATCCCAAACAATATGAGCTAGATCAGGTTAATGCGATAAAGACAGCCGATAATGAGTTTGTTGAGCTGTTGGATTCCACTGGAGCAGTGTTGAGCGGAATTTATATCAAATATGTAGATACCGTTGCACCTACTGATTCTACACCCTATTTGAAAAAGGGAGATGTTCCAAGCTTGAAGTACTCAGGTTATTTCTTGGATACCTTTTTGTTAGATAGTAACGTTGGTGCAGTGGCTAAAAAATACAATCGCTACCCAAGTTCGGGCTCTGATACCAGCAAGTATTCGTCCTACCTGACTTATACGTATGGTTCTGCGGGAGAGTTGATTCCCGCATTTAATGCTGCACTTTGGCATATTGCCCCAGGAAGTACAATAGAAGTAATATTTACTTCTACCTGGGGGTATGGATCCACAGGCTACATGAGCGGAGCACCTCAGATATATCCGTATACACCGTTGAGGTACAAGATATACTTTGATAGCGAGTAAAGTTATCGTAGTTCGTATAAAAAAAGATTCGGCTTAGTCAGGTTTGACTAAGCCGAATCTTTTATAAAGTATTGATAATCACTCACTTATATTTTTTGTCATAAAAAATTGACATTTGTCATATTTTTTATGACAAATGTAGTATATTTGTGGAGAGAAAAATGTGGATATTATGAAAAATACAGGTAAATCAAAAAAGGCGCTGCCCAAATCCTACGAGTTAGCAGATGAACACTTGGATATACTGGCGGAGTCTGCTGTGGCATATGGTATGATGGATAATAGAGGCGCCTACGCTGCTATTGGGTTGGTTAAGCATGGCGTGGAGTTTCCTGTTTTTAAGCGAGTAGCCAAACAAAGTGAGTTCTCGTTAGATGATTGGGCCGAAATACTAAATATTTCGGAACGTACGATGCAGCGATACGAACAAGAAAATAAAACATTTGCTCCAATATACTCAGAGAAAATTTTGGCAATAGATATGCTTATGCGCTATGGCGCAGATGTGTTTGGCAGCAGTAATGCCTTTCATGTTTGGTTAGAGGCTAATAATGTAGCACTTGGTGGAATTACTCCCAGGACCCTACTTGATACTTCTTTTGGCATTGATTTGATACGCAATGAGTTGTGTCGTATAGAGTTTGGTGTGTTGGCGTAATGAGGGTCTATAGATTATCTAAAGAGAAGTACGCTCGGGACCTATCGGGTAAAGGAGCGGAACGAGCTGGTGGACGATGGAATAGCCGAGGAGTTCCAATGGTATATTCTGCAAATTCTCGGGCACTTTGTGTTGCGGAAATCGCAGTGCACGTACCTTTGGGTATTTTACCTAAAGATTATTTTTTGGTGATGCTGGATATTCCCGATGATAGCATTGGAGAACTCTCTGAGAGCTCTCTTCCTGATACTTGGAAGTCTTTTCCTCATGCTGAATCCACGCAGCAGTTGGGCAATAAGTATATAGAAGAGCGGGATGTGCTTGCGCTGAAAGTTCCTTCTGCGGTGGTTCAAGGAGAGTATAACTATCTGTTGAACCCTTTACACGCTCGTTTTGCAGAAGTTAAAATAGTAGGTGCTGAACCTTTTGAGTTTGATGGCAGACTCTTTGGTTTGAGGTAGCAGAACTACATTCTTGCCAGTGGCGCAATATCCAGCGGTGCAGTTTTCCCTTCTTGTAGCAAGTAATGTCCGGCAGTGGCAATCATAGCCGCATTGTCAGTAGTATAGCGAAGTTCGGGTAGGTATACGTTGCAGCTTCGCTTTTTTCCCCAGCACTTAAGTTCGTTTCTTAATCCAGAGTTTGCAGATACTCCTCCAGCTACTGCAATTTCTTTTACTCCTGTTTGCTTAATGGCTTTGTCTACCTTGTGTATGAGTATATCAACAATAGTGCGTTGCAGAGAAGCGCAGAGGTCTGCCTTATTTTCTTCAATAAAGCTGGGGTTGAGAGCAGCTTCATCCCGCAAAAAGTAGAGGAACGAGGTCTTTAATCCGCTGAAGCTGTAGTCCAGCTCAAGAATTTGGGGTTTGGCAAAGGAAAATCTATCCGGGTTACCCCGTGCAGCCAGCTTGTCAATCACAGGGCCACCGGGGTAGGATAACCCCATTACTTTAGCACACTTATCAAATGCCTCACCTGCGGCATCGTCAATAGTTTGACCAATGAGCTGATGCTGTAGCGGAGCCTTTACCAGCAAAATTTGTGTATGTCCACCTGAGGCGAGTAGGCATAAAAATGGGAATTTAGGATGTGGCAGCTGTTTGCCTGGCTCATCAATAAAGTGCGAAAGGACGTGCCCTTGAAGGTGGTTAACCTCCACTAACGGCACGCCTGTGGCTAATGACAGCCCTTTTGCAAATGATACTCCCACCAAAAGTGAGCCCATAAGCCCCGGGCCTCGGGTAAAAGCAATGGCGCTGAGTTCTTGCGGTTTTACCTGTGCTACGGTAAGCGCGCGATGCACTACGGGAATAATATTTTGCTGGTGGGCCCTGGAGGCCAGCTCCGGTACCACCCCGCCGTATGCCTCGTGCACGCTTTGGTTGGCAATAATATTGGAAAGAAGTTCGGTACCACGAATAACAGCAGCAGAGGTGTCGTCGCAGGAGGATTCTATGCCAAGTATTATGCTGTTATTTGTCACGGGTAATTTAAAAAAATTAAAGCTGTTATTCGGTTTTAAGCACTTTTCTTCAAGAGAAACGCTAACTTTGTAAGTTGCGGTTTTACAGACTAATTTAGCCACGAAGTTATAAAAAAGTTTGCAATCATACTGTGTTCTGTGCTGGGGGTGCTGATTCTGGTGCCGCTCATGGCCTTTTTTACCATACAGCATCCTGTGGTGCAGAAGTATCTGGTAGATGAGGCAACACATACATTATCGACCAAGTTTAGTACCACCGTAAGCGTTGGAAGTATTCATTTTCGATTGTTTAACAGGTTGATGCTTAGAGATATATATGTACAGGATTTGTGTGGCGATACGCTGATTTCCGCACAAAAACTCTCCATTTCACTAACCAACATAAGCATTAAACGCCACAGGCTGGACGTGGGAACTTTACGCCTTTCCGGAGGCAGCTTCAATCTGGAAAAGGATAGCGTGGGAACCAACCTCAGCTTCATAAGCGAAGCTTTTGCCAAATCCGATACCGCGAGGCCGGCTCCTACGGAAAAACAGCCCTGGCATATTGTAGTAAATAGGGTGGTAGTGGAGAATATGGCCTTCTCGTTTGAGAATCCGGTATACGACGAGGGCGATATTGACAGCGTTATAAACTTTGCGAACCTGCGGCTAAACAACATCTCCTGCGAGGTTAGCCATTTTAAGCTGGGTGACACCCTGCGGGCAACGCTGGAGGGGTTAACCTTCAGAGAGCGTAGCGGATTTTACCTGAAAGAGCTGAGTGGCAACGTTCGTGTTTGTTCGAAATTTATTGATATACAAAACCTTAGACTCCAGGATCAGTATTCGCTGATAAGGGCAAAGTACTACCGTATGGATTATGAGCGGTTTGCTCAATTTGCCGAGAGCTATGTTGACTATGTAAGCATGTCTGCGGACTTTACAGGGGCTAAGCTGGACTTGTACTCCATATCATTTTTTGCTAAAAAGTTTCCCAGGACGCATTTGCCCATAACCTTAACAGGCGCAGCGCGCGGACCCGTTACCAACCTTAAGGGACGTGGACTGCAGCTGGCTTTTGGTTCACAAACAAAAGTTAAAGTTGACTTCTCGCTGAACGGATTGCCCGAAGTTGCGCACACATTTTTCGATATCGAGATTCGAGATTTGGTAAGCGACCAAAGAGACATACATACGGTTCTGCAGCAGCTGAAGCTGGAAAAGGTTTTGCACCAGAGCAGCGTGATAGAGCAGCTGGGTAGCGTTTCCGGTAAGCTGCGCTACACTGGTTTTTTGAGCGACTTTGTACTGGCAAGTACGCTTACCACAGGCGTAGGAGGAGTGGTAACAGACTTGGCCTTTAAACCTTCACCTGATTCTTCAATTTTTTTAGAGGGAAGTTTAGCTGCCTCTGAATTCGATTTAGGTAAATTGCTCAACATTAGTGATTTAGGCTTAGTAACCCTTTCAGGGAAGGCAAGCGGAACGGTGGAGCAGGCCAAGAAGCTATCTATCAATACAGACTTGGAAGTTCCCCGAATCGACTATAGAGGCTACACCTATCGTGGCGTAAAGCTCAAAGGGTTGGTTACCGATCGTAAATTCTTGGGCAACCTTACGTGTAACGATAAAAATTTGCAGCTGAACTTTCAAGGTAGATTGGATTTTGAGAAAGAGCTTCCGGTGTTTGACTACAAGTTGAACCTGTACTTTGCGGATTTGGTAAAGCTAGGATTGAATAAGCGTGATTCAATATCTCAGCTGGAGTTGAATGCTGTGGTGAACTACGCTGGAAAAACGCTGGATAATTCATCTGGTACAGCCAATATTTCAAAGGTTAAGTATACATCAGGAGCAGGCGTTCATACTGCGGCCAACATTAGGGCCGAAGTTTCGATGTACAACGGGGTAGAGAAGGTGATTTTGCGCTCTGACATTATAGACGCCGATGTAGTGGCCAAAGGAAATTTACGTAACGCTTTACACATTCTTGAAGGAACGCTGGAGCACTACATGCCCCGGTATGGAAACATATTGGGATTGAAACCTCAGGACAGCTCAGAAAATCATGGAGCTAGCTATCATACCGATGAGTATACCATTTATGTGCGAACAAAAAGGTTGGCTAAGCTGTTGCACTCCTTAATGCCGGATATTTACCTGGCGGACAGTACAACTATTGCCGGACATGTGGCCGCAGAAAAGTCTGCTATTCGGCTTGAGCTACACTCCTCAAAGCTGGCATACAAGAATGTTGCACTGCAAGATGTGTCGCTTCGCCTGACGCCCGGCGATTCTACGTTGCTGATAAAGGGAAATGTAAATAGTATAACCAACGAGAATTCGCCATTACTTGGCAACTTGGAGGTTAAAGGTACGCTCTCTCCCGGGGGTCTTTCCTTATCCTCTGCATATAGTACGGCTATTGCGTCGGGAGGTTTACATCTGCATTGCAATTTTTTCAAAAATGCTAAACATGAAAAGTCGCTGGAGGTGTTCTTATTTCCATCCAAAGTTGCGCTGGGCAAGTCGCTTTGGGACTTGTCAAAATGTAGCATTCGCGTAGAGCCGGATTTGTTGACCATACGCGGGTTGCAGCTGGAGTATGCCGATCAGCACGTAAGGGTGGAAGGAACCATTGCTAAAAATCAACGAGATACGCTGGCGGTAAACTTGCATAATCTTGATATTGGCGCGCTGCTAAAGCTATCCGGCAAGCAAATTGATCTTATCGGAATAGCTTCGGGTGATGCTACTATCAACGGGATTCGTTCCGAGAGCCCGCTGTTTTTTGCCAACTTGGATGTAACCGATATTTACTTTGATCAGAAGTTGGTAGGCAACTTAACCCTCAAGAGTTTTTTAGAGCCAGGGGAGAGAGACTTAACGTTGCTGACGAATATCAATCGCGGGGGTCGTGATATGGTGAGCTTGGGTGGCGCCGTGCGGACAAATGGAAACGTGGTAGCCAACGCAAAGCTGAGCGACGTTGATTTGTACTTTTTATCGCCTTTACTGCAAGGCGTATTGTCAAATATACAAGGAAATGTAAGCGGTAACGTGAACGTTTCCGGAAGTGTGAAGAACCTCAAGCTGAATGGTAAGCTGAAAGCGCAGGATATTTCTTTGCTGGTAGACTACCTCAACACCAAGTACGATATTGCCAACGGACCTTTGGAGTTTAACAACAGCACGCTGCTGCTGAAAAATGCAGTGGCGCTGGATGACCAGAAACGCCAGGCAACCGTATCGTTGACCGTTGGAAACGTAACGCAGCCTAAACAATGCTACTACAGCGTAGACGTTGCGCCCAGGAATTTTCATGTGCTCAATACCACAGAGCTGCAAAATGATTTGTTTTATGGACAAGCCTATGCCACAGGAGCGGTGCAGATAAGCGGAAAAAGCGGCTCTACAAATATTAGGGCGGCGGCGGCTACGGATAAAAACACCAATATTTTCATCCCGTTGAGCCACAAAGCACAGGTGCGCCAAACCTCATTCATTGACTTTGTAAGTAAGTCAGGTACAAAAGAGAAGGAGAAAGATGAAGATGAGAGCAAGCAGCCCACAGATCTTGTTGTGGATCTAAATTTGAATGTGAGCAACGATGCGGATATTTCGTTGGTGCTGAACGAAGCCACGGGCGATATTATTCGCGCCTCCGGTTCCGGTAACATCAAAATGGAGGTAGAGCCTGTACGGGATATATTTCGTATTTTTGGCGACTACACCATACAGAAGGGTAGCTACTCTATCTCTTTGCAAAACATTGTAAATCGGGTGTTTAAGATCGAGAGTGGCGGACGCATAAGTTTCAATGGCTCCATCAACGATGCAACGGCAGATATACAGGCCGTGTATAAAATTCCCCGGGTGTCCCTGTCCGACTTGTTTGGCGGCGATACCACCAGCCGCTACAGGCGTTCGGTTCCGATAGATTGTAAAGTATACATTTCGGGAAAGCTGGTGTCGCCCACCTTTAAGTTTGCCATAGATGCCCCCACTGCCGATGTTGATACCCGTGAGCGCATGCAGGCGCAGCTCAATACGGAAGATAACATTACCACCCAATTCTTATCGCTGCTAATCATTAACCGCTTTGTACCCACTCAGGATGATGCCACTGCCGCGGCAGGTGTTTTGGCAACAAACGTTACGGTGGGCGAGCTTATTGCATCGCAGGTGGGCAACGTTTTTTCTCAAATGCTTGGAGGAAAAGCCAACCTCAACGTGATATATAATCCGGCAGCGGCAAGTGGCGCAACAGACGGTACGGACTATGGCGTAGCCTTGTCCACCAGCTTTTTTTCCGACAGGCTTCTACTAACCGGAACTGCTGAACATCAGCGAGTTGTATCCACGGGTGGAGGTGCTGGCAATGAAAACGATTGGGTAGGAGATGTGGATGTTGAGGTGTTGTTGGATAAAAATGGCAAGCTGCGGGTAAAGGCATTCAGCCATTCCAACGACCAGTACACGGAAATGGTTACAGGCGCCAACCGCTATGGTGTAGGAGTGGTGTACCAGGAAGAGTTTAACTCCTTTAGCGAACTGTGGGACGCTATGTTCAGGCGGAATAAAAAGAGTGAGGGCAGTAGCAAAAAGCCAACCGTAGAGAAGCCGTTTGCGCCGCCGGACTCATTTCCGGCGCACCGCGAGTAGTTTTCGGTATACCGCAAGGCTTTCAGCGGCAGATAGCGCCTGTGAGGCAGATGTGTTAACGGTATTTAACCGCAATAATTAGCTAAACTCCCTCTTTTTTGCAAACTTCGTATCAAATTTCATTAGTCTACAAACATTATTACTCAAAAAAACAGCTATGAACCTTACTTTACTACAGGCCGCCAGTCAGCAGCAGCTGGATTTTATTGACCTGGCCATAAAGGGCGGCTGGGTTATGATTCCCATCCTGTTACTTTCTATTGTAGCGGTGTTTATTTTTGGCGAACGCTTTATGGCCATTCATCGTGCGGCCAAGGTAGACGATCATTTCATGAGCAACATTAGGGAGTATATAACCTCTAACCGTACCGATGCCGCTATAGCAATGTGCCAGGCAAATGCTACACCACAGGCCCGTATGATTGAGAAGGGAATCAAGCGTATGGGCGCTCCGCTTAGCGATATTCAAACGGCTATTGAAAACGTTGGTGGGCTTGAAGTATCAAGGTTGGAAAAAGGTTTGGCTATTTTGGCAACCGTAGCCGGAGGCGCTCCCATGTTAGGTTTCTTGGGAACAGTTACCGGTATGGTTCGCGCCTTCTTCAATATGTCGGTTGCCGGAAACAACCTGGATATTCAGGTGCTTTCTTCCGGTATATATGAGGCAATGGTTACTACGGTTGCCGGTCTTATCGTAGGTATTATGGCTTACTTCGGGTATAATGGTTTGGTAGCACAGATACAACGGGTGGTGTTTCGTCTGGAAGCCAGCACAATAGAGTTCATGGACTTGCTGCACTCCAAATAAGTAGAGATTACTATGGCAATAAAACGTACATTGAAGCCGGATCCCTCCATGAGCATGTCCTCCATGAGCGACCTGGTATTCTTGCTCCTGATATTCTTCATGATTACCTCTACCATGGTTAGCCCCAATGCGCTTAAGCTGCTGTTGCCGCAGAGCAGCAATCAGGTTAAGGCAAAGCCGGCGATAACCGTATCTGTTCGTCATGGAGACCAGTTCTACTATGTAGATGGCAGCACACGTCCGCTTACGCGCGCGGAGCTGGAGTCAAAACTTAAGCTGGCGCTATTTGGCGTAGAGGATCCTACCGTATCACTTCATGCTGAAAAAACGGCAACTATGGAGGAGGTTGTAAAGGTCATGAATATTGCGAAAGATAACCGCTGGAAGGTAATTCTGGCCACTAGCCCCGAGGGTAGGCAGTAATGCAGGCAGACAAAATAAGAGGCGTTGTGGCTACCGTAATTTTTCATGGTGCGCTGCTTTTTATGCTCATTTACTGGGGATACCAGATACCCTACCCGCTACCGGGCGAGCAAGGTATTCTTATCAACTTTGGAGATAGCCCTGCCGGCAGCGGAGCCGCTGAACCACGAAAAGCGGAAAAACAACAGGCGACTCCAAAACCTGTAGCGCCGGCTGTAAAGGAAAACCGTGATATAATGACGCAGGATTACGAGCAAGCTCCTGCCTATAAAGCCAAGAAGAAACCTCGCAGGCAGCAGAAAGAAGTAAAAGCCGAACCAACTAAAAAACCTGTAACAGAGGAGCTTGCAAAGCCCGTTGAAAAGCCGCGCACTGTAAACCAAAGCGCGCTATTTCCGGGAGCAGGTACTGCCAACTCCCAGGGCGATGGGGAGGATAATGTTTCCGGCAACCAGGGTGGGTTGGAGGGTTCTTCAAGTTCTCCTAACCGACAAGGAGGACTTGGAGATGTGAGCGAGGCAAGTCTTTCCGGACGTTCTCTTGATGGTCGCTTGCCTGAGCCTGATTACCGGGTACAAGAATCCGGCAAGGTTATTGTAAAAATAAAGGTAGACCGCAACGGTAACGTTGTGGAGGCAAAAGCGCAACAGGTTGGCTCTACAGTACTCAATACCTCACTGTTTGCTGCAGCCGAGAGAGCTGCGCTACGAGCCAAGTTTATTAAAGCTAGCCCCAATGCCCCTGTATACCAGAATGGTACAATAAAATACGTGTTCACGTTGGGGCAATAGCAGTTTGGTATAGCCGTTATTTTCAATTCAAAAGTGTGTTGAGCAGCCTTTTTGCATTACAGAGGTTAACCTCTGTAACGCTTCGCAAAGTCCATAATAGAAGCATGGTTTTGCGCTTCTGTAAGTCCCAATTTTTTCATATCTTTACAGTTAAAACTTTTTTAACGGATATGAATGTGGAGCTGTTTGTAGGAGAGCAGCTAAAAAAATGCTCCCTATCCCTTTACAATACCGACAGCGTACCCTTGCAGCTGCAAAAAACTCGTAAGGAGTTTGAGGGCGACGTTACCCTTGTTACATTTCCCCTTACCAGGTTAAGCCGCAAGTCGCCCGAGCAAACCGCTACGGAGGTGGGAGAGTGGCTTAAGGCTAACGTACCGCAGGTTGAAAATTTCAACGTTGTAAAAGGCTTCCTGAACATTAAGCTGTCAACAGATTTTTGGCTGAGGCAATTAAGTCAAATTATTGATGATCAGAGTTTTGGTGTGAATTCAAAAGGCGCTTCAGGCCGCACGGTGATGGTTGAGTACTCTTCTCCCAACACCAACAAGCCTTTGCACCTGGGCCATATCCGTAACAACCTGCTGGGCTACTCCGTTGCAAAAATCCTGGAAGCTAACGGTCATAATGTTATCAAAGTAAACCTGGTTAATGATCGAGGTATACATATTTGTAAATCAATGCTGGCCTGGCAAAAGTTTGGTAATGGAGAAACGCCGCAGTCGTCGGGGAAAAAAGGCGATCATTTGGTGGGAGATTACTACGTGAAGTTCGACAAAATGTACAAGGAGCAGCTTGTGGAGCTTATGCAGAAAGGCCTTTCTGAGGATGAAGCAAAGAAGCAGGCGCCTGCGATTGTTGAGGCGCAGGAAATGCTGCTTAAGTGGGAGCAGGGCGACAAGGAGGTGGTTGATCTCTGGGAAAAAATGAACGGTTGGGTATACGAAGGCTTCGATGTTACCTACAAGCAGCTGGGCGTTTCATTTGATAAAACATACTACGAATCAAATACGTATCTATTTGGTAAAGAGATTGTTAACGACGGTTTGGCGAAAGGCGTTTTCTTCAAAAAAGAAGATGGCTCTGTATGGGTTGACCTTACAGCCGATGGACTTGACCAGAAGCTCCTGCTACGCTCCGATGGTACCTCGGTGTACATGACACAGGATTTGGGAACTGCCCGTCAACGCCATGAAGAGTATAAATTCGGAGAGCTGATTTATGTGGTAGGCAACGAGCAAAACTACCACTTTCAGGTGCTAAAATTAGTGCTTAAAAAGTTAGGTTACGATTGGTCGGATTATATTTACCACCTGTCGTACGGCATGGTGGAGCTGCCGGAGGGCAAAATGAAATCCCGTGAAGGTACCGTGGTAGATGCCGATGATTTAATGGATGCCATGATTTCCACTGCTCGTGATACGTCGTTAGAGCTAGGTAAGCTGGCCGGCATTCCGCAGGATGAGCGACAACAGCTGTTCCGCATGATTGGATTGGGGGCGCTGAAGTACTTCATTTTGAAAGTTGACCCTAAAAAAACCATGCTTTTCGATCCTAATGAAAGCATTGACTTTAATGGAAATACCGGACCTTTCTTGCAGTATACGCATGCTCGTATCCGCTCTGTTTTACGAAAAGCGCAGGAGCAGAATCTGGCTCCAACGATAGGTACGGCTATGCTGGGAGAGAAAGAGGTAGAGCTGGTGAAAAATCTAGCCGATTTTCCACAGATAGTAGCGCAGGCAGGTGCAGAGCATTCGCCCGCGCTCATTGCTAACTACGTGTATGAGCTTGCCAAAGAGTTTAACCAGTACTACCATGACGTTTCTATCTTGAAGGAAGAAAATGTTGACGTGAAATTGCAACGTCTGGAGCTTCTGCAGCAAATAGGAAACGTAATCAAAACCGCCACAGAATTGCTGGGGATGGAAGTTCCGGAAAGAATGTAAAAAAGAAGTAAACAGTAAACAGTAAATAGTCCACAGTCAACTCGCAGCTTGTAATTGTTAACTTTTTACTTATGGTAATTACAAAATTTGAAGATATTATTGCATGGCAAAAAGCGCAGGAGCTGGCAGTAGTGGTTTATGCGGCTTTTGATGATTGTAAAGATTTTTCGTTTAAAAATCAAATATGCAGGGCGGCGGTTTCAGTCTCAAATAATATTGCGGAAGGATTTGACAGAAGCTCAGATGCTGACTTTGTAAAATTTCTGTACATAGCAAAAGCCTCATGTAGCGAAGTGCGATCAATGCTCTATTTGGCAGAGAAATTGAAATTTACAGATTGTTCAGCGGCCATTATGGAGTTGAGCAAAGAAGTAAGCCGCCTTATGACCGGATTAATAAAATCAATAAAAATATAACCTATTGACTGTCGACTATTGACTGTCAACTTACGACTCTATACCATGTTTGAAAACCTACAAGATAAGCTGGATCGCGCGTTTAAAACGCTTAAAGGTGAAGGTAAAATTACCGAGATAAACGTTGCCGAAACCGTTAAAGAAATTCGTAAAGCATTGTTGGATGCCGATGTGAGCTACAAAGTTGCAAAAAGTTTTACCGATGATGTAAAGCAAAAAGCCCTTGGTCAGAATGTGCTTACAGCCGTTAAGCCGGGGCAAATGCTCACCAAGATTGTGCGTGACGAGCTTGTAATTTTGATGGGTTCAGCGTCCGAAGATATTAATCTGAAAGGCTCTCCGGCAGCTGTGTTGATTGCAGGCTTGCAGGGTTCCGGCAAAACAACTTTTTCCGGCAAGTTGGCCTCTACGATTCATAAAAAAGGTCGCTCGCCTTTGCTTGTGGCTTGTGATGTTTATCGTCCTGCGGCCATTGATCAGCTGAAAGTTTTGGGAGAGCAGATCGGCGTGCCAGTGTATACCGAGGAAGGCAATAAAAACGCTGTGCAAATTGCCAAGAATGCCGTTGACTTTGCCAAAAAGAATGGTCACAATGTTGTAATTGTAGATACCGCCGGTCGTTTAGCTATTGATGAGGAAATGATGCGTGAGATTGAGGCTGTAAAAAAGGCGGTGTCACCCTCGGAAACGCTGTTTGTGGTTGACTCCATGACCGGACAGGATGCTGTGAATACCGCTAAAGAATTCAATGAGCGGTTGAATTTTGACGGTGTTGTTCTTACCAAACTGGACGGCGATACTCGTGGTGGCGCTGCGCTTTCTATTCGCGCCGTGGTGCATAAGCCGATCAAATTCTTGAGCGCCGGCGAAAAGATGGATGCCTTGCAGGTATTCTACCCCGATCGTATGGCCGACCGCATTCTTGGCATGGGCGATATTGTGTCGTTGGTGGAGCGCGCTCAGGAGCAATACAATGAGGAGGAGGCACGCCGCATACAAAAGCGTATTGCCAAAAATCAGTTTAACTTCAACGACTTCATCGCTCAGATTCAACAAATCAAGAAAATGGGTAACGTGAAAGATTTGCTGGGCATGCTGCCGGGCATAGGTAAAGCCCTTAAAAATATTGATATTGACGATGATGCCTTCAAGGGAATTGAGGCGATTATTTCGTCAATGACACCACAAGAGCGTGAGAATCCTGACGTTATGAACGGTAGTCGGCGTAAGCGTATTGCAGCGGGCAGCGGTCGTGGAATTGAAGAGGTAAACCGCCTGCTTAAGCAGTTTGAAGATACCCGTAAAATGATGAAGAGCATGAGTGGCGGAGGTGCGAAGAACTTGATGAGTATGATGGGAAGGCGGTAGATAATGCAACCTTTAAGATGTAAGGATATTCATTTAACTTGAAAAGATATTGCTCCATATTATGGGTATTGCTGTTGATTCTATCATCAACAATCCTCGTTCTTGCTCAACAGAAAATACATGAACAGGAGTACTTGCGCATGGTTGGCGATATTCCTTTCGATCCCAAGCTGGACGATACAACCTTTATACCCTGCGACGAACAAAGGGCTATGCCTTATAATAAGAATGGCGGTTCGTTGTGCATAGATGGTGGAAAAGATTTTGTAAATGAATATTTTGCAAAAGGGTTTAAGCCTGGTAAAGTAAAAGGGCAAACGGGATGGATAACCGTTCGCTTTATGGTAAGCTGTAAAGGCGAATCCGGACGATTCCGCATGGAGTCAATGAATAGAAATTATCAGCCGATGCAATTTGACAGCAGCATCACTAGGCAATTGATGACCTTGTGTAAAAGTTTGAAAGGTTGGGAAGTGTTTCAGGTTGGTAAAGAATCGCGCATGGTGCCTTTGTTTATTGATAACCCCGATACAACATCGGTAATAAAAGCGTATGACTACTACCAGCGTTTGACATTCAAAATGAAGGATGGTGCTATAGAGTTAATACTTCCATAGTGATGAAACGCGTATTACTGACATATACTTGTAACCTTGTTGTTGGTGTTTTGTTTGCGCAAGAAATTAACTGTGATGCACTATACGATAAAGACTCGCCATGCTACGAGGCTTGCCAAAGTTACAACCGTGCTGCGTGGGATTGGAGCTATAAGCAGGGAAGCCGCCTGTCGCAAATGTCCCTTGATACCAACGTTTTTCTTTGTCCCACCTTTGGCAAGGCGTACTACGTAAAGGCAATTCCTTACCTTAAGCGTGGCGAATTTGTGCAATGGAAGCAGTTAATAGACAGCGCAGTAAAGTACGAACCGAATACCTACATGGGCTATCGTGGAGGAGCACGCTTCATGTTTTTGCGTGACTATGAGGGCGCTATTTCCGATATTGAGCGTTGCGATTCATTACTAACGATTGATATTGGCTACATTTATAATGGAGATTATCACTTGCAGATGGTGCGTGCGTTTTCATACGCTGCCCTTGGGCAAAAGGGCAATGCGCTGGCTATAATGCAAGATTATTTGGCTAAGGCACCGTACGCCGGTCCTTTTGACTATCTGCATTTGGGCGTTTTACAAATGGAGCTAAAGCAGCACGATGAAGCCTTAAAATCTTTTGCTGCGCAAGTAAAAAACAACGATTATGTCGCAGATGCGTACTATTATGCAGCAATGGTTTATAAACACCAGGGCAATGTACAAGAGTGTAAAGGGAATCTTGAAAAAGCCAAAAAGTATTTTTTGTCAGGAAAATCTTTACCGGGCAAGAGCAGCTACATTGATTATCCTGATAAAGTATACTTGCAGCAAATAGAAAAAGAATTATTCCTAATCATTAACCGCTAATCACTGAAACATGCAAATCTTAGACGGTAAAAAAATAGCAGCTGAGGTGCGTGGCGAAATAGCGGCAGAGGTGGTTCAATTGGCAGCGGCCGGCAAACGCATTCCGCAGCTTGTGGCTATTATTGTTGGCAATGACGGAGCCAGCCAAACATACGTGGCAGGTAAAGAAAAGGCATGTGGCGAATGCGGTTTTAAATCTCAGGTGCTGCGCTTCGAGGATGCTATTACCGAGCAGGAGTTGTTGGTGCAGATTGCCAAGCTGAATGCCGATGAAACCGTTGATGGATTTATTGTACAACTACCTCTTCCTGAGCGCATTAACGAGCAAAAAGTAGTTGAGGCTATCGATCCCAAAAAGGATGTTGACGGATTTCATCCAATCAACGTCGGTCGTATGACGATAGGTTTGCCATCGTACGTATCGGCAACACCGGCGGGTATAATGGAGTTACTCAAGCGCTACAGGATTGAAACAAGCGGTAAACATGCCGTGGTGGTTGGTCGTAGCAGTATTGTAGGACGCCCCATGATGAACCTTTTATCACAAAAGGGGGCTCCCGGCGACTGTACCGTAACCGTTTGCCATAGCCGCACCAAGAATATTAAGGAGATTTGCCGTACGGCTGATATTATTGTTGCGGCCTTGGGGCATCCCGAATTTTTAACCGCTGAAATGGTAAAGCAAGGTGCCGTAGTTATTGATGTGGGCATCACGCGTGTTCCTGCCGCTGATACCAAGAGCGGATTCCGGCTCCAGGGAGATGTTAAGTACGATGAGGTAGCGCCTAAGTGCAGCTACATTACACCTGTTCCCGGTGGCGTTGGTCCCATGACCATTATTTCGCTCATGAAAAACACCTTAAAGGCCTACAAAAAAGAGGTATATGGGTAGTAAACCGTAGATTTTTCGGAGAAAATTTGGAAGTAAAAATTTACTATCTTTGGTACACTTCGGGTAAAAAATGTACTTTTTGAATTAGGGAATATACTCGGGGCAGGCTCCGCGTAGCGGAGGAACCGAAGCTCAGGGTAACAACGCATCCGCACCCAAAAATCGTAAATCTTCAATCGTAAATGGTATTATCTTTGCATGAAAATGAGCCTGTCGCCACGCATATCTAAATTTCTTCCAACCTCACAAAAAGAAGTTGTGGCAAAAGGATGGGATTACCTCGATGTAATCCTTTTTTCAGGCGATGCCTATGTTGACCATCCGTCGTTTGGCGCTGCGGTTATCGGTCGTGTGCTTGAGGCGCAAGGCTATCGTGTGGCTATTGTACCGCAACCCAACTGGCGCGATGATTTGCGTGACTTTAAAAAGCTGGGTGCGCCAAGGCTTTTCTTTGGAGTTACCTCCGGCTGCATGGACAGCATGGTGAACCACTACACCGCTAACAAGCGTTTGCGCAGCAATGATGCCTATACGCCTGATGAGCGCAACGATATGCGCCCCGATTATGCCTGCTATGAGTATGCCAAAATCGTAAAACAGCTATTTCCGGAGATTCCTGTAGTTATTGGAGGTATTGAGGCTTCGTTGCGCAGGCTTACGCACTATGATTATTGGCAGGATAAGCTGCGTCCGGGTATTTTGTGCGAAACCAACGCCGATATGCTGGTGTATGGCATGGGCGAGAAATCTATTGTAGAGATCGCAAAAAGATTGGCTGCAGGAGACAAGATAGGAGAACTTACCAATATACCTCAAACAGTCTATTTGCGCAAGGGTACGCTCCCCGCCGGCGGGAGTACTCGAAGTGCGGAAGTCCTGACCAACGGCATTGGCCATATTATGCTCCATTCTTTTGAAGAATGTGTAAAATCCAAAGAAAAGTTTGCCGAGAATTTTGTAAAAGTAGAGGAGGAATCCAATAAAATTCAAGCACAAGTATTGTGCGAGCATGTAGGACAAAATACGGTAATGGTTAATCCGCCTTATCCACCAATGAGTGAGGCTGAGGTTGATGGTTCCTTTGACCTGCCGTATACGCGTATGCCGCATCCCCGCTACAAGGATAAGCGCATTGCAGCGTATGAAATGGTGCGGCACTCTGTCAATATCCATCGTGGTTGTTTCGGAGGATGCAGCTTCTGTACCATATCCATGCATCAGGGCAAGCATGTGGCCAGCCGCTCTGAGAAATCCATTTTGCAGGAGGTAAAAAGAACGGCTCAAATGCCGGACTTCAAAGGGTACTTATCAGATGTGGGCGGGCCATCGGCAAACATGTACAAAATGCAGGGAAAAGATGCGGGCGTGTGCCGCTTGTGTAAGCGCTACTCTTGCGTTTATCCTCGCATATGCAAGAATCTGAATAACGATGTGAAGCCTTTAATGACCTTATTGCAAAAGGTGAGGGGAGTTGAGGGGATCAAAAAAGCCTTTGTAGGTAGCGGGATTCGTTATGATATGCTTCTGAATGAGCAGGGATTTTTGAATAAAGAGAGTGAAAAATATTTTTCGGATATGCTGCGCCATCACATTTCCGGACGTCTAAAAGTGGCTCCTGAGCATACTTCTGATAAGGTATTGGTAGCCATGCGCAAGCCTTCGTATAAGCTATTTGAAAAGTTGAAGGGGCTGTTTGACGCGCAAAACCGTAAGGAAAACCTGCGCTTGCAGCTTATACCCTACTTCATTTCCAGCCATCCGGGGTGTACCGCCGAGGATATGCGGCAATTGTTACAAGTAACTAAAAAACAAGGGTTTAAACTTGAACAAGTGCAAGACTTTACGCCTACTCCCATGACCTTGAGCGCTGTAATGTACTACACAAGCATAAATCCGTATACCAAGGAGAAAATATTCGTAGCGCGTACCAGGGAGCAGAAGCAGCAGCAAAACAGCTACTTTTTTTGGTACAAAAAGTCGTAACTTTACGCATCCATTTATACGAGTGGTGAATCGCAAATTATGAACCGGACTTGCGGGCTCAACATAGCTAAACTGTAAATTATATATGGCTCAGAAACCAGGCATACCTTCAGGAACCCGTGATTTTTCACCGATTGAAACAGCAAAGCGTACCTATATTTTTGATACGGTAAAAAGTGTATTTAAAACTTTTGGCTTTCAGCAAATTGAAACTCCGGCTATGGAGAACCTGCCTACTTTGCTGGGAAAATACGGCAACGAAGGTGATAAGCTGTTGTTCAAGATACTCAACTCGGGTGATGCTTTTTCTAAGCTAACGGCAGAAGATTTAAACCATTCAAGCGCCTCATTTATAAATGTTTGCGAAAAAGGCTTGCGCTATGATTTGACCGTACCGTTTGCACGCTACGTGGTGCAGCATCAAAGTGAAATTTCATTCCCATTCCGTCGGTATCAGATTCAGCCGGTTTGGCGTGCCGATCGTCCGCAAAAGGGCCGCTATCGTGAGTTTTACCAGTGCGATGTGGATGTAGTTGGTTCAACTTCTCTGCTGAATGAGGTGGAACTGATTCAAATTGTGAATGAGGTTTACAAGAAGTTAAATATCAACGTTACGCTAAAGGTTAACAACCGCAAGGTGTTGAGCGGTCTTGCCGAGCTGATGAATGCTGCAGATAAGCTAACCGATATTACTGTAGCAATTGATAAAATTGATAAGATTGGGTTGGGTAAAGTGAAGGCAGAGCTGCGTGAACGTGGTATTGGTGATAACGCAATTGCCGTGCTGGAGCCGATTTTGACCTTGTCGGGCAGTAATGCCGATAAGCTAGCTAAGATGCGTGAGGCGCTGAAAAATTCAGAAGTTGGTTCACTTGGAGTACAGGAGTTAACAACTATTTTCGAGTACTTGCAAAACCTGGATATGTCTTGCAAAATAGAGCTGGATTTGTCGCTGGCGCGAGGCTTGAGCTATTACACCGGCGCTATTTTTGAGGTAAAGGCTAACGATGTTGAGATTGGCAGCATAACAGGAGGAGGTCGCTATGATAACCTGACGGGAGTATTTGGTTTGCCGAATGTTTCCGGTGTAGGTATTTCGTTTGGCGCAGATCGCATTTACGATGTGATGACACAGCTGAACTTATTCCCGGAAAGCGTATTGATGGGTACACAAGTAATGTTTGTGAATCTTGGAGAAAAGGAGGAGCTGGCTAGCGTGAAGTTGGCATTGCAGCTTCGTCAAAAAGGAATAGCTGTAGAAGTTTATCCCGAAAATAGAAAGCTATCAAAACAATTTGATTACGCCAATAAGCGTGAAATTCCTTATGTGGCAGTGATAGGTGAAAGTGAGCTGGAAAAAGGAATGGTGGCGCTAAAAAATATGAAGACAGGCGAGCAAAAGATGCTTTCACACGAGGAGTTGCTTTCTACATTCTAACGAGCTTCTATTGTTGTTAAGACACGTTGGATCTCCCCCTCGAAATTCGGCGTAAAAATTCCTTCGTTAAGCACGTCAATAATCTCGGTTACACTCCAAAAACGCCCTTCGCTAACTTCATCCAAGTCCGGCTTGGGTGGTAAGTCTGATGTGGTATAGTAAACATGTACCAGCTCTCGCTCAATCTCAGATTCAAAAATATACTTGAACAGAAAGACCGGTTGAAAATCCTGCAACCCCAGCTCTTCTTTTGCTTCGCGGCGTAGCGCAGCTTCTACTTCCTCACCATAATCTATGTGACCGCCCACAGCAGTGTCCCATTTATTCGGTTGAATATCTTTGTGAGGAGCGCGTTTTTGTAGATACAGCTGCCCTTGCAGGTTGAAGTAGTGCAGGTGAATAACAGGATGCAGCAGCTTGCTGCCGCTATGACATTTTGCTCTGGATGCCTTGCCAATGATATTCCCGTCAGCGTCTACCAAAGGAAAAATTTCTTCTCTCACGCTCATAAGCCCAACTCCTTTGCTACCTTTTGCATATATGCGTAGGCTTCGTCGTAATCGTTATGAATATCGCCGTTTAGAATACCTTCTTTGATAGCGTCCTTTAGTTGTCCTACCTGACGACAGGGTGGGAGCTTGTAAATTTGCATAATGAGCTCTCCGCTGACAGGAGGTTGAAAATTGCGAATATGATCTTTTTCCTCAACCTCTTTCAGCTTCTCACGTACAATGGTAAAGTTTTGCAAATGCCGTTTTACTGTATCCTCGTTTTTAGAAGTAATGTCAGCCTCGCACAGCAGCATCAAATCATCAATGCTGTTGCCCGCATCAAAGAGTAGCCGGCGAACGGCAGAATCCGTTACCTCTTCCTGCGATAGTACAATTGGTCGGAGGTGTAACCCAACTAATTTTTCCACGTACTTCATCTTTTCATTGAGCGGAAGTTTCAGCTGAGCAAAAATTTTCGGCACCATTTTTGCCCCAATAAACTCATGCCCATGAAAAGTAAATCCGTGTCCTTCTTCGTACTTTTTTGTATTCGGCTTAGCCACATCATGTAGCAGTGCAGCCCAACGTAGCCAAAGGTTATCTGATTTTAGAGCAACGTTGTCAAGTACCTGAAGCGTGTGCAGAAAATTATCTTTGTGATGATGTTTACCACGAACTTCTACGCCTTTGAGGCGATATATCTGTGGTAAAATCAGCTCTAGCAGTCCTAGTTCATCAAGCAAAAGAAACCCTACGGACGGCTTGGCTGTGACCATTATTTTATTCAGCTCGTCGGTAATGCGTTCCACCGAAGTTACTCCGCCAGCAATACGTTGTCTATTGCGACGAATAGCCTCCTTTGATTCGTCCACAATTTTGAATCCAAGCTGTGTTGCGAATCGAACGGCCCTCATCATGCGTAGCGGATCGTCGCTATAGGTTACATCGGGATTGAGCGGGGTGCGAATGAGCTTGTCATTCAAATCCCGTATGCCGTTGAACGGATCTACCAACGTACTATAGTCTTTAGCATTGAGGCTCAGAGCCATGGCGTTTATGGTAAAATCACGACGCTCCTGATCTTCTTCCAGCGTGCCGTCTTCTACAATAGGTTTACGTGAGCTTGCCCGGTATGATTCTTTACGAGCGCCAACAAACTCCAGCTCTACATCGCCGTTGCGCAGCATGGCTGTACCAAAACTCTTGAACACGCTGACGTTGGCTCGCAAAAGTTTTCCCAACTCCTCAGCCAGCGCAATACCGCTGCCTTCTACCACAATATCAATGTCATTTGATGGACGGTTAAGAAAAAGATCGCGTACATAGCCGCCAATCACAAAGGCACGTACGCCTTGCTTTTGTGCTACATCTGAAATTTTCTTGAAAATTGGGTTATGTAAGGGATAGTTTTGCATTTGCCCTGCAAAGGTACAAAAAAAGCGGAATTACAGATTCCGCCTGGCTGAGGCTGCGAGAAATGCATCATACAAATAAGTAAGTTCGCAGTAATGCTGCAAAAGTCAAATAATTCGTTACATGTTTCATAATTTAAAAAGTCGACAGTGCGCTGTCACCCTGAGCTTGTTGAACCAAGGAGCGGCGAAGCCGCCGCCAACACTTTTTTCCTTACCTCCGCCTCGTCATTCCGACCGGAGCGTAGCGGAGTGGAGGAATCCCCGCCCTCGTCATTCCGCTCCCCTCAACTTCGCTCAGGGCAGGCTCTGCATAGCGGAGTGGAGGAACCTCCTGCCGTGTGCGTTTGTCGTCATGCGTGAGCCTGACAAGCTAAAATCCTTTGGTCAACTTACCTGTTCGCATGGGCTTTGCAGAGCCTCCGGTGCGGGAGGGTTGGCTAAGGGATTTTTTTATTGAAAAGTTGAGAATTAAAAATATCATAACTGCACTTGCCATTGGAAAATACTATGCAAATACGGAGCTAATAAACTCCAGCAGCCCATTCTTTACAACCTCCGGCTCCTCAAAAAAACCGCAGTGCCCGGAATTTTCCAAAACTAACTTTTTAGCCTTAGGTAAGCGCTCCATCAACGCCTCTGCCGATTCCCAGGCAATGTACTTGTCAGCTTTTCCCAAAATAAGCATGGTTGGCTTATCCAGCTTTGCAAGCATATCATTCAAATCTTCACGCTCCTTCATGCCTCTTATGCAAGAGATAACACCCTCATTATCAGCAATATTTGCATTAACCTCCAGCTCCATAATACGATTTGCCATGCGCTGCAGATTTGCTTGCGCAAACATGTTCGAAATAGCGGTGGTAACAAGCAGCGCCTTTCTACCCGATTGAATTAGCGTAATTTCCCTGTCTCTGTTCACTCGCTTCTCCTCCGTATCAGCATTGGGAGAGGAGTGCAAAAGGCAGATCCCTGCCAGCATTTGCGGATATTTTTTCGCAAACGCCAGCGATGCGTAGCCGCCCATGGAGTGCCCAACAAGCAGGCATTTTTCTACGCCCAGCTGACGGCACAAATCTTCTACCACATCGGCCATAAACTCCATGGTATTAGCTTCGGGGCGTGTCCCGCTAAAGCCATGCCCCGGCATATCAAAACATACGGTGTAGCATACGGCGCCAAGCGCTTTTGACAAATCTTCCCAAATTTCCAGACTCTCCAAGTAGCCGTGAAGCAGCACAACCGCCTGCCTTTTATCCTTATTATCGCCTTGAGTGGCAATACGTACGGGGATACCGCACGCGCTTACAAACTTTTCCATGCAGCAAAGGTACAAGAAAAAGAGAACAAACGGAAAATAGGAAAAAAGAACGGGAATTGTTACCTTCGTAGATTAAAGCATTTTGTCATTTCGAACTTGATTCGTGAATGGCAAGCAGGAGCTAACAGCTGATCATGCACAAATCCGGATTTGTAAATATTATAGGCAACCCGAATGTTGGTAAAAGTACGCTTATGAATGCCTTGGTGGGCGAGCGTTTGAGCATTATTACCAACAAGTCACAAACCACGCGACACCGCATAATGGGAATCGTAAACGGCGAGGATTTTCAAATAGTATACTCCGATACGCCGGGCATTCTCACTCCCCACTACAAGATGCAGGAGGCCATGATGAAGTTTGTGAGCGCCGCTCTGGTAGATGCCGATATTATACTCTACGTAACCGATGTGGTAGAGCAGCACGACAAGCACTCCGAGCATTTGGAAAAATTAAAAAACATTGATATTCAGACAGTTATAGTAGTAAATAAGATAGACCTTTGTACTCCGGAAAAGCTGAATGAGCTGGTAGAGCGTTGGCATGAGCTGCTGCCCAAGGCCTTAATTTTTCCGACCTCTGCGCTACAAAAATTCAACCTCGACGCGCTATTCAAGAAGCTGGTAGACCTGCTCCCCGAAGGCCATGCCTACTACGATAAGGATCAGCTTACCGATAGAAGTTTGCGTTTTTTCGCCTCGGAAATTATTCGGGAAAAAATTCTGCTCAACTACGATAAAGAAATTCCTTACAGTACGGAAGTCGTTGTTGACGCGTTTCAGGAAGAGCCGGATATGTATCGCATTTCCGCTATTATTTATGTAGCCAGAGAATCGCAAAAGGCAATTATTATAGGACATCAGGGCAAGATGCTGAAAAAAACAGGCACCGAAGCCCGAAAAGACATGGAAACATTTTTCGATAAAAAAGTGTTTCTACAAACTTTCGTAAAAGTAAATTCCGACTGGAGGGATAGCGATAGAAAGCTGCGAGAGTTCGGATACATTCAGGAGTAAATGAAAAATAAAAAAATTGAGGATGAATAATTTTTAATTCTCAATTTTTAATTCTCAATTTAGATATGGGTATTGTAGCAATTGTAGGTCGCCCAAATGTGGGAAAAAGTACGCTCTTCAACCGGCTGGTAGGCATGCATGAGGCCATTGTAGACGAGGTAGCGGGCGTTACCCGCGACCGCCACTACGGAAAAAGCGACTGGAACGGCAAGGAGTTTTCGGTAGTAGATACCGGAGGATTTGCCATTAACTCCGGCGACAAATTTGAAGAAGATATTCGCAAGCAGGTGCTTGTTGCCATAGATGAGGCCGATGTTATCCTTTTTATGGTAGACGTTACAGGCGGTATCACCGATTACGATGAGGCGATAGCGCAAGTATTGCGCTGCTCAAAAAAGCACGTTATCCTTGTGGCCAATAAGGTGGATAACAACGAGCGCATTTATGATTCACACGTGTTTCATCGCTTCGGATTGGGCAACTTATACTGCGTATGCTCACTCAGCGGTAGCGGTACCGGCGAAGTGTTAGACGAAGTCGTGCAGCGCCTTCCCGATACAGAAGAGGAAGATATTGCCGGCATACCTCGTATTGCCATTGTTGGAAAACCCAACGTTGGGAAATCGTCCATCATCAACGCTTTTCTGGGTGAGGAACGTAGCATTGTAACGCCCATTGCCGGCACCACACGAGATTCGGTTTACACCCGCTACAACAAATTCGGACACGACTTTTTCTTGGTCGACACCGCCGGGATGCGCAAGAAAGGTAAAGTTACCGAAGATTTGGAATTTTACTCCGTAATGCGCGCCATTCGCGCCATTGAGCACTCCGATGTGTGCATACTTATGATGGATGCGACATTGGGTGTTGAAGCGCAAGATCTTTCGATTTTCAACCTCATCGTACGCAACAAAAAAGGCTGCGTAATTGTGGTAAACAAGTGGGATTTGGTAACAGATAAGGAAACCAACACCATGAAGGAGTACAAGGAGGCCATACAAAAGCGCATCGCGCCCTTCAACGACGTTCCCATTATTTTTACCTCCGTAGTAGAAAAACAGCGTATTTTTGACGTAATCAGCTGGGCTGCCAAGGCGTACGAAAATAAGACACGCCGCATCAGCACAGCAAAGCTTAACGAGGCTATGCTACCGGCGATAGACGCCTATCCACCCCCGGCAATTAAGGGTAAATATGTGAAAATCAAATATATAACCCAACTTCCGACACCCTTTCCCGCCTTTGCTTTTTTTTGCAATCTGCCACAATACGTTCGGGAGCCATATAAGCGGTATTTGGAAAATAAACTACGTGATAATTACGAGTTTACCGGTGTCCCCATTCAAATATTCATGCGTCAGAAGTAAATATGGGCCATAATTTATTTGCTTTTTTGTGTGAAAAATCGTACCTTTGAAGGCAAATTATCGGCCTTCGCCTTGCCTTGTGGAGGTTGATTAGGGATTCTTTTGTGAAATTATATTCTTTGTTGTAATGCGTAACAATATCCTTTTATTATCCATTGGCTTAATTTGTGCCACCATGCTGTCGCCTATGGCAACGACGTTGCATGCCCAAGAGGCGAAGACATCGGCCAAAGATAAGCAGCTGGAGGGGCTTAACAACAAGCGAGCCAGCGCACAAAAGCAGGTAAACAAAACTAACGCGATGAAGAATGAGGTTGATAGCCTTCAACGTCTGGGCAAACGCCTTATCATGGAAGGAACCCTCGAACAGGAGGGTATTTTGAATGAGCAGGATAAGCTGGATAAGCGCGTTGACGCATCCTTGTCTATTCTTTCCAAAGAGCAACAATCAGATGATCCGAAAGTTGTAAAAAAAGCGGAAGAAAAGTTGTCCGCCGTTCGTGCAGCCTATCGTGCTGATGCAAAGGATCTTAGCGACAGATTTTCTGTGGCTCAAAAGAAGCTGGAAGAGGGTGAGAAGCTTTCGGAACGCGCAAAGAGTAAGGAAAAAGTTGCTACTGACAGCTGGAAGGATGCTAACGCTGCTCTGAAAGCAATAGACGATGAAATTTACAACCTGCGTAAAGACGATATTGCAAGGGAAAAGAAGGAGAAGGAAGAGCAGGAGAAAAAAGAGGCTGAAAAGGCTAGAGTGCAGGCGCTGCGTGATAAAGAAGTCGCCAAGCATGCCGAGGAAAAAGATAAAGTACTGAAAGCCAAAGAGAAAGACAAAGAAAGGGTTCAGGCAGAGAAGGATAAGGAGGCCGCTAAACGTGCCGAGGAGAAAGAAAAAGCGCTGAAAGTTAAGGATAAAGAAAAAGAAAAGGCTCAGGCAGAGAAAGATAAAGAGGTCGCTAAACGTCAGGCAGAAAAAGAAAAGCAAACCAAAGAAAGAGAGAAAGCCGCAGAGCAAAAGGCTAAGGAAAAAGAAAAGCGTGATGCGGAAAAAGCCGCTGCCGCAGAAAAACGTGAGGCAGACAAAGCAGAGCGAGAAAGAATAGCAGCCGAAAAAGCAAAAGAGCGTGAAGCCGCTGCCGCTGCCAGACAAAATAAAAAATAAGCAGTAACAGTTGGGTGCTATGAACTTTGTAGGCATAATTCCCGCCCGCTACGCCTCAACCCGCTTTCCCGGCAAACCACTTGCCGATATTGGCGGAAAATCCATGATACAACGAGCCTATGAGCAAGCACAACAAGTGTTTGCTCATTGCTATGCTGCTACTGACGATGACCGTATTGCCGCTGCCGTAAAGGCTTTCGGTGGAAAGGTAGTAATGACCTCTCCAAGCCACCAAAGCGGTACCGATCGTTGTGCCGAGGCCATCTTAAAAATAGAAACCGAAACCCATCAGAAGTTTGATGTGGTTGTCAACGTTCAAGGTGATGAGCCATTCATTGCGCCTCAGCAGCTGGAGCAGCTGAAAGGTTGCTTTACCGATAGTGGCGTACAGCTGGCAACTTTGGTGAAGAAATTTAGCCAAGAGGAGGATGTTTTTTCACCCAACAGCCCTAAGGTTACGGTAGATAAAAACGGATACGCGCTTTATTTCAGCCGTTCAGCTATTCCATACCTGCGCAATAAAGAGCATGCCCTCTGGCAAACCTCCTACCCTTTCTTTAAACACATAGGTCTCTATGCCTACCGTACCGATGTACTGCAGCAAGTTTGCAAGCTGCCGCAAAGTTCACTGGAGCTGGCCGAAAGCCTTGAGCAACTACGCTGGCTGGAAAACGGCTACCGTATTAAGGTTGCCGTAACAGAATTCGAAACCTGGGCAATAGATACGCCTGAGGATTTGGAGAGGGTGAAGGAAAAATTTATGTAGTCTTATATACTCTTCTGATTTTTATTTTCATGCCGTTGCGCAGCTAAGTGGGCTGTTATTGCATAATTTTGAGCTAGTTTTTGACTATTTTTGAAAATCGTTTAATCAGGGTTTAACCCTGAGATTAAATGATTACCCGTAGTTTGCTATTTACACAAAATTTTTGACACTACCTATTTTTATGGGCTTCTTTTGTGCCAAGTAGCTGCAACTTTTTTGCATTCAGCGGGCTCACGACTTTTTTGCCTGTTTTAGCCTCTATTTCTTTGCGCGTATTGCCGGCTATTTGTCCACCCTGACGGGCAATTTCCCGGTTTTCCGTCACGGTAGTCGGGTTTTTCTCTTTTGAAATTTCCGTTGTTGTAGCTTCGGCAAGCATGTTGAGCACCAGCTCAAGATTGGTCATGTTATCGCGCAGGCTCTCGGTCTTTAGCCCCTTGAAGCGTTTGTACTGCTTTGTAGTCAGATCCGACCAGCCTTGCGTGATGATATCGGTGAGCGTTGCAAATTCCTGCCCTTTTTGTACGCCGCGCCGTTCCCACTCATCGGTCAGCTCTTTACGCACCTCAATGGATTTAAGCCTTTGGTTAATCCACGCCTCCGAGTAGCCTTTGCGGTGGTAATATTCCATTAGCCGCTCAATACCCAGTTCCGGATCGTCGATTTCTTCCAAGCGCTCACGGGCTATTTGGGCAAGCCATTGCTTGAAAGGCTCTGCCCGGGGCGATGGAATAGACTGAATAAGACGAAATAACTGCTCTACGTCGGCAACGTCGGTTAAATACTTTTTGCCGTCCGCAGCAGGTAGCTTCAGTTGGTTACAATTTGTAACCGACTCATTCCCCTCCGCGCGTAAACGGTGCTTTAACACTTTCCAATAATTTCTGGGGTTAGGACTTTCTGTTAAAACAGCGATCACATCTACCACAGAGATGTACCACTTTTCCTGCTCGCTGTCCCATACGGAGCGAACTTTCTTGTTTTCGAAAATCTTGATTGAATTTTTTGGTTCCACTATCAATGGCTTTTATGATTAATGTGCGAGATATTTACTCCGATACAAAGGTGATATTGTCCGGCTGCGGGTGTAGAAACTCGTACTTGAGCGTTCGCGCCAGCCCTTCGCCTAAAGAATGGGGTGCTTGAAAGCCGGAGTTGTGGGCAGCCTGCGCATCGAACTTTGTGGTAGCGCAAAACTTTTTTACGCGGACAGCGCTTACGGGAAGCTTTTTGCGGGTAACGAAGGCCTGGACATCAAAGCAGTAACCCCCCAGCATACCCAACCAGTAGGGAATGTGCACGGTGGGGATATGCTTCTGCAACACTTTGCCCACATGCTTTACCAATTCATTGGTGGTAAAATCCGGCTTATCCACATAGTTGAACACTTGATACCCCGCTGTTTTTTCGCGTATCAAAAAGTGGATAAAGGCTACCACATTTCCCACATATGCCATTGACTTTACATTATCCCCTTTACCTACCATCAAAAATTTTCCACTTGAAATTTGCTTTAAAAGGTTATAAACATTCCCCCTATTCCGTTCTCCAAAAATTACAGTCGGACGCAGGATATTCAGATTTCGGTTTTGCGGGTCTCTGTGGTACCATTCGCGAAGCACTTCTTCCGCCTGCCATTTGCTTTTGCCATAGTGGTTAAACGGGTCGGCAGGATGCGCTTCGTTGGGGTTAGTTTTATTCAGGCCGTACACCGCCACCGAGCTGGTGAAAATAATTCTTTTGACGCCGCACGTTTCCATTGCCTCCAGCACATTGCGCGTCCCCTCCACGTTCACATCATAGTATAGCGACGTCGGCGACACATCATCGCGGTGCTCTGCGGCAAGTAGCACCACCAAATCCTGCCCCTGCAGCAAAGATTTCAGCTTTTCTTTGTCGCGAGTATCGGCAATGGCAGTAATTTCAGGATAAAAACGGCTTTGGTTTTTATCAACGTTGAGCAAGGTATGGTTGTCCTGTTGTTTCAGCAATTCAATTAAGCGCGTACCGACAAAGCCGGAAGCGCCGATGAGGGAAATTTTTGTCATAACTAAATCATAGTTTTTGTAATTAACCGTATGTAGTAATAAACGCATTATAGAAATGCGAAGCAGATTTGCTTATAATTTGATTAAAATAATCAAATTAGTTCCATTCTTCATTATGCTATGTATGCTCTGGCAATCTGAAGCTATATGCCTAACTCTTTTAAAACGCGCTTATTTATTTCTCGCCTCTCTTTATCAAACAACCACCCCCATTTATTAAAGTAGTAGATTGCAGCTTTTATATGAATCCACAATAAACGATAGCTGCGATACGATTCTTTGTTATGTCTATGCACAGCAGTTACTTTGGGATAAAAAATTGTTCTATATTTTTTGTGTATTCTGCGTGTTATATCAGTGTCCTCTCCATACATGAAAATTCCTTCATCGAAAAGTCCGACTTCTAATAGTACCAAAGTTCTAAACAGCATAAAGCACCCAGATAGATATGGAATATTCATTACTTTATCATAACCAGATGCCCGCAATTCATATTTCTCATTTCGTTTTTCAACGATTGACATAAAAAAGCAAAAACGTCTAAAGATCCAGTCAAATGGTGTAGGCAGCAACTTGCATAAATACTGAATTTCTCCAGTGGGATATGAAATTTTAGGCATAACTAATCCAACGGTAGAATTATCGTCCATAAATTCCACTAATTTTTCTATAGTTCCTTGCTTAAATTCAATATCTGGATTAAGCACCAAGTGATAGTTTGCACCACTTTCAATAGATTTTCGAATGGCTATGTTGTGCGCAGCGCCGTAGCCTATATTCCCACATCCTTGAATATATACAACTTTTTCAGATAAACTTTGTGCAAATTCTTTAAAATTATCGTTAGGTGCATTATCTACTATATAGATTGTACTGATGCTGCTATTGGCAGCGCAAGCTACAACTATTTGTAAATCCTTTTTAGGAGAGTTGTATATTACGATTGATGCTGTTATCATTCAAAATTCTTTTATAAAGGTGTAAATAACCGTCGACCATAGCATGAATTGTATAATCAGACGTGGCTTTTTTATACGCATTTTCTGCTAAACGCTTTCTATTTGCGCAGGCAGCATCTATGGCATTGGATAGCGACGTCATGTCATCAAGCGTAAAAAAAGCAACCTCTTCTTCGCTAAACAGCTCTCTAAAAATAGCAATGTCTGAGCAAACAACAGGGACTTTTGCCAGAGCGGCTTCTACCAATGCCAAGCCAAATCCTTCCGAATAGGACGGCATTGCGTATATGTCAAACAATGGCAAATAGTTGTAAGGATTTATCAAATATGGAAAAAATAACACCCTGTCGGAAACATTATTCTTTGCGGCTAACTTCTTAAGGTTAGCTTTTTCCCGTCCTTCACCAATAATTACCATCGCCCAATCTTTTTTTTCAGGTAAAATGTTAATAACCTGATGCAAGCCTTTCCCGAAGGAAAGGCTTGCATAGGATCCGATAATTTTGTACAAATTGTTAATTTGGGTTAATTTTTCAATTATTTTATTTTCCGCACATTTTGTGTTTATGTCAACATCAACACCATTGTAAACCGTTGATATACACTTAAACTTGTGTATATATGTTTTTTCTATAAAATGAGAAATGGCTACTACCATATCCATTTTTTTGAGGTAGCGAATCCATAGCAAAGAAAAAATAAAAGACACCAATTTATTATATGAATAGGCAAGGTCTTTTTCTATATGTGCATGAATGGTTGAAACAGCTTTTGCATGTATAAAACTTCTTTTGATTTTAGACAGCAACTTATCTGGCCGGTACATGTGGGAGTGAACAATATCATACGTATCAAAATCAGGCATCCTTTTTTTGTCTAATTTTTTTGTTGGGCAATTGAAGTGAGCACCATATTTTTCATCAAAATAGTATACATCTACATGATGCCCCCTTGCGCATAATTCATTAGCCAAATTTTGCGCTACAATTATGGGACCTTTGTTTACTAAAGAGGGTAATATATAAGCTATTTTCATAATGTATTCTTAGTAGGACGTATAATGATCCGTTTTGCCAGTTCAAGCACAAGAAACAGAATTAATATGGTTACCATATTTTTTGAAGCATTTAATACTCCATTTCTCAGGAAAGTAAACATCAACGAACAACACATATATACGTATAGTGGCTTTATCCATGCATATTTTCGAGTTTGCAGTAATTTATATATATAGGCACAGGCTGCCCCAATTATAAAAAAGGCTAAAGGATATAAAACTCCAAAGTATATGATTGCAGAAGCCTCGCCATTCATTCCTCCAAATGGGCTCAAGTCATAATTACGGATTTGATTCTCAAAATAAAGATAATCATTTTTGTTTCCCCAAATAAATCGCGGCACTAAAAATAGAATAGTATCAGATATTAGCGTAACCATTGGAGCAAATTGTGTATGCCACCCCAGTAAAATCTCTTTCATTAATGGTATATGCACACCACAAGCCTCAAATTGAACAAGCAAAAATAAAAAGGGAGCTATTTCCTTTCCCGACAAAGAAGTGCCATGCCTATGAAAAAACATGAAAAAGAATCCACCTATTGCTAAAACTCCCAATAGCAACATTTTCCTTACTATTTTTGAAATGGTGCGCTTATCAATATATATATATTTATAAATAACAAGAAATAACAACGGCACAACAAACATTCGAGAACCTTTAAGCACAGTCAAAAAAATTAATATCAGTAATACTGCCTTAATCTTCTTGTACCCATTATAATTTATCCACAGGTAAACGAAAAAAAAGAAGAAAAACTCACACAGTACCGTATACATATTGTGAGCAACCCAGCTTGCTTCAAAAGACTTCATATAGTCGGAAAAAGCGCCTGCCAAATACATTTGTATAACCAAAGCACATCCTAACGCTACAAATACGTATATAAGTAAGCGTTGCGACAATGTCAGGCCGCTTCGTTTTATCGGATTTACTGCAAGAGGAATGTTATAATGCTTAATCTTCTGTCCCAACCATGAATTAACCAGTCCTGAACCAAACAAAAAGGCGGTAACGCTGATAATATATATCCACAGCACGCTGAAACGTGTTTCTTTATAGCTTGCAAGAATGATTTTTTCCACATAGGGCATTTCGCTATTTATATCAAAAAAAAGAGTAAGCAACAGAGGTACTCCGTATAGCACAGAAATTAATAGAAAAAATAATGTGTGGGGCGCTATTCGTTTCATATCTGCATAACATTAATCAGAGTGGATACAAATGATTATTCGCTTATTTTATGGATTATGGAGCGGGATTGAAAGTATGATATGACAGTCAAAGCTATCCATATTAAAGTCAAAACCAGAACTAATCCTGATAATCCGTATGGCAGGGCAACGTTCTTAGCAATTGGAAAAACAATAAGGCTTGCTACGGACAAAATAATCAATAACACGTTAATTTTATTTATTGCACTTTGTATAAGCGCTGAACATTCAAAAAACGCCATACTCAGTGTTAGTAGACCAAACAAAAGATACAGAATGTAAGAAATATGGTAATTTCCGGCTCCTGCCAATTTTACAATAATATTACCAAATGCCATAATGCTAGCAAGGAGTACAATAAAATAAACAGCCGTAAAGTTAATAGACTTGGATAACGTATGCTTACACCACTGTTTGTCGTTACGGGCATGAGCATCTGCATAGCCTCCCCATATGGGATTTAGCATACTGGAATAAATTCCTTGTCCAAAAGCATATAACTTTTGAACAATGGAGAAATCAGCTGCGGCAGAAACACTCAATACGGCGCTAGATAGTATAACTCCAATATTTTTCAAATAGCTACCGGTAAGCTGCACTCCCATAAACTTCCAACCAACCAGCAACAATTCCTTAATGATACCTACGAAGCGAGCAGCTTGTATTTTTATATTAAACCAGCGTCGCTTGTATAAAAAAACCAACGTTCCTAACAAGCTTACAAAAACATTTGTAGAAAAATAAACGATTGAAATACTTACAATATCTTTTTTCAACCATACGAGAACAATCACGCAAATAAATGAAAGCATAGATTGAATGAATGAAAGGATGGCAGAAATCTTAGCTTCCTGAAACGAGAAAAAGAGCGGAATTCCTAAAGCTAAAGGTATATTGATAAAAAACAAGCATTGAATCCAAAGAAGAATTGCAACACCTTGCTCTTTAAGGTAAGCGTTATCAGTTTTAAATAAGCTCTCAAAGGGCAGTATGGTGCTTAGCCAGTAAACCGTGATGCTCAATACAGCTGATAAAAGCAGGAAAAAATAGAAGGAAGAAAAAAAGTAAAGCCGACACTCTTCCAATCCTTCTTTACCCGACACAATTAGCTTACTCATTTTATTACGCAATGCATTCACAATTCCGAAATCTCCGGTAGCGATTACGGCTGCGGAAGAAGTAATGGCTGCCCACAGCCCAAATTCCTCCTTTGAATAGTACCGAATCAGGATAATGATAATGGCGAATCGGGCAAGATTAATTAAGATAGAGGCAATCCCCTGAAAGAAAGCCCCTTCTACCATTTTTTTTGACCGATCGTGCGCAGGCAATTTTAATCGCATACAATGTTAGATAATACAGTGTTGGCAAATGTTGTTGAGAGAAAAGGCTCAAAATCCTTACTTTGCAAAAACGCCTTTATGTTTTTTTGGTATGCAAGCACTTGCCCGGACGATATCCCGGTTATGAAATCGTGCATATCCGAAATGCTGTTGAAATCATCGTAATTTACAAAGCAACTCTGCGGAATGTAGCCGGCAATATTACGTGCACCTTTGTAGATTGGAATAGTCCCGGCAAACAGGCAATCGAATATTTTTTCGGTAATGTAGCCATTATACCCATGTACATTTTCCAAGCACAGGCTAAAGTTATACAAAGACATTACGGCTCTTTTCCGCTCAACCGCGCCTTTGTACACGTTAAAATTTTGTCGGAAAAATCTTATTTGCCGATTGATTTTATTAAAAATACGGCCTGTGAGCTTATCAGAATTCCACAATACCAAATCCCACTGCAATCCGTAAAGGTCAAAATCGGAAGGAGCGTGCTCTTCGAACCATTTTATACACTTTAATCTTTCCGAGTAAAGCTCATTGGGAGCGGAGCTGCCTTTATTTCCGGCAATGACAATACAATGTTTACTACGATACCCTTCAGCAAACGAGGGAGGAGTGTCGAAGCTATAGTTGATTTTGATATATTTTTGAGGATTAGCCGCTACTAAATCATCTGACCAGGTAAAAATTTTATCGAAGCTGTCATGACAGGATGTTGCTATTCCTCTTTTGCTAATGATGGGACTTTCTAAAGAAATCAAGTATTTTTTCACATCATGGTGTATCGCATACTGAAAAACAGGGTCGTTAATCTTGGGATAGTCAACAAACACAATAGCATCTGCCGATTCTTTGGAAATTTTAGCCCACGTTCCCACCTCAACTCCTTGTTTTTCAGCTAATTTTGCCAATACATGAAAAGGCTTTAACAAATCATCTCCGATAGCGGTATTTTCGTCTTCGAAGAGCTTGTTGTTTACATTCAGGTCTGCGTATAAATCATGAAACAGAATTTTCATAATGCTATATAAATAGTTGAGGATTTGATTCTCTCAAGGCTTCCACAGCGTCTAAAAGTTTAATATTGTCGTTAACTTCCAGCTTGTGCCCCGGAAAGATGGATTGTTTGTTTCTTAAGCACGTTTGGATATATTCAATATCATTATATTCTTTCTGGTCTGCATGAGAATAAGCGCCTAACTTTTGAGAGATAGATGCTGCATCGCCCAGCCAGGAATGATGGAATCCCATAAAATCATCGAAGCAATACACAGAGTCGGTTAGCTGGCCGCGCTCACCTGACTTCCGTAGCCAATCGGAATCTTTTTTCCATTGTTCTCTGAACACTTTTCCCGTTAAAGCTATAATTCTGTAGCTGTAGTCTTTTGCTCCCCCCCAGTTCAATGAAAAAAGATTAAAATAAAAAAGCGAAAAATGTAATTTTATGGTAGCGATACCCCTTTTCTTCACCTCTTCTACCAATCTGTCGGCGTAGACAGGATTCACTATTTCGTCTATATCCGGAAATAAAATAATATCATTGTCGGAAAAATCTACGGAAGATGCCAGTTTTCTATGTACAGCCTCATTGTACCATGAGGTATTTCTAAAATATACAGGAAACCATTTGCTTACTTTATTAAATGGGCGTAAATAGGGTATGTATTTACGCGCTGGCCTAAATAAATGCTTGACTTTTGCCTGATGGTAAAATACTTTTGGAGAAGGTTCCAAGTCAAAATAAAAAGGTTTCTCCTTATATTGATGCGTATAGTCAGTCTCCATAATATGGATTTCGTCCACCCATTTAGAGGACTCTTTTATGTGAACTGCTGCGAGGAGATTTTCTTTAAAAAAAGGGCAACATTCTATAATTTTCATAATACTTTTGGTTTTATGGTTAGCAAACGGAAAATTATTTTTGGAAAACAGCTGAATGGCGAATACTTAAAGAAAAGAAGCATTACCTTTTTTTTCAAAGAAAAAGGTTGTCCGTTTCTTAATGAATAGACCCAGCTACCATATACATTCATCAACCTGTAGTTCCGCAGCTCTTTGCTCCTCAGCTTGAAATTTGTATTGCTGCTGATGAAGTAAATCAAGCGAAGTCTTGCCAAAAAGTCATTGGTATAGCTCAGCTGTGTTGTGTGGAAATAGTAATCCATCAATGGCGGATTTACCCAAATAATCTTACCTGACTGGGCAACTTTTATCAAAAATGACGTATCGCTGTATTTTCCGCCCTGTTTCGGATCTATAACAATTTTCTCCGCTACCTCCTTACGATACATATAAGATGGGAACGGAGCTATCTTATTACCACTACCGCAGAGGTATGGGCGAACTAATTCATCGGGCGTATTAATGCAAATCGACGGTGTTTTAGATGAAAAAGATGCCTTTGCCGTATATTTTGAACCTTTAACAATCCGAGCATTTGCCGCTACGGCTGCTATTGAAGAGTCGCTGCATATTTTATTGTACAGGGTTTCGACCATGTTAGGGTACATGATGTCATCGTCATGAAAGATCATAAAGAAATCTGCAGCTACCTCTTTCAAAATTATGTTGAGATGAGCAATGAGATCACCAACAGAAGGGGTTCGTTTGATGTATTTTACTTTGCTAGAAAAAGAATTCTGAATTATAGCTTCTGTCGCATCATTGGTAGAATTGTCGGAAACAATAACTTCCATGTCCTTATAAGATTGTTGCAATACAGAGCTTATGGATTTTACAACTAAATCAGGACGGTTATAGGTTAAAATAAAAACCTGTATATTTGGTTTACTTGCCATTTTTTTGTACTAAGTTATACGAAAACTTTACTCAAATACCTGTAGGATATTGTATCGTGTCTGTAGGCTCATAAGGCATATCGGTATATGCCATTAAAATAAAATCATTTGTGGCGCTCTTATTTCAAAAACCAGCCCCTTTCGTCCGTTAATAGCTTTCGTTCGAAAATTTGTATCCTGTTTTTTAAGCTCATTTATAAATATTCTTTAATTACTTCTGAAAATAAAGAGTACTTGAAGTTTGGCAAGATAGAAAATAGCTTACTCCCATTTAATTGTAAATTTTGCATGGAAACATCTATTCGTTGCTCTTTACCGAAAATGTTATTCGGGAGTTCTTTACCAAAAAAAGAAAAAATAATAGCTACAATTTGCTTAACAGACAAGGTTTCTACTCCGGAGATGTTGAAAATTCCCTGCTCTTTTTTTTCATACAACGAAAACAAAATTTTAACAACGTCGTTAATATGCAGGTACTGACGAACCTGCTCTCCATTTGTAAATTGAGGTACTTTCTCCTCTTTAAGGGTATTAATGGTATAGGGTATTAGGCGATGCTTAGATTCGCCTGCTCCATATATCGTTGGCAAAATAAGATGCAAATAATTAAAAGTTGGAACATCGGACATGGCAAAACGTGTCAACAATCTTTTTGATATGCAGTAATCATTTGGCGCTGGTAAGGTTGATATACTTAATTGCGATTCATCAAACTGTATGTTTTGATTATTTGCTCCTATCTCAAAGCATGAGCCAAATGTAACGAAAGTACCTTTATAGCTGCGCTTTGACAACTCTTTAGATATGATAATCGGAATGTTTACGTTTAGCGCATAAACTAAATCATATTTCTCGCCTAAATTCGACTGAATGCCTGCACCACTTGCATATACGATGAGGTCGCTTTCCACTAACTCATCATAATTTAAGTATTGTGTCATCAAATTAACTTGTGCAAACAAATCATAATGATGTATGGGCTCTGAAAGACCGTAACATCTAATACTATAATGGCATTGCTCTGCGCAAAACCGCCCAATAGTATCTGCCAAAAAACCATTTGTACCGATAATAGAAACTATCATTTGTTTACGTATTCTGCTATCTGTTTTAAACAAAGTTGATATATATCTTCTTTCGAGTAGTTTTTATACCACTCTACCGTTTTGGAAATGGTAGTACGCATATCCCATTTAGGTTTCCAGCCAAGCTC
>JAISBU010000024.1 GCA_031266015.1 Prevotellaceae bacterium | reverse complement strand
CCCCCCCCCCCCCCCCCCCCCCCCCCCCCCCCCCCCCCCCCCCCCCCCCCCCCCCCCCCCCCCCCCCCCCCCCCCCCCCCCCCCCCCCTAAAATTAAACATCCCAAAAACCGGAAGGTTTTTGTTGCACATGGCGGAGATGTTTAAGCTATTTTTCATGACGTTTGACAATGCAAAATAAATTTTTGTAAATCTATGCACTTTACGGTTTTGAAAATGTACTATTTTTATCTTTTTGTGATACTATTTTGATATTTGTGTTAAAAATGAAGATTTCGGAGTACAGAAGCGGCGCTATACGATTATTTTTTTCTTCCTGTAGTTGTCGCGAAATTCTTTGGGGGAGCATTTTTTCTTCTTTTTGAAGATGCGGTTAAAGTTGGAAAGGTTGTTAAAACCGCAGCCGTAGCAGATTTCAGCAATGGAGTGGGTGGAATCGACCAGCTGCCGGGCCGCGTGGCCCAGGCGAATCTCAATGATATAGTCGGAAAGGGTTTTGCCCGTGCGGAGCTTGAAAAAGCGGCTGAACGATGCGGGCGTCATCCCCGCCATTACCGTTAGCTGGCTGAGGCTGATTTTTTCGCGGTAATGCGTATTGATGTAATTTTCAACCTTTTGCACGCGGCGGCTGTCCGAATGCTGCGTTTCGATCTTGGCAAACGATGAGCTCGACAGGGTCTGCGCCTCATCCGTATACTTCGACAACTCGTAAAGGATGGTCAGGAATTTGATGACGGCGTAAAAATCTTTGTCGCCGCTCAAAGCGTCGAGCAGGAAATACACTTTCATGATGGCGGAGAGGGGAAACGCCAGGCCGTTTTTCGCCATTTCGAGCATCCGGCGGATGGAAACAAACTGATTTTTATCGACAAAACTCTGAAAAAACAGGTCGGGCGAAAACTGAATGGTGATTTCGCGCACTTTTTGTGAAGTGCAAGCGTGCTGCTCCCAAGTGTGCTCCAGATCGGGGCTTGTCATCAACACCAAATCAAAATCGCCGATGACTTCGGCCGAATCGCCTACAATGCGCCTTACACCCGCAGCGTGCTCACAAAAGTTGAGCTCATACTCCCTGTGATGATGCATCGGATAGGTAAATTCCGTCTTGTAGCGGTCGGCTATGTAAAAGCAGTCTTTATCCGACAAGGGGGTGATTTCTCTTATGATTTGATTCTGAATCATGAGGCTGCGGATTTACAATTTATGATTTATGACTTCAACTTTCAATTTTCAACTTTCCTCTTAAGCACTCCCAGCAACATATCGCGTGCATCCTCATATACTTTGGATCCCAACATTTTATTGGCGATAATGTATACCACAAGCCCCGTTACCACTTGTAGCAGCAACAGCAGGTATAAATTTTCCACCACAAACGTCCACGAGTAAACCAGCACCCCCATCAGCAATGAGATGGACAGGTACGGAAACATGTCCTTCAGCTGCATCCAAAGCGAGTAGCCGGTTTTTTTACCCACCACAAATCCGTTGACAAAAAAGTAGACGGCACGCACGGCAATCAACCCCCAAAGCATGGTCATAATATCAATGCTGAAGGTAAAAAACATGACTGCGAATAGCAGTCCTACCTTTACCGACTCTAGCCTCAACAGGATATTTGAAAGGCGCTTAATGCTTAGAAAAGTGTTATTAAAAGTTGACAAGGAGCTGAATATATTTGCGACACAAATGAGCTGAAAAAATGGGATCATATTCTCCCACTTGCTTCCCAACGCGATAGAAACCAACGGATGAATGACACAAATTGCGCCCAGCATAACCGGAAATAGCATGAAGCTGAGCGTACGTACGCCCTTCCGTGAAACGCGTACAAAGCGCTCTTCATCCTCATGAACTTTTGAAAAGGAAGCAAAAGCAACTCCCTGTATGGGCCCATTCAGAAAGTCATAAGGAATATCGGCAGCCTTGTTAGCTTGTGTATAGTAGCCCATATCCAGCTTGGGAAATTGGCGACCAATAACCGCTGAATAAACATTGTTGGAGGTAGCGTTGAGAAAGGATGTCAGCAACATATTGCTGGTGTACGACCAATGCTTTTTTATTGTATCAGGCTGAAAATTAAACGACACCGGCAATCTATTGCATATCCATAGCAAGCTGACTTTTAGCGTAGTAAATAACACAGATTGCGCAGCTAACGCCCATACGCCCATGCCCAAAAGAGCCATAACGACCGCCACCGCACCTGAAAGCAGCAAAGAAAAAAAGCTAACAATAGTCGACAGCTTAAAATCAACTTCCCTCGCCAGGCTGATATTTTGAACTATACCCAACGCATTAATGGGAAGGCCGAGAAATATAAATCGCGCCAGCGCCACCAGCTCCGGCTGCTTATAAAAATCTGCAATGAGTGGAGCAGCAAAGAACAGAACAATATAAATAGACAGAGAAACAACAAGATTAAAGACAAATATGGTAGAATAGTCTATGGCCGTAACTTCCTTTTCTCGCACTAAGGCCCCGCGAAACCCACTATCAATGAGCAAGGTAGAAAAAGCGACAAAGATGCTCAACATGCCCACCAAAGCGTAATCCTCCACCGCCAACAGGCGGGCCATAATAACAAAAACAGTCAGGATTATTACCTGCTGGCCAAATCTATCTATCATTAGCCAGGCGGTACCTATAGCCGTCTTACTCTTTAAATCACCCATAACAAAGCAAATTACAAAAATAAGCAAAAACATTCTTATCTTTGTAAAGTGCGCAAAAACCAGCGCATAAGGGCAAAGCAAAAATAAAAGGACAAAAGCAGCTGGCTATGGGCTAACATCGTTGAGCTCCATATTTTTTAAAAACTTATGGGCTCAGGCAAAAGAGTCGTTTATACAGGATGTAGCTGAAATATGTAAAAAAAGGAGCGAGGTAAAAGCACATTAAAGCGCCATGCCGCACCGGAATATTTTAAACATAACCATCTCACTGTATGCAGTTTACAGCATTATCTATTTTAGATTATCTAAAACAGATAATCTAAAATAGATAGTAATAAAAAAGATTATATTTGCATAAAAAATTGTGCAATGGCTGAAAAGTAAAACCCGTTTTTAATAAAAGGCTACAAGTCGGCTGAGCTATTCTGCAACCGTAAAAGCGAGGTGAGGCAGCTGTGCCCTACAGGAGTAAAAGAGCATACCCTAATACAACAATACACTACCTTTAAATCACAAAATTATGCAAAATAATTGTAAAAATATGTTAAATTTAGGGGGGGGTAAAAACGGCGTTGCGCCCACGCTGTCCACCCCTATCCTCTTCCTTATTTTCAACCGTCCCGACACCACGCAGCAAGTATTCAACGCCATTCGCAAGGCGCAGCCCAAGCGCCTGTACATAGCAGCCGATGGGCCGCGTTTGAGCAGGCAAGGCGAAAGCGAGCTGTGTGAGCAAACACGCGCCATCATTAAGCAGGTAGATTGGGATTGTGAGATTAAAACTCTTTTCCGCGATGAAAACTTGGGCTGCGGGCTTGCCGTATCTTCCGCTATTTCATGGTTCTTTGAGCAGGAGGAGGAAGGCATTATTCTGGAGGATGACTGTTTACCAAGCCCGTCATTTTTCACCTACTGTGAGGAAATGCTGCAAAAGTATCGCAACGACACCCGTATCATGATGGTAAGTGGGAGCAACTACCTCGTAGAGTGGAAGTCGCAAAGGCTTGATTACTTCTTCTCCATGTTCGGCAGCAATTGGGGATGGGCATCATGGCGCCGCGCATGGCAAGCGTACGACTATAACATGCAGCGGTGGGCAAACCCAGAGGCCAGGGAGGCTGTACGTGCAATTTCTCCGTCCGGACAATCATTCGCTGCACGCTATCGCAGCTACACAAACGTATTCAACGGTCACGCTACTACATGGGATTTTCAGTGGGCATTTTGCCGCTACATCAACTCAGGGTTAACCATCATGCCTTCGGTTAACCTAATCTCAAACATTGGTTTTGGGGATCAGTCCACCCATACCAGCATAGTTTCTCGCGCAGCCGCACTGCCACTCAAGGAGTTGACATTCCCGCTGCGCAACAATCCAATCGTATCGTACGACAGGGAGTTTGATAAAAGAATCACACGCCTGGCAGCTCTTACTTGGAAGCAACGGTTATGCGGGTTTTTGAAATCGAAGCAGAAAGGGAAAATGTTGAAAAGCTTCATCAAAAGAAAGATGCAAAATTCAAAAATTCGCTACTGCTTATGGAGCAGCCGCGCTAGAGTATTTCAAGTGTAACTATCTTATTACATGTGATTTATAGCATTATCTATTTTAGACTATCTAAAATAGATAATGAATGAAAAATTGATTATATTTGCATAAAAAATTGTGCAATGGCTGAAAAGTACAATCCGTTTTTAATAAAAGGCTACACAGAATACCCTGTAACAAAATACGCCATCTTAAAATTATAAAAATATGCAAAATGATAACGAAATTAAGTTAAATTTCGGGGGGGGTAAAAACGGCGTTGCGCCCACGCTGTCCACTCCTATCCTCTTCCACACCTTCAACCGTCTTGACACCACGCAGCGCGTATTCAACGCCATCCGACAAGTGCAGCCTAAGCAGCTGTTCGTATCAGCTGATGGACCTCGTTTGAACAGACAAGGAGAACGCGAACAATGCGAGCAAGCACGCGCCATCATTAAGCAGGTAGATTGGGATTGTGAGGTCAAAACTCTTTTCCGTGATGAAAATCTGGGTCCTGGACTCGCCGTCTCGTCAGCCATTACATGGTTTTTTGAGCATGTAGAAGAGGGTATTATTTTAGAGGATGACTGTTTACCGGGCAATTCATTTTTCCGTTTTTGCGAAGAAATGTTGGAGAAATTCCGGGACGATAAGCGCATTATGACTGTATCCGGCGGAAATAACATGGAAACATGGAAGCCGGAGCAGCACGATTACTTCTTTTCCAGGTTCGCCAGCATTTGGGGTTGGGCTACATGGCGCAGGGCTTGGCAGCACTACGATTACTCCATGAAACTTTGGAATCAACCGGGAGCTGTAGATGCAATAAAAAATGTGTCGATTACCAAGAAGTCTTTCAAGAAACGGTGTCGCCACTACAGCAATGTATATAAGGGAAAAACTTCAACATGGGATTACCAGTGGGCATTTGCCACCTACACTAACTCCGGGCTTGCAGTCATCCCCTCCAAAAATCTGACATTGAACATAGGTTTTAACAACAACGCTACGCACACGATCATATATAGCCCGGTTTTTAATATGCCAATCATGGAGCTGAATTTCCCCCTACGTGAAAATCCGTTCATTGTACATGATGATGAGTTTGCCAAACGGGTTATGCGGCGTATGGCTATGACGTGGCGGCGTAAGCTGGCGGCGTTCCTGCGGTCTAATCAAAAGCGGCAAATGTTGCGCAACTTTGTGCAGAGAATAATAAATAAAGATTAGATGATAATTAAAGCGGATATTTTTGAAAAATACTTATCACGCAACAATTTCATTATGAGCAACTTACAGCATTATCTATTTTAGATTATCTAAGATGAATAATCTAAAATAGATAATGAATGAAAAATTGATTATATTTGCATAAAAAATTGTGCAATGGTTGAAAAGTACAATCCGTTTTTAATAAAAGGCTACAAGTCGGCTGAGCTGTTCTGCGACCGTAAAAACGAGGTCAGGCAGCTGTACCAGCACGCACAAAACGGCATTGACACAACGCTGATTTCGCCACGCAGAATGGGCAAAACTGGCCTGATTTTTCGCTTTTTCGACTTTCTGGAAAATGGAAAAAACTTCAAGCCAATTTACGTTGATATTTACTCCGCCCGTTCGCTATCCGATTTTATCAAGCTGATGTCGGAAGCTATTTTGAAGCAGTTTCCCGGAACTACGAGCATTGGCAAAAAGTTTTTTAACATCCTAAAAAGCCTGCGGCCGCTTGTTTCGTACGACTATATTTCGGGTGAGCCCCAGCTGCAAATTGCCTACCACACCGAGGGCGAAAAACAGCAGACCTTACAGAGCTTGCTTACCTTTCTCGACTCGCAAAAGATAAAGATTGTGCTGGCCATTGACGAATTTCAGCAAATAACCTGCTTTCCCGAAAAAAATATGGAGGCCCTGCTGCGCACCTGCATTCAGCGGCTCAAAAATGTTCAATTCATTTTTTGCGGCAGCCGGAAGGACATAATGACCGAGATGTTTTCGTCCGCTAAACGACCGTTTTATACCTCCACGCAGTACCTTGTGCTCGATAAAATTGACCGGGAGGCTTACGCTGATTTTATTGTGAAGATTTTCAGGAAAAACGGCATCATAGTGGAGCGCAATGCGCTTGATTTTACCCTGGAGTGGACAAAGGGCTACACCTTTTACACGCAGAGCGTTTGCAATATGGCATTTTCGCTTGCAAGGGGAAAGGTTGATATTGAGCTGGTAAAAAAATCCTGCGCAGAGCTTTTGAAAAATAACGAGGCGGCATTTTTCCAATACCGAAAGCTGCTCACGCTTGCACAGTGGGAGGTGCTGATAGCCATAGCCAAAGAAGGCGAGGTTTCGCAGCTTACCTCCAAAAGTTTTATCGGAAAGTACAACATCGGCTCTCCCGCCGACGTGCGGCGAATTACCAAAGCGCTGGTAGAAAAGGAGCTGGTGCTGGAAACCCTAACCAAAACCGAAACAACCTACCAGGTTTACGATGTGTTTTTGTCGCGCTGGCTGGAAAGAGAATACTAGTATACTTATAAATTTCACACTACTCTTATACATGAAAACAGTCTACTTGAGAGCACACCCGAAAATGTAGCGCTACGCTTGAAGCAGTACTTTATCACACTACTTGCCGGTAACGAAAATGCTATCGCAAAACTTGATAACACGACATGGGATAGCATCATTTCATCCGTAAATTCAGAACGACTGCAAAATAATCCTGTAAAAATGCTATCGCCAATACGAAAAATTAATTTACTTTAAAGTTTTACGTGCAAAAATTTATGGAAGATTTCTCAAAATATAACAACGACAAAACAACGCTAAGAAAAGCACAGCTGCTAATGCTGGACATGCTAGCAGAGGTGGACAAAACATGCCGCAATTATAACCTTCCGTACTGGCTGGATGGGGGCTCTTTATTGGGCGCCGTAAGGCACAAGGGGTTTATACCTTGGGATGACGATTTGGATATAGCCCTGATGTATGACGACTACCTGAAGCTGCTGGCAATTCTACCTAAAGAGCTGCCGGAAACAATGATTTTACAAACCGGCAGAACCAGATACTACGGCAGCCACATCAGCAAGGTAAGATACGTCAACTCCTTTATGGATGCCGATGCTGCCGTGTCCGTAAAGCTGGAGCACAAGGGAGTTTTTGTAGACATTTTCCCGGTAGAGCGCATGTACATGTTTCCCAAACGGGTAGTAGATGTGTTTTACTGTCCGGCATTTCTCACCTTCAAAATAGCGAACCCGCTCTCGTCCGTTAGCAGCTTTTTTAAGTACGGCTGGGCGCTATTCATTTTACCGTTCTGCTTTCTGGCTATCGGAATTCTACGCGTTTTTTACCGCCTATGGAAAACCAACAAGATGGCTTACGCTTATGGAATAAACTTCCACAGGCACAGACGCTACAACGAAATCTTTCCATTAAAAACTATTGAGTTCGAAGGCCGGCAGCTGCCTTGCCCAAACGATACGGATGCCTTCTTGCGTGGTTTATACGGCAACTACATGCAAGTACCGCCACCGGATAAGCGTATTACCCATGCACAGAACATCAAAATCTGGTAACCGATGAAGATTGTAATTCTCAATACCTCAGAACGTGCAGGCGGCGCAGCGGTGGCCGCCAACAGGCTTATGAAGGCCCTCAACAAAGCGGGGCTTGAGGCCAACATGCTGGTGCGGGACAGGCAAACGGATGATGCGCGTGTTGCATCAATCAACACTTCTTATCTGGCAAAAAAAATAAGCTTTATTCGCTTCGCATGGGAGCGGTTTGTAATTTTTGCGCATAACCGCTTTAGCAAAAAAAATCTTTTTGCCGTATCGCTGGCCAACACCGGCAGCAACGTCTGCAGGCATCCGCTGGTAAAAGCGGCCGACATTATTCACCTGCACTGGATCAACCAGGGATTTTTATCGCTAAAGAATATACGGCAGCTTGTCAAATTAGGTAAGCCAATCGTGTGGACTATGCACGATTTGTGGGTTGGCGCCGGAATATGCCACTATCCGGGTGAATGTGAAAAATATAAAAGCGAATGTTCCGACTGTCCGTTTTTACGGGGAAAAACCTCTCATGATTTATCGTATAAAGTGTTTTCCTTAAAAAAGAAATTGAATTTAAACCGAATAACTTATGTAGGGTGCAGCCGTTGGATTGCAAACGAAGCAAAAAAGAGTGCGCTTCTACAAAACGCTTTTATAACAAACATTCCAAATCCGATTGATACAACGATTTTTAAGCCCTGCGATAAAACGGATATACGACAAAAAAAGGGATTGCCGGTCAATAGAAAATTAGTTTTGTTTGCCGCCGCCAAATTATCCGACGTCCGCAAGGGAATGTCGTATTTGGTGGAGGCCTGCCGATATTTGCAACAAAAAAATATAGACGTCGTATTTTTAGGCGGAAAAATGGACGATAATCTGTTGTGTGCCATTCCACTTCCAACGCATCGTTTGGGTTACCTGCGCACGTCGATGGACATAGCATCGGTATATGCAGCTTGCGATGTGTTTGTAACGCCTTCTTTGGAAGATAATCTGCCGAATACGATTATGGAAGCTATGGCTTGCGGAACGCCTTGCGTAGGGTTTAACATTGGCGGCATTCCTGAAATGATAGACCATAAGGTGAACGGGTATATCGCTACTTATAAGTCTGCCGAAGATTTGGCAAAGGGTATCCGGTGGGCGCTGTTTGAAGCCGACTACAGCGCGCTATCGAAAAATGCGGCAAAGAAAGCGCAACGCCATTACAACGAAGAAGCTATAGCCAACCAGTACATTAACCTATACAAAAAGCTGTATGACAAGGCGTAACCGAAAGCAATACGGACTGGCATTTCTCATCATATCGCTGGTGGGGTTGGCGCTGGTAATACTTAGCGGTTCCGTATTTTCGGGCTACCATTTTATGGATTGCCATACTTACGCCGAAGTACAGCAAGAGCTGATGCAGCGCTCCTGGCTCGAAATACTCAGAGATCGTGTACACGGTGAATTCGGCTCCCGTTTCCGTCCGCTTTTCTACGTGAATGTGCTGTTTAAGACATGGCTTTTTGGAAGCAACCTGGCGCTACAAGGTTTTTGGCAGCTGCTGCAAAATATTATTGCGGCATTTCTTATTTACGCGCTGGGACGCAACCTCCAGTTCTCGCATAAGGAAAGCCTGCTGTTCGCAGGTTTAACGCTGGTAGGAACACAAGCTGCCATTCTCTACCAAACCATAACCGTAGAGCCCGCCGGACTTATTTTCCTGATGCTGTCATGGTATTTTATTGTAAAATACATCCGCTCAGAACAGCACAGTACAGCTGGGCGTATTTGTTACACATGTGGTATCGTTTTGTCATCTTTGCTTGCGATTCTTATAAAAGAGAATTTCATACTGATGCTGCCCGCCAGCTATGTTCTCTGGTGCATGATGTACGCCCAAAAGCAGGGCGCAAATCTTAAGAATACCCTGCTGCATACCCGGAAAGCAGGAGTCTTTTTTCTGCTGCTTACGGTAGCGGCGCTTTCCGCTGTGGTAATCCTGGCAAGCGGAGGCGCCAACTTTGGCTATGCCGGCATAGATTACCATAGCGGAATTGGAGCCTACCTCAAAGCGGCAACCTACTTTTATACTATAAGCGGAAGTGCTATTCTTGCTTTCATGGGTACTATCTACTTAGCCTATTCTAAAAAAATATGCAACTCAAGTTGGATATACGCCCTAGCCTTTTTTGCCGCTATCACAGCTCCACAAATTGTGGTTCATGCAAAATCCGGCATCATAGACCGCTACATGATACCGGGCATGGTGGGATGCGCCTATTTGGCTATATTTGTTTACCGGGAATTGATAAAAAATGACCGCACCGTTAATGAAAAGAGGTGGCGCAACATTAGTCTTATACTAGGCGTAACAGGAATCGTAGTAGGCGGACTCGCCGTTTTTAGCCAAAGCGTACAGCAAGCCATAGTAGCCGCTGCGTTTTACATTCAAGGGCAGCAGCTCCAGGAAATGACCGCTGCCTCAAGCATACAATACCTAACAAGCACCATCTCCACCATGGGAGTTGCAGGTATGCTGACCGGAGGCCTTTTACTGGCGTGGGGGTTCAGAGGTTTCAGCAAAAATGCAGATGATACGAAAAACGTGTGTGCGGATGATATGAAAAACGTGTGTGTGAATGATATGAAAAACGTGTGTGCGGATGATATGAAAAAAGTGTGTGTGTGTGTGCAAAGTTCGTGCCAAAACAAGCGCCAAAGGAAAATGCAGTCACGCTATCGCAGCTTTATTTTTCGGGATTGCTGCTTGTGCTTATCTTAAGCTGCGGGCTTGCCTTTGCCTCCTGCCAGCGGTACGCCATGCGGGGACATGCCACAGAGGATTTTTTGAATACCGTTATTGAGTATACCGAGCCAAATGATATTATTCTCGTTGTGGGTAAACCACCCCACGAAGGTGAGGGCTTAACGTTAGGAATTTCTACCTACTTAAAAACACACAACAGGAGTAACCTGTACGTTTATCCTCTTACAGAGAAAAAAGACGCCGGAGGATTACTAAATTTTTACAACAGTAAAGACATTGACGCCATTGCGGATAAAGATAAAATTCAGGCCATCGCCATATTTTCGGGAATGGAAAAGCTGTTCACAGAAAAATCGCAAGCTTGGCTGACCGGCGGATACACCGTATACAGCTTTAATGGCGGCTATGCGGTGTACGCTAAAGCTCTTAAGTAAATAGCTGAAGAGCAAAATAACCTACTGTAATTGTCCCTTTTAGTCCTGCTCATGCACACCGGTAAATGGTAAATTGGTAAATAGTAAATATCTTTTATGTCTGACTTTCTTTCCGGATTAAATGGAGTTCAACGTGATGCAGTGGTCAACTTTCAAGGGCCATCGCTGGTTATAGCCGGAGCCGGTTCCGGCAAAACACGTGTACTCACCTACCGCATAGCCTACATGCTTTCACAGGGCGTAAAACCCTACTTTGTGCTGGCGCTTACCTTTACCAACAAGGCCGCCAAAGAAATGAAAGAGCGTATCGCGCACGTAGTGGGCGAAGAAAACGCCCGTCAGCTATGGATGGGAACATTCCACTCCATTTTTGCAAAAATACTTCGCTTCGAAGCAGAAAAAATAGGATTTCCATCCGCCTTCACCATTTACGATACATCTGATTCTCAGAGTGTTATTCGTGCAATTGTGCGAGAAATGAGCCTTGACGAAAATGTGTACAAGGTAAACCAAATACTATCACGCATATCTGCTGCAAAAAACAGCTTAATCACTCCCCCGACCTACGCCGCCAGCGCAGCGCTTATGGCAGCCGACAGGCAAAACCGGCGCGATAAAATAGCGGATATATACGCCACCTATGCACGCCGCTGCAAAACCGCAGGCGCCATGGATTTTGACGATTTGCTGCTATACACCAACATGCTGTTCCGCGATCATCCGGAGGTGCTCCAAAAGTATGGCGACAAATTCAAATACATTCTGGTTGACGAATATCAGGACACCAACAACGCGCAGTATTTGATTGTGAAACGATTGAGCGAAATGAACCGCAACCTGTGCGTTGTAGGCGACGACGCTCAAAGTATTTACTCATTCCGCGGGGCAAAAATTGAGAACATTCTCAACTTCAAAAACGACTATCCGGAGCTCAAAACATTTAAGCTGGAGCAAAACTATCGCTCCACACAAAACATAGTAAATGCGGCGAACAGCGTCATTGAAAAGAATACGAATCAGCTGAAAAAGAAATGCTTCTCCGATGGCGAAGAAGGCGAAAAAATCGCCGTCATGCAAGCATTTACAGATCAGGAAGAAGGCTTACATGTTGCGGGAGATATTCACGATACGTTATACGCTAATCATCTGGCATACAGCGACTTTTCAATACTATACCGTACCAATGCGCAGTCCCGTATTTTTGAGGACTCTTTACGTAGAAAAAATATTCCATATAAAATTTACGGAGGACTCTCGTTCTACCAACGGAAAGAAATCAAAGACCTGTTGAGCTACCTGCGCCTTGTTGTAAACCACAATGATGACGAGGCGTTCAAGCGCGTTGTGAACTATCCGAAACGTGGTATTGGCGATACCACCATGGACAGGATTGAGTTTGCTGCAGCTCAAAATAATATGAGCCTATGGGATGGTATCTTGAGCCTTACTCCCGAGCAAGCAGACATAAAAGGTGGCACATATAAAAAGTTGAGCGACTTTATTCTAATGATTGACTCGTTCAGCATAAAAGCAAAAACAGACAACGCCTACGATATTGCGATGGCTGTGGCTCAGCAGTCCGGCATGTACGCCGACTTGCGCTCTGAGAAAAACATGGAGAGCATAGCGCGAGTTGAGAACTTTGAAGAATTGCTCAACAGTATAAAGGAGTTCAGCGAAAACTACAAGGAAGAAAACGGAGAGGAACCCCTACTTGCCAGCTACTTGGAAAACGTTTCTCTACTAACTGATGCCGACAACGAAAAGCCGGAAGAGCGTAATAGCGTTTCCTTAATGACCGTACACTCGGCAAAAGGCTTGGAGTATAAATATGTGTACATTGTAGGAATGGAGGAAAATCTATTTCCAAGTCAAATGTCCATGGATTTGCCACAAGGATTGGAAGAAGAGCGACGCTTGTTTTATGTTGCACTCACACGCGCCAAGGTAAAAGTTACGCTATCATTCGCACAATCACGCTTCAAATGGGGTAACCATACCTCATGTACACCAAGCCGTTTCATCAAAGAAATAGACGCTCGTTACGTAGACCTGCAAGAAGCAGACGATGACATTTCACAATACTCGCAGGATCCGGACGACTACTTTTCGCCACAGGCAAAAACCTATACACAAAAGCAAACGTATGATCGTCAACAATACTCAAACGAGCGATCGCAGCGACGACTACCCTACTCTGCGCCGGCACAGCAATCGCAACAAGAAGCTCCGCAGTACAGACAACGCTCTGCAGCGCCGGTAGGGAACTTTAAACCAATGCGCAAGGCAGGCGCAGGTTCATTTGTTGCCAGCGATGCTGCCAATATTGTAGTAGGTGCAAAAGTAGAGCACGAGCGCTTTGGCGCGGGACAAGTACTGGCAGTAGAAGGCCAAAATGCCGATATGAAAGCCACCGTAGCTTTTGCCCATGCCGGACAAAAAACCTTACTACTCAAATTTGCTAAATTGATGGTGGTAAAGTAGCATTATGAATTGTGAGCTATTAATTACGAATTATTAAAAAAAGGAGGAGCAAAAAAATGGGTGTCCACGAAGGAAAGATGAGCGTTTTGAAGGCGGCGCTGTTTTTTTTGCCGCTCGCAAAAGAGGTCTTGATAATTTCAGTAGCCCACTGTACACCCTTTTTCAAGGGAACAGTTTACTTTGCTAGCGGCTACTAGCTGCGTTAGGCGTGTCTTCTTCCCTGCTTCGGGCCTCCGTGACCCCTCCAATGGATCGTCCCGCAAGCTGGGTACGGACGGGATCGGCTGGAGCAGTACACAGGTTAACGCTACTAACGGTTACAACCTGGGCTTCACCAGTACAGCCAGCAACCCGGCCAACAATAACAGTAAGGCGTACGGCTTCACCGTTCGCTGCGTCCAAGAAATTATCCCCCATGCTCCCCCTCTTTTTCAGCTACCGGCTGACGGCGACCTGTTATCAACGCGTGTGCTTGTTGTCATCCCGGACGAAGCGAAGATCTCATGCTTGCACCTATAATCGGCAAAATAAAACGAGAGGGTATAAATACCTTCTCGTCAAACATAAGATCTTTTTATAAATTGCTGTAGGTAAATATATTGCATTTTTGTAAAGGTCGTAGGTGTAAAATGGTACACTACCTACTTTCCTCTTTTCACCTTCAATTTTTTTAAAGTTCGCTCTTAAAGTAAAACTTTATGTCGGGGAACTTTTCTTGCGCCATTTGAAGTGCATATGAAGATTCTGCAAGAAATACATCTCTGCCGTACTTATCCTTAGCCATGTTGGTATGCTTGCGCTGCATAAAGTCGGCCAGCTGCGCCTTGTTATCGCTTTCAATCCAACACGCTTTGTATAAGGATATCGGCTCCCAACGGGATTTTGCCCCGTATTCGTGCTCCAGGCGGTATTCAATTACTTCAAACTGCAGGGCTCCCACGGTTCCAATGATCTTTCGACCATTAAACGAGCTTGTAAACAGCTGCGCCACACCCTCATCCATGAGCTGATCTACTCCCTTAGCCAGCTGCTTGGACTTCATTGGATCGGCGTTTTCAACGTAGCGGAACATTTCGGGCGAGAAGCTCGGAATGCCTGTAAAGTGTAGCTTTTCTCCCTCTGTAAGGGTATCGCCGATTTTGAAATTTCCGGTATCGTGCAGACCCACAATGTCACCCGGAAATGCCTCATCTACAATGGATTTCTTGTCAGCCATGAAAGCGTTGGGGCTGGAAAATTTAAGCTGTTTGCCTTGGCGCACATGCAAATACGCTTTGTTGCGCTCGAAAGCTCCCGAGCATATCTTCAAAAAAGCCAACCGGTCACGGTGGTTGGGATCCATATTGGCGTGGATTTTGAAGATAAATCCGGTCATTTTCTCCTCGAATGGATCAATAATACGCTCTTCTGTAGTAGCTTGACGCGGGTGTGGCGCAATTTGGCAGAAGCAGTCCAGGAGCTCTTGTACCCCAAAGTTGTTAAGCGCCGAGCCGAAGAATACGGGCGCCAGCTCGCCTCTTAGGTATGCATCTACATCAAAGGAGGAGTAAACTCCTTGAAGCAGCGCTACATCATCGCGTAGCTTGGCCGCGTACGAATCAACGTATTTTTCCAGCTCCGGAGAAGCAATATCTGATATGTTAACTACGTCTTCATCGATATGTTGCTTTGCGCTTCCGGAAAAAAGGTTCAGCTGCTTTCCGTACAGGTTGTAAACGCCTTTGAATGAGGCTCCCATACCAATAGGCCAGCTGAGCGGCAGGGTTTTGATGTTGAGCTCTTTTTCCAGCTCATCAATAAGGTCAAAGGGGTCTTTGGCCTCACGATCCATTTTGTTCACAAAAGCCATTACCGGTGTGCTGCGCATGCGGCACACGTTCATAAGCTTACGAGTCTGCGCCTCTACCCCTTTGGCCGCGTCAATTACAACTATGGCGCTGTCTACGGCGCTAAGGGTACGGTAGGTATCTTCTGCAAAATCTTCGTGGCCAGGGGTATCTAATATATTGATTTTTAGACTATTATATTCAAAACCCATAACCGAGGTTGCAACAGAAATACCACGCTGGCGCTCAATTTCCATGAAGTCGGAGGTAGCCGCCTTTTTTATCTTGTTGGATTTTACGGCTCCGGCAACGTGAATGGCGCCGCCAAAAAGCAGCAATTTTTCGGTCAAAGTTGTTTTACCGCCGTCCGGGTGGGCAATGATTGCAAAGGTTCGTCTGCGCTTAATTTCTTTGGCTAAATCCATAAAAATGTAAGTTGCTGTTTACTTGTAATTTATTGTACGATATCTTTGGAGCAGCACAAAAAAGGCAAACCTAATTGGGGGTTTGCCAAGCAAAAAATTTGCTGATGCTTGTTGCTACCATGATTTGCCTTTACGGTGCAGTAAATCTTGAGCATCTCTAACTCCGAGGCGTGCTGCACGCTTGTAGCAGTCTGCTGCCTCACGCTGCTTGCCTTTCTTGCGGAATGAGATACCCATGTTGCTCACATCGGTCAGGAGCAGCTCACGTACTTTTTGCTTGGCGATACGCTGCGCCGTAATCTTACTGTCTGCCTCGTCCGCCATGTAGAAATAGGCGCGCTGCAGGGTTCGTTTGAAAGCGTATCCACAGGTAACAGAGGTGCAAAATAAAAGAACTATAAGAACAAACCTTGGTGTTAAATACCTATGCGAGAATCACTTACGCACAATAATGCGGTTATTGAAATCAAGTTATAAAGGTATGGCTTTTTCCTAAAAACTATGATTAGTCGGACTTTAATTTTTATCAACAACAACTCCATGTTAATATAACGTATTAACTATTAGGATATTGCAAAGCTGCGTAAGGTTGTTTTTACCCTGTTCAGCGAGGGGTTTAGCCGGCTAAAATCAATCATCGGATGTATTTTATACCCAAAGAATGGCGTAAATTTTGTACTTTTGCCTTTCTTCGTTCATAACGATGCTCCATATCCTATTCATACTACCATTGTTGCTATCCTTTGGCCTGTACTTTGCGCCTCGCCAATACAAGGCGTGGGTGCTGGGAGGGCTTTCTCTGCTGAGTACAGGGAGCGTTTTGGTGTTTGCCTTTAAGGCTATCTTGCTGAATGAGCTCACAGAGATTTCCATCCCGGTAGCCTTTTGGCCGCAAGCCACGTTGGTTATGGACAGGCTTAGCGCTTTATTCGTGATGCTGGCCAGCGTTGTATTTTTGGCAACGGTGGTGTACACGCATCGTTACTATGACGGTGATGCGGCAGGTGGAAATTTGCCGCATACTCCCTACTCTTTTCAGCTGCAGCTAATGCTTATCCTGTACTACGCTGTGGTGTTGGTGGCTTGCGCGCAGAATGCTTTTGTGTTTTTGTCGGCATGGGAGCTAATGACCGTTTGCACCTTTTTGCTATCGCTATACCAAGCTCATAAGCGAACCGAAGTGCGTGCAGCGTTGTCATTTTTCATACAAATGCATGTAGGTTTTCTGATGCTGGCGCTGGCGTTTGGTATGGTAGCAAATGCGGCTGACAGCTTTTCTTTTGATGCCGTACGCTTGTATTTTTCAAATAACGATAACCTCCTAATTTTCCTACTATTTTTTGCCGCTTTCGGGATGAAAGCCGGCATGGCTCCCCTACACGCATGGTTACCAGAATTTTATGCGTCTATTCCGGGCAACTTAAGTGGTTTGATTTCCGGCGTGGTGAGCAGCATGGGAATTTACGGTTTGGCACGCGTGCTCACGTTGGTGCAGGGTAGCTATACGGTAATTGCCGTTATTATTATTGCAGTGTCGGTATTTTCAGCGATATACGGCGTGATTTTAGCTGCCATACAAAAGGATGTAAAGAAGCTGCTGGCGTACTCCAGCGTAGATAACATGGGGATTGTCGGTATTGCCCTGGGAATGGCCGTACTTGGCAAATCATACGAAAACTCTTTTTTGATGCTGACCGGATTCAGCGCGGCCTTGCTGCATACCTTTAGCCACGGAATGCTTAAGGCTTTACTCTTTATGTCGGTAAGCCGAGCTTGTGATCGGGCAGGTACTCAGAATTTAGATAAGATGGGCGGTATCATAAAACATTTGCCCCATACTTCCCTGTTGTTTTTACTTGGCGGCATGGGTATTTGCGCGTTACCGCCGTTTAGTGGTTTTGTATCGGAGTTTGTGCTGTATAGCGGCGCCATCAATAGCTTAAGTGGGTTGGGGTATGGCGTGACCGCTTTCAGCATAGTTACGGTTGTTGTATTAAGCTTAGTCGGCGGGATTTCGCTGCTGGCATATAGCAAAGCTTTTGGCGTAGGTTTTTTGGGGCAGGCTCGTGAACAACTTGAAGTTCAGGTAGATAATGGCGGCGCTTCGCTCTACGCTTTGCTCATTCCGGCTGTGGTTGTGGTACTACTGGGCGTTTTTCCTGTATTTTTTGTAAAGCCGGTATACCAAATTTCAACCAGCTTATTCCCATCGTATGATGCGATGTTTATAAGACAATCTATGCTGCTTACGTTGGGCAAAATAAGCATGGTGGTTTTACTTTTTACAGGCTTGGTAGCTGGCGTTTTCTTTTTGCGACGCTACTTTTTGCGTAAGCGCACAACAGCACAGGGCACAACGTGGGCGTGCGGCAGCACAACCACTTCGCCTAAAATTCAGTACACGGCCGCTTCATATGCGGCTGAGTTTGCTGCGCTAACCAAACCGACAAGTGGGCTTGGAAGTAGCAACATGTACGCCGAAACAGATTTTTTCCCTGTAAAGCGAAAGGTTGAAACTCGTTTCTTTGACTTGATTATGGCGCGCTTACGTCCCTACCGGGCATTTTTGTCGCGTAGCGTAAACAGGCTTGCGATTTTCCAGACAGGGCATGTACATCACTATATTTTGTACGCCTTACTATTTATCATTTTGGTATTTGCCCTGACCTTTGTTGGGTGGATTTAAGCTGATTTTACCGTTGAATGATTGCCATTCTTTTCATACTACTGTATGCTGCCCTATTCTTAGGTATTGTGCAGCGTGTTCGGAGTATTCTGAGCGGACGGAAAGGGCCAAAGATTTTGCAGCCCGTGTACAACATTATTTTGCTGCTGCGTAAGGGAAGCGTATTTAGCCAAACGAGCAGCATTATAGTACAGCTGGCGCCAACGATATCGGTTTGCGCCACCCTTACGGCGGCGCTGCTGGTTCCGCTGGGAAAATCATTTCCTTCTATATTCGCTTTTGATTCCGACTTTGTACTGTTCGCCTGCTTACTGGCTTTAGGACGCTTTGCGTACATGCTGAATGCTATGGATGCCGGCAGCTCATTTCAAGGTATGGGCGCTTCTCGCGAGGCATTATTCGGATTGCTGATTGAGCCTGCTTTTTTTGTGTTGCTGGGCGCTCTGGCTTTGCTTACGGGCAATACTTCGTTTAGCGGCATTATGGGTGATTTCCGCAGCCACGGTATCAATGGGGTGGCAATGGGTGTGCTATCCGCATTTGTGCTGTTCAACATTATGCTGGTGGAAACGGGGCGTATGCCTGTTGATGACTCGAAAACGCACCTGGAGTTAACCATGATTCATGAGGCTATGGTGTTGGATAACAGCGGTTTTGATTTAGCCTTGATACAAATAAACGCGCTGCTGAAGTTTTCGATTTTTGGGACGTTGATTTGCGGATGTCTTATACCCGAAGGTATTTTACATGTAAGCTACTTACTGATTTACTTGACAGTAATGCTGCTGTGCGCTGTTGTACTGGGCTGGTTCGAGAGCTATCGGGTACGCTTTCCGCTGGTAAAAAACGCTTCGTACATGTTGGCAATTAGCGCGATTTCGTTGATCGCGTTTTTTGCTGCCGCAGCTTTAGTATAGCCGATGGTCGGCTATTGATTTTTGGTACTTGAATTATGATAAACCTCTGCTTACTGCTATTTGCGTTTTCTCTCATCTATCTTTCTATAGTAGAGAGGTTTAAGACATATACTATGCTTATTGGCATGCAGGGTTTTTTGCTATTTGTGATATCGTTTGCCCTGCTGGATGAAATTGAACCGGTAAACCTGGCGTTTATTATCGTTGAAACGGTGATCTTTAAGGCGGTGATAGTTCCCATGCTCATGCACCGCATCATACGGCGAACAGGCATAAACCGTGTGCACAAAAATGCGCTACCCACTTTTTACTCGCTAATACTAACTATGGTTGCCCTGCTTGTCAGCGTGGCGTTGGTATTTGTACTAAATGACAAAGCTATAAATCCGCTTTCCTTTGCCATAGCCCTGTTTGCATTGCTTTCGGGCTTGCTGCTGATTGTAACGCATAAGCGGATTTTTTCACACATGGTAGGTTTTCTGGTAATAGAAAATGCCGTGTTTATGTTCTCCATAGCCGTGGGAACCGAAATGCCCATGCTCATTAACGTGGGCATTTTGCTTGATATTTTTATTTGCGTACTCATTTTAGGCGTGTTTATTACTCGTATCAACCGTAAGATGCATGGCATGGAGATCGATGCCCTGACGACAATTAAGGATTAAATGAGGCAGCCAGCGCTGCTACTGTATAAGATGCTGTTATACTTTTTTATAGCTGCTATAGCTATTTCCGGGCTTTGCCTGCTTATGCCACGCAGGCTGGCCGTAACCATAACCGCGGGATTGTTTCTGCTGGCACAGCTGTGCTGTTTTATGCAAGTGTATAAAAATCAGGGGTTAACCGAGCTGTATTTTTTCACCTACGACAAGCTGGCTGTGCTATTCTTCGGATTGCTAAATGTGGCAGGTATGGCATCATTTGTGCACAGCATTGCGTACTTGGATAATGAAAGTTTAAAGGACTACAAGTTTTACAACGCCGGATTTATCTTGCTTTCTGCTGCTATTGCAGGAGCCTACTTTTCCAACAACGCCATGGTATCATGGATATTTCTGGAGGTAACTACCATTGCGGCCGCTGTACTGATATACCACAGGCGCACGCAAAAGGCGCTGGAAGCCACTTGGAAGTATATTTTCGTTTGCTCTACGGGCGTGGCGTTGGCCTACTTCGGCATTCTTTTTCTAAGCCTAATGTTACACTCTACGGCGGAGGCAGACATGTCCTACGCCGCCTTACGACAGGCCGTTGGCGATGCTAACTCCACGTACTTAAAGCTCGCGTTTTTGTTCATTGTAGTGGGCTATAGCTGTAAGATGGAAGTTTTTCCACTGCATACCATTGGAATAGATGCCAACAATACAGCGCCCGCGCCCGCCAGCGCATTCTTGTCTACGGCTATGGTAAACATGGGTTTTGTATCCATATTCAGAATTTACGGCACGCTGTATGGCTCGTCCATCACGGCTTGGATGCAAGGTGTGCTTATGGTTAGCGGTATACTATCCGTACTTATGGCCACCATTTACCTGCGCAGGGTGAAAAATCTGAAGCGATTGATGGCCTACTCCACCGTTGAAAACATGGGTATTGTCCTGATTGCCCTCAGCCTGGGTGGCGCTGGATTTTATGTGGCGGTGCTGCATACGGTGGTGCATACATTGGTGAAGTCCGGAATGTTTTTGCAGCTGTCGCAGGTGGGCAAAATATACGGTACCTACAATGTTTTCAAGACCGGCAGCTACGCTCGCGTATATCCACTTGGCGCGGTAACGCTGGTGCTAACCTTGCTGGGTATTACCGCTACTCCGCCGTCCGGATTGTTTTTAACGGAGGTAATGCTGTTCAAAGAGCTAACCTGTGGACGGCATTACGTTGTGTTTATACTGCTGGCGGTAATGCTGTGCCTTATTTTGTATGCGCTGTACAATCGCATGATGTACCTGTGCTACAATCCTCTCAAAGAAGCGCATGCTACCCGTGCAGAGGCCAAGCGCCCGTGGCTTACCGCCATTCAGCTGCTGCTGGTTTTTGCGGCTTTTATACTGTGCTTTTACCAGCCTTTGTGGCTGCAAAACAATATTAATGAGATTATTAGCCTGTTTACAAAAGTGTAAATATCTCACTATTAAATAATTATCCTTATCGAAGGGGTGTTTTTGCTTACTTTCCTTTGCATTTCCGAGTAGAATAGCTATCTTTGCGCCTCGTTTCACGGTTAAAACGAAGTAATTATTTTAATTATTTTTCAAAACAAATGGCTGTAAAAATCAGACTAGCAAGACACGGCAAGAAGGCTCACGCCTTTTATCACATTGTGGTTGCCGACAGCAGGGCGCCACGTGATGGCAAGCTAATCGAAAAGTTGGGTACATACAATCCTAACACCAATCCGGCAACTATCGAGCTCAACGCCGATGGCGCTTTGGCGTGGTTGAACAAGGGCGCTCAGCCTACCGATACGGCACGTGCCATCCTATCGTACAAAGGCGTTATGCTTAAGAAGCACCTTGAAGGAGGCGTAAAGAAGGGCGCGTTGACCGCTGAGGCCGCCGAACAAAAGTTCCAGGCTTGGATGAACGACAAAGAGGCACAAATTAAGGCAAAGGTCGACGCCCTGGCTAAGGCTAAGGCCGATGGCAACAAGAGCCGCCTGAGCGCAGAAGCAAAGACCAAAGAGGCTAAGGCGCAAGCCGTAGCTCAAAAAAAGGCTGAGGCCGCCGCTAAAGCAGCGCCTGCCGAGCCTGCCGCAGAGGAAGCCGCTGCTCCGGCTGCAGAATAAGCAAAGGTCTTTAAGCTTAATATTCATCGCCATGCATTGCAAAATGTGTGGCGATGGTTGTTTTTTAGCAAAGCCCGTCCATCATACTTTATGCTTAACTTTGAAGCATGGAAGCAATAGGTAAAATACAAAAAACTTTTGGCGCGCACGGTGAGCTGGTAGTGGCGCTATACGACGACCATACTTTACCCACGGGTAAACCCGTATTTATCGAAATCAACGGCTTACTGGCGCCCTTTTACGTAAATAAAGCTGAGAAGCGCGGGCAAAAGCTGACGGTAGTATTTGACGATATGGAAGCTGAAGCCCTGGCCGCCGAGCTGGTGGGAAGAGAAATTATGGTAGCGCCAAGCGCGCGTCAGCGGCGCAAAAAAAGTACCGCGCCTAACGAAGGTGCAACGCCGGATGAGCTGATTGGCTACAAGGTTATAGATCTTACCCATGGAGAGCTGGGTTCGGCCGCCAGCTGGATGGACTACCCCGGTAACCCTTGTATCCAAGTAGTAAATCCACGAGGACAAGAAATTATAATTCCCGCCAATGAGGCGCTGATTGTTTCGATTGACAGGGATGCAAAAGTACTTTCGGTAGATTTACCGCAAGGTTTGCTGGAATTGTACATTAACAATTTATAATTGATAAATTAAGATGCTGTGCATATGCGTTGTCATCCTGAGCCTGTCGAAGGGTGCGGCGAGGGGGGCGGGAAAGAGATTGGCTTCGCCGACTTTCGGTTCGACAGGCTCTGCACGACACGCGCCCTTCACCAGTCAATTGTAAATAATAAATCGTCAGTAGTAAATGGTTAGAGGTTCCTCCACGCGCCCGCTCGTCCCTCGCGGGCTTGGTCGGAATGACAGCGACCTTTAAAATAGGAGGTGGTGGGTTTAGGGCGGCGTAGCCGCCCTAAACCCACCCCTTTTTTCCTTACCGCCGCCTCGTCATTCCGACCGGAGCGAAGCGTAGTGGAGGAACCTCCGCCCCGTCATTGCGACTCCCTCGACTTCACTCGGGGCAGGCTCCGCGAAGCGGAGTGGAGGAACCTCACCGTGTCATTGTGACTCCCTCGACTTCACTCGGGGCAGGCTCCGCGTAGTAGAGGAACCTCGCCGCCCTCGCCACACCGTTGGCTTCGTCACACCCCATGCTTCGGCAGGCTCGGCAGAACAGCTGAGCTGGCTTCGCTGCGCCCCGTGCGGTGGGGTGCGCAAGCCGGACAAAAATCCGGTTCGAGGATATTTTTGTCTTGACTTTTGGTTACTTTGTGTCAAGACAAAGTAATGAATAATGCATAATTAAGATGCTGTGCATATGCGTTGTCATCCTGAGCCTGTCGAAGGGGTGCGGCGAGGGGGACGGGAAAGAGATTGCCCTCGCCGCCTCGTGCTTCGACAGGCTCTGCACGACACGCGCCCTTCACCAGTCAATTGTAAATAATAAATCGTCAGTAGTAAATGGTTAGAGGTTCCTCCATGCGCCCGCTCGTCCCTCGCGGGCTTGGTCGGAATGACGGCGGCCCTTTAAAATAAAAAAGGGGTTGTTAGGGCGGCTACGCCGCCCTAACAACCCCTCCTCCCCCTCACCGCCGTCCCCTTCGACAGGCTCAGGATGACAACGCGTCAGTCGCAAGTCTTTGTTCCTTTTGTTCTTTTGTTCCTTTGTTCTTTTGTTCCTTTGTCCTTGTTCTTTGTTCCTTTTGTTCTTTTGTCCTTGCAACCCACTCACCGACCAATCCTCAATCATAAATCGTTTTACTGCTTTACCACCTTTGCGGCTTTGCCGCCCGTACGCAGCAGGTAAACGCCGGCCGGGTAGCCCGACAGGTCGAGGCGATTGCTATGCGTGCGCTTGAGCAGCACGCCCTGCGAGCTGTACAGCCGCGCCTCTGCGCCCTCGCTCTCTATGGTTACCTCGCCGGAGGTGGGGTTGGGGTATACCCTTGCCACGCTCAGCGCATGACCTTCCACGCCGGTAGAAGACGGGTCATTCCACTTGGCGTACAGCGTCATGTCTCCCGCTACGGTAGCGTTGAAATCCCATGCGCTCGCGAAGGTCTCATCGCTGTACCAGCCCACAAAGGTGTAGCCGGCGCGAGTGGGATTGTCGGGTTGCGCCACCTTGCCGCCCACCGGCACCATTTGCAGATTAACTATGCTGCCGTGGTTGGTATTAAAGGTTACCGTGTAGGCTCCAACCCACTTTGCGTACAGCGTAATGTTGGCGGTTACCACATCGTTTGCAAAATTCCAAAGAGTAGTAAGTGTCGCCTCTTTGTACCAGCCCATAAAGGCGTAGCCGTCGCGGGTGGGCGCGGCAGGTTGAGCAGCTGTGCTGCCATGCGCCACCGTTTGCGGGCTAATGTCGCTGCCGCCGTTGGCAGTAAAGGTTACGGTGTAGACCAGCGCCCATTTTGCGTACAGCGTAGTGTTGGCGGTTACCACATCGCTTGCGAAGTTCCATGCGCTGGCGTAGGCTGCATCCCTGTACCAACCTGCAAAGGCGTAGCCGACGCGGTTGGGCGCGTTAGGCTGCGTCACCTTGTCGCCTTCCTCTACCTCTACCTCTTGCGGGTCAACCGCGCTGCCGCCGTTGCTGTTGAAGGTTACGGTGTAGATAGCCGCCCATTTTGCGTACAGCGTGGTGTCTTGCGTTACTGTGTCGGTTTCAAAGTCCCATTTTTCGGTACATTCCTCATCGCCGTACCAGCCCTTAAAGTTGTGACCGGGGTAGGCGGGGGCAGTAACCTGCGCCACCTTGCCGCCTTCCTCCACCGTTTGCGGGTCAACTGCGCTGCCGCCGTTGCTCTCAAAGGCAACGGTGTAGGTAGTAGCGTATACTGAAATCCACCTGGCGTACAGCGTAGTGTTGGCGGTTACCACATCGCTTGCGAAGTTCCATGCGCTGGCGTAGGCCGCATCCCTGTACCAGCCTGCAAAGATGTAATCGGCGCGGGTGGGGTCGGCAGGCTGCGCTACCTTGTCGCCTTCCTCTACCGTTTGCGGGTCAACGCTGCTGCCCTCATCGGCGCTAAAGGTTACGGTGTAAGTGGCTATCCATTTTGCGTACAGCGTGGTGTCTTGCGTTACCGTGTTGGTTTCAAAGTCCCATTTTTCGGTACATTCCGCATCGCCGTACCAGCCCTTAAAGTTGTGGCCGGGGTAGACGGGGGCAGTAACCTGCGCCACCTTGCCGTTTGCCTCTACCGTTTGCGGGTCAACCGCGCTGCCCTCGTAGCTCTCAAAGGCAACGGCGTAGGTAGTGGCGGTTCCTGAAATCCACTTGGCGTACAGCGTAGTGTCTTGCGTTACCCGGTCGCTTGTAAAACTCCAGACACTTGTAAACGCTGCATCCCTGTACCAGCCCGCAAAGGCGTAGCCGATGCGGGTGGGCGCGTTAGGCTGCGTCACCTTGTCGCCTTCCTCCACCGGTTGCGGGTCAACGCTGCTGCCCTCACCGACGTTAAAGGTTACGGTGTAAGTGGCTATCCATTTTGCGTACAGCGTAGTGTCCTGCGTTACCGTGTTGGTAGCGAAATCCCAGGCGGCGGTAAGCTCCTCATCGCCGTACCAGCCCTTAAAATTGTGGCCGGGGTAGGCGGGGGCAGTAACCTGCGCCACCTTGCCGCCTTCCTCCACCGTTTGCGGGTCAACTGCGCTGCCGCCGTTGCTCTCAAAGGCAACGGCGTAGGTAGTAGCGTATACTGAAATCCACCTGGCGTACAGCGTAGTATTGGCGGTTACCACATCGCTTGCGAAATTCCATGCGCTGGCGTAGGCCGCGTCCCTGTACCAGCCCGCAAAGATGTATTCGGCGCGGGTGGGGTCGGCAGGCCTGCTTACCACAGTCAAAGAGTCGACAAGCGTATCCCCTACGTCGCTGCCGCCGTTGCTGTTGAAGGTAACGGTGTAGTGTTTGATTTCCCAGCCGGCGTACAGCGTGATGGACTGCGTTACACTGTCGGTTTCAAGTATCCATATGTTGCCTTCGGTGCAGTCCGCATCCTTGTACCAGCCCGTAAAGTCGTAGCCAACGCGGTGGGGGTTGTCAACAGGATTTACCTTATTCAAAGAGTCGATCATTTGCGACCCCGTGAAGCTGCCGCCGTTGCTCTCGAAGGTAACGGTGTAGTGTTTGATTTCCCAGTCGGCGTACAGCGTGGTGTCCTGCGTTACCTTGTCGGTAGTAAAATCCCATTCATCGGTGCAGTCCGCATCCTTGTACCAATTTTGAAAGATGTAGCCAACGCGGTGGGGCACGGCAGGCCTGGTTACCACAGTCAAAGAGTCGACAAGCGTATCCGTTACGTCGCTGCCGCCGTTGCTCACGAAGTGTACGGTGTAGCTCTTTATTTTCCACTTGGCGTACAGCGTGATGTTCTGCGTTACCGAGTCCTCGTTAAAGCTCCAATCATCGGTAAACGTCACATCATCCTTGTACCAGCCCACCAGGTCGTGGCCGAGGAAATGGGGGTCGGCAGGCTTAGCTATTTTGGACAAAGAATCAACGTTTAGCCACGGCTCTACGTTGCTGCCGCCGTTGCTCTCGAAGGTAACGGCGTACTTCTTTATTTCCCACAAGGCGTACAGCGTGGTATGTTGCGTTACCGTATCGGTAGTGAATTCCCATTTCTCGGTAAACGTCACATCATCCTTGTACCAGCCCTTAAAGTCGTGGCCGAGGAAATGGGGTTCGGCAGGCTCATTTATTTTTTTCAAAGAATCAACTTCTGTCAGCGGCGCCACGGCGCTGCCGCCGTTGCTCGCGAAGGTAACGGTGTACTTCTTTATTTCCCACAAGGCGTATAGCGTGGTGTCCTGCGTTACCGTATCGGTAGTAAAATTCCATTCCTCGGTACAATCCGCATCCTTGTACCACTCTTGAAAGTTGTAGCCAACGCGGTGGGGGGCGGCAGGCCTGTTTACCACAGTCAAAGAGTCGACAAGCGTATCCGTTACGGCGCTGTCGCCGTTGCTGTTGAAGGTAACGTTGTACTTCTTTATTTCCCACTTGGCGTACAGCGTGGTGTCCTGCGTTACCCTGTCAACGGCAAAGTCCCATTCCTCGTTAAACGTCACATCCGTGTACCAGCCCGCCAGGTCGTGGCCGTGGAGATGGGGGACGGGGAAAGGCGCCATTATTGCAGTCAAAGAATCAACGTATAGGTACGGAGCTACGTCGCTGCCGCCGTTGCTCACGAAGTTTACGGCGTACTGCTTTATTTTCCACTTGGCGTACAGCGTGGTGTCCTGTGTAACCGTATCGGTTTCAAAGCTCCAGGTAATGCTATCCTCCGCAGACATGCTGTACCACCCTTGAAAGATGTAGCCAACGCGGTGGGGCACGGCAGGCTCATTTACCACAGTCAAAGAGTCGACAGACGTATCCGTTACTGCGCTGCCGCCGTTGCTATTGAAGGTAACCTTGTACTTCTTTATTTCCCACTTGGCGTACAGCGCGATAGGTTTCGTTACCGTATCGGTTTCAAAGTTCCATTCATTGACAAACGTCCCATTATCCTTGTACCAGCCCATAAAGTTGTAGCCAACGCGGTGGGGGTCGGCAGGCTTCTCTACCACAGTCAAAGAGTCAATAAGCGTATCCTTTACGCTGCTGCCGCCGTTGCTCTCGAAGGTAACCTTGTAGTGTTTGACTTCCCACTTGGCGAATAGCATGGTGTCCTGCGTTACCTTGTCAACGGTAAAGTTCCATGAATTGACACATGTCATCTCCTTGCACCAGCTCTTAAGGAAGTGGCCATGGCGGTGGGGGTCGGCAGGCTTGGTTACCATAGTCGAAGAGTCAACAATCGTATCACTTACGCTGCTGCCGGCCATGCTATTGAAGCGTACGGTGTACTGCCTGATCCAGCCGGCGTACAGCGTGGTGTCCTGCACTACCGTATCGGTTTCAAAGCTCCATTTATCGGTACAATCCGCCTCCTTGTACCAGCCCGTAAACCTGTAGCTGGTGCGGTGGGGCACGGCAGGCGCCGCTACCGTAGTCAAAGAGTCGACAATCGTATCCACTACGGAGTTGCCGTTGTTGCTCACGAAGCTAACGGTGTACTGCCTGATCCAGCCGGCGTACAGCGTGATGTTATGCACTACCTGGTCGTTTTCAAAATCCCATTTATCGATACAGCTCACATCCTTGTACCAGCCCGTAAACCTGTAGTTGTCGCGGCTGGATTCGAAAAACGTTGCCAATCTATACAACATTATCTGTTTGTTGTCTACGGATGTGCCCCCCCTGCTGTTGTAGGTAACTGTTGCTGAGGCAAAAATATGGGGATGAAAACCCTTCCATACATCCGCAACTGCATAGATGTCCTTGCAGAGGTCAACACCGCAGGTGTCAGGAATCAACAGGACGGTAGCACCTAAGCTTACCCCATAAAAAACGCTGGTGTCAATTATCTGCGGTATAAGGCTAAGGTTGATTACGGTGTCAATGCCGTTACAGCCATTAAACGCACTATCGCCGATGACGGTGATACCGTTCAGGAGCGTAACCTCTTTGAGTTCGGTGCAGCTCTTAAACGCGTTCTCGCCAATGGCGGCCGTGCCGGGAATAACAACCTCCGTAAGGCCGGAGCTCTCAAAGGCGTTGTCGCCAATGGCGGTTAGCCCGTCAGGTAAGGAAATGCTCTTGAGGCCGGTGCAGCCCTTAAACGCCCTCTGGCCAACGGTAGTGATACCGCTCAGGAGCGTAGCCTCCTCAAGGGCAGTGCAGCTCTTAAACGCCTCGTCGCCAATGGCGGCCGTGCCGGGGATAGTAACCTCCGTAAGGCCGGAGCTCTCAAAGGCGTTGGCGCCAATGGCGGTTAGCCCGGCAGGTAAGGAAATGCTCTTGAGTTCGGTGCAGCCCTTAAACGCCCTCTGGCCAATGGCGGTGATACCGCTCAGGAGCGTAGCCTCCTCAAGGGCGGTGCAGCCCATAAACGCCTCGTCGCCAACGGTGGCGAACCCGCTGGCCGGGAAGTAAACATACCGGAGGCCGGAGCTCTTAAAGGCGCTGTCGCCGATGGCGGTTAGCCCGGCAGGCAGCTTCACCGAGATAAGGACGTATTTACCTGAAAATGAAGCTGTTGGCAGCTCGTTGGCGGGGTAGGTCCGGTCACTTGTAACCGTTCCCTCCGTTCCCGAGTAGGCCTCTATGGCGGCGGCGCTCAGGTCCAGCTCTTTCAGGTTGGGCATGTTATCGCGCATGTACTTTACGTCGCGGGCGTCAATGACGCCTTCCACGGCCAGGCGCTCTATGCCGGCTAGCTCTCCCAAGGTTTCCCCCAGCTTACCCGCCTCGGTATTCTGGCATAACGAGCCAAAGTTGGCGGTTACCACCGTATCCTGCCCAAGAGTAAGCTGCAGCGTGGGCTCCACTCCCAGGCGGGCGCCCCCGCCGCCTGTCCAGCTAAAGAAGGCGTATTTATCCGAGGCGGGGATGGCAGTCCGGCTCACTACAGTGTTCTCTGGGTACAGGCCCGACCCCTCCGCAACGCTGCCCAGCGCCCAGATGTTGGGCTTTACGTTCAGCAGCAGACCGCCGCCGGTAGTAGATTGCTTAAAAGTCGACCATCTGGGTGCACTTGAGTAGGCTGTAACGGCGGAGGTAGGAACCGTTAAAGTGCTGGAGGATTTTATATTCTGAAAAGAAGTGAGCTCGGTGGCAGCCGGTGAAACGCTCAGGCTGGTTATGGAGGCGACATTGTTACAGTTCTTAAACGCGTTGGCGCCAATGGTGGTTAGCCCGGCAGGAAAGATAATATCCTTGAGGCCTCTACATTCCTGAAACACGTTGCTGCCAATGGAGGTTAAGCCATCCGGAAGAGAAAGGCTATCGATGGTCGCACATCCATAAAACGCGTTGTCGCCAATGGTGGTTAGCCTGGCAGGAAACGAAACGCTCTTGAGGCCTTCACAGCCATCAAACACTCCGTCGCCAATGGCGGTAAGCCCGGCAGGAAACGAAATATCCCGGAGGGCGAGACAATAGGTAAACGCATTGTTGCCAATGGCGGTTATGCCTGCCGGCAGCTGCACCGAGACAAGGACCTCATTCATTTTTATACCTTCTTCGTAAAATGAAGCCTTTGGCATTTCGTTGGCCGGGTAGGTCTGGTCACCTGTAACCGTTCCCTCCGTTCCCGAGTAGGCCTCTATGGCGGCGGCGCTCAGGTCCAGCTCTTTCAGGTTGGACATGCTATCGCGCATGTACTTTACATCGCGGGCGTCAATGGTACCCGTAAGGGTAAAGATGACTGCGCTTTTTACGTCTGAATGATGGTCTTTGAGCGTACCTGCGGCGGTAAGGTTTATGACAACTTCAGCGCCATACGCCGTGGCGCGCACGCCCATCAGCAGCGCTGCGGCAAGCCCAATAATGAAGATTTTTGTTTTCATAGCAGGGTTGTTTACTTATTTTGAGTTACTAGTTACTGGTTAAAAAGAGCAAAGATAAAAAGATAAAAAGAGCAAAGATAATAAAGAGCAAGGAGCAAAGACGTGACGCGCCTGCGCATCGCCGTGCCGTCATTCCGACCTCCTCCACGCGCGCCCTCGTGCTGCGCCTTGGTCGTTTGAGGTTCCTCCACGCGCCCTCGTGCTGCGCTTGGTCATTTGAGGTTCCTCCGCGCGCGCCCTCGTACCTCGTGCGCTTGGTCGGAATGACGGCGTTGTTAATTTGGAGGGGGTATTTAGCGGCGGCGTAGCCGCCGCTAAATACCTTTTTTCCCTCACCGCCGCTCCGTCATTCCGACCGGAGCGAAGCGCAGTGGAGGAACCTCTCTCTTGCCGTCATTGCGACCCCCTCCACGCGCGCCCTTGTGCTGCGCCTTGGTCGTTGGAGGTTCCTCCACGCGCGCCCGCTTGTGCTGCGCCGTTATTAAAGGTTCCTCCACGCGCGCCCTCGTTCCTCGTGCGCTTGGTCGGAATGACAGCGTTGTTAATTTGGAGGGGGGGGTATTTAGCGGCGGCTACGCCGCCGCTAAATACCTTTTTTCCCTCACCGCCGCACCGTCAGTCCGACTGGAGCGAAGCGGAGTGGAGGAACCTCTCTTGCTTCGTCATTGCGATCCCCTCCACGCGCGCCCTTGTGCCGCACCGTCATTCCGACTGGAGCGAAGCGGAGTGGAGGAACCTCTCTTGCCTCGTCATTGCGATCCCCCTCCACGCGCCCGCTTGTGCTGCGCCGTTATTAAAGGTTCCTCCACGCGCGCCCTCGTTCCTCGTGCGCTTGGTCGGAATGACGGCGTTGTTAATTTGGAGGGGGGTATTTAGCAGCGGCTGCGCCGCCGCTAAATACCTTTTTCCCCTCACGCCGCTCCGTCATTCCGACCGGAGCGAAGCGAAGTGGAGGAACCTCTCTCTTGCCGTCATTGCGATCCCCTCGACTTTGCTCGGGGCAAGCTCCGCGAAGCGCAGTGGAGGAACCTCTCTTGCTTCGTCATTGCGACCTCCTCGACTTTGCTCGGGGCAGGCTCCGCGAAGCGCAGGAATCTGTTATTCATATCACCATTCGTTTTATATCCTTCCATAGGTCTTCCCACACAGGATTCACAGTACTTATCAAATTTTCTTTTTTTACCCTGTTCCATTTCTTTAGCTGCGTTTCACGGTTAATGGCTTGTTCTACATCCGCAAAGTACTCATAGTAGATGCAGCATTCCAGCTTATACTTGGCCGTAAACGACTGGGAATTATAATGCGTACGATGCTCCCACACACGGCGTTGAAGATTGCTTGTTACGCCAATATACAAGGTTGTTTTATTCTTGTTTGTCATTATATAGGTGTATCCCCCTTTTTGCATCTTATTAGTTTTAACTTGCGCGCTGCTCGTGCTGCGCCGTTATTAGAGGTTCCTCCACGCGCGCCCTTGTGCTGCGCTGTCGTTAGAGGTTCCTCCATGCGCCCGCTCGTGCTGCGCCTTGGTCGTTGGAGGTTCCTCCACGCGCCCGCTCGTGCTGTGCCGTTATTGGAGGTTCCTCCACGCGCGCCCTCGTTCCTCGTGCGCTTGGTCGGAATGACGGCGTTGTTAATTTGGAGGGGGGTATTTAGCGGCGGCGTAACCGCCGCTAAATACCTTTTTTCCCTCACCGCCGCTTCGTCATTCCGACCGGAGCGAAGCGCAGCGGAGGAACCTCTCTTGCTTCGTCATTGCGACCTGTCGGCTTGCTGTCCAAAGGTATAAAACATAGCTTCGGGACAGCTCCAAAACGTTTTGAAAGTGCAAAACAAGGTTGCAGGACGCTTCCTTCACATGGGGAAATGGCAAAACATAGCTTCGGGACACAAACCGCCCCGCCGAAAGCCGTAAAGCCGACTTTCGGGACAACATTCGCCGAGTTGGGAATCGTAAAGCAAGGTTGCAGGACACTTGATTTAATGATTAAAGGTTAACAGCTAATGATCGCAAGTTGAACGTCAACAGCGTATAGGCTGTCATGCAGAGCTTGTCGAGACATGAGGCGCGGGCTTCCTCTCACCGCGCCGTTCGGCAGGCTCAGGACGACAACGCATTCGCACCGTAGGCGGGAGGCTGAAAAAAACGGGAACAACCGTTGCAGATATGCAAAAAATGCCGTTCCTTTGTGCTTTTCTACAGCAGGGGCGGGTGGGATTGCGATGGTAATGTGTGTGTGTGTGTGTGTGTGTGTGTGTGTGTGTGTGTGTGTGTGTGTGTGTGTGTGTGTGTGTGTGTGTGTGTGTGTGTGTGTGTGTGTGTGTGTGTGTGTGTG
>JAISBU010000007.1 GCA_031266015.1 Prevotellaceae bacterium | reverse complement strand
ACGGGGCGGCGTCCTGATTATCAATTGTAATTTATAAATCATAAATTATTTCATTACTTTGTCTTGACACAAAGTAACCAAAAGTCAAGACAAAAATATCCTCGAACCGGATTTTTGTCCCCCTAACGCACCCCACCGCACGGGGCAACTCCGGCAAGCTGTGGGACTGTCATGCTGAGCCTGTCGAACCGAAGGTCGGCGAAGCAAGGGGAGGGAGGTTCCTCCACTACGCTACGCTCCGGTCGGAATGACGAGGCGGCGTAGGGGGGAAAAAGAGGTTGGATAGGTACGAGCGGGCGCGTGGAGGAACCGGAGCAAAGAGTGGCAACGCACGCTGCGCGGCGTACAAAATTATGAATCGTGAATTATGAATTTTTGCCCGGTTACAGCACTGCTGCCACTTTGCGGATTTGGGCAAGGCGGTCGGTAAAGGATTTGTCTTGTTTTACCATACGCATATTGTAGTCGGTTTGCAGGCCAATCAGCATGTCGGAGGGTATTCCCAAGGCGGCTTCAAACAACATCGCCGTTGTGGGGGTCAGTGGGCGACGCTTGTTCAGTATGTGGTTCAATACCTTGTACGGCATCCCCATTTGCGCGGCCAACTTGCCTTGCGAAATACCGCGGTACTCAACTTCTTCTTTCAGGATTTCACCCGGATGAACAGGACGGGCACAAACATAACTACCCATAATCGTTTTATTTATAATGATTTGACAACTCTAAAATAGTACATGCCGTTACAACCGTTTCGGAAGCCGCCTGTGTCGTTTTGAATTCAATGCGGTATTGGTCGTTCACGCGGATGGATTCCAAACCTGCCTTGTTGCCCTTCAGTTTTTCGTAGCACAATGAACGAAGCGTGTATAAATCTTCTGTTTTGGAAGCTCTTTCAAGGATTTTTATACGCGCCTGATACCTCGTTACAATATCCGGCTGGAAACGGTGTTTTTTGTCCGTTGCTACGCCGCTTTCATACAGCTCCCGCAGGTACTCTTTACTAAACTTTATTTCCATGTTTGCTTCCTACACAATATAAAGGTAAGGCTATTTTTTGTTTCTACAAAAAAAGTAGAATATTTTTTTGTAGAAAGAGACTTTTCGTCCTAAGGACGTAATTCTGAATGCTTGCGATGGGGAGGAAAGGTTCCTCCACTGCGCTCCGGTCGGAATGACGGGGCGGCGTAGGGGGAAGGAAAGGTTCCTCCGCTGCGCTGCGCGGAGCCTGCCCTGAGCGAAGTCGAAGGGGGGCGGAATGACGGAAGCAGAGGTTCCTCCACTGCGCTGCGCAGAGCCTGCCCCGAGCAAAGTCGAGGGGGGCGGAATGACGGAAGCAGAGGTTCCTCCGCTGCGCTGCGCGGAGCCTGTCCTGAGCGAAGTCGAAGGAGCGCAATGACGGGGCGGAGGGAAAAGGGTTCCTCCGCTCCGCTGCGCTCCGGTCGGAATGACGGGGCGGTGTCCTGATTATCAATTATAATTTATAAATCATAAATTATTTCGTTACTTTGTCTTGACACAAAGTAACCAAAAGTCAAGACAAAAATATCCTCGAACCGGATTTTTGTCCCCCTAACGCACCCCACCGCACGGGGCAGCAAGGCAAGCTGTGAGACTGTCATGCTGAGCGAAGCGAGCTCACAACGTGTGACGTGTGGCTGGTAATTGTCAATTATCAATCGTTCATTAGTTTGCAGGGAGGGTGTCTATGTCTGATATGGATATTCCGTTATCGGAAAAATACTTATTGCGAACAAGCACGGCAATCATACTGGAATATGCCTCCAGCTTATCTCCATTAGAAAAAGCAATGTCTTTTATACGCACTAAGTCCTCGTCTGTAAAAAAGCATTCAACCTTTATTAAGGCTTGTTCAAAGCAAAACCTGTCAATATCGTAGGCGGTAGTAAATCCTTTACTTGAAATAAGGTTCCTGATGCTGTCCCAGTTACGGTATAACATGCTATCGAGCGAGTACTTGTCGATAAACTCCTTTCCTTTTGTCGTCAGCTGCATTGGGCTGCTGTTTGCCGTGTAGATACCGTTAAAGCTACCGCTCTTTGTAATTCCCAAGCTTAGCATAATTGACTTTATATCACCCCGCAACGACTCCATATCTACGTGCATACTATTCACGGAGGAAATGTGCTCTCCACACTTTAACCTGTCAATTTTACCCTCCAAGGTATGGAGCCTATTCCCATTAGCACCCTGCTCCTTAGCGTTGTTGAGCATGAGCTTAAAGCCTGCCAGTACGAAACCAACAACCGTCAATGCTGCGGTAATAATAGCAAATATGATTTGACCGACTGTCATAGTGGTAGGCTTATATCCTGCGAATATAGCGATTTTTTTGAAAATTGAGGGAACAAAGGCAGCTATTTAATTGATAATTAAATATTGACAATTCATAATTAGTTAATTACCAAGATATTGCTGGCAAAACAAGCAAACTCACGATGTGCGACCGTTATGCTGAACCTGTCGAAGCATGGGGCGTGGGGGGTTGGAATGACGGGGCGGCGGTGAGGGGGAAAAGGGTTCCTCCACTGCGGTCGGAATGACGCATTATTCGTTACTTTGTCTTGACACAAAGTAACCAAAAGTCAAGACAAAAATATCCTCGAACCGGATTTTTGTCCGCCTAACGCACCCCACCGCACGGGGCAGCTCCGGCAAGCCGTGGGTCGTCGTGCTGAGCCTGTCGAACCGAAGGTCGGCGAAGCAGGAGGCGCAGTAAGGGGGAGCCTCCACTACGCTGCGCAGAGCCTGCCCCGAGCAAAGTCGAGGGGGGGCGGAATGACGGGGCAATGGGAAAAGGTTCCTCCACTCCGCTGCGCTCCGGTCGGAATGACGGGCGGCGTGGGAGGGAAAGGAAGGTGTTTTGCGGCGGCTACGCCGCCGCAAAACACCTTCCTTTCCCTACTATTAAAAAAGATCGCCGTCATTCCGACCAAGCCTGCGAGGTACGAGCGGGCGCATGGAGGAACCTGTCGGCAAGCACAAAACGACGGTAGCCGCAATGACGAGGGGGAGGTTCCTCCACTTCGCTGTGCTCCGGTCGGAATGACGGGACGGCGTGGGAGGGAAAAGAGGTTGGATAGGTACGAGCGGGCGCGTGGAGGAACCGGAGCAAAGCATGGCAACGCACGCTGCGCGGCGTACAAAATTATGAATCGTGAATCGTAAATTAATCAAAGGACAGGGTTTGCAAAACCGCATCTACCTGACGAAGGAGTATGCGCTTGTCCTTTTGCGGAGCGTACACATATCCCTCAAGGGTAATGGCTCTTTGACCGGAGGGGTCTACAACGGTATAGCTGATGAAGGGGCCCCCCATAAAATCGCTCTTAAGCTCCCACAATCCACGCAACATCCGGCAAGGTTGTCCGGCAAAACGGGTTGTTGATTCTACGGGTTCGATTTCCGGCGAAGCTATCATATAGCTGCCCAGCGTGGGTCCGGGGACGTTGGTAGTGAGTACAAGGGTGCGCTCTGCCAAAATATTCTTTTTGCCCGGCACAACTTTTCCAACGTTAGGATAGGCGTATATAAATATGCCATGGCTGGTGGTTTCCGTTTCATTTGAAATCCACATAAAGTTTTCTCCCGGCGTACGGCGCAGCGTATAGCCAAACGGAAAGTACAACGAAAAGCCGAAGCGGCCTTTTACCTCTTCTCTTATGGACACCTGCTCGTAGCGCTTTATGTTGGCTATATTACGTTGTACTTCTGCCTGCTCAAAGGTTGTGGTAACGCGGTTGTAGTATTTGGGAATGTAGGCTGCTAACGAGTCCAGCTTATTGCCCTGAATGTAAAGCACTGTTTGGGGCGAGGCCCATACATCCTGCCGGACAAATATTTTCGATTGCTCTGCCTCCGGGCTGACTTGTGCTATAATAAGGTTACGATGGCGTTTGAATAAATCGGAAAATGCGGTGGGGGGAATAACATGTACGCTGAACATTGGTTCAACCTGAGGCAACATGGGGTACTCTTCGGACAACTTTTCGACCAATGACTTCATGAAGGGAGATTCCCCGACATGCTTGTCGGCTACCACGACTATTTCACCGGAGGCTCCGGTAACGCCGGGAAGCAAAGTTTTTCCCCGTGCTCCATCTTTACAGGAGGTAACGTAAAGGGAGGACAGCAACAACAGCAAGGTGTAAAATACAGGTTTCATAGCAGGTAGGAAAAGTGTTAGTCCTATGTTTCCTTTTTCTTAAACGACGTCTTGGGTTCGGTTCCATTGAGCAATCGCCTGATGTTTTTTCTGTGCGTATATATAAGCAGTACCGTAACCACTACCGAAAAAATACGAATAGATAGCAGCGGCTCATGGCAAATAAATATAGCGGCAAAGGGGAAAGAAACTCCTGCAGACATTGAACTCACAGATACTATGCGCGTCGTAGCAAATACCACTCCGAATATAAGCGCAGCCACCAGGGTTGCCATTGGTTGTATGGCAATAGCAATACCCAGCATGGCAGCAACTCCCTTACCTCCCCTGAATCCCGCAAATACAGGATACATATGCCCTACTACCGCCAGTAAACCATAGCTTATTTTAACAAGACCAGCTACTTGCGGCGTGGCTTCGGGGGTCAAGTGTACAAGTGAAACTGCCGCAAATCCTTTCAGGACGTCTACTAAAAGTACAGGAATAGCGGCCCTGGCTCCAAGCACTCTAAGTACATTAGTTGTACCGGCATTGCCGCTGCCATGTTCTCTAACGTCGATGCCATAAAATCTTTTACCCACCCAAACAGCGGTGGGAATAGATCCCAAGAGGTAAGCGCAAACCGCACCTGTGCATACAAATAGTACCAATAGCATTGCTACAAAATATATATGAATATGTAAAGATACTGTTTTTTCAGTTAACGATCACTAGTTTACAGTCAACAACTTGCGGAGGACGGCGAGAGCCTCGCGGAAGACGATATTGCCAGCCGGCTAGAGTAATCTGGTGGAGGTTGTTGTGGGGGTCAAAGACAGCTGTTGCAGGTTCAATTTTTCAAGCAGCACCACTCCCGGTTGCTTGCCGACCTCAAAAGAACCGAATTGCGCGTCCACTCCCAACGCTTTGGCTCCATTGAGCGTAGCCCACGTAAGGCACTCTTGTAGAGATATATACGGGAAATTTTGTTGCAGAACCTTCAGCTCGTCCACTACTTGCAAGCCGGTATTGGAGGATAAGCTATCTGTACCAATAGCGATATTAGCCTTCTTTTTGCGCAGCATTTCTACCGGAGGCAACCTGTTCTCAATATACCTGTTGGACGATGGGCAAAGTACCCAGGAAAGATTCTTCCAATATGCAGCCGCTACCTCATAATCCGGTTCCGTACATAAAGTATTGTGTATCAAAAGTATACGCAAATCTCGCGGCAAGTATCCGGTTAAGTATTGCGTGGAGGTTCGGCTTCCGTCCGGTACGCTTGTCATGCCTGCCGCTACATATAAATCTTGCAGCGCCCCCCCCCTGCCTGCAAACATTTCTTTTTCGCCGGGGGCTTCTTGATGATGTACGCTCATGAGACCCCCTGCGCCCGCCATGCTTGACAAGGCTTGCAGCAGCTCCGGAAGACAAGAATACGGGGCATGCGGAGCAGGTGTAGCCGGAATGCCAATAGCGTGCGCCTCGTGCACCAAATCTTTTGCGCTCTGAACGGTTGCAGAAAGATCTTCTTCTCTCCAGCACAGCTTTTCTATGAATGTATGGTAGCGAATTTTGCTGTTTTTCTTCAGCAAAAAGGTGGTACCGGTATTCGAAATATCGGCTACCACAGAGGTTCCTCCGGCGTGCATCTGCGCATCGGCTAAGGCGGCGGCCTGCAATATTTGTCCGGGACTGAATTTATCACGAAGTCCTACGATTTTTCGAAAAAATTGTGGTAAACCCGTTCCTTTTGCAATTTGATTTTTAAGGTGGGACAGCTCCAGATGGCAGTGCGCATTTACAAATCCCGGAACAAGAACTCCGCTGTAAAACTCCACTCCTTCTTCTTCCTGCAGGTTGCCGGAGCCTTGCGAGATGTGCAAAATTTCCCCCTCGTCGCTCAGCGTAATAATGCCGTTGCGAACAGGTTCCGCTACAATGGAAAATATGTAGTGCGCGGCTAGTTTACGCATAAGGAAAAGTTTTTCGATACTCGACTTGCGACACGTAACTCTTTCTTTCGCATGTCGAGCATTGCATGTCGCATGTTGATTTTTTTAGTCGCAGGCACGGATTGGTGGCGGCACGTAGCGCAACATTACATGCTGCACTTTTGCATGGCGGGTTTTGGCAAATATGGTATCCGCCAAATTGTAGTCTAGCAGATAGCCCCGCACGTGTGTGGCCAGCGGACTGTCATTGTTCAGCTCCGCACTATAAAAATTGGCCTCGCCATTACGGCTCTGACCGATAGTTTTCCGCTGCCAAATGCTATCCCTACTTTCTGAGTACAGGTACAGGGTGAGGTGCGGACTTTGTACGGAGTCTTTGGAAAACAGGGTGAATTCCGCACTCAGGCAGTAGCGTCCCAAGCCTTGCACCGGAACAGAAAAGAACAGGCGGGCGGTGTCGTCATCTTGAGGTAAGCTGTAGCTATCCTTTGCCGCCCAAATATCCTGTTTCCTGAACGCTTTATCCCGCTCTTTTTTGTAGTGCTTCTCCTGCTTCTCCAGCTTTTTTTCTACCTTTCCGTACAGCTTTCGAGCCTTATCTTTACTGTATCCATACCGCTGCATAGCGGCAAGCAGCTGCTCTTTTGTGTATCCGTATTTTTGCAGAACAGGTAGGTAGTAGGTCGTTGAGTCGCCGGTTTTTTTGCTTCCTGCATTTTCTGAGGATTGCCTGCTCACGGCGTCGGCCATGTGTATATCCACCAAAATCTTAACAAGGGTTGACTCCGGTATTTTCTTATCTGGTGAGCAGGCCGTGATGGCTGCTGCCAGTATAAGCAGGAGGAGTTGTACAAGTTTTTTTCTCATTGCTGTTTTATTATCTTCTACCACCACGCAGGCTGGCAAGCCGCACTCCCAGCACCAGCTCGTGAATGCCGTACTTGGTGGAGCTTGTCAACGGATGCTCGTAGGCGTAAGACAGGTAGTATTTTTCTGCAAGTTGTCCACCAACAATAACGCCGGCTTTACCTGTACTCTTGTATGAGCCCCCAATCCACAGCCAATCCTCAAAGTTCATGGTAAGCGACAAGCTGCCTGCAAAATCATCTTTTGTACAACCTATAAGCAGCGAGGGCTCCAGGGCAACCTGCCCGCTAACATCTACACAGGCTCCGGCCAAAAAGTAAATTTGCTGCAGCAGCTCGCCTGTCATGTACTCCCCATTGGGTGTAACCTTCAGGCTCATATTGCCAATGTGCTGAATAGCCGCTCCTACGTAGAAAATATCACGCGTCATGTAGAAGCTGAGTCCGACATCGGGCAGGTAGCGCGTTTTATCCGCAAGCGTATCTCCGGGCATGCCTGCCGGTAACCCCCAGCCGCTAAAATCGTACTCCAACCCTCCTATGGAGGCGGCAAAGGCGTACTGCGAACTTCCGGACTTGAAGCTGCAAGCTCCCGTAAGCTGTATGGAGTTTTGTACGTATAAACCGGTGCGGATATGGCTGGCGCTAAATCCTACCCCAACAGGAAAATAGTTGAGCGGGCCGTATGCGCTAAAGAAGTATGCCTGCCAGCTAGCCGTATCGCTTAACGCCTGCACGTGCGCAGCAGACTGCATTTCATAGGAGCTGGCTATGCCCGCTACGGCCGGAATGTAAAAGTATTTGTCGTTTTCGTGCTGCGAAAATGGGAAATGCTGCTGCTCCTGCTGGGCATAAAGATTGCCCACCGCAAGACGGATCAGCAAGAAGATAAGCGCGATAATCCTAAATTTCACCTGCGTATTTCTATGATTTGCAATGCTGTAAAATTAGCAATTTTTACGCTTTACGGCAATACGTGGTAAACGAAAAGGCAAACTCTCTTTCGGGAGCTTTTTCAAAGTCCTCATTATCAACAATCTGCCAGTCGGATTCGGCAATTGCAGGGAAGAAGGTATCGGCAGCGGGAGCCGCTTGCACGTGGGTAACGTACAGCTTATGGGCCAAAGGCAAGGCCTCACGATAAATGCTTTCGCCGCCAATAATGAAAACCTCGCTGCCCTGCGCCACCTCAAGGGCCGCCTGCAAGGACGGGACACACTGTACTCCCTCTATGCGCAAACCGGCATTGCGGGTAATCACAATATTCTGACGGTTAGGCAAATACCTCCCAATAGAGTCAAAGGTCTTGCGCCCCATAATGACGGCATGCCCGGAGGTTATTTGCTTGAAGTGTTTCAAGTCCTCAGGAATATGCCAAAGCAGCCGGTTGTTTTTACCAATACCATTGTTTGCAGCAATGGCCACTATAATGGAAATAAGCATTGCGCTGTAGTTTTATCTTACCGCAAAGATAAGCATTCTCCATGCACACGGGTAAGCTGTTAATTTCCACCCACTCCGGTACCACTACCGCCGCCTACACGGCTGCTTTCCTCCACATCGCCCACCTTACGGTGCCGCATTCCCTGCGCCACATTTCCAAACTTGTAGGTGAAGGTAAGGGTCACAGCGCGGCTTTCCCAGGTGTTGCTAATATCGTTGCGCATTCCGTTTACGTCTGTTACGAAGCTGAACTTGTTAGTGTTGAAAATATCATCAACCCCTAAGGACAGCGAGGCGTTATCGTCCCAAAAGGTTTTCTTTACGCTGAAATCTGCCGCCCCATGGCTTTTGGTTTGAAAGTACCCCCACTGGCTCGGCAGCTGGTACCATGCGGACAGCTCTGCTTTAATGGTTTTGCCCAACGTAAATGTGTTGTTGACCCAAAAGCTGCCGGTAAATACACCTTCGGCAGGCTCATTACCATTTTGGTTGGTTACATAGGAGAGCCAGATGTTAGCATCCAGCACCCACCACTTTGCCAGCGGCGCCTGCGATGCGCTTATGCTAAGGCTGGCGCCTGTATTCTTTCCAAAATTTTCCTGAGTATACTCAATTTTACCGCCTTCAACTTCTCGTGGTACCTGAAAGACCACACCTTTGGTAGACCGGTAGCCTAACGACACATTGATAAAGTGGAATGCCGAATATTCTAACCCGAACTTGTCGGTGTAGGCCGGATCAAGGTCCGGATTACCTACCGCATAGGAGTAAGGCCCTATATAGCGCCGGAAGGGGTTTAGCTGCCAGTAGCTGGGACGCTGTATACGGCGCGTGTACGACAGGCCGAGGTTATGGCTTTTAGAAATGTTGTAGCCCACAAACAGGGTGGGGAAAATATCTCCCAGACGCTTAGCGGTAGAGGTATTCGCTGTTTTCCAATCTCCACCGGAGTAGGTGTACTCGTAGCGCAGGCCTCCCTTTACGCTCCAGTTGGAGTCTATAGACCAGCTTGCGTTGGCGTACAAGGCGCCTATTCTTTCCGTATACACAAAATCGCTGGTTTCATTTGTGTTAATGGAAAATGTGTTGCCCACAGAATCCCAGCGCACGTTGGCGTTATCGGTTGCGGTCTGGTTAAACTTTGCACCGGTCTCCATTTTAACCTTGTCGCCGAAAGGGTGGGTGTAGTCTACCTTTGCCGAGTAAATGTTTATGGTCTGATCGGTGGTGCTTTTGAACGCCGTTGCAGGAACGGCTGGGGTACCATACGGCATATAGTATACGGTGCGCTGCTCCTGCCATGGCGACGAGGCGTAGCGCATGTAGTCCTGGTTGGCGGTCAACTCCTGCGCGTCGTCATCAAAAACATGCGTATAGTTAAGGTTCAGCGAGCCGTTGTTGAACTCTTGCCCGGAGCGGCTCTTTGTCCTGGACGAGTCTTGCCACACCTTATTGAAGCGGCTTACTGTGTAGCCATCGTCCATCTCCCCGCTCTGCCGGTACCCGATGTTGGCTATAAAGCCAAAGGTGTTTTTCTTGTTCATGAAGTAGTCAAACCCCAGCTTGGCGCCCTGGCTAAAGCGGTTATCCTCCGTGGGCAGGTAGGAGTAGCGGCTCAACGAGTCCTGTGTAAGCAGCTGGCGCAGGTTGCCAAAGCCCTCTCCGCCGCGGGCGTTGTAGTTCAGGTAGGTGTTGGTTTCTTCTGTTCTGTAGTTCAATGACAGGGAGCCATTTGAACCAAAGTAAAAGCCGCTTTCAAAGTGCTGCCTGTAGCCCAGACTGGTGTTTCCATTAAAGCCTTTGGCAAACGCCTTTTTCGTTTTAATGTTAATAATGCCGCCGCTACCGGCCGCGTCGTACTTACTCGAGGGGCTGTTTATAATTTCTATCTTATCGATGTTACCGCCATCGGTGCTTTCCAGCAGGGCGGCCAGCTCCTCTCCACTCAGCTGCGACGGTCTGCCGTCTATCCAGATTTCTACCCCCTGCCCGTTGAGCGTTACGTTGCCATCGTTATCCACGGATACGCCGGGCGCCTTTTTGAGCAGCTGCAGCGCGTTGCTGCTCTCGGCGGATATGATGCTCTCTACGTTCATCACCAGCATGTCTACCTTACGCTCAATGGGTGGCTTGCGGGCTCCGCTGACCACCACGGCATCCATTTCCCGGCTATCGGGCGCCAGCCGGATTTTGTCGGGCATGCCCACCACCCTGCCCTCCTGCACGCTTATTTTGTGCTGCACCGCCTGATAACCCACGAAAGAAGCTTCAAAAACCAGCTCGCCGCTGGGTGCGCTTAGCGAGAAGGCTCCCCGCTCGTTGGTGGTTTCGCCCTGCAAGGGCCGCCCGGAGGTGTCGCGCAGCAGAACGGTGGCAAACTCCAACGGGTTTCCGCTGCTTTCATCAAGTACAACTCCCTGTATTTTTGTTTTCCCATTGGTAGACTGCGCAAACAATGCGGAGGAAAATACCCCTGCAAGCAGGGCAAGGGCACAAAGAAATTTCATGTCTTTACGTTTTCTCTAGAAATAGCTACTATTTAACCTTTACATTACCATAGCGGGAGGTTATTTCCAACTTGCCGACTCCGTTTCCCAAAACTCCCTGCACCTGCTTTGTTTTACCCTCTTTTACTGTCGAAGCAGCCGCATTCCAAGGGGACGGAATGTCTATGTTGGCGTAATCTGCCTGTATATGGTAGGCAAAGTTCTGCGCCGGGCTCACCCTTATTTTGATGCCGGTATAAGAACCATTTATCTTAATGCTCGAGAAGCTGTCGGCCACGCTGTCTATGCTCACATTGCCGTAGCGTACGTCAAAGCTGAGCAGACGCTCCAGCCGGCTCATTCTTACGTTGGTGTAGGCCAGCTCCATGCTCATTTCGCCAACGCGGGCAATTTTGTAGCCATCGTACTTTCCTTCTCCCTTCAGGGTATTCACGCTGCCCAAATCAACCTTAGAGTAGCCGGAGTGTACTTTTAGCGACTCAACAAAGGGCAGCATCGCAATACCATACTTCAAATCCAAGTCCAGGGTAGGTACTCGCGCAATTTCAATGCTGCCGTACTTTACCTCTGCTTTGGCATTTGTTTCCAAGTCCTCGGCGGTGAGGTTGCCGTACTTTACCTCTGCCTTTAAGGTTCCGGCAATGCTGCCCTTCATGTCTATGTTGCCATACTTCTGCGCCAGCTCGTAGGCGGTTCTCCTGGGGGCAAAAACGGTATAGGTAATTACATAGCTGCTGCCGCTACCGGTAGCTTTCTTGCAATCTACGGTGGTAACTCCGGTTACCTTAGCTCCTTCAGACTTCACGTCTACCTTAATACATGACATCATTTCGTTGGCCTCAGCCTGTGAATTTCTTGATACGGTTTTTCGCTCAACCACTATTTGCATTTCAGATTTTGCCCACTCCGAAACTATAATATTTCCGTAGATGTTATCTATTCCCAAAGCAGGATTAGCGCCAAGTTGGAAGTTATAGTTTTGAGTTTCTGAGGCCTCGTAGTTGGCAGCAAATGCCGACAGGCTTACGAGTACGGCTGTTAAAAAGACGGTTAAACGTTTCATATGATTTAATGTTTCAAATTTCAGATTATAATTACCTATCTCTACGCTGAATCTACCACTTATTTTTTCTATGTATCTATTTCACTACATGGATTGTTTTTTTGTAGTAGTTGTCCCAACTCTTGTAAGTGTTCTATTTTATAGAGATACTCTTCTACCAATGCTCCAATTACTACCGGATTGTTTTGCTCGTGGCATAGGCTGCTTGCAGAAATAGCGCTCTCGCTCAACATTTGCTCTACATCGTCCATTACCTCTGTGCGAGTTTGCTCATCTACACATGCCAGAATTTTATCCAACTTATCCTGCTCCAGCATGAGTACACCGCTGTAGTATTGCTGTACTCCCAGCACCTCTTCGCTAGGACGGCACACATCATGACGATTGAAAACCTTCACGCTTACAACTAACAATGCTACCGCTGCAGCTGCAGAAACATAGTATATCCAGCGACGCTTTGCTTTAGATGGTTTTATCTTTTTTGCAAAACGCAACTCATGCCCGATGGTTGGCTCTTCCGAGTCAAACTCATCTCTATGATTATTTACAAATTGCTCTAACATAACTTTACTCGTTAATTATTTTTCCACTCAATGCCGCTAATAACTTTTGTCGTCCTCTGGAGTACTGGGTACGTGCTGCGGAAGGTGTTATCTTCAAAACTTCAGATACCTCTTCGTAATCAAATCCTTCCAGCAATATTAAGCTAAGCATCACTCTGTAGCCGTCGGATAAGCTCATTATCGCACTTTTTACCTGCTGAACTTTCAACGTCAAATCTTCTTCTCTTACAATCGGGTTTGACATTAATCCCGCCATCTTTTCGTCTAATGGAAATAGCGACATGCGTTTTTGACGTAACTTATCCAAGCATGTGTTTATCGCTATTCGCTTCAACCATGCAAAGAAGTTTGACTCTTCTGTATTCTGCTGATCCAGCTTTTCAAACACCTTTATGAAAGTTTCCTGCATAGCATCTTCGGCTTCTGCCGTATGATTCAACAGGCGCAGGCAGGTATTGTACACAAGTTTGTAGCACTGCGCGTAAAACTGCTGTTGCGCTTTAGGCTGCCCTTTCTTGCATTGTGCTATCAGTTCCCGAATGTTGGATTCCATTTCCTGCTTTTGCTCTACACTTTAACAGACGAGGGCATCAATTAATTGTTACACTTATTTTGATAAATAATTTATAAATATCTAATTATCAAAACATTATATCACATACTAATCTTACGAATTAAACGAAAAACGGTCTGTCGTATTTGCAATAGACCGTTTTTACATAGGGCCTCACATACATTAAATCCAACGTAATAATGGGAAATCTTGTCTGTGTGGTAGTCTTGGGTTCTTAGCATACAGGCGGACTCCTGCAAAGTAAATGCCTGGTCTTTCGGCGGTAAAGGTTACCGTGTAGGTGGCCATGTTGCCCTTATGCTGGGTGCAGGTATAGTTAATCTTGTTCTTGATGCTCATCTTCTCACCTTCCTGGTCGGCTATCACCAGCTCTACTCCTACATCTTCAGGATCCAGGGAGGCAATATCCAGCTGCACCTCCAGCTCATAGCTCTTACCCAGCAAAATCTGCTCCTTTGCCAAGTCAAACTGCGATTTGGAAATTACCTCTATGCTATCCCACAGGCGGCTCATCTTACGCTTCCACTCGGCAATATCCTTCGCCAGCTGGTAGCTGTTTTGGACCATAACGATGTGACGGTTGGCCAGCTTATCGTAGAAGCGGTCTTCGTAATCCTGCAGCATACGGTTGGTGGTGTAATCTGAGGCAACTTCTGCAATGGTATTTTTGATGGCTTGTATCCACTGTACCGGCAATCCTCCTTTTTTCTCACGCTTGTAGAATTGTGGTGCAATTTCATTTTCAATGAGACCATAAATGGTTTCGGCGTCCAACTCATCCTGGAAGTCGTGGTTTTGGTAGGAGCGTTCCATTGGCAATGCCCATCCGGCATTTTCCCTGTAGCCTTCGACCCACCATCCGTCCAATACGGAAAGGTTCATTACGCCATTCATTACTGCCTTTTCACCGCTGGTGCCTGAGGCTTCAAGCGGGCGGGTCGGCGTGTTCATCCACACGTCAACGCCCTGCACCATCTTACGGGCAACACGAATGTCGTAGTTTTCCAGGAATACAATCTTGCCCAGGAATTGCGGGTACTTCGATATCTCAATAATGCGCTTAATCAAATCCTGACCGGCCTTGTCGGCGGGATGTGCCTTACCTGCAAAAATGAACTGCACGGGCATTTCCGGGTTGTTCACAATGGCGTTCAGCCTGTCCATGTTCTTGAACAGCAGGTGTGCCCGCTTGTAGGTGGCAAACCGACGGGCAAACCCAATTGTCAGGATATCTTCGCGTATGGTTTCGCTAATCTCTACCAGCTGGCTCGGCGTGTAGAATGAGTTTTTCTTCTCCTGTCCCAAGCGCTCGCGGATATACCTCATAAGCTTACCACGCATAAGGTTACGGGTAGCCCAAATTTTCTCATCGGGTACTTCGTAAATGCCCTTGAAGCAGGATTTATCGTAGTGGTGAGAATCAAAGGCAGGGCCAAAAGCCTTGGACTGGATTTCTTTCCACGCGGCGGCAGTCCACGTATCGTGGTGTACTCCGTTGGTTACGTAGCCAATATGCAACTCTTCGGGATAGTATCCCGGCCACATACCTTTCAGTATCTCCCGGCTAACCTCACCGTGCAGCCAGCTTACACCGTTTACTTCCTGTGAGCAGCCGCATGCCAGGTAGCTCATTGAGAACTTCTCGTGTACATCATTGGGGTTGAGCTTACCCAGCTTCATGAGCTCCTCCCAGGTTGTTTTCAACCTTTGCGGATAGTGTGATATGTAGGTACGCAGCATTCCCTCATCAAAGGCATCGTGCCCCGCAGGTACCGGCGTGTGGGTTGTAAACAACGATGATGTGCGTACAACTTCCAGCGCCTCTGCGTACGTCAGGCTTTTTTGGTTTACGTATTCACGAATACGTTCCAGGCCAATGAAGGCTGCATGCCCCTCGTTGCAGTGGTAAACATCGGCATCTACGCCGAGTACGCGCAGCGCACGAATACCACCAACGCCCAGCACCAGCTCTTGCTTCAGGCGGTTTTCCCAATCGCCGCCATATAGCTGGTGGGTAATGGTTCTGTCTTCCGGCAGGTTGTCCTCAAAATCGGTATCCAAAAGATACAATTCCGTACGACCAACATCACAACGCCATATGCGCGCCTTAACCGTACGACCCGGCATAGCCACGCTGACGGTTTGCCAAACGCCATTATCATCACGTACCGGAGAAACAGGGATTTTCATGAAATCCTGCTCGTCATACTGGGCAACCTGATCGCCCGCAGCAGAGAATTTTTGTGTAAAGTATCCGTAGCGATACAACAAACCTACACCAACCATAGGGGTACCCTTGTCGCTTGCCTCTTTCAGGTAGTCGCCGGCCAAGATGCCCAACCCTCCTGAGTAAATCTTCAGCGAAGTATGAAGGCCAAACTCCATGCTGAAGTAAGCAATCTTGTACTCCTTCTCTCCCTTTTTCTTAACAGCGTATGGGGCAACGCTACCGGTCGACGATTCCGCTTCAACCAGCTTTGTTTTCTTTTTACTTGCCGTCTTTTTATCCGCACCCAAGTGGTTTGCAAAACGTAAGGATTTAGCGTTCATGTACTCCTCAAACTTAGCGTAAACCTCCCGCATATGCTTAAGGAAAACCTCATCCTTCTCCAGCGCCTGGTAGCGTTGGAATGGGATCTTATCCAAAAATGCTATGGGGTTGTAGTCGGCAGCAGCCCACAACGTTTTGTCTATTGACTTGAATAATTCAACGGCATCCTGATTCCAGCACCACCACAAATTCCTGGACAAAGATTCCAAAGGTTTCAGCTTCTCAGGAATATTCTTATCCACCATGATTCTATTCCAGGTGGGCTGATTGGTGTGGCTATTCTTGCCCACAAAGGCAATTGGCTCTTCACGGCTCTGCGATAGCACCTGGTCAATACGGCCGGCTACTTTTTCCAATGCAACATCAAATGCTTTAAAGTAGTAGTAGGCTAAGTTATCCCACAGCGCAATCGTAGACACATGTTTCGCATTCTCCCGCACTCCCTCAAAATCCTTAGCTGACAAGGCAGCCAAGCTCAACAGCTTTTTTACAATAGAAAAAACCACTTGCTCATCATTGCTATCGTTACGCTCCACCACCTCAATACCCTCATGAGCCGACTGGTAGTGAGTATTTACCCACAAACCGAAGCCCGCCAACGTAGTAGTGATGGTCGGTACTTTAAACGCAACACTTTCCATTGGAGTGTAACCCCATGGTTCATAGTAGGATGGGAATACCGAGGCATCTAATCCGATCAACATATCATAGTAGCAACGGTTGAATATTCCATCGCTGCCATTTAAATACGACGGGCAGAAAAATAGCTTAACCCTATCATCAGTACCGTTATTCAATCCCAGCTTGCGAGCCAAGTTTATAGCAGGATCGTACTGCGGATCGGTTAGCTGATGAGTGGTGTACTTCTCTTGAAGGGGCTGCATATTGCCCTTGTTCTCTAGGTTGAACAACACATCACGGCGTGGACCATGGTGGCCGGCCGGCACCATAATAAATGCATAAACAGGCCGCTTAAGGTTGGCATTCCTATTCAACTTTGCCAGCGACTCAATGAACACATCAACACCCTTGTTCTTAAACTCATACCGACCGCCGGTGCCAATAATCATAGCCTTTGGATCTGCCTTTTCGCAAAGCAGCGCCTCGGCCACCTCTATAAACTTATCACGAGCTTCTTTTTGAACGGTTACAAACTTTTCCTCATTGGGAACAAAGTCATTTTCAAATCCGTTGGGCGTGACTAAATCCACCTCTTTACCCAGGAAATATTTACACTCCTTGGCGGTAATATCGCTCACCGTAGTAAAACAATCTGCATGTTGCGCAGCGCATTTCTCCAACGATTGCTTAGCCGTCACGTTAAACTCGCGAGCCTTAATGTCAGCATTGTAACGCTCAATGTTATCGTAAAGCGGCTGTCCGTTACCGGCAATGCACCGACCCATAACGGTAGCGTGGGTAGTAAACATAGTACCCACTTGCGGCACGTTCGACTTCAAATACAAAAGTCCCGCACCGGTCATCCACTCATGGAAAATAGCAGCGACCTTATGGCGAGGAGTTACGTTGAAGCGCAAGAAACTCTCAATGACCCTACCTGTAGCGTAACCAAACAGCGTTGGCTCTACATAATCCCACTGACCGGTTATAGAGTCAAGCTTATAAGACTCCCAAAACTCAGAGAATATTTTATCCTTTTGCGGAATAAACGTCGTATAGTCAACCAAAATAGCAATGGGCTCTCCGGCTATTTTCCAACGTCCAACACGAACGCGAACACCCTCCTCTGCCATTTTCTGACGCCAAGCGCGATGTAGCTGAATATCCTCCATAAACTCCACGTTCCTGCTATCATGCAGCACGTCCGGGCCTATCATAATGTGGTTCTTGATCTCCTTGTCCATATTAATGGCCTTGGTAGACACCACCGTGTGAATACCGCCTACCTTGTTGCAAACTTCCCAGCTTACTTCAAACAAATAATCCGGGCTCTGTAAATTTTCACCTCTCATAAACTAAAAAATTTGTTAGCGTGAGGTCAAAGGTAGCACAAAAAAGCATGTGAAATAATCTTGTACAAGTAAAAAAACGCCTCAAACGTTTGCAAATAGATATTTTATCAAAAAATCTACCTTTACCGTATCTTTACAGCTCCATATAATCCATTGATTATGAGACTCTACAATGGGAAAATGGAGGACATGTAATTATGCCGCCCACCGTTGTGAGCAAAGCCGAAAAACCTTCACAGAAAAAACGGTGTTACAAATTCCGCAAAGCAAGGATTCGCCACCCGGCTTACCCCTGCTTTAGCAAGTAGTACACGGCCGTAGTATAAAAATCTTGCAGGTAGGGAATATGGAAAATCTTTGGTACGCAACGTGGACTCAGCCCAAATTTAACTTGGTAGTTGGGATTAAAGAGCCAATGCGTTTTGTGAATCACCTCATAATTTTCTTGACGAATAATTTTTCTAAACCGCCGTATGCTGATTCCTGTTTCCGCAACGCTTACCAGCTCGTTGATTGCGCCGTCCGGCAGGCCAAAAATTTTCAGCATGATTCTGTATGCAGCCCTCGGAAGAACGTGAATGTACGGCATTCGGCTTACCCACCTGTTACGACAGACTTGCTGATGTCCGCCAAAAGGCATTCGCCACGGAGGGAAAGCAAAAAAGGCAACGCCACCGGGCAGCATAAATTTTTTGAGATGCCGCATAAATTGCTCCTGCTCAGGAATATGCTCAATAACATCCCGCAGAAAAACGATATCAAAAGCGTTGCCCAACTCATCGGGAGCCACGTCGTAAATATTTTTATGCACAAGATGTAAGTGCGATTTTAAAGGATTATCGGCGTAAAACTTTAGGGCATTATTGAAGTTTCCTTCCGACAGCTCAATACCCCAACATTCGCAGCCCATTTCGAGAAAAGGTGCAAGGTTGCCACCCTCGCCACACCCAACCTCAAGTACTCGCAGCGCCTTGCCATTACACGGCTTCACGTGCTGCATGATATAGGGTAAAACATACTGTTGCGTACTTTTGCGCTGCTCGTCAAAGTACTGCTTGCGATTTACGTGTCGCGACTGCATAACTCACTATTTTTTGTGTCTATAAAAGGAAGCTGGAAAATGATTGTAGTCCTAAGAAAACGGTTGGGGCAGGCACAAAAAAACGCGGACTATACGCCTTATTTGCTTACTGAGGTACTAGAAAAACCTATACAGCCAAATACGAGTAAAGCCCACGATTGCTCGTGGGCGTTTACCTTACTCTTGGCTGCTTTTCGAAATTTTCTAGTTTTCAGTAAGCAAAGAATAAAGCTAACGCCTTTTATGTGTAATTCCTTATATGTAAGTTGATTACAAACTCACAATGAGGCTACTATTATACCATAGGCAAGATAAATTTTAAGGATTATACGCAAAGGTAAAAATTTTGCCAAGCAAAAACAAAAATCCCATCTGCAAGATGTGCAGATGGGATCTTATCAACTTTCTACTGCTAATTAAAACATAGGGAAAATTGAAACTGCAGGAGCTGGAGCAGGAGCCGGAGTAACCTTCTTTGCTACCGGTTTCTTAGCAACAACTTTCTTCTTTGGAGCCGCTTTCTTAGCAACTACCTTCTTTGCAGCTACTTTCTTTGCCGGAGCTGCCTTCTTGGCTGCAACTTTCTTCTTTGGAGCCGCCTTCTTTGCAACTACCTTCTTTGCTACAACTTTCTTTGTCGGAGCTGCCTTCTTGGCTGCAACTTTCTTCTTTGGAGCCGCTTTCTTAGCAACTACCTTCTTTGCTACAACTTTCTTTGCAGCTACTTTCTTTGCTGGAGCTGCCTTCTTAACTGCAACTTTCTTAGCCGGAGCTGCTTTCTTTACAGCTGCCTTCTTTGCCGGAGCTGCCTTTTTAGCAACAACCTTTTTAGCAGGAGCTGCCTTCTTTGCTGCAGTCTTTTTTGCAGCGGTTACTTTCTTTGCCATGATTGTTTGTTTTTTATCTGATGCTGCTTTATTATTAATTACTGTAGTTTTAGAGGGAGCAGCAACAATACCCTCTTTACCTTTAATTTCTTTTTCTACCCTAAGCGTAAAATCGCTCAGCACATTCATGTAATTTATAAATGCATCGTACGGTGTATCGTACGGATTGAAATACTTGTGTACATCGCCATCGGAAAACCACTTGGTTGACATGTAATAAAAGTGGTCACTGTTTTGCAGCGCTCTCCAATCCTTCAACAACGATTCATTTCCGGCAGCCTCAACTTTTGAACCCAGCGCATATACTTTTGAGAATGCCTCGTTCTGCAGCTCATTACCCAACCATGCTGTAAGATCTCTCTCCTCATCTGCCCAAGATATAGCATGCGGAACTTTTATGGGAGCCACTGTCTGATGCTTTTTCGCAGTTTCCGCCGGAGTCAAAAATTCAAAGTTTGTATCTGAAAGAACTTTCGATGGCAAATATCGTAAAAATTCAAATATCCCCGACGCCGCCCACTGATGTTCACCAAAAGTTTCGTAATCCATAAACAAATTTACCAGCTCATCTTTCTTGTCAATCGCGTTCAGCCAGCTTACGTATTTGTCCGTGGTTACTGGAAATTCGCTCCATCCCCTATCAGAAAAACGGAATGCAATATCATCGCTCAGCCTGAAGTTGCGAAGAAGAATTTTTAACTTTGGATTGAGCACATTTGCATAAATATAGTTTGGACTTTTCCATCCCAAAACATGCTTTGCACCCTCGGTAAGCATGGCTGAAAAACCCATTTGAGCAACACGTTCGCCAATGTAATCCGAGTAAACCAGCTCCGTATTGCGGAATGTCGTTGGACGCTGACCGAAGTACTTCATCATAGCATCGCTATGCTTCTTTACTTGCGCTTCAAACTCCTTCACATCCGACAGCACCGCCAATGAGTGCGCATACGTTTCTCCGATGAACTCTACACAACCGGTTTTTGCCAAGGCCTTAAAACTCGCCAATACATCCGGAGCGTATCTTTCAAATTGCTCCAAAGCTGCACCGGAAATTGAGTAGCTGATTTTAAATGCCTTACCGTGCTTTTTGATTAACCCCAACATCACATTATTAGCAGGCAGGTAGCAGCGCTCCGCCACCTTGCGCATAATAGTCCTATTAGAGAATTCATCATAGTAGTTATGATCTTTCCCTATATCAAAAAACCTGTATCTTCTCAACCGGTAGGGTTGATGTACCTGAAAATATAAGCAAAGTGTTCTTTTCATAGCTGCGCAATTTTAATAATTGAATTAACCTACACGTACATACTCATTACCTTCTCGTAAACTCGCTTTACCTTCAGCGCAGCCTTGTCCCATTTTAGCGAGTCTACTTCTTCGTCTCCGTAACGTATAAACATTTTTGTAAGTGCAGGATAATTTAATATTCCGTATATGGCATCAGCCATAGCATCCACATCCCAGAAATCTATCTTTACAGCATGCTTCAACACCTCTGCCACCCCCGACTGCTTAGAGATAATGGTGGGTACATGTGAGCGCATGGCCTCCAAAGGAGATATTCCGAATGGCTCGCTCACCGAAGGCATCACATAAACATCGCTTAAGGCAAACATGTGCTGCACATCCGCGCCACGCAAAAATCCGGTGAAGTTAAACCTGTCGGCAATTCCCAATCTCGCAACACGCCTAATCATACGGTTTAGCATGTCGCCGCTGCCGGCCATCACAAAGCGTACATTATCGCACCGCTTCAAAACCTTGTTAGCAGCTTCCACAAAATAATCAGGCCCCTTTTGGTAGGTAATACGTCCCAGGAATGTTACAATTTTTTCATCCGTACCGCGCTCCACATCCTCAAACTCGCTTGCGCTAAAGTCAACGGCGTTGTGTACGGTTATTACCTTATCAGAGCTTATCCCGTAGCGGTTGATAACGATATTCCGGGTAAGGTTGCTAACGGTAATTACAAGATCTGCCTCCTGCATTCCCCGCTTCTCTATATCAAAAACCACCTGGTTAACATTCTCCCCGCTGCGATCGAACTCCGTTGCGTGAACGTGAATAACCAACGGTTTACCCGATACCTTTTTCGCAGTTATTCCTGCCAGATAGGTAAGCCAATCGTGCGCGTGAATAACGTCAAACGAATGCTGCTGGGCAACGGTATGCGCCAGCACTGCGTAGGCCGCTACCTCATCCATCAAATTCTGCTTGTAACCTCCGGCAAATCTGAACCTACGGCGAAAATGCGAGGTATGGCTAATAGCACCATCCTTTACATCGCTGTATATCAGGCGTTTATACTCTTCGGGCGAAAGGTAGGGAACCAGGTTTGAACCGGCCTCTATGTATATAAGGCGCTTCCAGAGTTCGGTCAACTCCAAAGCAGTACCGTCAAACTCAACATCCTCTGCCGCCACTATGCGGGTAGCGCTTTGGTCTTCGTCGCCGTATGCCTTAGGTACCACAAAAAGCATGTCTACCTCGTGCTGCGCCAACCCCTTGGTCAACCCATAACACGCCGTAGCCAAGCCCCCTGCAACGTGAGGTGGAAACTCCCAGCCAAACATTAGTACCTTCATACGTCTTAAAATTATTGAGGCTCTACCTTATATTTTATACTGCACCGAAATTAACATGTACGACAAGCATAACTCACCGAAACTTAACCTCCCCACATTGGAATCTTTACTGACCAAGGACCTTCTAAAATGCACTCCAAAACTCCAACGAGACCAAGACGCTGACTCCAAAGACACTTTAGCAACAAGCTGTCCTGCCACAGGTACTGTATAACCTAACTTCTCTGCCAACTCTTGCTGATGTTGCGTTGGAGAAGAGTAAGTCTGCGCAAACACTCCCAAACCCGCATCAACTTTTATTGATTCTTTCTCCCGTGGATTTAAAGAAAATAAGCGATACAAACCATTTACAGAAGCTACTCCACCCTTAAACCCCGTTAACCAACCACCATCTGTCTCTACGCTCCAGCGCTTATATTGCAACGTATAGCCAACACCTACTTCCTTTCCCGCAACCCCACTTATATAATGTTCTACTTGAGCACTTGCTGTAAAACTAAAAAATAACAATAAAAGGGAAAATAGCATTCTGTTTCCTTCCATAACAAACTTATTTATTGTAATATCAAGTAATAAATAAACTTATACAGGGTTATAGCAATTTCTCAATATCACCATACCTTAAGCCGTAGATAATCTATCAACATCATGCCCATAATAAACCCCCCGACTGCCCCTGTTGCTCCACAGTATGGTCCACATATAACTGTTCCAAGTATACCTCCACCTATCGTTGACACGGCGAATATAACAACTTCAACAACCCCCTTTACTTGATCTACTATCCAATTTCCTATCTTTGAGAACACTCCTTTTGTAAGAGGATTAGAATTTACCTCAATCTTACTATTTTGAATATTTAATAAAAAAGGCTCAGACGTTAGCACTATTTGCAGATCTGTCAACATTTTACTAAACATTATAACTTCTCCATCTGATAAGTCATATTTTGTTTTGAGATTATCTTGATAGCGTAGTAAGTCATCTTTCACTAATGTTTCCAAATTTACGACAACACTCGCCTCTACCATTTTTTGCGATAATCCTCCTAATACACCTATCAAATCATTAGATGCAAGCGTCCACTGCTCAGATGCTCCTTGATAACTTGAATATGTTGCCATCATCTCCGCAAATACCCCAAATATTTCATTAATCGAAAACTCTTCTTCGTCACTCATGCTTTTAATTGCAATAGGTTTGGTCTTTACTAACGGTTGTTGAGCATAAATTTGAGTTATCGCTTTCAACTCATCATCAAGTTGTTGTTGAGTAAGTTGTAAATCTTCAGCAAAAAGTTCCATCCCATTTGCTGCATACATATAGCGCTGCATATTATCATAGTCTGATAACTGTTGAACAACATCTGGCTGCTCAACCGCTGGCAATACTTCTTCTTTTGGCTTACTTTCTGGTTCTTTTGAGCACGATAATGCTACCAATCCCAATGCTACGTACAATAGAAAAAACTTTTTCATGGTTTAATTTTTTTATAGTTTTACATCCTTTTCGTGCCTTTCAATCAAACGAATAGCGCGCAAAATTTCGCTTACGTCCCACATCTGTAATATGCAGCCACCCGCTACGTGTGGAGGAAACTCCCAGCCAAACATTAGTACCTTCATACGTCTTAAAATTATTGAGGCTCTACCTTATATTTTATACTGCACCGATAGCTGAATATACGCCAAGTACAACTCTCTCATGCTCAACTTTCCTGCGCTGGCATCTTTGTCAAAAATCAACGGTGCGCTAATGTACATTCCAAAACTCCACCGGGGAAACGCGCCAGAACTAAAGCCAATCTTTGATACGGCCTGAGCCCCCGCCGGAGTGTTGTAGTGCAACTTCTTTGCCAACTCCTCCTGATGCTGCGTTGGTGAACCGTAACCCTGCATAAACGCTCCCAAACCGACATCCAACCACATCCAGTCCCCATTGTTTTCCTTAGCAAGTAAGCCGTACAACCCGTTCACAGAGCAGTATCCACCCTTAAACCCCATCAACCAACCTGCATTAGCGTTGGCACTCCAACGCTTGTGTTGTAACGTGTAACCTAGCCCTACCACCTTTCCCCCTATCACACCCACGTAATGCTCCGTCTGGGCATTTGTAGCAAAACATAAAAAAATCAACGGTATGAAAAACAACGTTCTGCTTTTCATCAAGGCTTTTCCAATTGCTAACGTTAAAACTCTACACTTGTTATCTTTCTCGTACAGAACCAGTTTCACTACTCAACTTTGTTCCGTCCTCAAGCACAACTACAACCGTAAACTTGAGCAACTCTTGTGTATCAAACTTTTCTTTAAATTTCAAGTAAAATATCGAACGACCGTTTCCATCCTTGCCCAACGTATTCAACTCATACAAGTAGTCCTCTTTACTGAAATTTGTAGCATACAAGTAATCTTGAAAGAAAAAGAGATTTGTATCCAACGGTTCTCCACTCTCTGTACTCCACAATTTTCGATTGCACCTAAGCTCAATATCTGTAACCTTTACTGTTAATCCCTCCTGTAAATCTTCATCCTCGCATCCTCTAGTGGTTGCCATTGCTGTTGAGCAAAAACTGTGATAAAAAGCGTACCTCGGTCGTTGGTAGCTGCTACCATGCAGCACGCATTTTATACGAAAACTATCAACATCCACTAACGTATTATCCAGCTGCTGCTGAAAATCTTTTTCGCACGTAGCAATTATTCCTGTCAACTGCGAAGAGTAGATTAGAGGAATACAGTCGCATCCCGCTATCATAACCACTTGCAGCAAAGTTCCCACGCAAAAAAGTATCGTTACTTTTTTATATAAACGTCTCATTTGCATAGCATTAGCACGCTGACGCTTATTCCTTCTCGTACTTTTCTATCAACCGTATAGCGCGTAAAATCTCGCCTACGCTCCACGCCTGCGATATGCAGCCGCCCGGCGTGTGAGGCGGATCCCCATCGTACACCTCGCAAATGGAGCTGATGCCGTAATCGTTCATATCCTCCTCAAACTGTTCGATAATCCATTTTGCCTTTGAGATGAAGGCTTTGCCGTGCAGCTTAAGGTTACCTTCTATATAGTGTCCGAGCAGCCATGGCCAAACCGTACCCTGATGGTAAGCGTTATCACGAGTACGCTGATCGCCTTCGTAGCGCCCCTGGTACAACGGATTCTTCGGAGCCAAAGTGCGTAATCCTCTGGCAGTGAGCAACTCTCTGGTGACGGCCTCCAACACCAGCTTACGCCTGTTTTCGGAAATAGGGCTGTACTTTAATGAGGTTGCGAAAATCTGATTGGGGCGGGTAAATACATTCTGTCCGAAGGCGTCCACGTAATCTGCCAAGTGCTGACGCTCCTCAACCCAGAATAATGGTTTGTATGAATCGCAAATGCGAGCGGGCAAATCTTTCCATGCGCCAGTGAACTTGGTATCCTTAAACTCCTTTGCCAGCTCTAGCGTATAGCAAATAGCGTTATACCACAGCGCGTTTATTTCTACCTGATATCCTGAACGAGGCGTAACCGGATTTCCATCAGCTATGGCATCCATCCATGTTAACGCTTTATGATCCTGCTCTGCCCAAACAAGCCCGTTCTCATGCATACGAACATTGCCAACGCCATTACGGAAAGCTTCCAATATGGCTTTCATTTTCGGCCCGTAAGCCTTCCACACGCCTGCCCTATCTCTGGTAGCCTCTTCATACTGTTGAATAGCCCAAAAATACCACATGGGAGCATCCACCGAGTTGAAAGCGGCATTTTCATTTTTCCCAATGTTAGGAAACAGTCCACCTCTCATCTCGTTCGACATCGTGTCGAGTACCGCCTTACATGTGTTGATTTTTTCAGCAGCATCTTTTCCGGTAGAGCTGATCGCCGAAAGTGTAATACCGGGTAGTGCAATAAAAGTGTCGCGACCCCATCGGCCAAACCACGGGTAACCGGCAACAACTTCCGTATCTTTTCCGCAACGAACAATAAACTGGTCAGCGGCGTTTTTCAGACAGGTCTTAAATGATAGCTTCTCCGGACGGGCAGCCAACTCCGCATCAAAGGTTTTGGCCATGCTGCTTGGAGTAATCTCTTTTAACGAAGCGGAAAAAATAATGCTCTCCCCCTTTTTGATTGGCACCTCAAAAAATCCGGGCGCCAACAAATCCTCCGTAAAGTCGTATCCACGACGTTGCTCTTCCGTGTACTCAATATTGTAGTACCAATCCGGCACAACAACAAATTCAGCCTTCTTGCTAAGCTGCATGTTCAAATCCGGAAAACCCTGATACATTTTACTGCTTACGCCGTTTGCCACATCGTTCAACTTCACATTGGCATTCACATTTGCCTTGCTAAGCTGGTGGGCATTGCGGAACGCAAGGTAGGGTTTCAATCGAAGAGATGTATTCGAGTGGGCATCCAGCAGCGTGTATCGAATCATCACATGGTCCTCATTATGAACCATAAGCAGCTCTTTGCGCAAGTGTACCCCTCCCACTCGATATTCGATAGTAGGTGTAGGATCGTACTTAAAATCTACGATATACTTATGACCACGAGGTTCATATACTCCTCCGTTGTAGCGATGTATTCCGAAGTTGAATGATTGATCGTGCTGAACGATGGTTTCGTCAAGGGCAGACAACAACACATGCCTCTCGCCTCCCAACGCTTCTATAGGCGAAACAAGCAGACCGTGGTACTTGCGGGTATTGCAGCAAACAAGCGTAGTGCTCATATAGCTGCCGGCTCTATTGGTGCAAAGCATCTCACGATGTAGTGAGTATGCCAAGTTTACCAACTCCTCTTTATTGAACGACAGGTAGGACATAACCGTACTTTCTACTCAAACTGGTTTTTTGCTCTCGCCGACACCCCACTTTTATGCCTGTTGATAAAATTTTCAAACAACTGACAGTGAGCAAAAAATGATGTCGTAAAAGTACTATGTTTTTTTTTTTCTTCCAAATATTTGGAGATTTATTTTCATTTTATATATGAAGGGTTCCCTCCCTTTCATTCTTCAAATATCATTTTTTCGTCACAACAACATTTGCACAGCACTCCTGCATATGTTGATTTCATTACGATATAGAGCTTCTTGCATTTCTACTTTTGCAAAAACGCCTGTTCATAGTCGGTTGACAAAATTATCAGACTCATCTCTGAGCGTTTTCTCCGCCTCTCATAAAAATTCAGGCGTAAATGCCCCACTTTTACAAATCTAAACTATCTTTGTAGCATTCCAGTACACACCAGAAATATTGACTTTATGAGCAGACTTTTTGTAATAATCACCCTTGCCATCGCGTTTTACGGTTGCGATAAAAACACCGTGCGCGTAACCGGAAAAATTGCTGAGGCAGATAAGCAAACTTTGTACTTCGAGCGAGTAAATATTGGAAAGAACGCCGTGCTAGACTCAGCAAAATTAAAGAAATCCGGAGCATTCTCGTTTAAGGTAAAGCAAGTTGACAACGCCGGTTTTTATAACCTGAGGTTGAATAAAGAAAAACCTCTTCGACTTCTGCTTGAAAAAGGAGAACGCGCTCGTGTAATATCCTCATCATCAAGTATTTACAAGCCGGAGTCATTGGAAGGTTCAGAAGGTAGCCTCCTGCTACGAAAGTTGCAAAGCAACCTGGCGACAACGAACAGGGCTTTTGATTCGCTCATGCAAATAGCTCCCACTACAGAAGAAATCCGCAAGGTAATTGGTCGGCTATACATTAAGCAAAAACAACGCAACACCGTTTTTATCGTAACGCACCCTACCTCTTTGGCAAGCAGCATGGCATACTATCAAAAGGTAGGAGATGCCCTCATGCTTTTCGGTACGGTCAACGATCGTTTTCTTCTTCGCGCATTGGTAGACTCGCTACGCCCACATCATCCAAAGTCGCCATATGTGAAAGCGCTGGAAATAGATTTACAGAAGCTGGACAAGATAGCGGAACAGCAATCTTTTCAGGCTTTGATAGATAAAGCGCAAGTTGTAGAGAAACCGGATATTGAGCTGCCGGATACGAACGGCAAAACGCACACGCTGTCTGATTTGAAAGGCAAGGTTGTGCTGTTGGATTTCTGGGCATCAAGCAGCCCTGTGAGCTTAATGGATAATCGTGAGCTGCTACCTATATATAAGGAGTACCACCCTCGGGGGTTCGAAATTTTTCAGGTATCATTGGACACCAACAAGGATAGCTGGATAGAGGCAGTGGGACAGCAGCAGCTGCCCTGGATAAACGTAAGCAGCCAGCTTGGGCCAACTTGCCCGGCAGCACGCAGCTATGGCGTACAAACCTTACCAACCAACTTTCTTATTAACCGCAAGGGCGAGATTGCAGGAAAAAATCTCCACGGCGAGGAGTTGAAGAAAAAGATAAAATCGCTCATATAGCAGGTTTGTAGCAAAGCTAACTGCATTTACCGTTATGATAGATACCCACTGTCATATTTTTGACGAGGCATTTGATGCCGATAGAGTCGAGGTCATCGCCCGGGCTCAATCCGCAGGTGTTACTCAAATGCTAATGCCGAATATAGATAAGAGTACTTTTGCGCCTCTCATGCGCACGGCACGTGAATACTCCGGCTACTGTTACCCGATGATCGGGTTGCATCCTACCTCTGTGAAAGATGACTGGGAAGACGAGCTGCTTTTTGTTGAGCAACAGCTGCGAGCCGGGGCTCAGGGTACTTTTGTGGCTATTGGAGAAATTGGTATTGACGGCTACTGGAGCAAGGAATTTTTGGAGGAGCAAAAAATTGTATTCGCAAGGCAGCTGGAGCTGGCCGAGCTCAATAACCTTCCTGTAGTAATTCACGCCCGTGATTCTTTTAATGAGATTTTTGACGTGCTGCGCAAAGAGAAAAGAAGTATCAACGGTGTGTTTCATGCTTTTTCCGGCTCCATAGAAACCTACCATGAGATAAAACGTTCCGGAAATTTTATGGTGGGCATCGGAGGTATGGTAACTTTCAAAACAGCAAAGCTACCTCACGTAGTTGCCCAAATCCCTTTAAGCGATATATTGCTCGAAACCGACTCTCCCTATCTAACCCCGGCGCCTCACAGAGGTAAGCGCAATGAGAGCAGCTATCTTGAATTTGTAGCACAAAAGATTGCTGAGGTAAAAAATATAGCTGTAGAAGAGGTTAAAGAAGTAACAGCAAGAAATGCTATTGAGCTATTCAAGCTGCAAGAGTAGACTCTGTAGTTATCCATTTACTATTGACGATTTATGATGTGCAAGGGGCGTTGTCATCCTAAGCGAGCGGAGTGGAGGAACCTCGTGCCCCGCGTCATTCCGACCCCCCTCGACTTCGCTCGGGGCAAGCTCCGCGTAGCGGAGTGAAGGAAGATGCGAGTGGTTGGTGGAGGGATTTTTTAATTGAGATAACTATTTGAAATACATCAATTTATGTTTTATAATGAGAGTGTTGTTACCTATAGCAACTTGAACCATAAATTTTGCTATCTTTGCAGGTAAACCATTATTAAAATAAAAATTATTGCGCTATGGGTAATCTACGTACGATTAAGAAGGATGTTGACTTTTTGGTAAACGAAGTAATTGCTGATTGCTACCTGCACCTGCACTTTCATGCCGGCAAGAGCGATGAGGCGGTAGAAGGAATTTTGTTGGAGGCTGTAAACCTGCGTAATAGCTTGTTCGAGAGAATTAACAGCCAGCCGGAAAAGAAGGCTAAACAGCACTACGCCGCTATTTCGAAAGATTTGCTGGAGGGTGTTGACGGCTTGTTCCGAAAAATGAGCCAGCTTACAAAGTAACGGAAGTTGCTATACGGTAGCTAAAAAAAATATTGACGGCCGTATAATCTCGGCTGATTTTGGGTCTTCGGCAATCAATTCGTTTTTCTTCTTGCCGTCAACGATAAATGCTTCATTATATCCGGTCAAAATGCCTCGATATATATTAATATCCCAATCTTTCAGCGGCGTACCAACTGCCTCTATCTTAGCCTTTATGCGTTGCTCAATAGGCGATAGCACAACCCAGCTACCTGCGCCGAAGCTGCAAACGGAAACATTTTGGCTAACAAAAACGCTCAATTCTTTTATACCTTCTTTCTTGACAATGCAAGCTTGCGTTTGTTGTCGGTTTTTATCCTTTTGGTACATTAAAATATTCACATCAACCGTTGCCTCGTCGAATACTTTTACACCTGCGAAATCGAGTAGCAGCGCCGGATTGGTTTGCTCAACAAGAAAACGGCGCGTTTTTTCGCCGTAACCTGCCCGCATCCACTTGTTGGAAGTGATGAAAGACAAATATCCTTTCTGCTTCAACAGCTTATACCCCAATTCATAAAACAGGCAGTAAATATCGCCCATCCGCTCAAATACCTGATAATTCATGTTCTTATAGGCATCTGCCATTTTCCCCATTGACTGCAGCTGAATATACGGCGGATTCCCAATTATGATGTCAAAACCAACAAAATTTCCATCGTCGTCCAGCACTTCAGGAAACTCAAAACGCCACTCGAAGCACGATTCTATCTTTTGCTTATAGATTGATTCCAAGTCATTTACCTTTTTTGCCAGCTCGTTGGTCTTTTGCTGCCATTCTTCGGTCTGAAACGCCACAAAGGAGCCTTGTGTTTGCATGGCTAATTTATTTCGTACTTCTTCCAGCTTGCAGAAATCAGCATCTTTAGCATTGTTTATCCGATAGAAAAAGGCTTTTTCATTGTCAATATTTTGTGCTATTCTCTTTTTGGTAGCCTTATCGTCGGTGGCATGTTTGTAGAGGTAAACCTGTTCTTTGTATTTTTTCGTAGCTTCTTTTACCCGCTTCTCCAACCCCGGTACATTATGATATTCATCTTTCAGGTCAAAGCGGCTGATTAACGAATTACCGGGTTTAATATTGATGTCAATATTTGGCAAAGTTTCCAGCTTGCTTGTGCCGGTATGGTAGTAAGTATGCTTCAACAGCTCAATCCATAGGCGCAGCTGACAGATTTTTATCGAATTGGGATTTATATCCACGCCAAACAGACAATTTTCTATGATTGTCTGCTTTTCATGGAAGAATGTTTCCTGAACCCGTTGGCTTTCTACATTTTTAGGATTATACACGAAATGGCTGTTTTCGTTGTCGGTAATAGTCAGCTCGTCATTTTCGATGGCAACACGGTAATCTTTCAACTTTCTCCCCTTTTTATCGCTTAGAATACCTAACTCCGATTTCAGGTAAATCATTTCGTTCAGGGCAGAAACGAGGAAATGGCCGGAACCGACCGAGGGGTCGCAAATCCGTATCGAGTTGAAAATTCTGTTGGCTTCGGCAATATCTTCAATTTTGTTGTAAAGGTCGTTAATCGTCAAGCAATCCCACTCTTTGGCTTCGTTGAATTTTTGAATGACTGCCCGGCTGATTGCTTCCCTGCACATATACATCGTGATGGATGAGGGCGTGAAGAAGGAGCCGTCCCTGTAGCCGTTGACTTTTTCAAATATCAATCCCAGCACCGAAGCCGAAATCAGGGTTTTGCTTTCTTCCTGAATCTCATCCGCGCTTTTGCCGCTAAAATCGTAGGCATCCAGAAATCGCAGTAAATATTCCAAAGGCTTCATGGTCTGCGGGGTGTTTTTGTCCTGCAGCACAGACTTGGGGTATAGCGGCATTTTGATGTTATTCTGCAGCGCGCTGATAAGTATTGTTTTCTTTTCTGTTTCTGTATTTTCAAACAGCGAGCTGTTGAGGTAGGGCACGTTGGTATATTTTGCGGCATAACGGGGATTACGCTCTTCTCTGCCTTTAGCAAGAATTTGAAAAAACAGCAAATTCAATTCGTCATAATCGGCAATTTTCTCTGCCGAAAGGAAGGCAAAATCACGGTTGTTACCGTTGTATTTCACGATTTGCGCCTCCAGCAATTTGAGGAACAAAACACGGTTAATCCACGAAATAGATAAGTCCAAAGCGGTATCAAACAGGTTGGCGTTATCCAATTTATCCGACATTTCCAACGCTTCAATCGCATTTTCAACAAACGAACCCGCCTCGCGCTTCCCTTCGGCGCAGCGTTTGATAAATTTTTGCCCGCTTTCTTTCACTTCCTCCAAGCCAAGGATATACAGGAGCTCTGCGTAAAATTCCCTGTTCAACCGATTGCTCTCTTCGTCAGAAGGCAACTTGAGCAGATGAACAGGTGAGAGATACTTGTACAGTGCGATTAATTTTTTGTCATCTTCCTTGTCGGCATTGCGAAGAATTTTATCGTAATCGCGAATATCGAAATAGACGTATTCGATTTTGTCTAAATGCTTTTCGATGGCAGGAGCCGCGATTTCTTTATAAAATGTACTCGTGCTGGTCGCTGCCGAAGTTTTATTTTCAAAATCATCAAAAAGTTTCACCAATTTGGCGTCTTTCGCAAACGTATCCTCAAATGTACGCGCATCAAATACAAACCATTCGTAAATGTTGGTAATAATCAGGTAGCGCAGCTCAAAGTTCTTTCCGGTTTTCCGTTCCCGCAGGTAATACAGCACCAACTCCTGAAACGATTTGACATTCAGATTTTCATGATGAGCCATTTCCGCCTTGTTCACAAGACTTTTCGTTTCAATCAGCACGCCAACGGAAGATGTTGTATTATTATCATTATGAATTACCAAATCGGTTTTACCTTTGGTGTTGATATAGTGTTTATCTCTGTAATATACGGCGTTAAGAAAGTTCATTACATCAATTTTGTAATGCTCTTCCGTTTCCTTATTTTCAGTACTCTTAATATTATCAAGCAGCTTGATAAGTTCGGCCTTAAAAAGTTCAATCTCATGCCGCACCGGCGATTTTTGTTTCTGCAAAGCGAGGTTTAATGCTTGCTTAACGGACTTTTGAAGTGTTGCCATGCTATAAATAATTTTTGCAAAGGTATGGATTTTGTCTGTAATTGCGAATAAATCGGGCTGAATGATTTTGATTCTTAAAGTACTACTGGCAGGCACCCTCCGACCTGCTCGACGCCCAAAGCATCCGGCAGCAGAGCCGTGACCAGTACAATGAATTACTCCCTTTACTTCGACGGCGCTGTTCCGAAGGCTTTCCGATAAGCGTTGGAAAAATGCGACAGGTTTTTAAACCCGACTTCAAAACAGACGTCCGATACTTTTCTGTTGCCATTGCGGAGTTTTTGCTGCGCCACTTCGAGACGCTTTTGTATCAGCCATTTTTGCGGGGACAGGGGACTTATCTTCTTGAAATCGCGCTTGAAAGTAGTAAGACTTCTACCGGTAAAGTTCGCCATGTCTTCCGGCGAAAGGTCGTACATGTAGTTTTCGTTGAGGTAGTCGAGGATGTCTATTTTCTACGGTTTAGTAATTTATCAAACACAGGATGGCGATGTCAGTATGAATGTCCTCGTAGAAAACGATACTGTCTGGCTTACGGCAACAATACAACATGATAAAGTACATGTTGAATATTCCACTTAACCATACCATTGTTTTAACGGATAGCCCTAAAATGGGCTTACTGCAAAATTTGCCCGAAATGACAACGGATTTCTCTGAACACGTTGACATCAGATTGTTGGAAACACAACAAAAAATTAACCGCGCAAACAGAAAAATGATGAACAGCGGATATATTCCCGCGCTTGCACTCACGGGACAATATTCCGTTCAAGGGTTGCGAAAAGAGTTTAAAAATTATTTCAGTGAAAGTCCGGAAAATAAATGGTACGGCACTTCATACATTGGTATTCCCGTTTTTGACGGATTTAAAAAACGCTCAAAATCCCGGCAGGCAAAAATGGAAATCCAAAAAACAGAGGCTTTGCTTTTCAACCAAAAGGAAAAATTTACTGCCGACTATCAAAACGCCGTTATAATTATCATAACAACAAAACGAACGTGGGGCGGCAAAAACAAAACATCGAACTTGCAGAAAAAGTCTATGACGAAGCCGCTTTAAAATACCGCGAGGATTTGGCTTCCATGAGCAATCTCTTACAGGGCGAAATGAGTCTGAACGCCGCGCAAGCCAATTATTTAACCGCACTCTCTACAACTATTTATAGCTCTATTTTAACCTTAAACCTGCTTCATCCTATCCACCATAGCCGCTGGATTTTCCGCTGAGAAAATACAATTTCCGGCAACCAATACATCAGCCCCGGCAACCTGCAACAAAGGCGCATTAAGCAGCCCAATGCCGCCATCCACTTCTATTAAAGCCTTGGATTTTTTGCGTAATAACAATTCTTTCATTCGCGACACTTTGTCGATGCTTTGAGGAATAAATTTCTGTCCGCCAAAGCCCGGATTTACCGACATAACCAACACTAAATCCAACATTTGAGTAACCTCCTCCAGCATGCTCACCGGAGTATGTGGATTCAGCGCCACTCCTGCCATCATGCCTAAACTCTTGATATGCTCCAGCGTACGATGCAGGTGTGTACAGGCCTCGTACTGCACGGTAAGAATGTTGGCTCCGGCCTCCTTAAACTGTTCCACATAACGATTCGGATCCACAATCATAAGGTGCACATCAAGAGGCTTTTTTGCCACCCTGCTAATGGCGCTCAGTACAGGTAATCCATACGAAATGTTCGGCACAAACACTCCGTCCATTACATCCACATGCATCCAATCTGCGGCGCTATTGTTGAGCATTTCAACCTCTGCGCCCAGCTGCAAAAAATCTGCCGATAGTAACGATGGCGATATTAGCATATCAATTTACAATTTTACAATTTACAATTTAAACCCGTAGTGTCGGCAAACTCAACCTTCTCCTTATTAACGTACACAATATAGCGTTGGGCTCCTCCTGCCGTATCAAGTCCATTTGCTGATACAAAATGTAACTTTTGCCAATGCGCCTGTGTCCAACCACAACTTTTATCGAAACTCTTCACATAAACATCTGTATATGAGATGTATATGCATTCCCTGGCCTTGCTATTCTATTCTTTTTTTACAATAAAGTATTCTAAGTACGATTGTAATTTCAGGGAACAAAAGTGTAAACTTTTACCCTAAATTTTCCATTCCAACTTCAACCTGTCTATTTCCGCATAGCTGGTCATATCCGGCTGAATGGGAACAATAGAGGCATACCCGTTACTCAGCGCCCACTCATCCGTATCCTGCGCCTCAGGCTCATTATTTACAAATTTACCTCTAAGCCAAAAGTATTCTCCTCCATGTGGATCCACACGACGGTCATAGTCCTCAATCCAAGTTCCGTTAGCTTGTCTGCATATCTTCACGCCTTTTATTTCCGATAGCGGAATAGCTGGAATATTCACATTCAGGCATACCTCGTGGCGAAGACCATTCTGCATCACCTGCAGCACTATTTTTTTACCAATGGATATGGACGGTGCAAAATCAGGATTGTCAATCCAATCCAGCAAAGATATCCCTATCGAAGGTATACCGTAAAGCGAACCCTCTTGCGCGGCGGCCATTGTTCCCGAGTATACAACGCTTATCGAAGAGTTGGAACCATGGTTAATACCGGACAAAATCATATCCGGCCTACCGCTCAACAAATGTGCCATTGCCAGCTTCACACAGTCCACAGGAGTTCCGTCACAAGCGTAGGCTTCTACATCCTCACCAAAGTAGTTCTCCTCCACCTTGCGCAAGCGCAATGGCATGGTGGATGTAATGGCATGCGACTGACCCGAGTGCACCTTTTCCGGAGCAACCACCAACACTCGCCCAACAGCTTTGGCAATATTCACCATCGCACGTAACCCCTTAGCCCTAATGCCATCATCGTTAGTGGCAAGTATTAACGGTCTTTGCATAAAATCAATTTTGAGTAAAAAAACAGCGTAAAAACATCCACCATCACAGTAAAAGAACGTAGCTCATTTTACCTCTGCTTTTTAATGCTCTTACCTTCATCAGCACATACAAAGATAGCGAAAATTCAGCATTCACTAAAAAATTTGTAACTTTGTTGGTTATCTCAATAAGACTCACCTATTTCAGCATATAAAATGACAATATCGTACAGCTGGTTAAAGGATTACATCAATGCAGAGGTTAGCGTTGACGAGGTTTCGAGAATACTAACGGCTATCGGGCTTGAGGTAGAAGCAGTAGAAAAGGTGGAGGCCATCAAAGGCGGTCTGCAGGGCGTGGTAGTTGGTCATGTGCTGACATGTGAGCAGCATCCCGATGCAGAAAGACTTCATGTAACCACCGTAGATGTTGGCAGCGGAGAGCCTTTGCAAATTGTTTGCGGAGCGCCTAACGTTGCAGCCGGGCAAAAAGTCCCCGTTGCTACCATTGGCACACAGCTGTATTTCTCTAATGGAGAAGAGGTGAAAATCAAAAAATCCAAGCTGCGTGGTGTTGAGAGTTTTGGCATGATTTGCGCGGAAGATGAGCTAGGTTTTGGCAGCTCTCATGCCGGCATTATGGTGCTTCCGGCTGATACAAAGGTGGGCACACCTATGGCAGAGTTTTTGAAGCTGGAGAGCGAGTTTGTTTTCGAAATAGGACTTACGCCAAACCGCATAGACGCAGCATCTCACATTGGTGTTGCACGAGATTTAGCAGCGTATTTAGCTGTGTATTTTCCCGAAAAATTGAAGAAATTAAGCCGCCCTTCTGTAGAGAATTTTAAGGTAGATAACACCTCCAACACCTATCGAATAAAGATTGAAAATAGCGAGGCTTGTCCACGCTATTCGGGCGTTACCGTTTCAGGCGTAAAGGTTGCACCCTCACCCGAGTGGTTGCAAAAAAAGTTGAATGCCATTGGAGTGCGCCCCATCAACAACATTGTGGATGTAACCAACTTTGTGTTGCACGAGATTGGTCAACCGCTGCATGCTTTTGATGCCGACAAGATTGATGGAAAAACGGTAGTGGTAAAAACATGCGCTGAAGGAGCTGCATTCAAAACGTTGGACGAGGTTGAGCGAAAGCTATCATCGCAAGACCTTATGATTTGCAGCGCCACCAAGCCAATGTGCATCGCAGGAGTATTCGGTGGCGTAGATTCCGGCGTGAGTGATGGCACTGTAAATGTTTTCATAGAGAGCGCCTATTTCAATCCGGTATGGATACGCAAAGCCGCCAAGCGGCATATGCTTAGCACAGATGCGTCTTTCCGCTACGAGCGTGGAGCTGACCCCAACATTACAGCTTATGCGCTTAAACGTGCCGCAATGCTCATGAAAGAGGTTGCAGGCGGACAAATCTCATCAGAAGTGATAGATGTTTACCCACAGCCCATTGCGAAAAAAGTTATTACGCTCTATTACCCCAATATTTGGGCAAGCATTGGCAAGTGTATTGATAAGGAAGTTATCAAGAAAATTCTCATCGGGTTAGAATTTAATGTAGAAAGCGAAAACGGCAGAACTGGTAGTGGAAATCTAACTGTCAGCGTTCCAACATACCGTGTAGAAGTTACCCGAGAATGCGATGTGGTAGAGGAAGTTTTGCGGATTTATGATTACAACAATGTAGAAATTCCTCAGCATGTAAATTCAACCTTAAGCTACTCTCCGAAACCCGACAATGAGCATATCACCAACCTCACAGCGGATTTGCTTAGCGGCAGCGGATTCAACGAAATCATGTGCCTATCACTTACCAGCTCAAAGCGCTACGATTCGCTTACAACATATCCTGCGGAAAAGTTGGTTATGTTGCAAAATCCGAATAGCGTGGAGCTAAATGCCATGCGTCAGACCTTGCTAATAGGTGGAATAGAAGCTATTGCATATAACATCAATCATCGTCAGAATAACCTGAAGCTATATGAGTTTGGAAATGTATACTGTAAGGCTGCACCCACAGGTGGCGTTACGGAACGCTTTGCCGAAGAGCGTCGTTTGAGCATCCTCATGAGCGGACAGGAGCACGAGAAAAGCTGGAATATTGCGGCTATGCCCAGCAATTTTTACACGCTCAGAAAGTTTGTTGAGCAGCTATGCCAACGTTTTGGTATCAGCTTAGATCAGCTGCAAGTAGCAGAATTACCCCTTGATATTTTTACAGATGGAATAGCCTGCAAGTTAGCGGGGAAACCATTCTTAGAAATGGGAGTTGTATCCGGGAGGTTACGCAATACACTTGATGTAAAGCAAGAAATTTATGCTGCTGAAATTCGCTGGAACGCACTTTTACAGCATTCGTCAAAGCTGAAAGTTACCTACAGCGAGCTACCAAAATACCCCGAAGTAACACGTGACCTTGCACTGCTGGTGGACACCAAAACCACCTTTGCTCAGCTGCGAGAAGCTGCTGTAAAAGCTGAGAAAAAGTTGCTCAAAAATGTATCGTTGTTTGACGTATACGAAGGAGATAAGATTCCGGCAGGAAAGAAATCCTACGCTCTCTCATTCACGCTGCAAGACCATGAGCGCACCATGAATGATCAGGACATAGAGTGCACCATGAAAAATCTTCTAAGCGTATTTGAGAAAAACTTCGGCGCTCAACTCCGATAGCAGAAGCATGAACATACGTCATTGGCTAGCAAATGTCACATATAAAAAATTATGCATCGCTGGTAAAAATCAGCCATACCATTTTTGCCCTGCCTTTTGCCATGATTGGCTACACTTTAGGAGTGACACAACCGGGGCAAATATTTCAACCGCTCATGCTGCTATTTGTGGTACTTTGCATGTTCTTTGCCCGGAATGCTGCCATGAGCTTCAACCGCTATGCGGATCGTAAGTTTGACGCGGCAAATGCCCGTACGGCAAATCGGGAAATTCCCTCGGGTACTGTCAGACCTCAGCATGCGCTGGCCTTCTGCATTGTAAACGCCATTCTCTTTTGTGCTACTACTCTAATAATCAGTAGATTATGTTTTGTACTATCTCCCATAGCGCTGGCGGTGGTGTTAGGATACAGCTACACCAAGCGCTTTACAGCGCTCTGCCACTTTATTTTAGGGCTCGGTCTGTCGCTGGCTCCCATTGGTGCATATATTGCCGTTACCGGAGCATTTACCTTAACTCCGCTAATGTTCTCGGTCATAGTACTTTTATGGAGCGGAGGATTTGATATTCTGTACGCCTTACCTGATGAGGATTTTGATAAAAACACAGGATTGTTCTCCATTCCATCGGCTATTGGCCGTCACAGGGCTTTGTGGCTATCTTCCATTGTTCATGTGATTTGCGCAGCCCTGGTTATCCTTGTAGGATACCAAGCAGGTTTCAACGTTATATACTACATTGGCGCGGCGCTCTTCATTGGTTGCCTCATTTACCAGCATTGTATTATAAGCAGTAAAGATATAAGCCGTGTCAACGTTGCGTTTGCCGCTGTCAATGGGGTTGCCAGCATAATTTTCTCAACTTTTTGCACCATCTCGTTACTTTGGTAACTTCCCTAAAACAAGCCTTTAGGCTAAATTTGGTTAAAAATTCCGACTTTCGAGTAACAATCTGTACCTTTGTACCTAACTATTAAAACCCAACAGATAATGAAAAAATTAATGTTTATCGCACTTGCAGCTATGTTTGCTTCATGCTGCCACTCTAAGTGCAACGAAACAAAGGTTGAAGAAATTGCTGCTAACCCTGCAAAGTATGCAGGTAAGGAAGTAACTTTCAGCGGTAAAGCTATCGTAGCAGATGCTGAGGCCGGTCGCATATTGGTTAGCGGCAAAGACTCCAGCAGGTTTATCTTGGTTGTCGCAAACGAAGGTAAGGTTTGCCCAAGCCTTTGTGGTAAGAAAGTTAAAGTTAGCGGTAAAGTCGTTGAGGTTGTTGCAGAAGTTGCTGTAGCAGACTCTAATCTGGTGGCCGTTGAGGTATTGGAAGGCTACTATGTTGCCGCTGCAAAAATTGAAAAGGCTGACTGCTGCAAAAAAGACGGCGAGAAGTGCGGAAAGTCTGACAGCGCAAAATGCTGCGCAAAGGCTGATAGCGCTAAGTGCTGCAAAAAAGATACCGCTGCTTGCCAAAAGCCTGCTGCTGAAAAGAAGGACGCAAAAAAGTAACAAGCTAAGAAGTAGTATTACAACTTCTATCAAATAAAAAATCCCGTGAAATGTTCACGGGATTTTTTATTTGGGGAGATATTCAAATCATTCTCTTTATTCACATGTGAACTTTCGCTTCGCCACCAATGATAATAACGCGTAAATAGTTAAAAATCAAATACTTAATACAATAAAATAGCTGCTGCATTTTCAACCATTACGTCATCTCCCTTACTGTTTAAAACGCTTTATCGAAACTCAGGATGACAGAAGTGTCAGCAAAAAGGAGGTAAATAAAAAGAGCCACTGAAAATCGATCAGCAGCCCTTTAGTTATGAAATAAGAGAAATACTTACTTCTGCTCATTCCACGCTAATGCTGCTGCTCCCAATACCGCTCCGTTCTTATCGTTAAGATCCGAAAGCAGAATCTTAACGTTAGCCTGCTGAACGATATTGCCCTTAGCATCACGCTTGCAGAAGTTCTTCAGCATGTGAGCATCCAAATATTTACGCGTAGGAGTCAAAAGTAAATCTCCGGCCTTGGCCAAACCTCCGTAAATAAAAATAGCCTCGGGGCTGGTCAGCACAACAGCGTTGGTTAAGCCATAGGCCAGCATTTTTGCGGTTTCGTCAAACACCTCCAGCGCCATTTCATCGCCTTGATTGGCAGCATCGGCAATATCCTTAGAGGTCATATCCAAAAACGAAAGCTTTTTCAGTGCGCTAGGTTCGGTAAAGTAGTGACGTGACATTACCTCAAAAGCAGTTTGCTTAAGCCCTGTTGCCGAAACGTAAGTTTCCAGGCAGCCCTTACGGCCACAGCCACATTTACGACCATTTGGAACCATAGTTATATGCCCCAGCTCTCCGGCAAAGCTATCGGAACCGTATACCATCTCACCATTGCAAATAACGCCGCTTCCCAGGCCTGTGCCCAAAGTAACAGAAATAAAATCTTTCATTCCACGAGCGCCGCCGTAAATCATCTCTCCCAAAGCAGCAGCATTGGCATCGTTGGTAAGCTTTACAGGAATGCCCGGATAGTACTTAGAAACCAGCTCTGCTATTGGAGCCACCTCGTTCTGCCACGGCAGGTTGGTAGCAAACTCAATGGTTCCCTTATAGTAGTTAGCATTGGGGGCGCCAATACCTATAGCCAAAATCTTGTACTCCTCTTTTATTGTGCCGCGCAACTCCGTAATGGTATCGTGCAGCTGCAGCACAAAACCTTCCGGACGAGCGCCCGAAGTATTTACCGGAGTAGGCGTACAAGTTTCATCTAAAATATTCCCCTCTCTGTCTACGATACCTATTTTGGTTGATGTAGCGCCGACATCAATACCAACTACAACTTGCTTCATAGTGTTACGTTTTATATTGTGAGAAAAACTAAAATTTCGGGTACAAGACAAGATTTGCAAAACTAAAAAACGGACCTTTATTTGATACAGAAATGAAACAACAAATAGAAGAAATATTACAAACTAAAGAATATGACAAAATAGACAAAATAGTTTATGGTTTATATAAACTCACAGAAGAAGAAATCGAATTTATTGAGATTCAATAATTAAGGTTTATTTGTAAGTTTTTCTTTCAGTGGAATTAAATCTTCCTTGATGGTTTGCCATATAATATGATTTTGCACGGTGTAATACCCGTGGACAAGAAAATTCCTCATGCCAATAATTTCGCCCCAATTAATAGATGATTTTGCTTCTCTGTATTCTTTTGTGAGTAAATTTGCAGCTTCGCCTATAATAACAAAATTATGAAATACAGCGTGGCGCAACATAACATTGGAGCTAAATTCTTCGCAGCTACATCTTTCCGTAAAGTTCAGAATATTTTCAATTGCTTCGAGAATATGTTTTATTCGTTCTCTATCTTGTTCAGGACTTCTCATAAATCAATACTTTATCTTTTTCGGCAGTTTCAAGTGCAAATGACTGCAACATTCCCTCCTCAACCAAATCCACTTTTCGGCCTGTAATTTGCTCTAAATTATAAACAATGCCTCCATAACGAAAAAGTGTGATTTTTTCGTTTGGGCTGAAACGTATCAGCATATCAATATCGCTTTGGCTGTCTTCCTCGTTTCGGGCAAAAGAGCCAAATAGCCAACCTTTCTCAACAGGAGACTTGTCTAATACGGTAATAATATCGTTCAACATTTTAGTATCCATGACACAATATCTTTTTTATTTGCAAAAGTACAAAATTGTTTTTAATCAACAAGACTTTATATGCTTTCAATAAATTCAATTTCTTCGTTTTCAAGTCCGTATAACTCATATATCAATTTGTCAATTGCTCCGTATTCTTCTGCCTGTAACAATCTTTCTATTTGTTGTTTGATTTTTGCATCAGGTATAGGTATTTTAAGTGGTTCAACTGCTTGAACACTAATCAATAAATCACCAGTTCCTGTTTTAGGAGAATCTTGTAGCATATAGTTTCCCAATTTAGAATTTAATACACCAACCAAATATTGCAGGTTCTCTCCTGTTGCAAAACATGTACTATCAAGAACTGTATGCTTCTTTTCGTCATAACAAAATCGAAGAATTGAACCTACTCGTTTCCATACGATTTTTTGCCTATCTAAATCCTCCCAATAACTTATCGGGTCTTGTGTTTCAAACCATTGATTATTAGTCTTTTTCCTTGCTCCTGCTTCGCCTGTCTGTTTCAGTCGGTCATAGCCAAAGTTCATAAGATGTTGTTTTACAGCCGGATATTGTTCAATATCTATTTTAAGGCTTGGAAATGTTGTAATTAAGTATAAATCAGCAAATTGATAACTGTATCTTTTAATATCTCGCCCTCTGAGTAATGGTCGTATAATTTCTTCACTTTTTGGGTCTTCGGCAATCAATTCGTCTTTCTTATTGCCGTCAATGATAAACGCTTCATTATATCCTGTCAAAATACCGCGATAAATATTAATATCCCACTCCTTCAGCGGCGTACCAACAGCCTCTATTTTAGCCTTTATGCGTTGCTCTATAGGCGAGAGAATCACCCAGCTTTCCGTTCCGAATTTACAGCTTTCGGCGTTTTGCCTAACAAAAACGCTGGAAAAACCGTACATAATAATAGTATATAAAAATATACTATTTTTGTCGCTTTAAAAATTTAATATTATATAATTTAAACAAGAAAACAGCATGGTTTACGGTTACATTCGGGTAAGCACCGACAGACAAACAGTAGAGAATCAGCGCTTTGAAATCAATCAATTTTGCGATAAAAGCGTAATGGTAGTGGACAAATGGATTGAAGAAACCATTTCGGGGACAAAAACGGTTCAGGAAAGAAAACTCGGCAAGCTACTCAAAAAAATGAAGAAGGAAGATATTTTGATTTGTTCGGAATTATCGCGTTTGGGCAGAAACTTACTGATGATTATGGGCATCCTCAACGAGTGCATGAATCGCGACATTCAGGTTTGGACAATCAAGGACAACTATCGTCTGGGCAGGGATATCAACTCCAAAGTCCTTGCCTTTGCCTTCGGCTTATCCGCCGAAATTGAACGCAATCTCATTTCCCAGCGCACCAAAGAAGCCCTTGCCCGAAAACGCGCTGAAGGCGTCGTGCTCGGTCGTCCCAAAGGCAGCAAATCGAAGGTCACGAAACTCACAGGCAAAGAAGTAGAGATAAAGACCTTGTTAGACAAAAAGGTATCCAAATCGGCTATTGCGCGGATTTTGGGAGTGCATCGGCTTACAGTAGCAAAATTTGCGAAAGAGATTTTGTCACGTTAACGGGTAGCATCCCTCATCTCCCTGTCGTCTTCTTATATTCCGCCAACTTCATGAAATGCCCGTTGCCGCTTCCGTGCTATTTTCTTCCTGCTTTGATTCTTGATATGCAATCCTTTTATATTTAGGAAGTTTTTTTATTACTTCCTCGACGGAATGGGTAATCAGTTCCACAATCAGGCGGTCGGGAACATCACTTTGAATATATACCGTAATCCAATATCTCTTGTCGGAATGGTACCCGGGGATAATCCCTTGATAATGCTCCCTCAAATGAACGGATTTATCAGGATGGCATTTCATATTCACCCAAAACTCGCCTTCTTTCGGCGTGAGGGGAAAAAAGGCAAACATTTTTCCCATTACTTTGTAAACCATAGTATCTTCGTCGAATGGCATACATTCGACGGCTCCCTTCACTGCAAGACAATGTTCGCGTAATTCTTCTATATTCATAATCCCTTTGGTCGGGGGAAATCAAAATCAGGAGTGGCTATTATCCATTAATTCTTTCAACTTATCGGCGTCCGGCAAAATACCTTTATATTCCGGAGGCAACTCTTCTGCAGTACGATAAATAGCAACGCCCATAGGTTTTGAAGTGTCCCGAAAGGCAAATTCTACCGTTTTTTCTCTTTGTGATTTACATAAAACAATGCCAATAGATGGATTTTCATGTGGCATCTTTACATACTCATCAAGCGCTGAAAGATAGAAATTCAGTTTGCCAACATATTCGGGTTTGAAATCACCTCGCTTAAGTTCTATAGCAACTAAACTTTGAAGTTTTCTATTGAAAAACAGCAAATCCATGAAGTATTCTTTTTCATCTACTACAATTCGATATTGATTGCCCATAAAGGAGAAATCACCGCCCAATGCCATGATAAACTTTTTAATATTAAGCACAATTTCATTTTCAAATACTCGCTCGTCTACTTCGTCAGGGTCTTCTATATTGATGAAATCAAGTAGATATTCATCCTTAAATGAACGCAGAGCCTTGCCTCTGAAATCAGCTTCCGAAATTGTTTTGGCAAAGTTGTTTATAATACTTCCCTGTTTTGAATAGAGATTGCTCTTGATGTTATATTGTAATTTTTCCACACTCCAAAATTCGGCAGCACATTTCTGAATATAGAAAAGACGCTCATCTAATGAACTCGTTTTTAGTACAATCTCGTAATGATGGGTAAAACCAACTCTTAGAAAGAAGTCTAAATTATCAGGCGTCAAATCGTCCGTTATTAACTGATGATTTGTAATTATTTCATTGTCATTGTATTGCTGTATTTTAGTAGAATCCGTATCAGCCTCAATCGTGGCTAAAAGATTATGTTCTGCCATTTCGTCCGTTGATAACGGACGATTTGAAAATGTCTTCTCCCATGCTTCATAAAAAGTTCGCATTTTCTTTAAACTGGTAGCTGAAAAACCTTTCAAACCCGGCAATTCTTGTTGAAGTTGTGCTGAAATTACCTCAATAGCATTTGTCCCCCACGAACCTTCACGACTGTTTTTTGAAATATATTCGCCAACGCCAAAATAGAGCATCAGCATTTCACGATTGGCTAACATCGCCGCTTTATAACGGCTTTGCAGTATGGCTTGTTTGATGGCCTTGATAGCTTCGATATAATTGTATTCAATTTGCCGTATCATATCCTTTATTCTATCATTTATTTGCGATTACAAGCATGAAGTGCAAATTACGGTAAAATTTTGGACATTTTACACAAGTCGAAGAAAAAAGATTTTTTTGAACCAAATTATTTTCGCTTTTCATGGCGTCCCTCACCTTCCCGTCGCCTTTTTGTATTCCGACAGTTTCATAAAGTACCCCGTTGCCGCTTCCGTGTACTGGTCGCGGGTTTGCTGGAGGAGGCTTTGGGCGTCGAGCAGGTCGGAGAGGATGGATACGCCTGCCTTATAATGGTCTTCGTTCTGGCGGACGTTCTCTTCGGCTACAGCGATGGATTCCTGTGCCAGCAAGGTCTGCTGATAAGCTTCCGTTACGGCGTTGCGGAGGTGCTGCATTTGCGTTAACAGCAAGTCTTCGGTTTCCTGACGGGTGTTGATGGCTTGCTGCACTTCCAAGCGTTTCTTTTTGATGGCGTGCGAGCCGCCCCACCAGCCCGAAATCGGCACGGATACCGTTGCCAGCAACATCCCGAAGTTATCTTTCATTTCGGTGGGTTTGCCGCCGTCGAATTTCATGTAGTTGTACGTTGCGCCTACCGCAACCATTGGAAGGGTTTCGCCGATTTTCATTTTCACCTGCAATTCGGCTACGTTCACGCTCTTTTCCAGCAGCCGGTACGTGGCAAGTTGCGGCAGGGCGTCGTTGTGATTGACAAAATATTCCGCAGGCTGCGGCAGGGCGTCGGATGGGAGAGGAGCCACGTCAAAAGCGTCGGACGGGGCGCCGATGTGCTGCACCATACTCATTTTAAGCAGGGCTAACCCGTTTTCGGCTTTGAGGCGGTTGCGCTGAAGTTTGTTTTGCTCAAGTTCGATGCGCAGCAAATCGGTCTTGACCGTTAAGCCTGCCTCCACAGCAAGGCTTACGTCGTGGCGGACACGTGCAAGCAGCGTTTCGGCTTCGGCAATGGTTTTCAACTTTTCCTTCATCGAGACGAGCTGCCAGTAATACTGCTCGGTTTTGAGCAGGACTTCGTCGTCGGACAACTGCTGTTGCAGGCGGCTCACTTCCAGCCCTGCCTTCGCCAGCCGGTTGCCGTTGACAATCTGTCCGCCGACAAAGAGCGGCTGCATCGCCATTACTGCGCCGATAATGCCGTTTTTTATCATGCCGACTTCGGCGGTGGGCTGGTCGGGATTGCCGGTTTGCACGGTAGTTGTCAGCAAGGGTTTTTCGTTCATCATGCCGATGCCGGTAGCGCTGATTTCAGGGAAATAGCGGGTGAAGGCTTCCTTTTTTGTCTGCGTTGCCGCTTCGACTGCCAGCCGGCTGTTTTTTGCCTTGGCGTTATTTTCTATCGCCATTTGTTTGCATTTTTCCAGCGTGTACACTTCCTGCGCCCGCACCTGATAAACGGTCAGGAGTAGGATGAGAACGGTTATGATATTATTTTTCATCATCATCTTGTAATCATTAATCGTTAATCACTAATCATTGTTACGTCTTCTTTCCTGAAGAGCAGCCAGTATGCCACCGGCAGCACGGTTAGCACCAGTATCATGGAAATCATCGTGCCGAAGAAAATCACCGTACCCAGCGGACTCCAAAAGAGGCTTCGGCTGATAATCATCGGCAGCACGCCCATCGACGCTGCCGCCGAAGTGAGGAATATCGGGCGCATCCGGCGTTTGCCCGCTTCAAAGGCGGCGGAGCGCACCGTCATGCCCTGTTCTTTACGCAGCTTTTCAAGGTAGTCGAACATGATGATACCGTTGCGGACAATGATGCCGATAAGCCCCACGATGCCCAGCATGGCGGTGACGCTAAATTCAATGCCCAGCGCCCATATCCCGAATGCTGCGCCAAACAGGCTGAGCAGCGTTGAGGACATGATGAGCGTCGCGCGGCTGACTTTACCGCAGTGAAATACTAAAATCATAAAAATAATTATCAGCGCCATTCCTATCGCTTTTACCATAGGCACCACGATTTCTGCTTCGAGTTCGGGCTGACCGCCGTATTCATAACTCACGCCGGCGGGCAGGTGCGGGACGATTTGTTCATCCATGAAACGGTACAGCCTCTCGTATGCCGCCGCCACATTTTCATCCCGTTTCAAATCGGCAAACACGCTCAATGTGCGCATACCTATTCGGTGTGTTATCTGTCCCTCGTTCCATTCGGGCGTGATGCTCGCCACTTGCCGCAGGGGGACGCTCGCACCAAACAAACCTGACACCTGCACATCGCCGACGTCGCCGAAAACAGGCTTGGTGTTTTCGGGTTTAATCCGGACGGGCAGGGCGTAATCGCCTTCCCACAGCGTGGTGATGTTGCTGCCGGTCAGTTCCGCGGCGACGCCCATCGAAACCATTGCTTTTTGAATGCCCAGCCTGCCGGCTTCCGAAGGATTTAATTCTATTTTAGCGCCCGCAAGCGGTTCGTCAAAACTGGTGCGCACCCAAAGATAGCCGTCCTGTGCGTGGAGGTAGTCCGTCAGCTTTCCGGCTTGCTGCTTGAGCTCGTCGAGGTTGTCGCCAATCAGGCGCACCTCAACGGGGGCTTCCGACACTTGAAAATCCAGTTGCTTGAACTTCACGTACGCTTCGGGGAAATAGAAGGCGTAACGGTTGGTGTAGTCGTCGAGCAGCGCTTCGGTAGCCTTGTTGGAAACGGTGTTTACGATGAACTGCCCGTAGGCTTTCGAGGGCATGTTGGGTGCGTATACGATGTGGAAGCGCGGCGAACTTTCGCCGATAAATGCGGTCACGGATTTCACGCGCGGGTCGCGCCGGAGAATGTGCTCCATGCTGTCGCACACGGCGGCGGTTTTTTCGAGCGGACTGCCCTGCGGCAGGTAAATTTCGACGGCGAACTGGTCGCGCTCGGCAACTGGCATCATGCGTTGCGGAAGCGTGCTAAACAGTGCGACGCCGCCGATGATGCTTGCCAGCGCAACACCCATAGTCGTTTTGGGGAAACGGAAAACGGTTGTCAGCAGCTTTTCGTAGCCGGTTTGCACGTAATCAAGAATGCTGCGCCGCTCCCGTTTGCCCTGCAGCCGGCGTTCTTCCTGCGCCTGTTTTATTCCTTTGCGGATAAGCACATACTGCATGACGGGAATGACGAATATCGCCACCAGCAAAGATATGCCGAGCGAAATGGTGATTGTCCACGGGAAATATTCGAGAAAATCGTGTGTAGTTCCCGTAACCGTGAACAGGAAGGGGAAAAACGTGATGCTGATGGCGAGCGTTGCCGAAAA
>JAISBU010000029.1 GCA_031266015.1 Prevotellaceae bacterium | reverse complement strand
CGTTACGGCGAACCTTATTGTTGCTGTCTTTCGCCAGCTCCGCTAGCGTGTTGGCCGGTGTGCTGGGGCTACCTGCAACGCTCTTAGGTTTTGTAAGATTTTCATTCATACTGCTTTACTAGTCTAATGTGATTTATAGAGCGCAATAGTTAAATTTCATAATAATGCTATATTTTTACGCCTCGCGCCGGTACTCGGCGCGGCTGCTGCGGAGCCTGCTTTGCCGGCTTGCTAAGCGCTACTTTAATTAGTTGGCATTTACATTTTCATTGCCCTACCCTTTTTGGGCTGCGGTGCGGCAGGTTCGGCATGCTTCAGGGTTGACATTGCCGGTTTTATGTTTCCATTTTTGTCCACCGGCACTCCGTTGACCGATGTTACCCTCTTTGTTGTTAGCTTGCTATTTAGGTATTTGGCAACACGCTCAATCTCTTCAGGAGTTGGCTGAAAAAGTTGTGGCTTCTCGTATTTCATGGCTAATTATTTTTATATTTACTTTACCGTAAGTCCGCCAAACCTAACGGTATTTTGGGCTTGCGAAATTTCCATTTCCATATCCATATTTAGGCCGCGGCTGCCAATTTTTTTGCAGTAGCTGCACCCGCCAGCGCCTCACACATCACCCTTGCCATGTTGACTTCAACGGCGTTTCCGATGAACTTCTTGTGCTCTGCCTGTGTTCCGATAAGCGTATAATCTTCGGGAAAGCCCATTATCCGCTTTAACTCCGGTATTTTCAGCATCCGCATTTTTATATCGGCTATTCCGTACAGCGCCATGAACTCTTTTATCTGGCGCATCGGCTCGCTGTCGGTTTCGTAAACTTCAATCGCTACTCCGCTTTCAGCGGCTACCAAACAGGGCCGTTTACAGCTTACGATGTTCTGCTTTGGATTGTTTACTATGGTTGTACAAGGGTTGTCAATGCTTGTACAATTATGTCCGTTTGAATAACTGCTCATTAAGAAACTTAGTTGCACGAGGCACATTCGCGGTTGGGTGGCGATGGTGTGCGCAGGCTTGTCTACGCTGGTGCATGAATTTGGCGAGACATTGCCGTGTTGGTCGCTACTGTTGTATTTGGCAAGGAATGCAGCCTTACCACCCGCTACGAATTTGACAAGTCCGGCGTAAATACGCTCAAAAGTACGCTTAGATAGCGTTTGTTTGCGGGTGAATACGCTTTTACCTTCGTCAGAAAAGTCGAGCACCTCTTTAACGGCTTTCCACTTTTTGAGATTATCGAATAAATCTTTGCTTCCGTTCTTTGCATGGGTGGGTTTCGGGAAAACTATCGGTAGTCCGCTCTTGGCGAAAATTCCAAAAAAACGCTTTCGGCTGGTATATGCCCCGTAATCGGCGGCGTTCAAAATCCGGTGTTTGAAGGTGTAACCGTAGTGTTTGACGCGCTCAACCCACTGCAGGTATTTGCGCCCCTTGTCCCTGCTTACCGGCTTTCCGTTTTCGTCCAAGTCGCCCCAGCACATAAATTCTTCTACGTTTTCAATTTGTATGTAATCGGGAGTTATGGCTTCTACATACCTGAATAAATGCTCGGCCAGCGTCCGGCTGTCGGCATCGCGGGGCTGCCCGCCTTTGGCCTTGCTGAAGTTGGTGCACTCCAAACTTGACCAAAGCACTACCAGCGCTTCGGGATAAGTTGCCTTCATTTTTTCAATATGAGAAACGAGCGGCGATAGCTCCAATGTCCGTATGTCTTCGGTAAAGTGCAGCGCGTCCGGGTGGTTGGCGGCGTGGCTGGCTATGGCGTTAGCATCGTGATTGACACAGGCTATCACCTTCGCGCACTTGCGGCCGTTGTGCCGTGCGCTCTCTAATCCGGTACTCGTGCCACCTGCGCCGCAAAACAGGTCAATGTATAGTAGCTTGATGTTTTTCTCTTTCATAATTTTTTTATTTCCACCATTCGAAGTTATCCGATATAATAACTTCCGTTTTTTTGGAATGGCAAGCCGTCATCATCGGGATGGCTCTATGCGCAAGGTGATACCTATCGGCAAGCTGCCGAATCTCTGCCGTATCGTTGTACGTCAGCATAAATTTACCTTTCAGCTTAGACGCTAGCGCAAAGAGCCGCTCGTGGTTCACATCGGAGCAGTTGTACAGCCTTCTGCCGGCAACAGGGTACGGCGGGTCTATAAAAAAATACGCACCTTTATCGCCTTGCCGCTCCTCCAGCATATCAAAAGCATCCCCTGCAATGAACTGAAGCTTCTCTTTTACGCGGCTTATAGCGATAATCCTGTCGTGCAGCGTTTTGGGATACCAGCAGGAGGCTACGCCTTTCCCGTTTTCTCCGTTTTTCATCAGGCCGGATTCTTTGGTAAGAATACCGCCATAAAAAGTTCTATTTTTTAGGATAGTACAGAATGCGACGTCGTGCAGCTGCCTGTCGGTTTTTCCCAGCTCCGCCCGGATATTCTCGACGGTCAGGCGGTACGAAATAATCTTGTCGGCAAGCCATCCGCTTTTGTCGCTTAGCAGGACTTTCCAAACGGCCGCTACCTCCTCATCCTTTTCAACCATTACAACATGCTCGGCCAGCTTCTCAAAGGCGGCGGTAAGGCTGACGATCCCTCCGCCCACAAATGGCTCTATGAGCGCTGCAGCGGGCTTGCTTTCCTGCTTGAGCCACCGGCGAACAACCGGAATAAGCCACGTCTTTCCCCCAGGGTAGCGGAATAAGCTTCGCTGGGGAACAGAGGCTACGTTGGGAATGGCGGCCGTTGCGCATTCCTCTCCGAATATGTTTAGCTGGCAATTCATTTGCTACGAAAAATTATCCAATCCTTTTTCCTAATTTGATTATATAGCAGTCCACATCGGGCAAAGCACCCCATATACTATGCTATATTTTTACGCCTCGCGCCGGTACTCGGTGCGGCTGCTGCACCTTTTTATCGAAAGTCACCGGCGGGGATACTAAGCGGACAAAGCGGGCTATATGCTCTTGCAACTTCTCAGCGCTACGCTGCAGCAGCGCTTCCGAATCAACCCGGCGTATCTCAAATATGCCTTGCTGTGTTTTCAATTTTTCCAGAAATTTGTCGCTATTCGCAGAAAACTCGATTTGCTCTTCTGATATAGACAGCAAGCAGTCCGGATTTTTGCCTTCATTTTTGTCATTTTTGAAGTAAAAGTCGCCAAAATATTCATTCAGCCAAACCTCAGAGGTGTCGGCAGCATGCCGCTGTACCCTTTTGAAAAAAGGAGCTGCTGCGTACTTAAAGAACTCATCGTAGGTTATTTCTTTAGTTTCCTTCGCTATGTTTTTTTCTTTTAAAAAGCTCCTGTAAAAATCATCCCTGTTTTTCTTAAATCGTAGGGTATCCGATGTTATCCAAAGGCAATCCTGGCGGTTTAAGAAAACAAAATACCAGCAGTACGAGTAATCCTTGTCGCCGCACTTTTGCTTGGCGTATACAGGAAAAGTAGCCTCCCGTTGGGGTATCCTTACGTCGAAAATCGGCGCGATTTTCTTTTTAACATCCTCAAGGCTCAGGGGCATGGGCACTGTTTGCTGTGCGCTGTCGTGCATATTCATATTCGTAGCTGCTAGGTTTTTTCCCTCGAAAAGAGGCCCGACTTTGTCTGCATAATCAGCCTATCCAGCCAGTTTTTCGCCTGTGTCCCATAACTTTTTATGCCTTGACCGTCATACTTCCATTTGCCATAAGTCTTAGTTAGCGCAAGGGAATATATTGATATTTTTTCATTGTAGTCACCGTAGCAGTACAGCCAGTCATTATACGCTTCCATATCAAATTCCAAGGGATTGGCAGTTTCTTCCTTACATTTCCAAAAGTTTAGCAGGTCGCGAGTTAAAGTTTCTTGAAATAGCTGCTTTAAATCCGCCTTATCTTCTTCTTGGCGAGCCAAATATTTTTCCTCGTTGAGATTAAAGATAATTTTGAACGTGTAGGGAAATTTTTGTCGACGCACGGTAACGCAATCGTAGTCAAAGTCAAGGTTTGTCCGTTCCTTTAGCGCATTTAGCGCATCTTTGAGTAGCTGCTTGCGTACTCTTGGGGCAACCACTGTGCCGTCTTTTTTGAGCGAGGGAACACCTGCCCAGTTGCACAGCCGCTCAAAGTTATCAATTACCACCAGCGGTACTTTGTTGTATATCGCGCTTTCCTTGTATTGCAGAAGTTTAAGATAGAGCATATCAAGCCTGCTACGCCGTAACACAATGAGCGTATCCTTGTTGCCACGAATAAAGTATTTGGCGAGCGAGTGCAGAAAGCGTTCATCCATTTCCACGTTGTACATTGTTTTTCGCTGATTGGTTTTGCCACTACGCCTGTGGGTAATTGTGAGGCTGCGAATAATGTTCATGCGCGTGATAGTGTGCTGCGAAACTTCTTCTTCGCGGTCAGTGGCGTTGAAAAACTTTGCACCATGACAAAAAATCACTTCTTTTTGCCAAAGCGACCACAGCGCATTTTCAAGATTACTTTCGTAGGTAGGTGCGCCGGTGGCAATATACGCTTGCAGCTCCCTTTCAACGTTTACCTCGTCCATACCTTTTGCTTTTGCTTTTTCTCTAAAATCCTCCAAGAAGTGAGGTTTTGTGTGCTTTTGGCGCAAAAAATCGGGTGTATAATTCAGTGTTTTGGCAAAAGCGTAAGGGTCAAATACAGAGTATGCAAATAGATTTTGTTGGTAGCTGTAGCACAGGTAGTATATGACTGAACGTAGCAAGCCATTGTCCATGTCTGCGCCACCAACACCGAACATGTCATCGAATAGGCTGTCGATGTTGTGAATGATATTGCGGTCTATGCGCACCATCGGAACTGTAGCTACTTGCTCTTGTGCTATATTTTCCATAGTAAAGGTGTATCTAATTTTGTACCTTACCTCTCAAAAATGGCAGTTATCAACAAAAAAGATGTATCTAATCTTGTACATTTAGCCTTAAAGGTGTATCTAATCTTGCACCTTGAACAAAAAAGATGTATCCAATCTTGTACATTTAGCATTAAAGGTGTATCTAATCTTGTACCTTGAGTAAGAAAGATGTATCTAATTTTGTACAATAGCGAGAATTGTCTTAAAGGTGTATCTAATCTTGTACATTGCCATATTTTTTGACTGCTGAATTTCAATGTTTTACAGTTTAAAGGTGTATCTAATTTTGAGCTATTTAAACACATTAAAAACTTATTATTGAACCTATAGGGTGTTCGCCTAAAACGGCGAACCATACTTCCAAACTTGCTGCGCAAGTTGCTTAAAAGGTGCGCCGCAAACGGCGCTTTTTTGCCTGTTTTTGCTTCGCAAAAAGTAAAATGGTGTTCCGCTTCGCGGAACCGGTTTTTCTTTGATTTTTGCCTTCCAAAAGAAAAAGACAGTTCTTTGTACCGGGGACGGCTATTTTGCAAGGGAAATGTCCGGTTTTGCGGCTTCTCGTGCTGCTTTTGTGCGCTTATGGTAGGGCATAGTTGCTGCCTTACCGTAAGTTAGTAGGGCAAATCATTAGGGGTAAAGTCATTTTTGTCCTCCTCACCCTCCAGCTGTGGCATAATGTGCTCATTAACGTACTTTTGAAGAAATTTCATGCGCTCAGTGCTGTTCCATGTCGGCTTGTCATCGATGATTACCTCTTGCAGTTCCGGCAGTCCTTTCGGGTCTTCATGTGTGAAAAACCACGCTACTTTTTTGTCGTCCTGCTTTAAAGTTACCCCTGCGTGTTTGCCGTTTTCTTTGTCTACAAAGTCATACGGCTGAATAATTATCGGCTTTTTTACGTCACAGTTCGGCAAGGCAAAAAGCAGGCTGGTAAGCGCCGGGGCGTTTTCATTCAGCTGCAGGCGGTAGCTTTCCGTGCCGTCCTGTAAGGTAAACGACCATTGCCGGCCGTACTCTTCATGCTCAAATACCTCAATATCAGCGAGTAATCCTTTTACAAAGCTGTAGTTGACTTCGTATACCGTAGTGCCTACCTTTGTGGTACGCTGAATGGCGCCTTCGGTATCTTTGGATACCCTTTGGGTAACTTTTCCATTCCTAATGCCTAAATAAATAGGTGTCTGACAATTTCCTAACATAATTTTTATTTTAAAGGTTAAACTAAACGGCTATTTTTTTAGAAGATTGAAATCGTACGCTCTTTTTTGCAGCTCGTCAAGTACGCTGTCTACTTTTTTAAGAGTGTTTAGGCTGCTGTCAATTTCGGCGCTCAGGCTGCTGTCTTGTGGTCGCTGCGGAAGGCTGCTAGTTTGGCTTTTTTGAGTGGTGATGAGCGATAGCGCGATCCCGGCTAGTACGGTCAACAGCAGAAAAAATACGCGATTCCTTCTTCTTTGCCTGCGATTTAATTTTATGGTTTTGAGCATTGCTGTTGTTGTTTCTTTTTGTCGAGCAGCTGGATGTGCCTTTGCGTGAGTTCTTCTTTGTCGGCAATTAGCGTGGTCATAATGTGGATTATGCTGCTTAACAGAGCTAACATGTTGCTTTGCATCGCCACAATTTCGTTTATTTTATTGCTTGTTGCTTGTTCCATTTCCATACGCATATCATTTTTATATTTATTTATTTACAGCTTTTTGGTAGCATAAAAAGGCTGATATTTTTTCGGCAGCAGCAATTTCTTCCAGCTTGCGCGCTTCAAAGTTGAGCTTGTGATTTTTATCGCCTTTTTTGTGCACAGGCAGCTCCCCCTCTTTCTTCCAGCGCCGAACAGCGCTCCAGCCATACTTTTTTGCCGCTTGCCGTTCGCTGAGGGTTGTGGGTTCTTCGCCCTGCTCTATCCGGTACGCCTGTAACGCAAGCTCCGCCGAGGTGTGCAGAAGGGAAAGGAGGTCGTTATATGTGAGCTGGTAGGCCATTTTTAAGCTAATTCTTCTTTTCCCGTAATTTTTTTTACCTTTATAGGTTTTATTGCGAAATAAAAAAGCGAGGCTATCCATTCACTCCTCTAAAGTATAATGGAAGCCTCGCCCGGAGCTCCGCTTTTAGTGGCAAAGCGCTTTTGCGTTTTGCGTGGCGGTCGCTTTTTTGATGCAATCAAATCACAATTATAGAGGAGTGGAATACGGCAACAAAGATAACGATATATATCATTGATTAATGACGTGTATCGTTGAATTAGTATTGTTTAACTGTTGCCGATTTGTAATAATATGGTAATGTGTGCAATATGGATAGCATAAAAAGTCGTTTGAAGTATTTTCTGAAACATTTAGAAATTGGGCAGAATAAATTTGAAGCTTATGTTGGTATTGCTAATGGATATATTGCTTCTAAAAGTGTTACAATTGCGTCAGATATTCTTGAAAAAATTAGCATGAAGTATCCTAATTTGAATCTAGAATGGTTAATTACTGGCAAAGGAGAGATGCTTCGTGAACCAAATACGCATACGGGTAAAAATATTCAGCAATTAATGCCGAATGCTGATGGTTACAAAGAAAAATATCTTGAAGTATTGGAAAAATACTCGATCCTGCAAGAAAGGTATATGGCATTGAAAGAAAAAAATGTATAATAGCATGAAAAATATAGCCCGTACTACATTTGTATCAGGTTTAATTTTTTTCTTTATTTCCGGTTGTAGCTACCACTTGCCCGATTCGTATGAAGCAATGGAACGTGGGCGAGCAAAAGATTCTATTGCTTACCTGTATAGATACCATGTAACTTACGGTACAGTCCTGTTTGCTACAGATACTATTAATCTTTTTACGCGTGCAGGCAAGCAAATATCATCATCCGTCGCAATACAAGGTGACACGCTGACGGTTCTAAATTTCCATACAATTACAAAAAAAGGAAAGGAAGATGTATGGGCATTCGTAAACATCTATAGCGCGACGAAGCATTTCACAGCATGGCTACCAGCAACAAAATTGACCACTTTTACAACACCCAATAGATGGACTCGCCATGTGCTACCAATACCATTCAATAAAAGAGACTTTTCTCTCAACTCCTGCGCATTTTACTTAATTCCTTTCGCTGTACTGACATTATTTGGGTTGATATATATCATCATAGCGTGGGTGCAAAAGAGAAAATACCAAGAAAACAGCAGCGATATGGCAATATATCTATGCATTATTAGCGTTATTATCGGCATCATGCTGTTTCTTCTGCTCGTCAACGGAAATATTCTACACCATTTCTACTATAACCCCAACTTGCTTAGCTGGGGAGAACTTCCGTTGTCAATGATTTTGCTGACTGTAATTTCCGTAATAGTCGCCATTATGACAATCGCTGCAATAGCAATGTCTTTTCGCAGGTTCAAGTGGCAGAAAGCCATTTATCACGCTTTCGGATGTTTGTCTATTCCGGTTGCATCTATTATATTGACTGTTGCGGTATGCTCTCTTGTGCTTTTAGCCATTTTGGCTGCGATTTTAGCCGTTTTGTATGTGGTTGGAGTTTGTATTATCATCTTGTTTATTCTAGGCTTAGCATCCGCAACAACCGCAGGAAGTAAACGTTACGGTGATGAATATTGATGCTCAACCTTTTTACGGTGCATTTAAAAAAACTTTCAAAAATTGGTTGTTGTTGAAAAATAATTACTTTTGCATCAAAATTCTGCACTATTATAACATGAAAAAGAAGTTGTTATTTTCAACTAGCGTAGCGATTGCTGTAGCTATACTACTCAATGGATGTTCGCCTAAACTGTACGAGAAAACCTTTGACGATTTAACGTTTAGAACTCGCGACACTATACAGTTAGGCTATTCGGAGTATGGATGTTATTTTCATGTGGCGCATTGGGGATCAGCGAATGTCCCCTATACACGTTCCTGTAGCAATCTTGCTTTTAACCGTTATGTTATTTGGAATATAGATGAAGGTTTTTCGAATACACTTAAGCAAGAACTTAAAACAAGCGATGGTATTATTGCTGTATATGAAAAAGCATCGTACTCTCTAGGTGTTGGATATACGTATATTAATGTACGTGAGGCATTAAATAGCGGAGAAATGGTGCTAAAAATGAATCCTAATGCTTCTAAAAATCCCCTGCTAACGGATAAAATTGCTTTTTTGTACTATACTAAGCAACGGGCAAATGAAGCAGGTTCGCTGGCAAACGAGTACCTGTACCGTTTTCAGAAAGAGCTGTACGGCAAAGGAAGCAACGATGAATTTGAGCGCGAAAAGATGCTGCAAACCTCTAATGCTCTCTTGCGTGATGAAGTGCAGAAAGTTGACTTTACGCAGCAATACTACATTTATACTACGATGGAATTTGGCGAGTACAACTTTGCAAAAAAAGGATTTCCCATCCAAAAAGAAGCTCTCCAGAGCGACGGTAGCGGCTTGATTATAGCAAATTCCGAAGGTCAGCATCCGCCAATAGGCTTATCATTCTCCAATCTAAAAGATTTTCAGCTTGTATCTGTACCGGAAGGGGAGGCAAGCCAGCTCATCAAGCGGGTTAAAAGCCGCAAGGATGTGCTTGGGAACATAAGCAGAAAAGTTTACGCTATTATTAACTTTGAAGTATCGCCATCCAAAGTCGGGGAGCGGGAGTTGCAAGGTAGAATAGTAGATATTGAGCTGTACGAATTTCCTGTTAAGGTGCAAGGCATGGGGTATAACTGGATAGGGACAATGAAGTAGCATAAATTTTATACGGTGAATTAAAAAAGCCACTCAATTTTGAGTGGCTTTTTTAATTCACAATCAGGCTACCTAGTCCCGAGTACAGCGCGTTACACTATTTATTTGGAGAATTAATTGCAAGTCAAAGTGCTTGTTACAGTGGTGTCTCTTTTGTTACCGTAACAGCGTTGCGCAAAGCAAAACTCTCATATTTTCACGATTACAATACTTTGGTTTTTTTTTGTTGAATTAAAAAAACAACAAACGTAACTATGCTAATGAAAGCCAAAGAGCTTAATAAATAAACAACCGCCATTTTATTCTAAATTTTTGATTTTTAATAATATACCAAATGCGATAAAAACTGCACAGGCAATACCACCCAGTATGATAATTTCCATCTTGTCAGTTTCCCCAACTATGCCACCGATGACCACACCGGCAAATAGCAGCCGCCCCAACTCAATAAAATTATCAGCAATAATACTCCAAGCAGATTTTTTCATTTTACTTTACGTCAAAGATAACGATTTTTTCCCTTTTATAGACGTTTTTATTTGGAGCATTAATTGCAACTCATAGTGCTTGTTACAGTGGTAGTTATTTGGAAGTTTTGTACTATCTTTGTGGCGTGTCCGAATAGTTGTCTAACCTCAGCGGAATTGTACCGCTGTTTAGAGAGCTATTCGGACATTCTTTTTTTATCCGCATATTCCAATAATCCTTCATCTATCCAATTAGCAATATGAGCATTTGTAACTCCTCGTTAAAGCGGCTATTTATAACTTCTAAATTTTGTTCTTCTATAGTTAAAACTTATAGGCCAGCCCTGCCGAGAGCATCAGCCTATCCCACCAGTCGCTGATTTTGTATTTTAGTTCGGCATTGAGAATGAGGCTGTCAGTCAGCCGGTAGTCGATGCCGCCACCGAGGTTAAAGGCTATATCCGACTTGGATGCGCTATAAAAGCCATAGTTTGCTCCAGAATTCAAGATACCCAAGCCGGCAAGGGGGTAGACTGTGATTTTGTCAGTTACGGGAAACAACCAGTGGGCGTTCGCGCTCAAATCCCACATCGTGAAATTGTCTTTTTTCAGGAAGTACGTGAACGAGCCTTCCAGACGGAAAGGATTTGTTACGTTGTACTGGAACCTTACGCCGATACCGTAGTTGGTAAAGCTGTTGCCTGAACCCAGTACGAGATTTCCGCCTGCGGCCATGTCGCCTTTTTCTTGCGCACCAGCTGCCACACTCATTGTCATTATTGCGATTGCCATAACCGCCACTTTCCTAAGAATACTTTTCATCTTGCTTGATATTTAAATTGAAATTCTAATATTGCCAGAGGCTGGAGGATACCAGGGTTGGATCGACGGCATCTGCTTTACAATCAGGCTTATTTGGAGCATTAATTGCAACTCATAGTGCTTGTTACAGTGGTAGTTCCCGATGTTGCTGTGTACGTGCCGGCTTTTTCCGTATTGCGGGCGCCTTCTGCAGTAAGGCCGCATACTTCATTTGTCACCGTGGTAGGCTTTCCTGTAGTACCTGTACCGGTATAGGTACTAGTTGATACGCATGTGTAGCAGCGCGTTACTCCTCCCGAACCCGAATCTTTATCACATGCTGCGAGAGCAAATAGCAGCGCGGCTGCTGCAAAAGTAAGTAAATTTCTTTTCATAATTCAGTGATTTTTTTAAGTTGTAAATAAAAAATGAGCCGCAAAGAAATTATTCGGTCTCATAACATAATTTTAAATTTAAATTGTTTCTGTCATACAAAGTTAGTACAAATTTTCCTTTTTGGCAAACGTAATCTTCAACATCACCTCATGCTGCAAAACGTTCACGTTCAGGTCGGTTATTTGGTAGGCGTAGCATATCTTCACCCCGCCTATCTGTAGCTGGGCGAGCGCCGCCAGGTTCAGCGGGTTTTGCCACGCCACGCCCACGCCCAGCAGATTGTTAATTGTGTAGAGCGTACTACCCTGCAGGGATAGCTTTCCGTCTTTTTGCCATCCGGCTTGGGCGTGTACCTCCCATGTGCTTTTCTTTTGCCGGGCCTCATCGTAGTAGCCGCCCTCATCGCTGCTGCGGCCAACGGCGGCGCTGTAGCCGGCCTGAAGAAATACTGCCTTGTCCACGGCCGCCGGCGAGTACACCGACACGTAGTACTTGTCCCCGTGAAGGTAGGCCCCTGCCTGCGAGTGAAATTGCCAGAGGCTGGAGGATACCAGGGTTGGATCAACGGCATCCTCATTCGTAGCGCCATACCTCCGGCCGGAGACGCTCGCGCCGAGCGCGACGCCAAAGGCCAGCTGTACGCTTCGGGACAGGCGAACCTGGTAGGCGTAGGAGAGCAGCGCGCTATACTCGCTGTAGGCGCCAACGTTCGCGCCGTACGCGCCGAAGCCAAAAAACATGTTGCGGTACTCCCTGTCGGAGCTACCGTCTGCAAAGTAGCGGGAACTCCTCTCCGCGCCCGCGCCGATGGAGAACGGCGCTGTAACCTGCAGCGCCATCTCCTTGGGCGCGCCGTCGAACCCGTAGAGGCGGTACTGCCCGTAGAGGGCTGCCTCTACCGCTGCCGCCTCCGACATGGCCGCCGGGTTGGTAAGCTGCCGGTGGGCGTAGTACTGCGTTTGTGCGTTTTGCACATTTTGCGCTGCGCCGGGCACAGGGAGGGCTGCGCATGTTGCTGCCAACGCCGCGGGTAGTATGAGTAGCGCTGCTTTCATCTCCTTTTTCACTCCTCCTTTACCAGCTCAAAAAATCCCCGCTTCACGGGCTTTTTGTCGCTCTTTTCCGTAAAAAACATGTAGTAGTACGTGCCGGTGCTCAAGCCCTCGCCGCAAAAATCGTTGCTGTAGGGCGATACGTCGTAGATTACGCTGCCGTTGGGCAGCAGTATCACTAAGCGGGTGTCGGGGAACTTCTCAATGCCGGCTACGGTGAAGCAGTCGTTTATGCCGTCGGCGTTGGGGGTGATGTACTGGGAGTAGCCCAACTCCGGGAACGGGAACGCCGCCAGCAGGCTCACCTCTACCGGCTCGGCCAGCCGGCTTGTAATCCGCTTGCCGGCAAGGTTCGTTTCCGAGGCGAGGCTTTCCCAGCCCTGCGGCGCCTTGTGGTAAAGCAGGTAGCTGTCGGTGGCCGGCTTGGGGCTGCAGGCGTTCAGGTAAGCAACGTCAACGCCCAGCAGCGGCACGGCCGTGGGGAGCTCGTAGTACCGGGCAACGCTCTGCTCCCCCCGGTTGTGCTGGCTGTCGTGCACCCGGACAACGGGCAGGTTTTCGTAGCCCGAAGCGGAGGTTAGGAGCAGCCCCATGCCCGTGCTTACCTTCTCACCTCCGGCGGCCGGCGGCAGCGTCTTCTCAAC
>JAISBU010000058.1 GCA_031266015.1 Prevotellaceae bacterium | reverse complement strand
TAATTTTGTTGTAATTTTGTTGTAATTTTGTTGTAATTTTGTTGTAATTTTGTTGTAATTTTGTTGTAATTTTGTTGTAATTTTGTTGTAATTTTGTTGTAATTTTGTTGTAATTTTGTTGTAATTGTTATCAAATTCTGCTAAATTATGATAAAATTTTATGCTTGTACCTTTATATTTTTCCTCAAAAGCAGCAATAGTATCAGGGGTAAAGGCAGTATCAACGGCAAAAAAGTTGCAACTCACAAATCTCTCGGAAAGCCGATGTAAAAAGAATGCGTCGCCACAGCCCACATCTACAATGTTTAAGGAGCTCCGGCTTGTTTTGTCAAGTACGGCGCAGAGCAAATCTGCCACCACCTCAAAGCGGGCATACTCCCACGGGTGATTTTGCTTGGCTTGCGCCACCTTAACGTTGTACTCTTTTACATCCATGCTATTATTTGTTTATCAACATTTTACGGTTAGATAAGTATCGCCTCTTAATTTTCCAAAGCTCCAACGGAGCCTTCACAAAATCTTTTACTTTTACCTGTGAGCCGCTCTTATCCTCCCACGCAAAAAGGGGGTACTCGTATATACGTTTTTTCACTTCACAGACACCATAGCGCTGCACATAGCGCGCCAAAATTTCCACGTCGAAAAGCCAGCGAGAGATAAATTTTTCACCAAACAAGCACGCCGCCAGCTTCGCTTTGTACAGCTTGGCGCCGCACTGCGTATCATACACCGATAGGCGCAACACTTGTGAAGCGGCTGTTGCAAACACGCGCCCCAAGTGGTGGCGCAATGCCTTTCGCTTTACCTTTGCACCCAAGCGCACCAGCCTAAGGCCTGTTACAGCGTCAAAATCTTGTTCCGCTAAAATTTTTATAAACTGCGGCAATTCCTCCAGCGGCGTTGCCAAATCAGCATCCCAAAAGCCAACGTAGTCGGGAGTAAAAGCATTGCAGGCATACAATACGCCTTGCCGTACGGCCTCTGCCTTGCCGCTATTTTGCTCAAGGTTCAGCACCTGTAGATTTTCGTGCCTCGCCGCCAAATCGGTCAGAACCTTAAGCGTCTGATCTGTACTCCCGTCGTTCACAAAAAGAAACCGAACCGCCGGATAGTCTTGCACGAATTCGACAAAGCCATCTCTATCCAAGCGCTTACTCTCGTTGTAACACGGGACACAAATTACGATATGACATGAGGCGCTGCTCATCTTGTTAAACTTGGTTTTATATCGGCGCTGTGGCAAAAATTTCGTTGTAGGTAAAACAATCTTTTTTGGGCTTCGATTTCTGCCCGCAACTCTTCTTCAGAAGGCATATAGATTTTATATTTCGAGGCAAAAAGTTGTTCGTTTCCGTGAAGTATTGAATAGCGAGCAATATCTTCATCTGTATCTGCACACAAAACAATACCCAGCGTTGGATTATCGCCTTCGGTCAGTTTCAGCTCATCGTACATGCGAATATACATATCCATTTGCCCAACATCTTGATGCGTAATTTTGGTCGTTTTTAAATCAATCAGCACAAAGCACTTCAGGATGTAGTTGTAAAACACCAAATCAACAAAATAATCCTGTTTTTCAGTTCTGACATGCTGTTGCCGCGCCACAAAAGCAAAGCCTTTACCAAGCTCCACCATGAACTTTTGCAGGTTGGTAATGATAGTTTTTTCAAGCTCCGATTCGGTAAAATCACTATTTGGTGTAAATCCTAAGAATTCTGCAATTACCGGATTTTTGATAAATTCCAACTTATCCTGCTGAAAAGACGAGGTTTTTTCTTCCATTTCAGCCTTTACCAAATCCTTACTTTGCGATTGTAGCAACCGGAAGTAGTATTGAGACGAAATGTTGCGCTGCAAAGTCCGCACACTCCACGCTTGCTCAGCGGCCTCTTGCATATACCAGCTGCGAGCATCGGCATCTTTTACCTGCAAAAGCGCTCTGAAATGACTCCAAGTGAGCAGCGAAAAAGATTTTATGCGCAGTGCAGTGAAATTGTTATCCGAAAATTTTCCACACGCTGTGTGGAAAATTTCAGGAAATACGCTATAGAACTCCGTGTAATTGTATAAGTTGGTCTTTGTGAAACTATTACCATAAATCTGCGTAAGCGTAACAGATAGTTTTTTAACAATTTCTGCACCATATTTTGCGCGATCTTCTCCTTGCAAAACCTCCTCTGCAATACGCTTACCAAGCAGCCAGTTACGCTGTAGCAGCGCAGTATTCACCGCTCTATACGCAAAATGTTGCGCTTTTTCAATAATATGCTGCGCATCTTGCAGCAGGTTGTCGCTTTTGATATAGGCAATATCTGTATGCTTAATTTCATTCATAAACGTATCAAAATCTGCATTTTATATCGGCGCTGTGGCAAAAATTTCGTTGTCGTACTTTACCATTTCACGAAAATCTTGTGAGCTTAACCGTGTTGCTCCGGAAGGCTGCTTATAACATTCCAATTCTTCTTTTTTCAGGTCAAAAACCATGCACACAAAACTAATGTCCTGCGGGTAAGTAAACTGTTTGATGTTTTTTGCAATTTCCCGAACGCCATCCACGCCGCCATACATGCGAAAAATGGTGTAGAAATCCTGATCATCTCCCCGCTCTATTACCCGCTCCACCACGAGGCTTTTCCCGGCTTCCCAGTCAAATTTTTTCAAGTCCACATCCCACAAGAGATGCGACGGAATTTTTGCATCGGGCTTTGCCTTTTTTTCCCAGTCTGTCCACATATATTTTTACTTTTGACTATGGTTACACATTCTCAACGTTCACCCACTCTACCCCCTCATACCGTCCAAACCACGACAGCTGCCGTTTGGCGTAGCGCCGTGAGTTCCGCTTTATCAGCGCTACCGCTTCCTCCAACGAGCGTTTGCCATCGAAGTAGTCAAACAGCTCTCGATAGCCAACCGTTTTTAGTGCATTTAAATTCCTGTAAATCAGGAGTTTTTGCACTTCTTCAAGCAAGCCATCATGCAACATTCGATCTACACGGGCATTTATTCGCTCGTATAAAACGTCACGATCACGACGGAGTCCAATAAACCGAACCTCAAATTTACGATTTTTTACCGAATTTTGCCGAATTTGGGAAAAGGGTTTTCCCGTAAGCAGACAAACTTCTACGGCACGCAGCACACGGGACGGATTTTTGAGATCTACCTCGTTATAATAATCGGGATCAAGCACTTTGAGCTCTGCTCTCAAGCCTTCAACTCCCTCATTTTCAAACTTATACAAAAGTTGCTGGCGCACCTCTTCATCGGCGGCGGGGGTAGCGTCTATGCCAAAGCACACCGCATCAATGTACAGGCCGGAACCGCCCACAAGCAGTATCGTATCGTGCTGTAAGAAAAGCTCTTCGAGCAGGACAAGCGCATCATGCTCATATTTACCCGCCGTGTAATCTTCTGTTACAGAGCGAGTTCCAATAAAGTAGTGGGGAGCAGCGGCCAGCTGCTCCGGCGTGGGTTTAGCCACGCCAATATTCAGCTCGCGATAAATTTGTCTGGAATCTGATGATACAATGGGGCAACCGTACTCCTTGGCCAGCTGTAAGCTATAGTCGGTTTTACCAACGCCTGTTGGCCCCAGCAGCACCAGCAGCGTTTTGGGCGCTGCAAAATCGGTAAAAAAAGCGGTGGTAGCTTCGGTGTTAATCTTCTCCACTCCCAGGAGCGGACGAGGCGTACATGTCGGCATCGAAATCGGGCATTGCTTGGTCGAAGAGTGAGGAGAACGTACTATTCGCATCACCAATCTGCATAGGAGGCTCGCCCTTTGTTGTTCCCACGCATGGATACTTCACACGTGGCGAGGGTTCTTCCATGCTCAACAGCTCCAACCTAAAAGTTCGACCGTTGTGCACATCAAACTTATAAATCAGCCTGTGGTGTTTGGCTCGCACCAGGGAGCCGAGCGACACTTCGTCCATCAGCTCGCTTCCACCCTGTCCAAAGAGTGAGTATGCCTGACCCCGCTTCCAGGACGAATCGGCGGTGTAAAAAACAACCGGCTGAGAATCATCATAGTCCAAATCATTCTGGATGCACATGTGCAGGTCATACAGCGTTTGCTCTCCCTGAATATCAAGCTCGCGTAAAAAATCCGCACGTTCCATCGATGTTACCTTGAAGCGAAAAATCATCCTACCCCTGCTTAATACGTTTAAACTAAAGCCTCAACCATATTATGGAATAACGTAAAATAAATTACAATATTTTGCTGGCTCCGCAAAAAATCATCACGTCCCTGCCGTCAGCATAATCTGTTAGCGCAGGATGCTGCGTTTGACCAAATTGCACCCCAGCATCCTGCAGCCCTGCAGGTAAATTATCCGCCACTATGCACTGCAAGCTATCTTGATAAGCATTCAGCAGTTGTACCACAGCGTCCTCGTTGCTGTAGGTTTGGTACAGCACCTCGGCAATACCTGCACCAAGCTGCTCCGAAGGCGCCAACACGCACGAGCTGCAATCTATAAAATCCGCCTTTCTCATTTGCCACATAGCCCTAGCATAACGATAGCAATCGGCGTAATTTTTATGCTCCAATAAATTTACCCGAGAAGAAAAAGCCTTCCGCAATGCAGTGAAGTCATAATTCTCCGGCACAAAAATTTTACTCACATTCCGGCAGCCCAATCCAAAGTATGAAAACACATCATTGCTCAATAATTGCAGCTGCTCCGGTGTTTCCTGACCGGTGAGAACAGCTACGCTGCCTCTGTTTTTTCTAAAAATATGGGGCAAGGCTCCATAGGCTGATTCAAAGTATCGCGAAGCATTGTCGCTACCCGTAGCGATTACGGCGTCAACCTTACCCAAATCTTTCTCAACAAATACAACACGCTCCTCAAAGTGGTGGTCTATCTGCACCAGGTATTTTGCCAGCACAGGCAGCAGTGCGCTGTCTTTGAACGACATTTTCACCACCGCCCTATGCCCTGCCATCAGCACGCACAGCAAATCATGAAACCCTACAAGCGGTATGTTACCCGCCATAATTATGCCGATAGCTTTCTGAGTATCCTTCGGCATTTCGTACATCTTCGCCCACTCCTGAAGCTTACCCGGTTGCAGCATATCCGTAAATATTGCCCGTAGCGATTGCCTCACCGTATGCTCTGTAAACCACGGATTCTGCCCAACACTTTGCTTTATTGCCGTAAAAAAATTATTCTTGATTACCTGTGTAAGCCCCAGGCGCTGCAAGAATCCTTCTATAAGAAAACCCAGCTGCGAAAAGGCAAAAATATTTTTTTCAGTATCGGAGCGCACAACGAGCTTCTTTATCAGGCAACCAATCCTTAAACAAAGGTAGTGCTTTTTAAGCAACCGAAAAATTAAAATCGCTATCTTTGCTCATCTAAGGGGAATGCGATGAGGCACAAAATATTAATACTGGAGGACGATATTTCTTTCGGGTCAATGCTGCAAAGCTGGTTTACCAAGAACAATTTTGAGCCAACCTTATGCTCCGGCGTTGAGCGTGCAAAAAAGGAAACTATCGCTAACAACTTCCACCTTATTCTATCTGACCTGCGTTTGCCCGACGGTGATGGCATTATGTTTTTGGCTTGGCTAAGGGAGCAAAAAAACAGCACTCCTGTCATCATTATGACTGGCTACGCTGAAGTTCAAAATGCTGTGCTGGCCATAAAGTTAGGCGCCTTTGATTTCCTCGAAAAACCGCTAAACCCAAGCATTCTAAAGGAGAAAATCGAGCAGGTATTATCCGGCGGAAAGCAAACGGAAGCGGCAGCGCCAACAGCCGTTAAGCCTGAAAAAAAGGATTCGACGGTAGTAAAAAGTACGAGCCCGGTTATGCAGCAAATGTACGAGCATATCGGGCTGGTAGCGCCTACGCAAATGTCTGTACTGATTCTTGGCGAAAGCGGTACGGGCAAAGAATACGCCGCGCGACAAATACATGAGAGCAGCAGCCGGAGCTATGCTCCATTTTTAGCGGTAGACTGCGGCGGCTTATCTAAAGATTTGGCTCCCAGTGAGTTATTTGGTCACCTTAAGGGGTCTTTTACCTCAGCTATTGCCGACAAAAAAGGCGTATTTGAGCAAGCAAAAGGCGGTACTGTATTTTTAGATGAGGTAGGAAATCTTTCCTACGAGGTACAAATACAGCTGCTTCGTGTTTTACAGGAGCGCAAGGTGCGCCCCGTAGGCTCCGCTACAGATATTACCGTAGATGTACGGATGCTGGCAGCCACCAATGAGAATTTGGAAACGGCTATTGCCAGCGGAAAATTCCGGGAAGATTTGTACCATCGCCTCAACGAGTTCTCCATTACCGTACCTCCTTTACGGGACAGGGTAAACGATATTCCCGTTTTCGCCCGTCACTTTTTGACGGAGGCGGATAAGGAGTTGGGAAAACAAGTAAAGGATTTTACAAAAGAAACGCTGCAAATACTGGAGCAACAGCGTTGGAGCGGGAATTTGCGTGAGCTGAGAAACGTGGTTCGGCGTGCGGTACTTTTTGCACAAGGCAACGAGATTGTTCCGGAAAATCTACCCATACTTTCTTCTCCACAAAAAAATGTAGAAGAACCCCAGCTATCGCTACGCAACCAAAATGAAAGAGAGCAAATTGAAGAAGCGTTGAGAAAATCAAACGGCAACAAAACCCTTGCCGCACAGCTGCTACAGGTTGACAGGAAAACGCTCTACAACAAAATGCATCTGTACGGAATAGAGCTGTAGAGCCGGTTAATTCAGCTCAATGGTTATCTGCAATTTTACTCAAAATTCGCCGACGGCGTTTTTCTACTCTTGCCTGCTTGTGTTTTCGTACTGCAAGTAAACCTTCAAGTGGTGCGCAGCCTTAGCTGAGCGATATACCTTTTGCAGTTCGGGATTATCTGCCAAGCCGGGCGCAGAAAATAAATAGCTTGACGCACCCCAACCAAAATACAAGCTTGAAGACATACTAAACGCACCCGATTCTGAGAATACTCTGTCGTCGGCATTAACTGCGTAGGGTATTGTTTTGTCGTTTACCAAATCCCGTCCCAGCTTGATGTAGGAAGCCTCGGACAAGGCCATCTCGTACAAGGTGGGGAAAATGTCGCTATGCCACGCCCACTGCTGAGTGTTGAACGTTTCCTTTGCCAGATATTTTGGAGGAATATATGCAACCAAAGGCACGGAGTACGTCCAGTACATTTGGTTATCGTCGAAGTTAAAAAGTTGCCGACAGTTATGGTCTCCCGTGGCAACAATGATGGTATTCTCGGAAAAGGGGGATTTCCTGATTTTTTCGATAAACTTACCCAATGCATCACAGGCGTACTGGTAGCTTTGAAAATTTTTTACCGCTACGTCGTTGATATCTACCGTTGAGCGAATGATGCCGGCAAGCGAATCGTCCACCGTAACAGGCAGGAGATTATAATTTTTCGGTATCTCGTACGGCGTGTGGTTGGTAACGCTCATGCCATAAATATACTGAGGTGCGCTGCTTTTTTCTATTTTCTTGAATATTCGGTCAAACATAAACTCGTCAAAAACGCCCCACCCGCTTTCCTGCGCATGAGGGTCATCAGCTAAAATCAGCTCCCTCCCCTCAACCGACTGAAACCCCTGCGCCGACAGGTAGCTGTTAATGTTGCGCCAGCCCAACTTTCCTGCGGTTACAAAGCTGGTTTGGTAGCCACTCTGTAGAAAGGGGCGCGTGGTTGCCGTGGAGAAGTACTGTGCGTAAAACGGTGATTGCGCCACCGAGGCAATGGGCGTTTGCGTGGTAAGCGCCTCCAGCGTTGAGATAGTTCCGTTAGTTGCGGGCATGAAGTTTTTAAGCAGGTAGCAGTGCTTAAGCGCATCCTCCAGCGCACCCAGCAAGTTGAGCTGCTTTGTGTGCTTGGCAAAGTAAATAGTCCCCATGCTCTCCATTTGGAGGACTACCACGTGCGGAGGGTTTTCTTTCAAAAAAGGGTTGGACGGCGTGGTTACGTAAAGATGGCGAAGCGGCTGCTGCTCGTCCACCTCCGCCACGTCCAGCTGCAGGAAGTCGGCCACCAGCTGCCGCAAGCTCATTGTCTGCAAGTACGCAGAGGGGTTGCCCGCGACTTGATTTCTTTTATGCTGCTTATACGCCTGCTCAAAGGTATATGCCCCGTTCAACGTTAGCTGGTTGATGAACGAATTTTTGCTTATGGTGGAATCGTCTATCTGCAACGGGAAAGTTGAAAAAGTTCCCCACATACCATAAAAGTAAACGGTCAGAAAGAGCAGGAGGCCCGGCGCAAAGCCCGTTATGCCCAGCTTCACCTTGCTGAAAGGCTCAAACCTGAGCAGACGGTCGAACAGCTTATACGCGCCAAAGCCCAGCAAGGCCAGCGCAATGACAACCCTAACCACCGGAAAATCTTTCCACACCGAAACCAGCACTTCTTTTGTGTCATCGTCTATCAGACCAAAAACAAGCACATCAATGTGGGACTGATAAAATGAGTAGTAGTAAAAGTCAACCGCAAGGGCTACTGCCGTTGCCACAAATAAGACCGTATTGGTAATGGTATAGCCCTTCCTCCACCGCCCTCCCCAATGCCCATATTTAACCAATAGCGAATGGGCTATGGCGATAAGAAAGAGGGGAAGTAAACAGATGGTTATGACTTTAGCATCAAACCGAAAGCCAGTTAAAAAAGCTCTGAAAATATCCTGCTTGTTGCTCCAGACATCGGGGTTGGCGTAAACGAGTAAAAAAGTAACCCGATAGATAGCGTACAGCAGAGCATACGCCACGTAAGAGCAGATTATGTAAACAACCTTGTTGGAAAAATTTCTCATTCTCTTATTGTTTTAGCTTGCGCAAAGGTAGCTAAATTTTTAGGCGACAGTATATATATGTACGATTGACGATTGACCAGCTACCAAATTACCGACTTGCAGCTTGCGACAAAAAAATACTTCGTGCTACGTTGTGACAACCTTTGCGAAGCTTAGTGGTTAATTCACAGTCGATGGTTGGCAGCCGGTAATTTTTCATTTATAATTTGATTGTCATGCTGAGCGAAGCGAAGCATCTCAAGCTTGCACCATGATGATACGTTACCACGACATGAGATGCTTCGCTTCGCTCAGCATGACAACGCACACGCACCGGCAAATTGTCAATAGTAAATGGTAAATCGACAAATTCAGGATGATAACATAAAAGCATGGTGCACATGTTATGCGTTCAACAGCTCCTCTCCCCGCTTAATCTTATTCAAATGGCAGAGCAGCAGGTCGCCGTTTTCGTTGCGCAGGTGCATGCCGTTACCCTGACAAAATTTAAAGTGCTTGCACCGCGCACACTCGCCTGTTTTTGCCCATGAGCGGTTGCGGAAAACCTGATAGCGGCTATTCCACACGTCCATAAAGCTATCTTTGTAAATATTTCCCTGCACAAAGTTTGAGCGCAAGTTGGGGCAGGCGGAAATAGAGCCGTCAACCAGCACCGAGCCAACGGTAACGCCCGCACGGCAGAAGAAAAAGCTGTCGCGCACCTCCGCCTCGTACGCACCAAGAAATCCCTCGCAGCCGTAGTCAACGCGTATGCATCCCTCGCGACGGGTCTGCTTTATGAAATCGAACAGCTGCTTCAGCTGCACAGGTTGCAGCTGCAAGTCTTCATGCTTTGCTGCCCGTCCAATGGGAAAAATAGTAAAAATGCGCCAACTCTTTAGCCCCATACCTATCAGCAGCTCCTTTATGGCCGGCAGCTCGTGAAAGTTGTTTTGGCAAGCGCAGGTAACCACATCAAACTCCAGCTCCTTACCCCTAGCAATAAAAATACGAATAGCGTTGCATGCGTTTCGAAAGCTGAGCGAATTACCCCTTAGCCGGTTGTGCGAATCCTCCAACCCGTCGAGGCTTACGGTTACCGCCCGCAGACCTGCGCTCATGAGCTGAGCAATGCGCTCTTGGGTTACGGCAAAGCCGTTGGTTACGAATCCCCACGGAAATTCTCGCCTGTAAAGCTCCATGCCGCACTGCTCAAGGTCGGTCCGCAGCAGCGGCTCGCCGCCCGTAAGCACCACCATAGTTTGGTGCGGGTCTACATGTGGACGAATGTTGTCTATCACCTTGAGAAAATCGGACAGAGGCATATCCTTGTGCTGCATGTTTTTCCGGCAATCGCTTCCGCAGTGCCTGCAAGCAAGGTTGCAGCGCAACGTACATTCCCAAAACAGGTAGCGCAGCGGATGCTGCGCAGCCATGCTGTTTTTGAAGCGCCGGTAAAGATTTAGCCCCAAGCGCTTGCGAAAAGAAAGGGTATCAACGCTCATTTTTACTCTGCCGGGTCTAACTCCACCGCTCCCACATCTTGCTCCGCCTCGCCTTCATGCCAACCGTCCCCATTCTTGAACTGAGGATTTTCAAATACAGCAGAATCCCGTTTTGCGGAGTAGCTGCCACTCGGGTCGGTAAAATCCAAATAAAATACAACTTTTTCGTAAGGAAAATCTATAGCTTCTACGTTGAATGAGCCGTTACTGTCGGTGTAGGCCGTATCGAAAAGATGGCCAGCGTACGCTATCGTATCAACATAAAATCCGGGCTCCCGCATAGCTACCCGAATGTTTGGGAGGGGAGATTTTGTTTGCGCAGAAACAGCTGTACCTTTTACCTTATACGAGGCAGTGGGAGTACCATACGCGCATAAACCAATCTCAGCCTCAGGGATACAGGCCGAAAACCCCAGCAGCGTTAACAAAAAGAACAGGCACTTGATGTAGATTTTTCGTGGCTTCATAGCAAAATTTCATGAGGTTAATTAACTGCAAATCAAATAATTACATCAATACGGTTTTATGCCTGCTGTTACTCGTATCAAAGGTAGTATTTTTTTCACTAAAACAGCTATTTTTTAACGTTTCAAAAACTCCTTAATTTTTTTCAGCAGGTTGGCCGTTTTACCGATAAATTTTGTCAGCTCCTCCTTCCACTGCGGATAATGCCCTGCGCTCTTTCCACGAAGCGCATCCATTTTCCTTAGTACGCTCGCTAAATCGTTCTCGCCCAGCTGTACAAACATAGGATGCATTTTATGGCACAACGCCTGAGCCGCTCCAAAGTCATTATCTTCAACATATTTCCGCAGCAAGCCAACGTGCTTCAAGGTGTCTTCGGCAAAGACGTTTAAGATATTCTGCACGGCTGCCCTGTCATTATCAAACATGGCCAGTAAATCCGCAAAATTGCCGTTGGAAGCCACCGCAGCGTCGTTACAATCCGATGGTTTCCCTAGCAGGCTCGCCAGGGTGTGAAGTGAAAACGGTTTTGCCAGGTAGCCGGAAAAGCCGTCAGCGGTTGCCTTATCTAAAGAGTAATCGCCATAAGCCGTCATTATCAGTACGGGAATAGACGAGGATTTTTCGCGGGTCATTCGCAAAATATCTTTTCCGGAAATTGCGCCCATATGCATATCTGTGAGCACCAAATCAAAAGAGGGCAGGCGTGCAATTTGCTCCTTAAACTCCTGCCGGTTTCTGCACAGGGTCGCTGTGCCTCCCATACTCTGCAACATCTCGCCAAGCATGGCAAGCAGCGTACTATCATCGTCCACTGCCAATACTTTGCAGTGGTCACAAACCGGCAGCTCCTGCTTTTCACATTCCGCACCCACAGCATTTTCTACGGCAGCTTCTACCGGTAAAGCTAGCTCCACGGTTGTACCAACATTCAGCTCCGAATGAATTACAATCTCGCCCTGTAAAATATCAGCCAGCCCTTTTACAACATACAACCCCAAACCGCTGCCTTCAACTGTAGCTACATTTTCTGCCCGGGCAAAAGGTGCAAAAATGCTCTCCACAAAATCTTTGCCCATCCCCACTCCCGTGTCCGAAATTCGAAGAGATAAGCTATCGTTCTGCTCCGTAAGCTCTACGCTTACTTTTCCTTGATGAGTATACTTTATTGCATTGGATATCAGGTTGATAGCAATTTGCTTAAACTTAAGTCTATCCGAATACACATTGCGCAGCTTGCCTACAGCGCACTTATACTCAAATGCCAAACCTTTTTGTTGCGCCAGCGGAGCAAACATTTCTGCCACCTCTTTGCACAACAAATCAACATCAAAATTGCTTTTGCTAATTTGCAGCTTTCTCCGTTCAAGCCTGGAAAAATCCAGCAGATTAGCCAACAGGGAAAGAATATGCTCTCCGGAGTTTTGCATTGAGGCCAGCCACCGTTGCTGCTTTGGCGCCACGGCATACTCCTCTTTTCCCCATAAATCCAGATAGCCAAGTATAGAAGTCAACGGGGCTTTTATATCATGAGAAACCGACAGTAACAGCTCATGCCTGCTATTCATTAAATCTTCGGTACGCTTTTTCGCTACTTCAAGCGCCTCGCGAGTGGCACGTCCCCTACCTACATCGCTTATTATCAGGAAGATAAAAAACAGCACAAGCAGCATGGCTATGGCCGCAAACACGAGCGAAAGCCTGTAGTTTTTTCTTAAAAGCAGCTCGCTTTTTTGCACCTCCTCAAGCGTGGAATCAAGGGTTTGCTGATGCAGCTTAATAAGCAGCAGTGAAATTTCTTCGGACAGTGACTGGTCTGCCACTATGAGCATAGCCAGCTGCTGCTCTATGGATTTTATTTTTCGTGAGTATGACTTGCTGGTTTTTTCCGACATTTTGCGCACATCGGACAGTATAGCCGTTGTATCCAGCGCCACGCTTGTAAGCGTATTTATCTGCGTAGTGGTAACAACGCTATAGCCCAGCTCTTTTGAGGGCGAAGAAGAAAATAGGCTGCCCAGCTTTTTCCAAAAACCCGTCTTGGATTCCTCCGGTACAATGGTATCCTGTTGGGTGGTGATTACTATCATAGAATCTGTTTTTACGATTGGCTCGTAGCGCAAAAAGGTGTAATCAACCGTATCCAGCGCGCTGTACTCGTCAAATTGCTTTGCAAGTTCAGCAATGGTTGCCTCTTTTTTATGCAGCAGCGGAACAACATCTTCAAGTGTGGCATACTGCAATGTTTGCTCGGAAAGTATGGCCACGAGTGAATCAACCCGTTGATCTATGGAGGTGGCAAGCGCTTGAAACTGTAGAAGATAGCTGCGCTTATTGGAGAAAAGGTAAAGGTTGGCTACGGATTGCGCCTTTTGCACAGAGGATATCAAATCGTTGGTCAGCACCAGCGTCATGTTGTACTGCTCAATATTCTCCTTTTGCTGAGCGGCACGCTCATTAAGGTTGTAGATGTACAGAATTATTCCTCCACATGCAGCCGCCACTATAAAATAGATCAGTACTGCATTAAGACGGATTTTATTTTCAAGGTTGTTTCTCATCATTTAGAGCGAAATTACAAAATTCTTTCGGCAAAAGTATTTAAGCGCCATACGCGTACTTACTTATTTTTTCGTTTCCACAAAATTTCCACAACCCGCATGTGGAAAATTTCCACAAATTTCCACAAATTTTTATATATTCAATAATTGCACGGATAAATAACAAATACTTGTATATCAAATAATTATCAACTATTTAGAAGCAATGGTTACTATTTGGCACGCATATTGCAACTAATATAATTGAATGATGTTTCCGAAAAGCCATTCAAAAAAAACCATTAACTAATTTAATTATCACAACAACATGAAAAAAGCATTACTATCTGTAGCAGCTGTGGCAGTTGTATTAGCGCTGAGCAGCGCTCGCGCAGCAGAGACAACCGAAACAACTTCGACCCCTGCCGACACTACAACGTCTAGCATGTTTCTTTACGCTGAAGAAACTCCGGCTGACACAACTGCAAAGCCTGAGCAAATGAACCTAAGAGCAGAAGAAACTCCAGCTCCGGCTGACACAACCGCAAAGCCTGAGCAAATGAACCTAAGAGCAGAAGAAACTCCAGCTCCGGCTGATACAACCGCAAAGCCTGCACAGCTTGTATAAATTTTGCTTATTAAGTTTTTAGTGAATAAAAAAGAGAATGGCATGGTAAAGTATACCATGCCATTCTCTTTTTTTATCCTTATAAAGTTTTCGCTACCGCTTTCGAGCGCAGGTATCTTCAATTACAGCAGTCAAAACTTGTGGCATTGCACCGCCGGCAGCCGCTACTTGCTGAGGAATAAAGCTGGTACCCGTCATCCCCGGCACCGTATTTATTTCCAAAAAGTAAGGAGTATTACTACTCAAAATATAATCTGCACGGGCAATACCGTTACAACCCAAGCGCTTGTATATTTCAAGAGTGGTAGATTGCACCAAAGTCGTTAGCTCCGGACTGATACGGGCAGGGGTTATTTCTTCCGATTGTCCTGCATACTTGGCCCCAAAATCAAAAATTTCATTCTTGCTTACCACTTCGGTAACTGGAAGTACAACTTCTTGGCCGTTCAAAATCATTACTCCACACGTAACCTCTGTGCCCGCAATAAATTCCTCAATAATAATTTCGTCATCTTCTTTAAACGCCTCATCCATAGCGCATTGCAAGTCTTGTGCGGATTTTATTTTGGTAACGCCAAAGCTGCTGCCGCCATTGTTAGGCTTGGCAAACATTGGCAGCCCCAAATAGTTCACCAGCTCATCAGGATTCATTTTATCATCCCTGCGAACAAGCACCGCCTTTGCCATATTGATTTTTTGATCTGACAAAAACGCTTTACACGCAAACTTATTAAACGTAAGCGCCGACACAAAAGCGTTGCAGGTAGAATACGGCACGCCTAAAATATCAAAGTATGATTGCAAAACACCGTTCTCTCCCGGCGCACCATGAATGATGATAAGAGCGCAGTCAAACTTTATTTTCTTACCGTCAAGCGTAATGCTGAAATCATTCTTATCGACCGCCACTTCCAGCTTTCCATCCTCCTGCAAATGCCAATCCGCACCTTTCATGAAAATCTTGTAGGGGTTATACTTCTCCTTATCTACCCAGCCCGCTACGTTGTAAGCGCTCTTCACAGAAATTATTGATTCCGAAGAATCTCCACCACACAAAATGGCAATGTTTTTTTTGCTCATGAAATTTATTATTGTTTATTTTTAACCGCTAACCGTTAATCATCAACCACTACAGCAGCCCATTTTCATATAGAATTATCAGCTCGTTCAGCATCTTGTCATCACCCTCTGCGTTGAACTCCATTTTGAGGCTGGAGCTGAACATTACGGCCACCGCCTGCCAAAAGAACGCCGATACTCCACCTTTCAGCTCCTTAATAATTTGATATCCCGTTCTCCCTGTTTCCCGATCCACCAGCTTTATCAGAATACGTCCCTGCGAAATGGTAAGCCCGCGCAGAGGTTTTTCAAATTCAGCAAACAGCTCCTTCTCCACCTGCTTAATGTATGCCTTGCGCTCTTTTTCCGTTTTAATAGTGGCGTATTCGGCGTCCATTTCCGCCAGCTTGTGCTTTATAATTTTCGAGTACGGGTAAACCTTTTTCAAGTTGTACGCCATGCGCGAGTAGCTGGCGTAGTATTTTCTTTCCGCTTTAGCGTTTTTGAAGATCGGTTTTGCAAACTTGTACACGGGGCGCAATACAATATGCGGAATGGTATCGCCATGCTCATCTATCGCCATACGAGCCAGCACCACCCCATCAACTCTGGTTGAAGCAGCGGCAATCATGCTCATAAGCAAGACAAATACGTTGATACAAAAGGTTTTCATAAAATCGCCCCGCAAACAAAGTTAAGCCAAAAACCATGCTTTTTAATTTGCTTTTAAAAAAACTTTACAAAAGTTTGTGTAACTTTATCCGCAATTACACCACTACAAATGTCCAATATTGCTGATATACAAAACGTTGTAAAAAGTCATCTGGCACAGTTTGACTTTTTCTTCGAGCAGCAGCTGAAATCCCCCGTACCGCTCCTACGCTCCATTACCAACTACATATACCGCCGCAAGGGTAAGCAGCTAAGGCCGCTTACGGTGTTCTTATGTGCGCAGCTCAACGGCCGAGTAGGTAAAAAAACTCACGTTGGAGCCACCATGGTAGAGCTGCTGCACTCGGCCACGCTCATGCACGATGACGTGGTAGATGAGGCCTACGAACGGCGTGGCGCTTTTTCCATAAACGCACTGTGGCGATCAAAAGCGGCAGTACTTGCCGGAGATTTTTTGCTATCGCAAGGGCTTTTGGTCGCGCTGGAAAACAATTCGGAGGATTTGTTGCGTATAGTATCCAACGCTATACGCAGCATGAGCGAGGGGGAGCTGCAGCAAATGGACAAGGCTCAGCGGTTGGATTGTTCCGAGGAATTATATTTTGAAATTATTCACAAAAAAACGGCCGCTCTCATACAGGCTTGCGCAGAGGTTGGCGCGGCATCGGTGGGCGCTGCGCAGGAGCACCTGCAAGCCATGCAGGAGTTCGGGCAAGCGCTCGGCATGGCATTTCAGCTGCGCGATGATGTGCTGGACTACCACAGCAACCTGCTCACCGGAAAAACCGCCGGCAACGATATTAAGGAAAAAAAAGTTACGCTACCGCTCATTCACGCGTTAAGTCAGGTAAACATGAAAGGGCAAGGGCAGATTATTTCATTGGTGCTTGGAGCAAAGCAAAAACGCAAAAACATAGCACAGGTAATAAACTTTGTGCAACAACATAAGGGCATTGAATACGCTGAAAAAATTACGCAAGATTACTGCTTCAAAGCAAAAAGTTGCCTTGCGAATTTTCCGGAATCAGAAGCAAAAACAGCGCTACTAATGCTCACAGATTATATTGGCAGTCGAGAAAAGTAACCACGATAAAATCAAACTATGAAAAAACTAGCGCTCATCACACTTGTATGCTGTATTTGCAGCGTTGCCCAGGCAAAAATATTCGCGCTTGGCGTTAAGGGAGGTGTCAACGTACCTTCGCTTTCAACCAATTTGGACATCAAATCAAGCTCTAACGCCGGATTTCATGCCGGACTTTTCGGACAGATCAACATTCCGGTCATCGGGCTGGGGGTGCAGCCCGAACTGCTATACCTTTGGCAAAAAGTGCCTTACATCAACAATAACAGAAGCAGCGCTACAAAAAATGCTTCATTTCTTGAGATTCCGGTAAACCTTACCTGGGGAATCGATCTGAAAATCGTTCGCCCGTTTTTGGCGCTTACACCGTATGTACGCTACTCATTTACCAACGTAAAAACATGGGTAAGCGATGGCAGCAGCGCATTTGACCCCACCGATGTAAACAACTTCGACTACGGTATTGGGCTGGGAGCGGGACTGGAACTTTTTGAAACACTGCAACTTATGGGACGATATAGCTGGGGGCTTAACAACCTGGTAGACAAAGGCAGCTACAAAATTCAAGGTTACACGCTATCGCTAGGCTATATTTTCTAGCAGCGTTTTACCGTTTTGACTATCGCGGATTTAATTCTTGATTAAATCCGCGATATTTTTGCAAGCTCAGCTGGCCATCCAGGTTTTAAACTCCGACACCTTAGCCTTACTTACCAGTATACGATCCGGTGTAGACACCTTCAAGTTTACCGACAGCTTGCTACCAAACCAGGTAGACATATCCTTCACAGCCTCACGAGAAATAATGTACTGTCGATTGGCACGGAAAAATTTTTCCGGATTCAAATGCTGCATAAGCTCATCCAGCGTTTGATCCAGATAAAAGATCTTTCCGCCACGCGTAATTGCTTTTACCATGCCGGTATTAATGTAAACACAGGCAATGTCGGCAGTATTCAGCGGAATCAGCTTATCTTTCTCTGCTACCAGAAAGTAGCTTTTATATGAATGAGTATTTTGCTTAACGCTCGCCAGTAGCCGCACAATTATGTCAGAATTTTCATCGGGACGAGCGGAAAAACTTTTATACTTTCCAATAGCGCGCTCCAAATCTGACTTGCAGATAGGCTTTAGCAGATAATCTATACTATTGACTTCGAAGGCTTTAAGGGCATACTCATCGTAAGCGGTGGTAAAAATAATGGGGCATGCTATTTTTACCTCCTCAAAAATTGCAAAGGAAGAACCGTCGGCAAGATGAATATCCATGAACACCAAATCCGGCATGGCGTGTGATTTAAACCACTCCGCGCTTTCATCAATGGATTGCAGTACGGCAAGGATTTCTACTTCCGTAATAACCTCTTTTACAAGAGATTGCAAAGCCTGTGCGGCAACCGCTTCGTCCTCTATAATAAGCGCTTTCATTATTTTCATTCCAGCTCAAAAGTATACTTACTGCCGAACAACGCTACCTTTTTATCAACGGAATTATAACCTCAAACCTGTCGCCGACACGGTTAATCATAATTTCCTTTTCCCACATAAGCCTGTAGCGCTCTGCTAAATTACTTAACCCAATGCCTTCGCCGGATTCCGGCTCTTTCTTTAGCTGCACGGCATTAGCCACACTTATGGTTTCATTGCCATGTGTAGCAATAGTAATGGTAAGCGGCTGACGGTTGCTTACCACATTATGCTTTATGGCATTCTCCACCAGGGTCTGCAAACACAGCGGTACTACTGAGCACAGGTTGTGCTCTTCATTAATATCAAACATAAATTGCAAGCTTTCGCCGTAGCGAATTTGCATCAAGTTGCAGTAGGCTTTTGTATACTTCAACTCTTCCTCTAAGGTAATAATTTCCTTGCTTTGAAGTGTATAACGAAAAACGTATGACAGCTGCTGCACATATTCCTGCGCCTTACCTGTATCCACTTTGATGAGCGAGTTCAGCGTATTGAGCGAGTTGAATAAAAAATGCGGGTCAACTTGATTTTTGAGCGCCGTAAAACGAGTGCGCATATTCTCCGCCAGCAGGCTCTCATTCTCCAGCGCCGTTTGCTGCTGCTTTTGCGACAGGTACAGCACTTGAGACGATAGCACTACCATCACCGCAATAAAGGAGTCGCGAAACATTCCACCACGGATAAACCTTTCAGGATGAGGACCAAAGTTTTGAAATTGCAGCTGAAGAGAAGAGATGAGGTAGCTCACAACCGCCGTCCCCACAATGGTCAGTCCCACTATCAGCAACCACTTTCTTTCAGCGCTAAGGTTAACTTTTAGCAGCCAAAAGTTGAGCATGTACAACGTAAACGCTACCAAAAAGTTGGCAAGAATATGCATCAGCATATTACCCAAACGTAACGTTTTTCTGGCACGGTCCACATCCTCCGGCATCACCGCATCTCTTCCGTAAACAAACATTACCAGAAAGAGCAGATTCATCAGCAAGCTAATGGCTGCGGATAGCACCAGCGCGGTGCGGCAGTTGAGAGATGTTGCCTTCATAGCTTTTACTCGTACCTCAAGGCATTTATAGGGTCCAGCGCAGCCGCTTTCTTGGCCGGATACCAGCCAAAGAAAATTCCGGTAGCGGCGCACACCACAAACGACAATCCTACCGCTGTGGTACTTACCATGTACGGCCAGCCAAGCGCAGCCGATGCCGCATACGACAAAATAAGCCCAAAGATAATACCTATAACACCGCCAACCAGGCTAAGGATGATACTTTCGCACAAAAACTGCAACAAAATATCCTTATTATGAGCGCCAATAGACATGCGCAATCCTATCTCCTTGGTACGTTCCGTCACCGTTACGTACATAATATTCATAATACCAATACCGCCAACCACCAATGATATAGAAGCAATAGCCGCCAGCAGTACGGTGAGAAATCCGGTAACGGAATTCATCATTTTCAACATCTCCTGTTGCGAGCGAACTTGGAAGTCGTTATCTTGTCCCGCCTTGAGCTTATGCTGCTCACGCATAATACCTTCGACCTCATTCAACGCTTGCGGGGCAACATCTTCAGACATGGCAGAAGCCATTATCATATGAATGTAGGTGATGGCCAATATACGCTTTTGCACTGTAGTATACGGCGCCACCACAATATCATCCTGATCTTGCCCCATTTGATTTTGCCCTTTGGAGGCCAGCACTCCAATAATTTTGAACGGAATACGACCGAAGCGAATGGTCTGTCCCACAGGGTTTTCACCATTAGAAAACAAATTATCGGCCACCGTTTGCCCTACAAGACAAACCTTTGCTGCGGCCCTCACATCCGGCTCCGTAAACATGGTTCCTGATGCTACCTCATACTTTCGAATGACAAGCAAGCTCGTATTTCCACCCTGAATGGTGCCCGGCCAGTTATTGGAACCGCTCACCAGCTGTCCGCTAGCGCTTATTACCGGCGAAGCCATGCTTATGTACTTCGCTTTTCTCATTATAGCGGTTACATCTTCTTCTTTTAGCGACTGCACGTTAGCCGAACCAATATTCACCCCGCCCTGACGCTGATTCTGGCGCATTACCATAATAAGGTTGGTACCCGTGCTCGAGATCTGGTCGTTAATGCTTTTTGATGAACTCTGACCAAGGCTTACCATTGCAATAACCGAGGCAATGCCAATGATAATACCCAGCATGGTAAGCAGCGCCCGTGTTTTATTGCGTATCAGCGCCCTGTAGGCTATTCTGAGGAGATTGAAAAGATTCATAACGTTGGAATTTTATTTCGATGGAAAACACATAACATCTTAGAAATCAACATCTACCGGTAATGCCGCCAACGACTCGGCAGCAGCTTTAGGAGTAACAGGCGCATCCCTTACTATATGCCCATCACGCAGCTGCACAGTACGAGAGGTAAATATGGCGATATCGGGTTCGTGCGTCACAAAGGCAATTGTTTTTCCTTCGGCGTTCAGCTTTTGGAAAAGGCTCATAATTTCGTAGGAGGTACGAGTATCCAGGTTTCCCGTAGCCTCATCTGCCAGCAAAATCACAGGATCATTAACCAGCGCACGGGCAATAGCCACACGTTGCTGTTGACCTCCCGACAGCTGGTTGGGCATATGATGCAACCTATCCTGCAAGCCCACCTGCTCCAGCGCATGCAACGCACGTTCCCTACGCTCCTTGCTGGGAATAGCGCTGTTGTAAAGCAGCGGCAGCTCCACATTCTCTAAAGCGGATGTGCGTGCCAGCAAGTTGTACGACTGAAACACAAAGCCAATTTTACGGTTGCGCAACGTCGACAGCTCATCTTTGGTACGCTTGCTTGCGGCTGTTCCATCAATAAAATACTCGCCGGAGGTAGGACGATCCAGGCAGCCCAAAATATTTAACAGCGTTGACTTTCCGCTCCCGCTGGTACCCATGATGCTTACGAACTCACCTTCGTTTATAAAAAATGAAATTCCCTTAAGCGCATGCACCTGCTCACTTCCCACCTGAAACGTGCGGCGCAGCTCCTGTATTTCTATAATCCTGTTCATGATATCTAATTAATACGCCACCCAATGTCGAAGCAGGCGGAGTGGCTTTCCTGATTAGCGCTTTCGTGTACCCTTCGACAAGCTTAAGGTGACATCACACAACACGCTATCGCCTTGGAGGTCTTGGCATCAATGGATTTGCAGTAGCGCCACCTTTTCCGGCTTTTCTCTCTAACGAAACGGAAACAACTACCGTATCACCCTCATTCAAACCTTCGGAAACAAGTACATGAACACCATCGCTCAATCCTGTTTTAACATCTCTATGCTCCAACCCCAGCGCCGTTTGTAGCCATACGCCTCTCTGCTTACCGGTAGGAGCTTGTCCGGGAGCAGGCACGGGTGCAGGTTTACCTTTGGAGTGCGCCAGCATCTCCTCGGTAGGCCTAAAATTCAACGCCTCAGCGGTTATAGCCAGCCCCTCCTCGCTACGTGTTACTATGGTAACGCTGGCGGTCATACCCGGAAATAATTTTTCGTCAGGATTCGGAGCTTCAATAATTACGGTGTAGGTTACCACATTGTTGGTAACCGTTGGCTGTAAGCGAATTTGCGAAACCGTACCATCAAATGTATCGTCGCTGTAAGAGTCAACGGTAAAGGTTACCTTTTGTCCCAATCTTACCTGACCTATATCGGCCTCGTCAACATCCGCCTCCACCTGCATTTTCTTAAGGTCGTTTGCAATAGTAAACAGCGTAGGCGTATTAAAAGACGCGGCCACGGTTTGCCCTTGATCTACGGCACGGTTAAGCACCACGCCATTAATCGGGGAGTAAATATCGGCATACGACAGGTTAACATCCGCCTGCTGCAAGTTAGCTTTAGCGTTGGCCACGTTAGTTTTTGACTGCGCCAGCGCGTTGGTAACCTGCTCATATGCGGTTTGCGTAGCGGCCTTTGAATCAAATAGTTGCTTGGTGCGATCGTAGTTTTGCTGCGCGTAGGTAAGATCGCTCTCGGCGCTAAGCAGCTTTGCGCCGGCTTGGGCGACCATCTCATTCAACGTAGACTTGTCCAGCTCTGCCAGCAGCTGCCCCTTTTTCACCTGTGAGTTAAAGTCCACATAAATTTTTTCAATTACACCGGACACCTGCGTTCCCACGTCTACCTTATCTACAGGCTGCACGTAGCCGGTAGCCGTAACCACGGTTTGCACCACTTCCTTTTGCACTACAGCGGTGTTGAAACGCATCTCTTTTTTGCCGGAGCCCATGGCAATAATCACGACAACAACCGCCACAAGGGCAATCAAGCTCAGCGCTATCAATGTTTTCTTTTTCATTTCGTAGGTTGATTTTTTAATTTTTACTTGCAGATATGTACAACTTCAAAGTACTCCAACAGCTACATGGTTATTGGAACGGCCATGTACACATCCAGAATTTTACGCTTTAGCATAAAACTATACTTGCTTTGTATGAAGTCATTAAGCGCGCTGATATAGTTGTTTTGCTGCTGCAGTAAATCAACCGCCGTAATGGCGCCGGCGTTGAACTGCACGCGGTAGGCCTCAAAAGTCTTGAGGTAAGCATGTTGTCTGATGTTGGTGGTTTTGTACTTATTGTAGGACGACACCACGTCCTGGTACTCTACCGCCACGTTCTGCATCACATCCAGCTCGGTTTGCTTCTTCTCCAGCTCAGCCTGCTGCAACGCTATTTGCCCCCGCTTAACTTTCGATTTTGTCCGGCTGTTGTTGTAAATAGGAATACTCAGCGATAATCCGATTTGCTCGTTAAGGCTGTTGGACAGCTGTGTGCCAAAGCTGTTGTAGCCATCCGGATGCCCTGTCCCAATGCTGCCGTATAAGCTAAGCGACGGCATGTAGCCGGACTTGGCCAGCTTAATGTTAAGGTTGGCAATGCTCACATTATACTCGCTGATTTTGAGATCGGGCAGCGTATTTACCGCGCGGTTTAATACGTTGTCCAACGTTGGCATTTCGCTCATGTTGGTAAGAGCGGCCGTATCGGGGTATATAACTTGCAGCTCCTCGGTAGGGGCCATGGACAGCAAACTTTTTAGCGTAAGCACGCTGTTATCCCGTGCAATTTGAGTGTCGGCTATGTTATTTATATCGTTGGCATACTGCGCCTCAAGCAGCAGGTAGTCGCTTTCCAAAATAGCTCCCACACGAAACTGCTCCCGCCCCTGCTTCAGCTGCTCTTCGCTAGCCTCAACTACAACATGCTGGTATTTAAGCAGCTCCTCATTACCTAAAACGTTCAAAAAAGCCTGCAAAATCTGAATGACGAGCGTATTCTCGTACTGCGAGGTTTGGTAGGCAGCTTGCTCCATGGCCAGCTTGTTCTGCTCAATGGCGTTACTAATGCTACCTCCCTGATATAGAGGAAGCGAGGCGCTTACGCCATACGTCCCGTCCCACGAAGAGCGACTCCCGGTATGGGTAAAACTCTCCTTAGCCGAAGCGCTCACGTTGGGCAACCGCTCCATTTTTGACTGATCGTAAACAACGCCCATAGCATCTTCGGACAGCTTCATGCTCTGGCGAGTGTAGCTGTTTCCAAAAGCGTAACTCAAGCAATTTTCCAGAGAAAACCTACGCACTGCCGCTGAAGTATCCGGGTTTTGAGCAAAGCCCAAGGAGCTTGCAAAACCTATGGTAAGAGCCAGGATAACCTTTTTCATAACTTTTCCGTTTTTTACTAAAAACAAAGTTACGATAATCTGAAAACCCTAGCCAACAAAAAGATAGCGAAACGGGAAAAATAAGGGGTGAAACGGAAGAAGGGAAAGGTAAACTTTGTCGGCGAGCCTATTTAAGAGCACCATCAAGCTAACATAACTATCTCATTATCAAATATATAATGCTTGTTTATCCTTTACGTTGCTCCGGGTAATAAAAAACGTATACTCGTATGAAAACAAAGGCACCTCCAACAAATTAACGTCAACTTCAGCTCAAACGGAATGGGGAGATAGCGAGAGAGCGGAGTAGTAAATAATCTGGTGAAGGTACTGTATGTAAGCGCTTACGCCTTAATAGGATTTTGGTCGGTGTTGGAGGGGGAGCCGTAGTCTTTCATTTTTTCCTTTGCCAGCTGCCGTACCGCAGCGCTTTTTTTACCGTTGGTAATATAGCGAAGTGCGTTATACACAGTGCGTTCCGTAACGTCTAACGCTTTGGCAATTTCCTGCACCATTCCAACTTTAACCACTATTTCTTTTTTCATTACCTTTATAGCGATTTCCGACAGCGGAATTTTTACCGGAACTACTCTTTTTTAGGCTTGTACAATATGCTATATGCCAACAATCTACATCGAAGCATGACAACCTGAAGCATATAAAGCCAACTTTGACAAAGTTACGAAACAAGTTTCGAATTATGCGAATATTTCGAATAAATTTTCGAGCGGGCTATTTACATGGAATCTATAAATCAGAGAATCAACAAGATAGTGCTTGAGTATTGCGATGGCAATAACTCGAAATTTGCCAAAAAGGTAGGCACCAGCGAGGCAAATATTCGAAACTACAGAAACAACACTCAACCAAAGCCGGCGCTCATCCGAAAAATCTGCATCGTTTTCGGAATCAGCTACAGCTGGCTGATGGACGGCGTTAGCTCCATGACCTCGCCGGATATCATGAGGAAGCCAACGGCCGCCTACAAGGCCCCTCGCAACGGTCGCAGGGACACGCGCAACAACGAGCCAACCAATGATGAAAGCAGCCTCGAAATTTTGATAAAGAACAATCATAAACTATTGGAAATCAATGCTTTACTTGCCAAAGCCACGCAAGAGGCGCTGCAGGCTACTCAAGAAATGATGAGACGCTTGGGGGATTTACTTGGGGAGCATGGCAGGAAAAAATAAGTACTGTTTTCAACAGCAATTTTATTCCTTACTGTCGCCTCTTGTAAAAAGGACGAAAGCAATGATAATCCAAGCGCTGGCGGCGGCGCCAACTGCCACGCCTGCACCGTTACCGTGACTACAACATACCCAGGACGGCGAATCAAAGGTTTCCCCTACCCTGCTTTTCCATAGCGATGACGATAAGGCTGTTCCCGTTTGCAACAGCGTAGATTTTTACGCTGCGCTAAAGAAAAATAATGTTCCTGCGGCCATGTATATTTCTCCAGCGGAGGTCATGGTTGGGGAATGAAGGAGGAGTTTGAGTACGGCAAGAAGTGGAGGGAGCTGCTGAAAAAGTGGCTGGAAGCCATTTTATAATTTACTATTTACAATTACCATTTAATTGGTGCGTAGAGCACCTGTGGGTATCATGCTGAGCCTGCCGAAGCAGGGGCGTGAACTTTTCTCTCCCCTCGCCGCGCCATTGGCTTTGCCCACCTTCGGTTCGACAAGCGCACAGCTACGCCTTTGTAAGCAGCTGCTTTGCAAAGTAGTGTACAACATCCACATTTACCGAGTTGCCAAGCTGCTTATACGCTATACGGTCATTCGGGTGCAGCTTAAAGTCATCGGGAAAGCTTTGCAAGCGCGCAGTTTCACGCGGCGTAAGCCTGCGACGCAGCTTGCCTACAATGGATGTTTGTGTTATAGCCACCAAGGCAGGGAAGTAGGTAGGACGCTTTACGCGAACTCCCGAAGGACGGAATTGCAAGATGTGCTCAAATATATCGGGCGTGGCATCTTCTCCCGCCTGCCACTCCAGCTTTGCTTTTGACCCCATAAAAAATTCATTCTGTGCACAACGGCGCATCCATGTGCCTATGAACTTTTTATTTTGCTCATACAGCGCACGGTTTCGTAGAATGATGGTGCGCTTCCAATCGGGTAAATTATCCAGATTAGCCTTCAGATTTTTTTCCTTAAACTCATCCGACCAAACAGGGAAGGCCGGAATTGGGCCTTGAATGCCCTGTATAAACTCATTCCACAGCTTCAGCACGTTATTTTCTTTTTCTGAAATGGTATACCGTGAGATGTTGGGAACTTTCTTCTCATCGTCCAACAGAATTTTACCCGGATCGCACTCCGGTTTTTTACTTGGCGTTTCTATGGTAATGCGCTCTGCCAAATCTTTACGCTGGCAAAGGATAAACACTCGCTCACGAAATTGTGGAATGCCTAACAGGTGCGGGCTGAAAATAATTGGCTCTTCCGGAAATGAGTACCCCAGCCGCTGCAGGGTTTCTTTTATTACACGCCAAGTATTGCCATCATCGTGCCCAATAAGGTTGCGCACGTTTTCGAGCATAAGGTAGGAGGGCTTGTGCTCTTTTACAATGCGCACAATATCAAAAAACAGCGTGCCTCTTGAATCTGCCATCCCCTCACGCTTTCCAGCCTTTGAGAAGGCCTGACAAGGGAATCCGGCACAAAGCACATCGTGCGCGGGAATATCTTTTTCGTGAATTTTGGTAATGTCTCCCTCAGGCTTCACTCCGTGGTTATCCTCGTATATTCTCCTGCAATCGGGGTCTATGTCCGATGCAAAAACGCACTCTCCACCTAACTTTGCCAACGCCACGTGAAAGCCTCCCAGCCCACAAAACAGATCAATAAACTTAAATTTGGCCATTGTGTTATCTCCATTCACAATTCGTACTCATAGCTCATATTGCGCAGCGGCTTCGAATTATGAATTGCACTTTTATAAATTCATAACTACCTCCGCAACTTTCACATCAAAAGGAGCCGTTATTTTTATATTTTCAACGTTGCCATCCACCGGCGAAACACGGTGTCCGGCGGCCTCCACTACCGCAGCGTCATCGGTAAAATCTTTACTTCCTGCTTTTTCATAGGCCTTTTTCAAAAGCGCCACATCAAAAACCTGCGGAGTCTGTACAGCACAAAACTTTGCTCTATCCTCCGCCACGCTGCCTGTACCGGTGTAGCGGCGCAGAGAATCAGTCAAAGGCATCACAGGAATTGCCGCTCCTGTCTTTCGCGCTTCCTCAAAACAACGCGTGATGGTTTCAATGCTTACCAGAGGTCTTACTCCATCGTGAATCGCCACTAGTCCACTATCACCCAAAACATTCAGCGCATTTCTCACAGACTGGCTTCGACTTTGCCCGCCCTTTACAAACGCATGGGGTATGGTTATAGTATGATTTTTAACAATCTGTTTCCACGTTTCTATCTCCGCCTCCGGCAATGCTAACACTATGTTTACCTTGGGGTTATAAGCATAAAATTTTTCGAGGGTGTGCAGCAAAACAGGCTTTCCGTTGAGCAACAGAAATTGCTTAGGAGTACCGCCTCCCATGCGGGTACCGCTACCTCCGGCAACTGCTATCAGATGTTCCATAATTTTATCTTTTTCAGAATTATCCAAATTTTATACCTGCGGAGTTGTCATGCTGAGCCTGTAGAAGCATGTGGGGTAGATTTTTTCCAATTACTACCTGTGCCGTACCCTCCGACAGGCTCAGCATGACAACGCACTCGCACGTCATTGCAAGCGAAGCATCCCACCGCCCGTAATGATGTTATCTTACTGATTCCCAAAAGGTAAGGTCTACCTTATGCATAAATGATGCCGCGTTCTCTGTTGTATCAGGTACAAACCGCCCTTCGCCCAAAAGCCGCGCGGAGTCTATACCCAGCTCTATTAATTTTTCAACTGCAACACCAGCTCGCTGCATGGCTTCATTTACCACATGTTCTTCAATCTTTCCACCGGAATACCCTACAGCAATTACCTTAAGCGTTTTTTGCCTAACAAGAAATTCGGATAATTTTTCAAGAGCAGCGTTGGAGTAATCCATCAGCACAGTATCTGTTGATTGCAGATACACAGGAATGGTCGATAGCGCTTTTACAACCACAGGTTGCAGCCCGACACTATCGGCATGTACTGTTGCTTTTGAGGAATGAATTTTTGACTTCGGCGCAAACAAAATGGATAGCAGCAAAAGCAAAGCCACTATGCCAATGGTATAAATCAGTCTCCGCTTGGCGCGTTCATATCGATTTTGCACAGGCTTAAACTTTATGGCTTGCCCTGTTTTTTTCAAGAAAAAGCCAAAGCCGTCCACTCTTCGCTGAAACGCACTCAGAACAGGAAGCAACCATTTAAAATATGGCTTGCGCTTCATTTTTTCATCCAATGATTCGACATTCAGCTTTTCAAAGGGGGGAAAAAATTGTAGCGAAAATCCCGCATGCTGAAACGCCGCATCACCTTCGTTTACCTGCTCCACCTGTATGCCGTAAAGCTCCGCAGTTTCTGCCAGCGTATCAAATGCCGCTTTATTCCAGGTACGAGTTACACATATACGCTGCCCATCTGGAAGTAAAATTATTTCCTCGGGCTTCACAAAATGCGCGATAGTAAGGCCTCGGTCGGGCAACAATTGCACAACATGCAGCTGCTGAAATACACCCAGCGGCTCAATAGTTTTAAACTGTGAGGGCGCTTTCGGATAAATAATATCCGGAAACATTACCTTTAACTCCTTATAGGTCAACTCCGGAAATAGCTTAACGTAGGCGGTAACAATGCCTAAGGCGAGCCGGCCACGGGCAGCCCCCTTTACCATTACCCTCAACTCATTCATAGCTAATTAAGTAACAATAAATTAATAAGTTTTCAACAAATGTTTATCCTGCAAAAATACTAAATTCTGCGGGGTTTTAAATGGTTTTCAACATTTTTTCAACAATTAAGAGCGGGTAACTATAACCAGCGGCTTTAGCTGAAATTTTGGCCCTTGGGAGCTACCTTTGGAACGAAATGACTTAATATCGCCGACACAAAACACAGCCTTAAGTTGCTGTCAAAAAGCGGTTTACACAAACCAACCCAAAAGGCGAATCGTCTCGTAAACAGTTTATAATCAGATACATGGCAGAAGAAAATTACCGTCCTAAACGAAAGAAGCCGGAGGTAAATGTTGGAGCAGTGGGCTTGGAGCTGGGAAAAGTACCACCGCAGGCGCTGGATTTGGAGGCCGCGGTACTGGGCGCCTCCATGCTGGAGAAGGGTGTGGTAACGGACGTAATGGACATACTGCGTCCCGAAAGCTTTTACAAAGATGCTCACCAGAAAATCTTCAGAGCCATCGTTAGCTTGTCTCAGCGTAACGAACCTGTTGATATATATACGGTTACGCAGGAGCTTAAGAAAAACGAGCAGCTAGAGGAAATTGGTGGAGCGCAGTACCTATCATCGCTTACGCTAAAAGTCGGCTCGGCTGCCAACATTGACTACCACGCCAAGATCGTTGCCCAGAAGTTCCTTCAACGAGAGCTGATTCGTATTTCCAGCGATATTCAGCGCAAGTCTTTTGACGACTCCATGGACGTGGAGGATTTGCTGGATGCGGCGCAAAACGAAATTCTCACCCTGGCGGAAACCAGCATTAGAAAGGACACTCGCCACATTGCCGATGTGGTGGACGATGTGCTCAAAATAATTGAAGAAGCCGGGAAACGTGAGGACGGATTTAGCGGTGTGCCCACAGGATTCAGCCAGCTGGATAGAATGACGCAGGGCTGGCAACCCTCGGACTTAATCATTGTTGCGGCACGTCCGGCAATGGGTAAAACGGCGCTCGTACTCAGCATGGCTCGCAACATGGCGGTTGACCACAAGCGCCCCGTAGCATTCTTCTCCCTTGAAATGTCCAGCGAGCAGCTGGTAACTCGCTTATTCATGAGCGAGTCCGGCCTTAGCGGTAGTAAGCTGCGCAGCGGAAAGCTGGATGCGGATGAGCTTAACCGGCTCAGCCAAGGCATACAGCCGCTTATAAGCGCTCCCATGTTTATTGATGACACGCCCGGGTTGGGCATATTCGAGTTTCGCTCAAAAATACGCCGTCTGTACACTACGCATCACATTCAGTGTGTAATAATAGACTACCTGCAGCTTATGACCGGACCTCCCGAAACCCGTGGATTCCGTGAGCAGGAGGTGTCGGCTATATCACGCTCGCTAAAGGCCATTGCAAAGGAGCTGAACATTCCGGTCATAGCGCTATCGCAGCTGAACCGGAGCGTAGAATCTCGTGGAGGCAACAAGCGCCCGCAAATGAGCGACCTTCGTGAGTCCGGCGCTATTGAGCAGGATGCGGACATTATCGCCTTCATTCACCGTCCGGAATACTACGGAACTACGGAGGATGATGAGGGAAATGATTTGCGCGGACTGGCCGAAATTATTGTGGCAAAACATCGTAACGGCGCCATAGGTAACGTTCGCCTGCGTTTCCGTGCCGAGCAAGCCAAGTTTGAGGATTTGGATGATTCGTTGATGGATCAGGTAATTGGCGCGCACTTAAATTCGCAAACGCTAAGCTCAAAAATGAACTCAGATGTTCCGCCGCCAACCTCCAAAGATGTTGATCCCTTTGCCGGAATGGGCGCCGCGGTTGAAGACGCTCCGTTCTAAAAGCAAATCGCCGTTATTTTGTAAATAACGGCGATTTCTTTTTTTAAAACTCCCTTACTCGTAGCTTGCTTTTTTCTTTTTACTGTTGGAGTTAACCGGTACCGCGCGCTCAATAGGCTGCGACACAGATATGAAAGACGAAGTACTTGACACCCCTGGAAGGCTAGGCAACCTGTTTACCAACAAATCCATAAGGTGGTCATTATCACGACAGTAGGCCTTTACCAAAAGAGAATACTCTCCAACGATACAATGGCATTCTACAATTTCCGGAAGAGTCTTAAGCGCATCCAAAATTGGGCCAAATACGTTATTGGATTGTGAAATTTTAATATTTACAAATGCGCACACATCAAGTCCTACGGCACGAGGCTTAATTAAAATACGAGATCCCTCGATAACGCCATTTTCCTCCAGCTTCCTCACACGCTGATGGATAGCAGCGCCGGAAATTCCACACTCTCTGGCTATTTCCAAAAACGGAGTACGAGCATTTTTCAACAACAACGTCAAAATTTTGTAGTCAATACTATCCAGGTGTATTTTCTCAAGCATGGCGCAACAGTATAACGTATTATGAATTTACAAAATTAAGTAATAAATTGTAATTCACAAAATATACTGATAATAAATAAGAAAACTCCCCGAAGCGAGGCGCTTTCTTATTTCTTTATTGCAATCCGAAAGGCTTTTTTACCGCTCATTAAGCGCATCTTCCAGCAAGCCGCGCAGCTCCATAGCGCTGATGTTGCTCTTTATTTTCCCGCCTTCTACAAAGGATACCTTTCCGGTTTCCTCAGAAACCACCGCTACCAGCGCGTCGCTATTTTCCGTAATACCAAGAGCCGCACGATGCCGCATACCATACTCCGGCGGCAAATTCTGGTTTTCAGTTGAAGGAAGAACGCAGCGGGCCGCTTTTATTTTATTACGCACTATAATCACAGCGCCATCGTGCAAAGGAGTGTTCTTGAAAAAGATATTCTCGAGTAAACGGTTACTGGTTATTGCATCCAAAATATCACCCGTATCCTCGTACGGCCGAAGAGAAGTTCTGCGCTGTATTACAATGAGCGCGCCGGTTTTGCTGTCGGCCATATTGCGGCAAGCTTTTACAATGGCCTCTATATCAACTCTATGCTGCTTTAAGCTGCTGTTTTTAGAAAAGAGATTTTTAAATGAAAAGCGCCGGTGAGAGAAATACTGGGTTCCTATAAAAAGTAAAAACTTTCGAATTTCTTGCTGAAAAACAATAAACAGCGCCAGCACCCCCACTCCCAAAACCTGTCCCAGAATGCTGCTGAGCAGCTCCATGTTGAGCGCACGCACCACAATCCACACCACGTAAATGGAGAAAATGCCGATAAAAATATTGATGGCAACAGTACCCCGTATAAGCTTGTAGACCTGATAAAACAGAATGGCTACAAGCAGAATATCAAGTATATCGAGCAGGCGAATATTGAAAAACATGGGCACCCAATTATGAATTATGACTTATGAATTTATGCAGCTGCGTTGCCTCTACCGCCGCCTTTACGTCGTGCACTCGCAAAATCTTTGCACCTTTACCCAACGCTATGGTATTCAGCACGGTAGTTCCGTTTAGCGATTCTTCCGGAGCAACTCCTAAAGTTCTATAAATCATTGCCTTACGGGATACGCCAACAAGTAAAGGTAGCTCAAAAATCTTAAACTCATTCAATTGGCGCATCAGCTCAAAATTTTGTTCAGCTGTTTTAGCAAAACCAAAACCCGGATCAAGAATAATATCCGCAACACCCATTTGATGCAGCGCCCGAATTTTACCCGAGAAATATTGCATCATCTCCGCCAACAAATTTTCATAACTGGTCAGCTGCTGCATAGTTTTCGGGTTGCCCCGCATGTGCATCAAAATGTATGGCAGGCCAAGCTTCGCAACAGTTTCAAACATCTTGGCATCCAGCTCGCCACCCGAAATATCGTTGACAACAACAGCGCCAAACCTGCGCACAACTTCAGCAATTACGCTACTTCTGAAGCTATCTATAGAAGCTATCGCCTGCGGAAATTTACTCCGTATGATCTCCATTCCCATGCTCAACCTCCTCAACTCCTCCTGCTCCGAAACCTCCGCTGCACCGGGGCGCGACGAGTACGCGCCAAGGTCAACAATTCGTCCACCTTCCTGCAAAACCTGACATACGCGAGCGGCAACTGTATCAGCAGTATAGCTGCGACTTTCGGCAAAAAAAGAGTCCGGCGTCACATTCACAATACCCATCACCAGGGGAGCGCTCAAATCAACCAGCTGTTCTCCAACACGCATGGTAGTGTTATTTTTTGAAAAAGATTGGCTGGTATTCATGGCTAGCTGGCTTTATTTGCTAAATTTGCAACAACAAAGTTACGTATTATTAGTATAATTCGGTTAAATTCCGATCAACTTTGGGGTTGGCAACATTGTGAAAGCAACCGGCAAAAAGCCAAATCACACACTTTACTCAGAGCAAGTTTTCATGAACTTTTTAGCCATAGAGGGCCTTGACGGGGCAGGAAAATCCACACAAGTAAGCCTGCTGGAAAAACATTTGATGGGACAGGGTATACGAACAAAGTATATGCACTTTCCGCGAGTGGATACCGGTGTTTTCGGCGACCTCATTGCTCGCTTTTTGCGTGGCGATTTAGGAAAAATAAATGAGGTTAATCCTTACCTCGTTGCGCTGATTTTCGCCGAGGACAGAAGGGTTGCAGCGGAGCAAATCAAAACGTGGCTACGCGAAGGATATTTTGTAGTAGTAGACCGTTACGTATATTCCAACATTGCGTTTCAGTGCGCCAAAATTCAAGGCAACGAGGCGGAACGGCGTGCCCTGCGTAATTGGATTTTGAAGCTGGAGTATGAAGTATTTAAAATTCCACAGCCACAGCTCAGCTTATTTCTAGACGTTCCCTTTGAGTTCATTACCGCGCGGCTTACAGAGCACCGCAGCGGAACATCTCGCGAATACTTAGAAGGGAAGCAGGATATACACGAGGCCAGCCTGGACTTTCAACAACTTGTACGAAAGGGATATTTGGAGCAGCAGCCGTTGGATAGCACATTCAGAGTGGTAGCTTGCGCCAACGAAAACGGGTGCATGATGCAGCCGGCAAGCACCTTCGAAAAAATAAAGCTGCTGCTCGAAACGTTGTAGTAAAATATAGTAAAAAAATAATCACCCTTAATATAACTCATAAAAATTTTTACGCTATTATGCAGCCATTACTTAGAACACTACTCATAGTAAGTCGCTTGTTGATGGGATTGGTATTCATCTTTTCCGGATTTGTAAAAGCGCTGGATCCACTAGGTTCCAACTACAAATTTATTGATTATTTTGAGGCGTTCGGGATGTCGGGATTAGCGCCGTTGGCGCTGTACTTAGGCATACTAATGGCAGCAGCGGAGCTAGTTATAGGACTTTGTCTCATTATGGGCGTACGCATGAAAGTTACGGGATGGGCGCTGCTGCTTTTCATGTCATTTTTCACAGTGCTCACATTCTTCCTGGCTATCTTCAACCCGGTATCAGACTGCGGCTGCTTCGGCGATGCCATTAAGCTGACCAACTGGCAAACGTTCTTCAAAAACTTAGCCATGTTCCCATTTGTGCTCCTCATTTTCTTCTGCAGAGGACAGTACAAAAACTTTACCCGCGCTGCGTTGGAGTGGTTCTACGTGGCTCTATTTTTCTTCGCCAGCTTCGCACTTTCGGCACACTGCATGCACCATTTACCTGTATTCGATTTTATGCCCTACCACGTAGGACAAAACATTCCGGAGGCAATGGCCATCCCCGAAGGTGCGCCACGTGACGAATATCGCACCATGTTGATTTACGAAAAAGATGGCAAGCAGCATGAGTTCACCGATGCTGATTATCCATGGCAAGACACCACATGGCGCTTTATAGACAGCAAATCTGTGCTGGTAAATCAAGGATACACGCCGCCTGTGTACAACTTCTCCATCACACATCCGATTGAGGGAGATATTACAGAAAGTATTCTGGAAGAAGAATACGCATTTCTGTTTGTTGCTCCAAAGTTAGAGAAATCAAGCGTTGAGCATATAGAGCAAATAAAACAGCTGGCAACCTTTGCCAAAGACAAAGGCTACACTTTCGTTGGGCTAACAGCCTCAACACAAGGCGCTACCGCTGATTTTTCGGCACAACACCACATAAACTTCGATATTTGCAGCACAGATGAAACTACGCTGAAATCTATGGTGCGCGCTCATCCGGGAGTAATGTTGCTATACCACGGAACCGTAGTTGGCAAATGGAATGCCAACGATCTTCCTTCTACCGGATTCTTCAGCAGGCAACCGTTGGCTGCAGACATCAACGCGCTGCGTCAGGATGGCAACACCAACCTTAAGTGGGCATTCATTTTCGCTACGCTAGTTGCCATGCTGTTGATGGTCATTATAAACAACAAAACCGGCCGCAAAAAGATAGGAAGATATGCATAGCAGCCTAAGGATTTGCGGCGTGCACATAAAAAAGCACGGCCAGCTGGACGATGTATACATCAATATGGCCTATCCGCAGGGACATCCCATGGAGGGCGAACCCTTGCAAAAGGTGTGCTTTGTAGGCATAAACGGCACCGGCAAATCTTCTTTGCTACAAATTCTGCGAGATGTATTGCTGGACCTTATCCACTACCGTGAAATAGACATGCTGGCGCTAAAATTGAAGGTCGGTAATCAACTTCTCTACACTGTCCATACTTCAACCATGCCCAAGGTTCTTATGTTTAAGACCGAAATAGAGCAGGAAGAACGCTGGTTAGACAAACTCATGTCCACCTTTTTGAACACCGAAAATTTTACGCTCCAACAATACCTGTATAGCCGGTACCTGCTGCAAGGGCATCGGTACAACCAGCTGGTGCAGGAGCTGCCACTCAAAAACGGATTAACCGACAGGTTGATATACTCGCCTTCTGAGCTGGACACCGCCAACGATTTGGAAGATATTGCAGCAACAACGCTGCGCGACGCCGAAGAGCTGTTTTCAAACTTTCCATTCTACCATTTAGTAGCTGAAAAAACTCGCGGACAGTTTTGGAAAACCGCTATTTATCAAGAGTGCAGCCGCGACAGGCAGTTTCGCGCCTGTTTGGATCTACCGCAAAATCAGGATAAAAAAGTCAGCTGCATTAAGTCCGATTTTGAGCAGAACAATCCTCGATTTTTGAAAAAGCTGGCTGTACGCTGGTCTGATTTCCTGACACCGCAGGGATTACGCCTGGAACCGGACATGGCTGTTCCAACCCATCTGGGACAAGGAATGGAGCTGCGCTTAAGTAAAACATTCAACGCAAAAAAAATGGCGTTGAACCAGCTAAGCGCCGGTACGCGTCGACTGCTCTTTACGCTCGGGCACATCTACGCACTGTTTTACAACTTCAACGTGCAGCGAGGTTTTCTTCTGATAGACGGTATTGAAAACAACGTGCATCCCGACTTGATACAGAAAGCGCTAGACGCTATACCATGCATCAGCGACGCCCAACTTTTTGTTTCCACCCATTCACCCATCGTACAGGCTATGTTTGAGCCCTGCGAGATTGTAGAGCTCAAGCGAAGCGTAGACGGATTTGTAAGCTGCTAACATCAACGGACAAATTGACGATTTACTGGTGCGGAACCGTTGTCACCCTGCGCCTGTCGAAGAGTGCGACGAAGGGGAAAACTCACGCCCCATGTTTCTATAGAGCGCATGCTTAGAGATTGTGAAGGAAAAGAATTGGGGGCCTTTTAAAGAGCAATCTTATAACTTAGCGCTCTTGTTTCTTAAAATCCTTTGGCTGATTTACCTGTTCGCATGGCATTGCAAAACTTCCGGCGCTGGTAGGTTATCCGAAGGATTTTTTTTATTTTTACGTTAGTAAATCAGGATGGTAAAATAGAAACTTCGCCTTTATCTTCACATTTTTGCAGCAGCTGCTTCATTGTTTTTTTCAGTACGGGATGAACAAAATCCGGAGCAATTTCTACCAGAGGAAGAAGCGTAAATTTACGCAGGTGCAAGCGTGGGTGAGGAATAGCTAAGGCCGACGTTTGAATAAGCTGCTCGCCATAAAAAAGGATATCAACGTCAATAAGCCTTGAGGCGTAAACACCTGGTTTGTAGGTTTTTATTATACGCCCTAACTGTTGCTCAACCTGCTGAGTAGCCAATAGCAGCTGCTTGGGAGAGAACTCCGTTTCAGTAGCCAATACTTGGTTCAGGAAATTCTGCTCAGCCTCAAATCCCCAAGGGATGGATTCGTAAACAGAAGATTTTTTAATAATGCCGCCAACCGACTTTTGCAGCAGCTCACAAGCCTGTTGTAGCAGCAACATGCTGTTGCCCTGGTTGCTACCAAGAAGAATATAGGAGGTTTCCAACTTCAAAATTTCAAATTAAAACTTGCAGCACTGGCGTTTGCTACGTTGAGACGCTTCGACAAGTGCTACATGGCAAAAAAAGCAGCTGTTGACTTTCGCGACCCATAAATTGTCAATCGTAAATATTCTACTGCCCCACAAATCGATAGGTAATGGTTCCCAGCTGATTTTTGGATGAGGTAGAGGCGCTAAACTTAGACATTTCAGCAGCTTTAATGGCCATATCCTGCAAGCAAGGATCTTTAGCAGAAGCTGCCACATCTACAAGCGCGCCAACTACGTTTCCACGTTGTGCGACCATTATGTTTACCACCACCATTCCGCCACCTTCGCACTTATACACCGGCACCGGAAGCCTGTAAGCAGTGCGTCCGTCCAGCTTGTACGACATTACCGAAGGGCCCGTATACGTATCACTCTTTTTGACTGGTTCGGCCGGAATATTTCCTTCATCCGAAGGCCGCTCCTGCATCATTCTGCGCGTTGCGTCAATACGCCTTTGCAGCTCATCGTTTTCGTGCAACACTTGATTTTGCTCCTTACTCTGTTGTGCCGCCAGCTCCTCATTTACCGCCACGTTGCGCAGCTCATTTCGAACCTGTGAAAGCATTTGATTAACCTCTCGCTCCAAATTTTGCTTCTCCCGCTCCAGCCTGGCCAACTTTTCCAACTCTTCCTCTTTCTCTTCCTGCGTAAAGTCCATTGCAATCTCCAGCTGTTGCTCGTACTTTACAGCATGAATCTTAAGACCAAAAAAGGCGATAAGAATGCACAGGTGGAATATTACGGTAAGATACACTCCCGTTTGATATTCCTTCCAAAGAAGACGCAGCTTATGAAATGAAAATTTCAAATTTAAAGTTTTATCACCATTGTGAGCGAAGTTCACATCACACTACTTGTTCTTTTTCTCCCTATTTCCTTCCTTCTAATCAAAAAAGCCACCTCGCGGCAGCTTTTTTTGATTAAGAAAATGAGCATAACAGCCTACTTTTTAGCCAAAGCAGCCTCTTTCTTTTGCTTACGCTTCAACAGCTCGTAGGCAACAGGAGTAGCCACAAAATTCGAAGAGTAGGTACCGAAAACAATACCAACAATAAGCGCAAAGGTAAATCCTTGAATAGCCTCGCCACCAAGCAAGAAAATTGCAATAAGCACAATCAAGGTAGTAAATCCGGTGTTCACCGTACGCGCCAGCACGCTATTGATAGCGTTGTTGATGTTGCTGCCCAGCTCCACCTTCGGGTGGTTATGGATGTTCTCACGAATACGGTCAAAGATAATCACGGTGTCGTTAATAGAGTAACCGATAATGGTTAGCAAGGCCGCAATAAATGACTGATCGATATCCAGGGTAAAAGGCATAATGCCGGAAAATACTGAGAACAAGAATATTACAATAAGTGCATCGTGGGCCTGTGATACCGCTGCGCCAAAACCCCACTGCCACTTTTTGAACCGGACAGCAATATAGAGGAACATGGCAAGTACCGCCAAAACCAGCGCAACTACTGCATCGCGCTTAATATCGTCAGCCACAGTGGGGCCAACTTTTTCCGACTGGATAATACCATTGGGGTTCACCATTGTAGAGATAAACTCAGGGAATGAAATATCCGAAGCAAAAAATTCCTTAGTCGCGGCATACAGCAATTCGTCAACGATACTATCTACACGTTGAGATTGATCTTTAATCATGTAGTCGGTAGTAATCTTAAGCTGGTTACCGCCCTGTCCGTAAGTTTTAACCTCAACCGAGGCGCCCTTTTCAACTTCAATATGCTCCCGCATAGATGCTCTAACATCTTCAGCAGCAACCTTTTGATCAAAACGAACCACATAGCTGCGACCTCCGGCAAAGTCCACACCGTAGCTCAACCCGCGCACACCTAATGAGATGCAACCCAAAACGGTAATAACAATTGAGAATACATAGGCATACTTTCTCAACCCGATGAAGTTAATGTGTACGTTGCTCAAGAAGTTTTCGGTGTACTTGTTGCTGAAGCTGATTTTCTTTTCTTTATCCAGCAATGCCAAGAAAATCAAACGAGAGATAAAGATGGCCGAGAACAGGGAGGTTAAAATACCAATAATAAGTGTAGTAGCAAAGCCTTGCACCGGACCGGAGCCGAACAACAACAGCATAACACCGGTAATCATGGTGGTAACGTTACCGTCGATAATAGCAGAGTAGGCATTTTTGAACCCATCGCTTATAGCCAGCCGTACACCCTTGCCCGCCTTCAGCTCCTCTTTGATGCGTTCGTAAATAATTACATTGGCATCCACCGCCATACCCATAGTAAGCACAATACCGCAAATACCGGGCAGCGTAAGCACCGCACGTAACGATGCAAGCACTCCGAACAGCAGCAACAGGTTGGTTAACAACGCAATATTTGCAACCAAACCGGCGCCATTGTAGAAAATGAACATGTAAATAAGCACACAGCAGAATGCCAACACAAATGACATCATACCGGCGTTAATAGAAGCCTGTCCCAAAGACGGACCTACAACTGCCTCCTGAATAATACGTGCAGGCGTTGGCAGCTTACCCGACTTAAGCACGTTGGCCAAGTCGTCCGCTTCTTCCGGAGAAAAGGTACCCGTAATAGAAGATTGACCGCCTTTAATTTCTTGATTTACACGAGGATAAGAGTAAACGTAGCCATCCAAAACAATGGCAACACACTTGCCAATATTATCCGCTGTAAGGCGAGCCCAAACTTTGGCCCCTTCAGAGTTCATTGACATAGATACGTCAGCGTAAGCGTCGGTGCCGCTAAAACCCTTGTGGGCATCTACCACAGCAGAACCGTCAAGACGAGGTTTGCCGTCACGCGTATTCTTAATGGCGATAAGCTCATAGTAGGTGTTACCCTTGTCAATAGCCTTAATAGACCACATGAACTCAACATCGCGGGGAAACAGCGAACGGATTTGCGGCATTTGCAGCCAACGACGAATCTTGCTGGTATCACGATAGTGAGCAATACCCACGCGAGCGCCCGGAGCAGGTTGTCCGTTAGATTGGTCAACCGAAGGCATCAACAGGTGGAACAAGGGATTTTGCTTGGCAAAATTCAGCTCCTCCTCGCTGGCGGCAGAAGAATCCGCCTTGCTATCCAGCTGAGACAGCAGGTCTGCAATGTTATCATCGCTATCCGTCTTTTCGGGTTCAACTTTTTTACTGTCGGTTTTAGCCTCAGGCTTAGGGGCAGATTGCTCTTCAATTTCACGAATCTTATTGTTAGCCTCGCTCAAAGCGCCAAAAAGTTCTGCGTTCTCATAGGTTTCCCAGAACTCCAAGTTAGCCGTACCTTGCAAAAGCTTACGTACGCGCTCCGGCTCCTTAACGCCGGGCAGCTCCACCAAAATACGGCCTGAGTTACCGAGACGTTGCAAGTTGGGTTGAGTAACACCAAAACGGTCAATACGGCTACGAAGCACGTTGTATGAGTTAGCAACGGCAGCATCAACCTGACCACGCAGCACCTTCATTACATCCTCATCGCTGGTGTTAGCGTTGATTTTATCGCGCAGCTCATAAGTACCGAAAACCCGGTTGAGCTTATCGCCCGGAGCAACTTCTTTGAATGCCTTTGCAAACAATCCGATAAAATCATCAGAGGCAGCTTGCTGGTTAGCCCTTGCCAGCTCCATGGCTTTCTTGAAAATTTCATCGCTGCTGCTGTTAGCCATGCCCGTTACGATATCCGGAACAGATACCTCCAGCATAACGTTCATACCGCCCTTTAGGTCAAGACCCAGGTTAATCTCCTTCTCCTTGCACTCCTTGTAGGTGTACTTGGCAAAGCCCAGGTTGTATACCACTTCGGCAGCCATAGAGTCCAGGTAGGCCGACTCTTTTGCAGGGTCAAAATTTCCGCTGGCGTCTGTGGCGTATGCGGCAGCTTTTTCGCCCACACGATAGGTTACAAGCGTAAACGAAAGTTCGAATACGCAAACCAAAACCAGTATAACAGCTAAAAATCTAATTGCTCCTTTTCCTTGCATTTTACTTTTTAGTTTTGTATTATTTTTACTTTTTTGTTGGCTTATAGACAGTCAAGGGCGCAAATTTACGCTTTTTTGTTGAATAAACCCCGCTCAGAGGGCAAAAAATAAGGTAAAATTACCTCAAAAAAAACGGACAACCCGATTTTATACGAGTTGTCCGTTACTTTTGCTCCTCAACCAGGACTTGAACCTGGGACCCCATGATTAACAGTCATGTGCTCTAACCAACTGAGCTATTGAGGAATATCTTTCTTTCGTTTTGCACAAAAATGGATATAAAAGTAGCGCTTATTTTTTTACCCTGCAAAAAAAATCATGCTTTTCGCACATTTTTTTCTCAAACACTTGAAATCAAAACACTTATCCCCTCTTTACCAACAGCGGCTCATCGCTTACGGGCTTGTATTCAGAGTTTAACTCAAGGTTCATAGCTCATCACGGAGCTAAACAGACGAAGAAAGTAGTCTTTTTACTAATGTAATGCCTTTAAGTACTCCTCCGTTTTTTTGAAAAATGCTGAGACATGAAATCCATCCAATTATCACCTGTCTTTACGGGTGTTTCTAAGCCCAAACGATCGTACAGCACAACTTTTTCATTTTCCATTCGGTAACGCAACTCTTTAATTTCATTGGCAGCCCTTAAAATTGCATACAGGTAGTAAATAAAAAAGGAGTGGCCTTTGCTTTTGGCATTTTCCTTAGCATTGCCACATTCTACATCGGTGGTAACGGAAAAATTCGGATTAAAGAAGGAGGCAAAAAATTTAAAGTGATTTTTTCTTTCCCATGTTTCAATATCTACCAGCTGCTTCATTATAATTACATTAAGATTCAAATATATCTTTAAAAAAGTCTCGTAGTAAAACATAGGTATATACTACGAAAATGTACAAAAAGCAAAATTTAGAGTACCCCTGTTGATCTCAACATTTTCATTTAAAATAAACAACTTATAATCAATAATATAAACACAAGTTAACGTGGCTTTAAAAAAACAAAAATTTTAAATTAAATATTGATAATCAACAAATTAAATAAGTAAATAGCTTAACCTATAAAATATAAGCACACCAACGGCAGGAATACTATTCAACATCCTCAAAATCAACATATTCGCCCATGTCATCGGGAACAACCCCCTTAGTATCAGACGAATGGCTATCATTTGAGGGGGTCTGCCTCTGCTTCCTGTCTCCGGAAAATTGCTTGGGATCTATACCGAATCGTTTGGCAAAACGGCTGACCACGAACAGCAAAATATACCGGCCAAAAAGACGAAAGAAAAGCCAAATACAGGCAAAAACGAAAAGTATGCTGAGAAGAGTATCCATGCGAGCTCGTAAATTATACATCCAACACCGGCAAAACTCCCTTAAAAGGGGGGCCGCCTGTCCATCACAAGGCTAAAATTACAACTTATTTTGCTATCAGATTATAGCAGGTCATAAAACCGTTTTCATCGCCCACCACCACGTTGTAAATTTTATCGCCGTCCTTAAGGTTGGCCATGAGCAGCGGGGCAGCCGCTTTAACCGGAAAGTTCGGCAGCACATCGCCATTATTGTCTACCAGGTAAGCCTTGCCCTCTTCGGCGCAGTACACGCCGCACTGAGCGCCTAAAGCCCGCGACACGTACAGCGCTGGCGCATCTTTTGCCGCATACTTGAACGATTTATGGTAGCGCTGGCGCAGGTTGCTCTCATACACCCGGAGGTCTTTACCGTCCAAAATTACGTAGGCGTTATGATCGCTGTAGGTAAAAAAGTGATTTTCAGTGGGTTTGGGTGACAGAGCTATATGCTCTACATTTCCATCAAAGTAAATGAACACCAGCTCTCCGGCAGAACTTGTAGTAACCAGACGCACCACCTTTCCTTTTAGCCCGTACTCGCAGGCAAGCGTGCTGTTGTAAGCCGGAGCCACCGCCTCACGTACATGCACGCGCTCCTCTCCCCTGCGGTTGAGTATGTGTACTCTACGGTTATCCGCAATTACAATAAAATCTTTATCCTGAGAACGAACGTGCATGGGAGGCAGGGTTACCGTTCCAAAATTCAGAGCGGGCGAAAATCCTGCCAGGCGCTTGCCGTTGCGCTCATAAGCGTAAATCTTGCCATCTGCACAAGCTACAAAGAAGCGGTAATCACGAGATTTATCGTAGTCAAAAATCGCCACAGGCGATGTGGCTTGCGCGGCAAATTTTACCGGATACTTCTCAACGTCGCGCCCTAAGCGATCTACTACATACAGCTTGCTCTTGGTGCTAAACACTAGCTGCAACTTCTTGTTTTTCAGATAATCAATCTGCTGCACATCGCCCATAATAGGGTCATCCAGAGTACGCTTCCAAAGCAGCGTACCCTGGTTATCGATGAGGTAAATGTTGTTTTTTGCATCCTGAGCCAGTATTTCATTTTGTCCGGTCTTGTGATTTTTTACCACCCACGGGGCAAAGACCAAAGGTGCATCAAGCTTTACCTCAAACTCTGCCTGCGCGCCGGACGACTGTTTTCCGCCTGGTTTATCCTGCATTTTGTAAAAGACATTGCAGTAAGCTCTACTATTCACAACCCTCATCTGCAAGCACATACCACCTGATGAAGCCAACAGTTCCGACCTCTTCAGCTCAGTAACTATAGCCGGTTTAAGCACATTGAAGTAGTCCGCATCAGGCTTCGCAGGATTCAAGTAAACCATAACGTTGGCCTCCGAAGCAGCGTAGTTAGCTATGTTGACCGTTTGCGCAAGCGTTTTTTTCAACAGCGCTGCAAGCGCAAACTCCTTAAGGGCAGCACGGGATGAGGAGAAAATAAGGTAGTCGCCCACAATGGTTAAGAAGTCATCCGGACAACGGGCAAACACACTGCCAAACAAACTGGCTGTAATACCCGGTGCAGGATTTTGAAACACCGAAAGCGGCTCATTATTCGACATAACTTCGGTCTTCACGTAGTCACGCTCTTTCTTTTTTTTCCCATTCGCAACTTTTGCTATCGCCTCTGTTATCTCCTTCTTTGCAGCATCCACCTTAGAAGATTTTACAATGGTAAACCACGTGTCCTTTGCCTCCAATCCGGTGATAGGTACATGCGCAAGGCTCAGCTCTACCGGGAATAATGCTTCATAGAACTTTGCCGGTTCTTGCCCCAACAATTTCTTCAGCTCGGCATGCTGCCTTTTTCTTGTGGCATCGGCGCCCATTTGCCGGTCACAAAATGCCGTATAATCTTTCAGCAGCTGCGCCGCATCCGATATACCCACCGACATCACACCATCCGTTACACGAGGCAAAATATCAAATACTGTCAGCTTGTAATTTTTTTGATTACGAAAGGCGGAGAAGTATGAAGCTTGCATGTTGTCGGTAAACAGGAATCCGCTCAGCTGCAAAGCCTCCTGCTTCAGCGAAGCATCCAGCACGGTGAAATTACCCAGCTTTGACAACAAGTCCACACTGCGGGCATAGCGGCCGCTCAGCACCAGCGGCATAAGCTTGGGTAGCTGCGCATGGTTAACGTACAAGTTGAAATCCACATGCGCTCCCGCCGTTTTAGAGGCAGACATAAACTGCTCATTGTCCGCCAGCGAAGATTCTACATGTGCTTGACGTACAGCCATTTCAACCAATACGCGTGATGAGCTGATTACCAACACGCGACGAACAACCGCTGCATGAAAAACTTCTAAATCACCTTTCTTAAACGTTGAAATCTTCTCGCTATCGTACGGCAATTCCGACACTGAAAATCCACGCTCCGTGAGCAACGGAAGCAGCTGCCTAACGTTGTTGAGGTATAAATTATCCGGCAAATTTTGGGCGAACAAAAATGCTAAATCTCTACCGAAAACGTGCGCCGAAATCCACATGGGCTGCATGGAAAAATCTCCCACAACCGAATTTTGCGATGCTAATGTATTGAGCACAAAATCAAGCGTTTTCTTTATGTCCACCACCGCCCTTTCTTGCGCCAAAAGTGTAAACAGCTCACCTTCCGAACATAGCTTCATGTGCAGCTTATTCAGGTCATTCACGCGTAGTGCAAATACGGCATCGGCCGGCACCGCGCGGATGGCATCCATGCTGTTTTTCTTTTCGCCTTCACGCACAAAAAAATAAAACCACACCAGCAGACATGCTGCGAGAATAGCCAGCGCTGCCAGGACAAATTTGTTACTAAAAAAACCGATGAGCTTTTGCATTTTACAAGCTGAGTGATTTGTGAATGAAAATTCCTACCTTTACCAAGCGGCGTTGCGCTTTCTGTTCAACGTTAAATACGGCAACAAAAATAAACATCAAACATCGCAATAGCTAATAAAACCGGCTTTTTAGCGCGTTAAATAGTCATAAACAGAAAGTATGCACGAAAAATACATGCGCGAGGCGCTAAAAGAAGCGCAGCTGGCGTTCGATAAAGGTGAGGTTCCGGTGGGCGCCGTTGTGGTGCATGGCGGACGAATCATTGCGCGTGCGCATAACCTTACCGAAACTCTCAATGATGCCACGGCTCATGCGGAAATGCAGGCTATTACTTCAGCAGCAAACTGCATTGGTAGTAAATATTTGATTTACAGCGTATTATATGTTACGGTAGAAATGTGCCCCATGTGCGCAGGAGCTTGCTACTGGTCGCAAGTAGGCGAAGTTGTATACGGTGCAGCCGATCCCAAACGAGGCTACTCGTTGCTGAAGGAAAATCTGCTGCATCCGAAAACCAAGGTTACAAGCGGTATACTGGCAGAGGAATGCAGGGAGCTGATGACGGAATTTTTCCGGAGAAAAAGACATTAAATTAACCACGGATACACGGAGATCACAAAGAAGAAAAAATTTTGAATCGTATTTCTTTTGTGTTTCACGTGTCTCCGTGGTTAATTAGAATTTGAAACTTGGAATTTGAAATCATATGAAACTCTGGAGCAAAGGTCTTGAGCCTGATAAGCTAGTCGAAAACTTCACCGTAGGTAAAGATCAAGAGCTGGATTTACAGCTGGCAAAACATGACGTGCAAGGCAGCATGGCGCACATTAAAATGCTGCAAAGCATTGGGTTACTTACGGCTGAGGAGTTGAAAATATTACTCGGCGGACTTGAAAAGATTGGTGAAGAAATTGCCGAAGGAAAGTTTACCATTGAGCCGGGTGTAGAAGATGTGCACTCGCAGGTAGAGCTGCTGCTCACAAAACGTTTGGGTGAAGTCGGTAAAAAAATACACTCCGGTCGCTCCCGCAATGACCAGGTGCTGGTGGATTTAAAGCTATTCTTCCGAGAAAAAATCCGACATATCGCGCACGGAACAGAAACGCTTTTCAACACGCTCATCTCGCTAAGTGAAAAGCACAAAGAGGTGCTAATGCCCGGCTACACGCACCTGCAAATAGCCATGCCGTCCTCTTTCGGATTATGGTTTGGCGCATACGCCGAAGCCCTGGTGGATGACGTACAACAGCTGGCAGCGGCGCATAAAATCACCAACCAAAATCCGTTGGGTTCGGCAGCAGGCTACGGCAGCTCATTTCCGCTCAACCGCACCATGACCACGGAGCTGTTAGGTTTTGAAACTTTACACTACAACGTGATTGCGGCACAAATGAGCCGGGGCAAAACCGAGCGCACGCTTAGCGCTGCAATGTCATCTATAGCGGCCACAATGGGTCGATTCGCTATGGATGTATGCCTGTACATGAGCCAAAATTTCAGGTTTGTATCATTCCCCGATACGCTTACAACCGGCTCCAGCATTATGCCTCACAAGAAAAATCCCGATGTCTTCGAGCTAATCAGAGGAAAGTGTAACCGCCTGCAAGCCGTACCCAACGAGGTGGCGCTGCTATGCGCCAACTTGCCCGGAGGTTACCACCGGGATATGCAGCTGCTCAAAGAAATCATGTTTCCCGCCATTCAAGAATTGCTATCCTGCCTTGAGATCGCCGACTTCATGCTACAGTATATTGTTGTAAATGAGAACATTATGAATGACGACAGGTACAGCTACATTTTTACGGTGGAGGATGTCAACCGCCTTGTACTAAGCGGGGTTCCTTTTCGTGACGCCTATCGTCAAATTGGGGGGCAGGTGCACAACGGTAATTATACGCCTACAAAAGAAGTAAATCACACTCACGAAGGCAGCGTTGGCAATCTTTGCAACGACAAAATAGTCGGGAAAATGCAAAAAGCCCTAAGCGGGATAACCGGTTAACGGTTGCCAACGCTCAACTGTTAAAAAACACACTAGAATACCATACCCTGCGTTTTAGTTTAGACATTTCCCTAAAACTCAGGACTATGGAAGATTATTCTGCCGACGTCAAAAAAATCATTGCCATAGTACTAGCGCTGGCAACGCTAATACTACTGAGCGTGCTTCCCGGTATTGCCAAGCAATCACAGGAAAACAGGCAAGGTATGGAAACAAACACCGTACAAGTTGTTCCCAACTCCTCGGGCTACCTCAGCATTTCGGTTTCGCAAGGTGAGATAAAGCAAGTTACGCTTATCAACGAAAAAGGACAAACGTTGGTTAGCCAACGTCCGCGTTCTGCCAGCACCTTAATCAACACCAAGAATTATAAGGCCGGTAGCTACTACGTAAAGGTAGAAACCGACATGCAAACTGTGGTAAAGCGATTTCAAAAAAGTTAGTTGAGAAATTTTACAACCATAAAAAGGCGCGAAGTTGACTTTCGCGCCTTTTTTATTTGTGGCAAAGCCAAAAGAAATTGGTAAATTTGTACCCTATAAAAAATAACCAGCACGAAGCACAACATTTTGTGACTAAACATTTACGGTAATGAACTTTGTAGAAGAACTCAAGTGGCGCGGCATGATTCACGATATGATGCCGGGTGTAGAAGAACAGCTGAACAAGGAAATGACCTCTGCCTACGTAGGGATTGATCCAACCGCCGACTCGCTACACATTGGCCACCTTGTAAGCGTAATGATGCTCAAACATTTTCAGCGCTCCGGACACCGCCCCATCGCATTGGTAGGCGGCGCTACAGGTATGATTGGCGACCCATCAATGAAATCAGCCGAGCGTAACCTGCTGGATGAGGCAACTCTTCGCCACAATCAGGAAAGCATAAAAAAACAGCTGGCAAAGTTTCTTGATTTTGACTCCGATGCTCCCAATGCCGCCAAGCTGGTAAACAACTACGATTGGATGAAAGATTACAGCTTCCTGAATTTCATTCGGGATATCGGTAAGCACATCACCGTAAACTATATGATGGCAAAGGATTCTGTAAAAAAACGATTGAGCGGCGATTCAAATGTCGGAATGTCTTTTACAGAATTTTCATACCAGCTGCTGCAGGGTTACGATTTTCTATACTTATACGAAAATGAGAGCTGCCGCTTGCAAATGGGAGGCTCCGACCAGTGGGGCAACATTACTACGGGAACAGAATTAATCCGCCGCAAAATGGGATCGGAGGCAGAGGCTTTCGCCCTTGTTTGTCCGCTCATTACCAAAGCAGATGGTGGTAAGTTCGGCAAAACCGAAAGCGGTAATATCTGGCTCGACGCACGCTACACATCACCTTACAAATTCTACCAATTTTGGCTCAACGTGAGTGATGCCGATGCGGAAAAGTACATCAAAATCTTTACTACGCTATCGCAAAAAGAAATCGCCAAGCTGGCAGAAGAGCAAGCCGCCACACCACACCAGAGACCTTTGCAAAGATCTCTGGCAAAGGAAGTTACCTGCATGGTTCATTCAATGGAGAGGTACAACAAAGCAGTTGAAGCATCCGAAGTTTTGTTCGGCAATGCCACTTCTGACGTATTGAAAAAGATTGACGAGGAAACGTTCCTCTCCGTATTTGAAGGTGTGCCGACATTTGCGGTGAGCAAGAATAAGCTGCCCATAAAAGCAGGGGAATTGCTGGCAGTAGAAGTTCAGGTATTTCCATCCAAAGGAGAATTCCGCAAGCTGGTACAAAGCGGCGGAGTAAGCGTAAACAAGAAAAAACTATCAGATGCCGAAGCAGAAATTTCTGCGGATATGCTGCTTAACGGAAAGTATTTGCTTGTGCAAAAAGGAAAGAAAAACTACTTTATTGTAAAGGCGGAGTAAAAAGAAAATGCTTTTTTTGCTTTTGGCAACTCACGTCCGCAAGACATACAGCATCGAGCAGCGCCCCATTATCCGCTTCACAATTAGTACAAACTCTATTTTCCGTTTTACTTAGATTTTACAACTTGCTTCACAATCTCCTTTATAGAGCCTAAGCCAATTTCATCAAGATTCACTTTTTCAGGAGCAATAAACAAGCATTCCTCCGCATCATCCGCAGCACGAAGCAGAGTAAAATCATTCACCTTACAAATAAACGTGAGATCCAGCGTAAAATAAATTATTCCTCCAAAAAGGTATTGATTGGGGAAAGAACCGCAGAACTGCAGCTCATCAACCTCCAAGTTCAGCTCTTCTTTTACCTCACGAATTATTGCGCGCTCACCGGTTTCGCCCAAATCTACAAAGCCACCCGGCAAATCAAGCATTCCTTTTGCAGGGTCAAATTTGCGACGGACAAAAAGCAACTCCCCTTTGCTATTGGTAATAAGAGCAACCGTTGCAGCGGATTCATTGGTGTACAATCTCTTACCGCAGGCGCTGCATTTATGGGATTTTTCACCATCCCATTTAAAAGATTTTGCTCCACAAAAGGGGCAAAATTGAAATGTTTTTGAGGGATGAAAATTCGCGTATTCCGGACATACTTCCATGCAGATTACTTAAGCAAATCGTACAGGCACATCTTCATTGTATCCAGCGCACCTTGCGTCTCAAAGCTGCCAAGAGCTTCATAAGCCACCTTTCTATTCTCATCTATAAGGTACAGGCGAGGGATACTTTTTTGGGCAAAAAGAGAATACGCCTCACGCTTCTTGTCCAAGTAAACCGGCATGGTGTACTCACTATCTTCCCAAAATTTCTTCACATCCTCAGCAGGTTGCTCACGAGATATAACAGCAAGCGCAAAGCGTGAGCTATCCTTCAGCTCATTATAAATTTCTTGAATTTTCGGCAATTCTACTACGCAATAAGGACACCAGGTTGCAAAAAACAACACCATAGTTACCTTTCCGCTATTCAAAACAGAATCTATTGCGCCATCAAGCGTTGTTACCGCAAGGGTTGGCATAGTATCGCCAACTTTCGCATCTGGACGAGGCTTTTTTCCGCAAGAAGCAAGCGTCAAAGCTGCCATTGCTACAACAATAATTTTTTTCATAGCTATAAAAATTCAGTAAAAATTGCTACTTAAAATCTCTCTGGCGCATAGCCTCAAAGGTAATAACCGCAACGGAAACCGATACATTAAGCGAGTCAATAGCGCCGCGCATCGGGATCTTTATTCTTCCATCGGCGTTTTCCAACCAAAAACCGGTGAGCCCGTCAGCTTCGGTACCCACTACAATGGCGCAAGGTTGACGCAGGTCTGTTTCATGGTACCAGGTAGAAGCCTGCAGCTCCGTTGCAAAAGTTTTTATTCCCCGCTCCTGCAAAAAATCCAAAGCCTCTTTTGATGTGCAACATGCCACCTGGTTGGTAAACAGACATCCCACACCGGAGCGAACTGCATTAGGGTTGTACACGTCACACTGGGGATCGCACACAATTACAGCATCTACCTTAGCGGCATCTGCCGTACGCAAAATGGCGCCCAAATTTCCGGGTTTTTCAACCGCCTCCAGCACAACTACAAAAGGATTCGCTGACAACTTCAGGTTTTCCAATCGCAAATCGTTTTGCCTTGCCACAGCAAGTAAGCCATCGCTTCTTGAGCGATATGCCAGTTTCTCAAAAACAGCAGGCGCAACCTCAAATGCTTGCTCAGCCTCGGGCAGCTTATCTCTGTCATTCCAAATTTCCGGACAAACAAAAAGCGTTTGCAAGGAATACCCACCCTGCTTGGCCAACCCCATTTCGCGCGCGCCCTCCACCACAAATAAACCACTGCTGCGTCGTTCACGTACTTTTTCCATGAGCAACACCACATTTTTCACACGGACATTCTGCAGCGAGGTTATTTTTTCCATCAAACACAAAGGTAGTAAGGATTTCAGAATTATCAGCGCTCCATACAAATAACGATAACTTTCTGAAAATAAAATAGTTGACTAATAAACGAGTAAAATGTTTTTAACCAAAAATCGCTGACAAGAGGCTAATTTGCGTATCTTTGCCAGCATACTACTACAACTCTGTTTATGCCAGCCGATATACAAATAGCGCATGCCGGGGCTTCCCGAAGCGTCAACTTCTGAGGACATTGACAGCGACGGTAGTACCACCGGATTATTCTAACGTTTTCTTTTGCAAAATAACAGTATTATGATAGTCGGAATCATCGGCGCAGGAAACATGGGAGGCGCCATCGTACGTGGGCTAATACAAAGCAAACAGCAGGAGCCGGCAAACATTTTTGTTGCCGATCCCAACGAAAAAGCCTTAGCAACATGCGCGGATTTAGGAGTAAAAACCACCAACAGCAACGTTGAAGCCGCCCAAGCTGCCGACCTGCTCATTCTTGCCGTAAAGCCCTGGCTTGCGCAGGAGGTGCTGCACAAAGTGCGCACCTCCATGAAGCCCGCAACCATGCTTGCCTCTGTGGTGGCAGGATTGACCCTTGACACGCTCGACACGGAGTGCGGCGCCGGACGCTCGTTGTTTCGTATTATGCCCAACACAGCCATTGCCATAGAGCAAAGCATGACCTTCATCAGCTCACTTAACGCCAGCAAAGAGCAAGAGCAAATGGTAGCCGACTTATTCTCGGCATCAGGCAAGGTGCTGCAAATACCCGAAAAGCAAATGTCAGCAGCAACATCGCTGGCATCATGCGGCATTGCTTACGCCATGCGCTACATCAGCGCGTCAATGCGCGCAGGAGTTGAGCTGGGCTTCACGCCGGATTCTGCCAAAGAAGTTGTGCTACAAACGTTACTCGGTGCAGCCTTGCTACTACAACAATCCGGACAACATCCGGAGGTAGAAATAGACAAAGTAACAACCCCTAATGGCTTAACAATAAAAGGATTAAACGAGTTGGAGCACGCTGGTTTTAGCAGCTCAATTATCAAAGCGCTTAAAACTTCCATGTAAGAGGCTCAAAAAATACAGAATAAAACTACACCACGGCAGCCGTTGTTCATTCCCGGGTCGGGAAAGACAAAAGTTATCAAATCCCCCTAAATTATCTTGAACCTTGAATAGTAGCCGATAATGTATTCACGCATCACTGTAAAAATAGGCAGCAATGTGCTCGCCCAGCCCAATGGCACACTTGATGTCAAGCAGCTCGAAAGTTTAGTAGAACAAGTTGCAACTCTCCACAAAAAAGGCGTAGAGGTTATACTGGTTTCCTCCGGAGCAGTGGCTTCCGGTCGTAGCGAAATTAAGCCGGGGAAAAAGCTGGATACGGTAGCAGCACGACAGCTATTTTCCGCCGTAGGACAAGCCAAGCTCATAAACCACTACTACGACCAGTTCCGCAAGCACGATATATTTTGCGGACAAGTGCTTACCACCAAGGAGAATTTCCGTTCGCGCCGCCACTACCTCACCATGTACGATTGCATGGCCACCATGCTCGACTACAAGGTAATTCCCATTGTAAACGAGAACGACACCGTATCGGTAACCGAGCTTATGTTTACTGACAACGATGAGCTATCGGGGCTTATCAGCGAAATGATGAACGCCGAAGCCTTAATCATGCTCAGCAATATTGACGGTATTTTCAACGGTTCGCCCGGCGACCCCAGCGCACAGGTAATTCGAGAAATTCATAGCGCAAAAGAAGACTTATCTACCTATATTCAAGCGGCCAAATCCGAATTCGGACGCGGCGGCATGCTTACTAAAACAGCTATAGCACAGAAGGTTGCCGGCAATGGCACAGCGGTATTTATTGCCAATGGTAAAAAACCAAACATGCTGGTTGACTTAATGCTATCGCCCGAAAAACCAATTTGCACACAATTTATTCCTTCGGCAAAACATCCATCAAGCGTAAAAAAATGGATAGGCAACTCACAAACCTTCGCCCGCGGCTCAATAATTATTAACGAAGGCGCTAAGAATGCACTTCAAAAATTCGCCGTTAGCCTACTACCGGTAGGAGTAGTAGGTATAGAGGGGGAGTTTATGAAAGACGACGTAGTGCAAATTCTTGACGAAAAAGGAACGAGCGTCGGCATAGGCAAGGTAACTTGCGACAGCATCAAAGCCAGGCAAATTATGGGCAAAAAAGGCGAAAAGGAGCTAATTCACTACAACTACCTCTACCTTCTATAAATTTGCCACTTAAAAATGAGCCAAAAAGTCCATAAAAAATCCGAGGGCAATTCGCTCTCGGATTTTTATGCTAAATCTTTAAATCTCAACCTTAATACTCCCAAAGATCGTGCTCCCAAGTCATGATAGAGTTCTTAATTCTTTCAGATTCCAGCAAGGCTGCGTAACCATTCGGGGTATAGGTAGCAACGCTGCGGTTGTTATGCGCGTTAGACTCTTTCTGAATGTAAGATGAGAATCTGCGGGCATTAAAAACGTCATCAAAAGACAGGTTCGTAGCATCGTTATTAGGAACATACGATGGAGTACGGGCCAACACCGGACGCGCCTCATCATAGCTTACCCAAAACAGCTGCTTCTTTTGCTCTTCGCCTTCATCATCCTCATTGCCGGCGCCCTGCAAGGGTTTCTTGTATACGCGTATGGGGCAAATACCCACTATGCGCACAAACATTTTTGAGTAGTGCTTATCAAAAAACCAGTCTTCTTTTATCAAGATTTCACGTACCTGCTCCCAGTTATACTCCCCACGCTCAACAATGGTGGTGTCTCCCGTACCGTCCATTTTGGCACGCTTTACCGTCTTATCTATAGCGTCAAACTTCTTGCTCAGGTCTTCGGGAGTAATCAACGTTGTAAACTCATCATCCTCGTCCGGATCAAAAGCACGAAGTTCTCCGGAACGAACAGCCTCAACCAAAGTCTGAATCAAACTCTTACGCAAAGCCATTTCCATTGTTGGGTAGTACAGCGGAAGGTTCAACTTCTCACGCAAGTCAATTACACGCCAAATTCGCTTAGACCAAATTACGTCTGCCTCACGAATACGGGGGTAAGGCATAGGCTCCTTGGTTGCGATAGTCTGCCTGTTGAACAAACCATCAGTAGCCAAGCTGCGCTTATGCTCTCCCGGTTTTGACGCTGTAGCGCTACCGCCCTGAGAGGCCTGCGGTTGTCTATCTCCGGGAGTCGCCGTCCTACCTATGTTGGACTGAGCTTTTGCTGTTACCGCCAAACCCAATAGCAGGGCCGACAAGCAACAAATAGCTATTGAAATTCTTTTCATAAGAAAATATATTCTTGTATAAAAGTTCCTATCTTACCTTAATGCTCAAGTCCGGCAAATCAACTACGCCTGCCGGCCCTTGCGCTTTTATTTCCGTAACAGTCAACCGTTGTCCGGGCTGCAATTTGCTTACAATTTGCTTTTGCCTTTCAGAGAACATTTGTCCGTTGGACTCTGCCTCTCGGACATAACCGTCAATCGTAGCAGAAACAATAAACGACCTCACGGTAAATTTCAAATCAAAATCAAAATCGGGTGGCATAGATGCTCTGATGCCCTGTGAAGACATCAGCTGCCCGCGGCTTGCAATTTTTCCGCTAATACCATCCAGCTCCGGCACAGGCACTGGTACATTCTTAATACGGAATATTTTTTTCCCCATATTATTTCTAATGCCGTTGATTTCAGCCGTTACCATTACCTCGCAGGTGTTACCGGCGCCCGGCTTAATAATATACTGTCCACCTTGACGGGCCAGCGTTCCGTTGCTAATATTTATGCTGATTTTGTTATCCGGAATACCTGCTGCCGAAATATCAATCGGGTTTTCAACTCCACGATAAAGAACGTTCATTTTAGCGGGAGAAACAACCACATTTGGCTCAGCCACCATGTACTTGTATGTAAACGGATAAGGCTTTCCATTCAGCGTAATTGTACCCCTTAGCTGCTGCTCTCCAACGTTGTTAGCCGACACTCTATACTGCGCCTTCCCATCAACTGTTTTAAGCGTTTGATTGTTCACCACAATCGTTGGCTTAAGTGACCTATCGGATGCTGCCAAAAATATTTTTGCTTCAAACTCACCACCTCTAATCACGTAGTCAGAAACGGGTTGAACAACGGGATCAAAATTATCAATCTTAACTGTACCAACATCGGCCTGGCTAAGCAAGTATGACATCACATCTTCCTCACAATTTATAATATCCAGCTGCAGCTTTGTCAAAATAGGCACTGCCGCAACTAAAGGTAAATCCGAAAAGTTGGCAACTTCCCATGATTTAGGCGTATTATCCGAAACAATATCCGGAGTAGCCAAGGTTTCCTCCAAGTTTGCTATTACTCCCTTTGCCGAAGGGTGTACCAGCTTAAGTAAATCGTTTTTACAGCTTGCAATCTTAGCCCTTAACTCCTTGCCGCGTCCATTATTTATCATAACGTGGCTGCTGGCATCGGTATTAGAAAGATTTACTATAAGATTACCTACAACCTCATTGTTTACAACCGCAGGAGCATCAGGTCCATCTCCCGCTCTTACCAGCTCCACCTTAATATCTTCCATGTAGCGCACCATCTGTCTGGATAACTCTCTCACACTCAAAGCTTTATTAAGCCAAGGGCCTACACGGTCTTTATTCTCAGCATTGGCCGCGCGAAAAGTAACTTCCAAGGCATCATTCTTCTCACCAAACACCTTTACCGTTTGCGAAAGACGTTCTTCAAACTGTCTAAAGGCGTTCAAAACTTCAGCTGATACATTCAATGCCAACATTGCCGTAAGCACCAAATACATCACACCAATCATTTTCTGCCTTGGGGTTTCCTTTGCACCACCTGCCATAGTCTAGAATTTCTATTTTGTCAAATTAAAAATTACTCCAGTGGTCCCCTTTACTTTTTCTTAGTCGTTGCTGAATGAACTGCAGAAAGCATATTTCCATAAATAGAGTTCAACTCCACAATGTTCTCATTAAGATGAGCAATACCCTTACGGAATGCCTGATTCTCTTCTGCCGACTTATGCAAATCCGTAACAAAAGACTCCAGCTGCTTACCCATTTCCACGCTATTTTTTTGGTACTTCACAGCTTCGTGTGCCTGTATTTCGTACACCGTATTCAACGCCGTTATATTTTTATTCAATGACTCCAAATGCTTGCTGTATCCGGCATTACCATGCTTCAATTCATCCAAAGTTATCTTTACTTGCTGGTCAATAGAAGTAAATGTCGCTGCAAAGCTATCTGCGGCAGACTCTGCAGCCCGGGCAACCTGCTTTGTAGAATCTATAATCTTATCGCCGGCCTGCTTGCTGGAAGCAAGCACTGTTTCCGCAGCCTTTTGGTAGCTGCCCGAAAGTATATTTACCGACTCTGACAGCACCTGTGATGATTGCTCGTAGAAATCCGAGAAGCTCGCCACAGAGGTTGAAGCTTGCTGTATTTTTTCCGAAAGCACACTTGCCGCGGCAACTGTAACAGACAAGTCACTCAACTCATTTGCAGTCTGCCCCAGCTTATTTATGCCATCGGCAAGCTTCTTTGTATCAATACTACTCAAATCTATCGTGGCAGCATCAGCAGCGGCTGCCACAGCCAAATTCGAATCGGATGTAGCGCCGCCTTTTTTTCTACGAGATGATGATGAACCTCCCTCCTCATTTGAGTTTTCTGCTGCCTCAGCAGCATGTCCTTTGCCCAGCTCGGGAAATACAATAGTCCAGTCTGTTTCGTGGGGAGGGGGATCAAATGCTGAGAACACAAATATGATTGCCTCAATAGACATACCCAAGGTAAGCATGACACCGGCTCCCTGCCAGTGCATAAGCTTAAACAGAGCGCCTACAATTACGATTGCCGCACCAAATCCGTACAGCTTTCCCATGAAATTTTTCCAACCCTTACTTTGTGTAAAGTTTCCCATTTGGTAGCATTTAAAAATTACCGAACTAGCTTCTCTTACTTGCCCAGGTATGAACGTACACACCTGAAACCGATGTACGACTTAGTGGTATCCTGATATTCGAATGTTCTGGCGCCACATTGCAGGAAGTAGGCGATATCTTTCCACGAGCCGCCTCTGATAACCTTACGCCTCATAGCGATTGGATCACCTTCTTGCACGTTGTACTGGTAGTTAGGGTTCATGGCGCTCACAAACTTGTAGGATTGCTCATCGTAAGCGGTAATAGTCCATTCGGCCACGTTACCGGCCATATCATACAAACCATAATCATTTGGAGGATAACTACCTACCGGCAAAGTTCTTGCACCACCATCTATACCGTAACGGGCCCGCTGTGGCAAAAAGTTGGCCAAGTAGCAACCTTGTTTGTTGTAAGTATACGGACCGCCCCAGGGGTACATTTGCTGATCAAGACCGCCACGTGCGGCATACTCCCACTCTGCCTCGGTTGGAAGCCTGTACTCGTGAGGAGTAAACAAACCATTCTTGGCGCAGTGAGCCTCCATTGTTTTTGTACGCCAGTGGGCAAAGGCTTTAGCCTGCTTCCAGTCTACGCCCACTACAGGATAATCGTCATAGGCAGGGTGTATGTAGTAGCGAAATGCAAACGGATCGTTGTAAGAAAAGTCAAAGTCACGCAACCACACTAGGGTATCAGGATATACCGGAATTCGCTCTGCTACAATGGCTTTCGTCACGTCTGTTGTCCCATTTTCCATTATTTCCACTCCGGCATTACGACCCTTGCCAAGTATAATATCATAGTTAATCCACTTATACTCGTAAACCAGCTTGGCTGTATTAAGGGTCTTGTAGCCCAAACCTTGGCTGGGTGGAATGTAAAGTGCATTCAGCACCTCCATGTAATCGGAATTTTTTGGATTAATCGGAGTTTTCCAGTTTACCATGGGTGGGTCAAGCGGGTTGCCCAACGCATCCTCAATAATCAAAAACTCATCAAACTGCTCACCCAAAAGACGACGGGAAACGGAGTCGTAAACATACTTTATAAACTGACGATACTCGTTATTGGTGATCTCGGTTTGATCTATCCAGAATGCATCTAACGAAGTCGTTGTGGTGATTGCATTCATTGCCGTAATAGCGTCCTGGTCATTCAAGCCCATGTTAAAGCTACCCTGAGGGATAAGCACCATACCGTAAGGAGGAATTTCCTTCTTGGTAACCTGCCTACCTTGCACTCCGATGAGCTCGCCTCCCAAATCGGCAGAAGAACAAACCAGCAGCACCACCACAAGGGCGCCAACCATCAATGTAAATTTGTGTTTTTTAAAGCACATGGTGTAGTGTATGTGTTTATAAAAATCTTATGCTCTTGTATCTCTTTTCTTTCCTCTTCGGAAGTTTTATTTCAAATGCGTAATTGGCAAAAACCTCAAACGTACCGCCATTTGAACCCAGTAATTTTGAGAGCGGGTACTCATACGCCGCACCGAATCTAAACGACTCGTCTATTGCCAGACCAAAGGACACCGTAATCGCATCCATCACCCTGTATGCAAGTCCCACATTGTACTTTTGCATGTAGTACACGTTGACCCCAAGTCCGAATTGTGGTCTTGTAAATGTGCTAACCATAAGCAAACCAGTAGGTTGCACTTCAAACTCTTCAGTGGTTTGCCAGGTATAGCCACCGCTTAAATAGAACGTCCTATCAACTTGCAGAGCCTTGCCTCCGCTTTCCAGCTTCAACACTTTTGGCTGGTTCAAGTGTAAACAAGATAAGCTCCCGAAGTAACTCTCATGCTTGTAGTACACGCCCAACCCCATATCAAACCCCACCGATGACGACTCGGCCTGCGTGGGAATAGCCTCATCGTTGAGACCTGCCCAATCTGCCGGGGGGCTTATCTTGTACGATGTACCACCCAGCGATATTCCCACACCCAACTTGGCACTTTGATCCTTCAAATCAAACCAGTAAGCGTAGCTAAAGTTAAAGTCCATCTTGTCAAAGTACCCTATCTTATCGCTCATCATGGTAAATGCAGCGCCATGATCCGCGTCCAACAACCGAAATGGAGAGGCTACAGCCAGCCTCCACGTAGTAGGAGCCCCTTTGAACCCCATGTACTGCGTGCGTTGCAGCATTGACGCTTCCATCATATTTGTGCTGCCGGCGTACGCAGGATTTATTAGAACTTGATTGAACACGTACTGACTAATCTGCGAATCGTGCTGAGCGAACAAAACATGGGTGCACAGCAGCAAAAGACCTGTGCAGATAGTTTTCTTCATGTAAAAATCAGTTTCACAGGTAGCCACGTTGCCTACTTGGCTTACGGGCAAAGGTACTATAAAGTTTATAAACAGGGCTTGTTCAAAAATCTTGTTTTTGAGGAATATAAAACTACCTCGTTGCTTTTAGTTATTTTTAACACCGCTGCCAGTAAATACAACTAATGCTCGTTTCATCTAGCACAGCGTTGATTTTTTGAGAAACCAAAGCCACCGATCGGGAATCTCAAAATGCGAGGCTTGGTCATAATCTTCTTTCAAACAGGCTATTAGCTGCTTTCGATCGGAGCCATCAATGGGTACTTCTATCCACCAGCGGTCGGTAATTTTGCTTTGGTAGAACACGAGCTGCTGATCCTGCTGCTCACCCAACTCCACCTGCAAGCGCCGACAACTTTTAGCCTCATCCCCCGGATATTCATTCACACGATGGGCTATACCATCAACAACATGCCATATCATTTGCGCCAACAACTTGGCTGTCTGTGAGTTTACATCCCGGGTCAGGTTAAAGCCCCCGAGGTAAAAGCCTTTCATTTTGTCCGAAAAGCCTGCAAAACGTAGCAGGCGACACATTTCCTCAGCATAAAATCCATTGGGAGACGCCTCTGTGGCAGCAGGCGCATCGCTTTGACGCACAGCACTTACCGCGGCGCATAGCATATCTGCATCGCGCAACAGGGGTTCTGCTAATCGATTTTCGTCACGGATAAGGCCAAGCCGCAGGGTTTCGCAATACAATGCCGTAAGCTGACGAATATCGTCCGGAGAGGTCAAGTAGCTTTGGTATCCTAGCACTGAAAGGTGCGAGAGCTCTTTTCCATAATCGACCAGGGCGTGCGCCAAAAAATTATCATCTGACAGCGGCTCGTGCACTGCTCCAAGGTTTGCAGCAGAAAGAATATAGGAGGCTGCAGCTGTTTTTTGATATGCCTTTAGCGCGCAGTAAAGCAGGTACGAGTAGCGCATACTTTCTGAGAATACCAAAGGAAAAACTCCTTGCTCCAGCAGCTTGTAAAGAGCAAACTCTACCTTTTCGCCACATCCCGGACCTGCCATCTCAACATCGCCAAGATCAATAATATCAACGCCTTTTGTCGGTTGATAGAGAGAGTAAAAGGCTTCACGAAGGGGTGGAAAACTATTGGGCGATCCCTGACGACGAAGACCAATTAAGGCTACTTTAAATCCTTGTAACCAAGCCCACTCAAATTCTTTGACGGCAAACCTTATGCTATTGCCAAACACTTTTGATGAACGCGCAGCATAGGTAGCTTGGGTATGTTCGCTAACGGGAATAAAAATATCGCTATACTCCATGAATAACTAGAATTGACTATTTCGCAAAAGTGATGATAGAGCTTAAAGATAGCATAAAAGTAGATTGCTTCGTACCATATCCTGTTTGGGTGTGCTTAAGAAATGCTAATACCGAGGGGATGAAACGAAGCAAACTTGATAGCTGAATTTTTGTCACGCAGCAATATTTACAAGTTACGACTTCTTTTTTGTTGCAGCAGCTTTTGCTGTAGTCTTCCTAGCTGCAGTTGAAGCCTTTTTTGTCGCGGTTTTCCTGCCTGTGGTTTTCTTTGCGGCAGCGGCTTTAGTGGTGGTTGCTCCCTTGCTCTTTCGTGCAAAACGTGAGGGTCTTGCAGTATCTTTTTGCGACTCCATTATGGCTAAGCAATCTTCATACGTCAGCAGCGCCGGAACCGCATCTTTGGGCAGCTTATAGTTGATACCATCGCAGGTAAGATAAGGTCCGTAGCGACCATTCAGTACCTGAAGTGATTCGTTTTCTTTGAAAGTTTTTATCAACTTTTCCCGCTCTGCTTTACGCTTTTCTTCTATAAGCTCAACTGCTCGCTCTACGGTAACGGTCATGGGATCATCAATTCCACGTTTCAGTGAAACAAACTTACCATCGTGGCGTACGTAAGGTCCAAATCGACCAACGGCAGCCACTACGGTTTTACCCTCGTATTCGCCAAGTGTACGTGGAAGCTCGAACAGCTTGAGCGCCTCCTCCAGCGTAATGGTTTCAATGAGCTGACCTTTCTGCAAATTAGCAAATTGTGGTTTTTCATCTCCTTCGCTCTCACCAATTTGTGCTAATGGCCCAAAACGTCCGATACGTACTATAACCGGCTTTCCCGTTTTTGGATCTTTTCCGATAACTCTCTCTGCATTAGCGCGTTGCGAGTTCTCCATGGCGTTATCCACCGTTGTGTGGAAGGGCTTATAGAACTCGTCAATCATTTTGTTCCACTTAATTGCGCCTTCTGCAATTTCGTCAAACTCCTCCTCAACTTTAGCCGTGAAGCTGTAGTCCATTACCTTTGGGAAGTACTCCGATAGGTAGTCGGTAACCACCATGCCCACATCGCTTGGAAAAAGTTTTGCCTTTTCCGCCCCGGTATTTTCTTTGAGCTTTTTCTCTACAATACTATCATCAGCCAAAGTAAGCTGTACATATATGCGCTCCACCCCGGGGCGATCTTCTTTGAGTACGTAGCCCCGGTTGATAACCGTAGAAATTGTAGGCGCATAAGTTGATGGACGGCCAATACCCAGCTCTTCCAGCTTCTTTACCAAGCTGGCTTCCGTATATCGTGGAGGACGCTGTGTAAAACGCTCGGTAGCGGCTATACTGCTCACCTGCATGGCTTGTCCTACCTGCATTGGAGGTAACATTCCGGCTTCTCCTTCGGCATCATCATCGTATTTGGACTCCATGTAAACATGAAGGAAGCCATCAAATAAAAGGACTTCTCCGGTAGCCGTAAATTTATCCGGAGTACTTGGTGTAACAATGTCTACAACGGTACGCTCCAGCTCCGCATCACTCATTTGTGAAGCAATGGTACGCTTCCAAATAAGCTCATATAAACGCTTCTCCGGTACAGATGCTTCAATGGAAGCATTCTCCATGTATGACGGACGAATTGCCTCATGCGCCTCTTGCGCTCCTTTGGTCTTGGTGGCAAAACGACGGGTTTGCAAATATTTTGCCCCGTAATTTTTTTCAATGGCAGCCTTAGCCGCAGCAATAGCAGTTTCGGACAGGGTTACCGAGTCTGTTCTCATGTAAGTAATGAATCCGGCCTCGTACAAACGCTGCGCAACGGTCATCGTTTGGCTTACCGAGAAGCCCAGCTTACGACTGGCCTCCTGCTGTAAGGTAGAGGTAGTAAAGGGTGCGGCAGGGGATTTCTTAGCCGGCTTTTTCTCAATAGCAGAAACTGTAAACCTGGCTCCACGACATTTTTCAAGCAGCGCACTTGCCGCTTTTTGATCTTTAAACTTGTGAGAAACTTCAGCCTTAACAAGATTTTTAGAGCTTTCGGCAAAAAAGTTGCCGATTACCTTAAAGAAGCTTTCGGACTGGAAATTCAGGATCTCACGCTCACGCTCTACAACTAGCTTTACGGTTACGGATTGCACACGACCTGCCGAAAGCTGTGACTTTACCTTTTTCCACAGCAAAGGCGACAGCTCAAATCCCACAAGCCTGTCCAGCACACGACGGGCCTGCTGAGCGTCTACCAAGCTGATGTCAATGTTACGCGGATTTTTTACTGCGTTGAGAATGGCATCCTTGGTAATTTCATGAAATACAATGCGTTTTGTTTTTTTAGGGTCAAGCTTAAGCGCTTCAAACAAGTGCCATGCAATGGCTTCTCCTTCGCGGTCTTCATCGGATGCCAGCCACACGGTTTTGGCAGATTTGGCTAATTTTTTGAGCTCGGCAACAACTTTTTCCTTACCTTCGGAAATAACATACTGAGGTTCGTAGCCGTGCTCCAAGTCTACCCCGAAATCCTTTTTCGCCAAATCACGAATATGCCCAAAGCTGGATTTTACCAAATAGTCTGAACCTAAGAACTTTTCGATGGTTTTGGCCTTTGCGGGAGACTCAACAATAACCAGGTTATCCTGCATTGTGTGATTGTTTTTGTGATTAAAAATGTCGCAAAGTAAAACATTAAAGTGTGTCCGCTCAAAATTTTAACAATTTTTTAACTATTTTGCATCTAATATAGGCAATTAAAAGGTATTTTTAAGGTTGCATTTTTCGGTCAAAAAGTAAGAAATGACGAGTAAAACAAAAAAGACAATCTTTGCCGCCATACTCTGGGGCGCTATCGTTGGCCCCGTGGTGTTGCTGGCTACCATGCTCATTTGGGTGGCATCAGATCCGGAAAGATTTGGCGAGCTGCCCTCTTTTGAGGAGCTGGAAAATCCTAAGAGCAACGTGGCATCGGAGGTATACTCCGCCGACCACAGGTTAATCGGAACTTTTCACATTGAAAACCGTTCATTCGTTTCATTCGAAGAAATACCCCCAAATCTCATTCGTGCTTTAATAGCGACTGAGGATGCCCGCTTTGCCGACCACTCGGGTATAGATCTTGTAGGGCTTGCGCGGGTGGCCGTACGCACCGTTGCAATGGGCGACCGCAGTCAAGGTGGGGGCAGCACGCTTACGCAGCAGCTGGCAAAAAACTTATTTCCCCGTGATATAAGTGACACTCGCAATCCGTTGAAAAAAATGGCAAACGTAATTGTAGCAAAGCTTAAGGAGTGGATTGTAGCTGTAAGGCTGGAGCGCAACTATACCAAAAATGAAATCATAGCGATGTATTTGAATGTGGTACCTTTTGGCAGCAATGCTTACGGGATTCGCGCCGCATCCTATACTTTTTTCAACAAGCATCCATCACAGCTACAGGTAGAAGAAGCTGCGCTACTTGCCGGAATAGTAAACGCTCCTACTCGCTTTAGCCCTGTACGCAACTACTATAACGCTTTAGCCCGCCGCAATTTTGTAATGCGCCAAATGGTGAAGGCCGACTACCTAAGTCAAGCCAGCTATGATATGCTTAGCGCAAAACCAATTGAGCTACGCTTTCAGCAGGAAGACCACAACACCGGTATTGCCACCTACTTTAGAGAGCGTGTACGCCAAACCATGAGCGTGAAGAAGCCGGAAAGGAAGCGCTACGCAACACTTTACGATTATCAGGTAGATTCTACAGAGTGGGAGCGCAACCCGCTATACGGTTGGTGTCACAAAAACAGAAAGCCAAACGGAGACCCGTATGATGTAAACAGGGATGGTCTAAAAATTTACACGACCATCAACTCCAGAATGCAAACGTACGCAGAGCAAGCGTTAGAAAGTCATCTTAAAAATGAGCTGCAACCAGCGTTAAATGCGGAGATAAAAAACAAGGGCGGACGCATTTGGGGATCCTCTGTTTCCCCAGAGCAGGAAAAAGAGCTTACGCTGATGGCCATTAAGCAAACCGAGCGCTACCGTGTTTTACGCAATGCCGGCTGGAGTGTGGATAAAATCATGGCGGACTTCAACAAGCCAATAGACATGACCATTTTCACATGGCATGGCGAGCTGGATGTTAAGATGTCTCCGCTTGATTCTCTCAAGTACTACAAGTCATTTCTGCGTGCCAGCTTCATGGCGTTGGATCCGAACAATGGGCACATTAAAGTTTACGTCGGAGGTCCAAACTTTCGCTACTTTAAATACGACTGCGTGAAGCAAAGTAAACGTCAGGTGGGTTCTACCATTAAGCCATTTGTGTACACGCTGGCCATGCAGGAGGGCTACCATCCCTGCCACAAAGTGCCCAATGTGCCACAAACGTTTGTGGAAGGCGACTCTACATGGACTCCTAAAAACGCTTCTCCAACTTCTATGGACGGCAAGATGGTTACTTTGAAGTGGGGTTTGACGCTAAGCGTGAACAATGTTTCTGCTTGGCTTATTAAGCAATTCAACCCGCAAAGCGTGGTAGATATTTGTCACAAGATGGGCATTACCAGCAAAATAATTCCGGTAAACTCTATCTTCTTAGGTACAGCTGAAATGTCTCTATATGAGTTGGTTAGCGCTTACAGCACCTTTGCCAACAAGGGTGTAAACGTAATGCCGGTAATGGTTACCCGTATTGAAGATAAAAACGGCAACGTACTCAGCATCTTCAACAACAGCGTGAAATCTGAAGCTATTAGCGAGCAAACTGCCTACCTTATGACTAACCTGCTGCAAAGCGTGGTAAATCATGGTACCGCCTACAGGCTACGCGGTGCATACAGCTTACAAGGTCCTATTGGAGGTAAAACGGGTACTACGCAAAATCAATCCGACGGATGGTTCGCGGGCATTACTCCGAATATTGCGGCAGGAGCTTGGGTAGGCTGTGAAGATCGCTCCGTACACTTTGAGAGCTTGCGCATGGGCGGTGGAGCCGGAGCAGCGCTACCTATTTTCGGTCTATTCTGGCAAAAGGTCTTAGCCGACCCAACGCTACCCTACGGTGAGGACGTACAATTTGAAGTTCCGCTGAATTTGCGCAAAATAAACCTGGATTGCGATGCCGCCGAAGACCCCAATAAGAGCGATGACCAGCTTGACGCTTTCAGTAAGAGCAAGCGTAAGAAAAATGTGTCGGATGAGTTCTTTTAGGAAAACAATGCAGCAATAGTAGCTGGCGGGGTTAGCTGAAAAACATTTAGCCCCACTTTTTTTGCTCCCTCAATATGCCTTGAAGTATCATCGATAAAAAGCGTTTCGCCTGCCAGCAGGTTATTTTCCTGCAACACGCGCTGAAAAGCATCGGCGTTAGGTTTGCAAGCATGAATGAGGTGCGAGTAGTAATCTTTTTCGAAAAATTCAGACAAAGAGGCGTGCCCGCTACCTTGAGGCGGCAAGCTATCTATGTATGGGTAATGAATCTCATTCGTATTGCTCAACAAAAAAACACGATAATTTTTTCCCAACTCCAGCACCTTACTAAGGCTCGACAAACGGTAGCTACCCAGCATAGCATTCCAAGCATTATCAATCTGTATATCAGTAATTTCATATGGAGCCAGCTTGCGCAGCTCAGCCCTAAATTCTGCGGCGGAAATCGAACCTGTCTCAAAGGCATCAAATAGCGTGGTTTGTTTTGCCTGCGAAAAGGTAGAGGAGAAGTCTGTAAAGCCAAGCTCTACGAATGCCTGTACGGAAGCCTGGTAATCTATATCAAGCAGCACGCCGCCAAGGTCAAAAATTATATTCTTAACCGGATTTGAGAATTGGCTGAGAAAGGGATAGCTCATTTTTTTCATTTACCTATATTTGGAAAATCAAGGGCAAAGATGTAACTTTGTTCTCTCAAAAGCAAATTTTGCTTGGGCCCATAGCTCAGTTGGTTAGTAGCACCTGACTCATAATCAGGGGGTCACAGGTTCAAACCCTGTTGGGCCCACGAAAAGAAACTCAGCCACTTACAAGGAATTGTAGGTGGCTGAGTTGGTTTTGATTTGCACACAATTTGCACACAAAGCGATGGAAAAATGTGTTGAATTGGTTTGCGTTGTCCCCTTCGGTGGGACCATACCTAACCGATTCAACATTTTTTCGTTTTCTACCCACTTTAATTTTTCGTTTTGTAATTCTTCTGGGGTTGTTTTAAAAAAATCCTCTAAAAACCGGTTATTTGTTTTTCCATGAATGGTTGCTATTTCATTCACAGATAAGTTGTTGCTCTTATTGTTTAAACGTATTCCTACGGCTATTTTTCTATCATCATCAAGCGTTAACTCGGTAAGAATGGTAGTAGCAGGGTAGTTTTTTCCCCAATTATACCCCAACATCGGACGTTGTATTTCCTCTGCAAGTCCTTTTAAATTATCAACCGTAATATTGTGGCCTTTTAAATGCTCCGTTAACGTATTTTGAGTGATACTTATTTCGCCCTCTTTTAAGCCTGCTGCTTTCAAGATTTCAAGTGGTTTCCCAAGATGTAAAACGCCTTTGTGTGTTCCCGCTTTGAAGTTGTCAAGCTCGGCGTTAAACTGCTCGTTTGCGTTGCTGTAATTCGTTGTCATACTTTACTGTTTTACCTAACAAAAGAAAGAAGTCCCACCCTGTAAAGTGGGCTTCTTTCTTCTTGAGTTTGCACAGAATTACCTTTTCATTCCCGGCTTTTTTGCGGACTTTTGGCTTGTACCCTGCTTCGCCTGTTGCCGTTGGTTGGTTTTCTCGGTTTGCTTGGCGGTGGGCGTAGCCGGCTGCTTTTGCTCCACTGCATCAGGTACATTTTTCAAGGCTTCGGGTTTATGACCGTCATTGTTTGCTTGTGCTTGCACGGAGCTTTCGATCGTGGGGGCAACAACTTTTTTTTCGTCAGGATTATCCTTGTAAAACGAAATGCTTTTCTTATCCACACGATTAGGCGTATATTTTATCCACGCGCTGTACGGTTGTCCCGACCTGTCTGTTCCGTTTTTGATTTCGACAGCCACCCTGTTTATCAGCAAGTCAACTTGCTGGTCAACCGTAAGCTCTTTTTTAATGCCATTCGCCAGCTCATTTCTTACGAAGTCGAACCTTCTGTTTACCGTATTGTACTGCAATTCAGCATCGAAGGCAGAACCGTCCTTTTTTAGCATACCTTCTACCTTAACTGCCCTACCGTTCTTAAGGTCAGCTTGCTGCTCTGGCGTGAGTTCCACACCTAAAATACTTTGGGGTACGTTTACCTTGCTGGCCTCGCGAACGATTAACTCGTTGGTTAACCTGTCCAAGGACAGCAAAACAGGCGTTTTTTCATTAGGATTGAGCGAGGGCAGATTTACCATAATGATCTTACCCAGGTTGCCAGTAATGGCGAGCTTTGAGCGGTCTTCCTCTGTAAACTTGTAACCATAATATCCGTTTAGGTTGTTCAAGCTCTTCTTGGGCTTTCTTAGATTGTAGCGAAAGCCCCACGTGTTGTCATTGTTCTTTCTGAACGACAGACGCGCTAGCACTTGCTCATGAACACTCAAGCCATCTTTATTGCTAGTAAAGTTCATGTTTACCAGGCCGGACTTTTTGCCTTGCAGCATATCTTTCAAAGCGCCGCTTTTTTCGAGGTCTTGCCTGCTTACACCCCACTTACTGAGCTCATCCCAGTTGACCACTTTGGGATCGATACCTTCATAAGGTTTGCCCTCATGGTCAGGCGTAGCGTTGGCAGCCTTGACAGCGTTGCGGATGGTATTGCCAACAAAAGCCTCCGCAAGATTGCTCCCCTTTTGTATTTCGATAGAGCCGTTTTCCCCTTTGATTTTTTTACCGGGAGAGGTAAGTTCCGGGTCGTCCTGCAAGCCTTCGGGCTGCGCCGGGCTACTGTCTGCGGATACCGAAACAGCATTGTCAGGCGCAGGATGATTCAGCTCTGCGTCACCAGCCGGTTGTTGTACTGGATTTTCCACTTTTTTATTTTCCATTTTGTTTTCCATAATGATGTTTTTTTGGGGATTAATAATGGTTTGTAAAGTTTCTTTGATTTCTTTAGGGGTATTGGCATGCTGCATTATAGCGACTGCTATACTGCGATATTTATCATCATTTGCGAGAGCAAAGACGGTAGGATAACTTGCTACTATATACTTTAGTTGGTTAGCGGTGGTGGTAGGCTCTGTGGCTATTCTTAGCAGCTCATTTCTGTTAAGATCACTCATGAAATTTTCAAAGTTGGGGTGTTTTAATCCCACCTCTGCGGTATTACCAAAATATTTAGCCCACAATTCGTCTTTACGATCGGTAAACTCCATTGTTAAGTTATTTTTTGGTTCAAGACAACTTTAGAAGATTATTATCTTTGTAAGTTGTTGTTGAACAATGAGAAATAAGTATATAAAAGTTGCGCACATTGCTGAGCGTAAAACTCGAGAGATAATTCGTCTT
>JAISBU010000039.1 GCA_031266015.1 Prevotellaceae bacterium | reverse complement strand
AAATTTCCGACTGCTGATTTTTGCACCATACAAGTACCGATTACTCATTGTATATCGCTGAATTAAATATTATTATTCAAAGATAATAACTTCTAATCTAGGATTGAACCTTAATTATTTACTGAGCTGTTTGTGTTACGTTGTCTATCCGCTACCGATTCAACATATCAACGGTTCAACAACCCAACACATGTTGCAGATATAGCAATTGTTTTACTTATGCAATATTTACGCTATAAATGTAGCGGTAAACAGAAAAATTTATTGTGTTTTTTCACGAATGTAACCCATGAATTTTCTATGAGTAAACTATTCTCCAATGATTTTCACCAACACCCGCTTGCTCCGCTTTCCATCAAACTCTCCGTAAAAAATCTGCTCCCATGGGCCAAAATCCAGCTGTCCACTGGTTATTGCAACCACTACTTCACGTCCCATAACTTGACGCTTCATATGCGCATCGGCATTATCTTCAAATCCATTATGACGGTATTGTGAATGCGGCTTTTCCGGCGCTAGCTTTTCGAGCCACACCTCATAGTCATGGTGAAGCCCACTCTCGTCATCATTTATAAACACGCTCGCCGTAATGTGCATGGCATTGCAGAGAAGCAACCCCTCTTTTACGCCGCTTTCACGCAAACAAGCTTCAATCGCAGGCGTAATATTTATAAATTCCCTACGATGTATAGTGTTAAATATCAATTCTTTACGATATGTTTTCATTGCATTCAAAATTATTTTGTATATAATTTTCTCATCAAGGTGGTAGCTACCTCCAAATACTTGGTAAGGTAGCTATTGCTTCCGCCATACTCTTTATCTATTACATCAAAAGCAGCCCGCAGATATTCCGATCTAGCTGTAATTCGCGTTTACTTTGACAACACCCTATCCAGGAAATTTACAATGCAGCTAACGGTTGGGTCGAACCACGGTTCAAATAGCCAGAACGGGTGAGGCGTATCCTCCATAGTGTGTACCTCGGAGTATATACTAAGGCTATCCAGCTTCTGTATCATCTTGTCTCTACCATTGTGAAAACGAGGCGTTGAGCTATTGATAAAGCACACCGGCGCCGATTGATGCGACACCCAATAAACAGGCGAGGCTTCTTTCCAAGTATTGCTCCGCTCCTCATAAGCTCCACCTAACCATTGAGCGTCTACAGGTAAATTTTTTTCCTCTGCTTTTGCCCTTGCAGCCCTTTCAATAGCTTCTTTTACGGTAAAATCCGAAAGTCCGTCAACATTCACAACTGCCTGTACCATGCCGGATATGTCTGTATTTCCTCTCTGACTTTCATATTGTGGCACGCCATTAGCTGCTCCCACCAGCGTAGCCATTTGCCCTCCCGCTGAGCAGCCCGATATGGCAATACGACTAGCGTCTATACCGTATTGCTCTGCATGTGTGCGCACCCAACGGACACAGGCTCTAAGATCGTGTATTCCGGCAGGATATTTTGCCTCCGGCGTAAGCCTATACTCAACAGGTACGGTCACATATCCACGAGCCGCTATTTGCTGTGCAAGTGGAATCTGCATGGTAAAATCTCCGGAGCTCCATCCTCCTCCATGTACCATAATTAAAGCCGGATAGACTTTGTTATTATCTAAGCGATAAAGATTTACATGCAGTTTTCTATCCTCATAGGGAGACGAATCCACAACAGAATACACCAGCCCTTCGTATGCTACAACTCCTTTCGGAAGTTTTGAATACACCGGACGTATAAACGGAAATTTCTTTCGCTCTTTTAGAAATGTTCTGTTGAGATTATAGGAGGTATCACGAGGCAAGCCATCAACATACACAGCTTGCGCTTTGGCAAATGCAGCTGACAGGAATGTCAACATTAGCAAATGCAGCAATCGATATGTCGCATTTCTGTTCATTAGAATCCAAAATCGTCAACTGCTACCTCTTCTTGAGGTTTATCTTTTTGAATGTGCAAGGCTATCTGCTCAGAGCTTCCACTCACATGAATCGCAGTATGCGGGCGCACCGGACAAATGTACTGGCATCCTCCGCAACCCACGCAGATATTTACATTTACCTCCGGAATACGCAATCCGTTTTTGTATGGCACCATATGAACTGCTTGCGTTGGGCAGTGCTCAGAGCATGCGCCACAATCGGTTTCATCGGTGTAAACTACGCATATTTCCCTATCAAAATGTGCCTTACCGATCTGCAAATCATGCTTGTCTTCCTTCGTAAGCTCTCCCAAAGCGCCATTTGGGCAAACAGTAGAGCATACTGTACAATCGTACGTGCAAAAGCTGATTTTGTAATCCATCCGTGGCTGCAGCATTCCGGCCAGTCCATATTCCAAGAATGACGGCTTAATAACCTGCGACGGACATTTACTTACGCACAAGTGACATGCCGTACACTTGTTCCTAAAATTCTTAATGCTCCTGGCGCCCGGAGGCATTATAGGATCATCTCCACTAAAGTAAAGTGGTTTTGCCACAACCTGTGCCATAGCAGATGCAGGGAGAGCAGCCAACGCCACCACGCCGGCTACCATGGCATTTCGTTTATCCTCATCAACAGGAGCCGCACTCTTTTTCCTGTATGACCACTGCAATTTCACCGCATTTCTATTACAAACAGACAAGCAGCTGTAGCACGACACGCAACGTGTTTGGTCTATCTCTTTTGCCTTACTATCAATGCATGACGATTTGCAATTCATGGCACACAAGCCACAGCTGTTGCAGCCGCCATCACCTATTTTTACTCTGAAGAGTGACAACTTTGAAAGCAACCCCAAACCTGTACCCACGGGACAAATCGAGTTGCAGTACAGGCGCCCACGCAGTAAAAGCATAACGCTCACAACCAACAAGGTTACACTCGCCACCATTGCAGCGGAAACGCTCACCGTTTTCACGCTAATTTTATACACGCTGTAAATATCGAAGCTATTAAGCACCCAAGCCAGCATGTTATTTATACCGTAGTATAATGGCCGCATTATATTGGAGGCAATTCGTCCAAAGGCTCCATACGGATCCAACAACGAAACGGCTGCATTGAAACCAACAATCCATGCAAAAACAGTAGTGACCAAAATGCTATAGCGTGTAATGGTGTTGGGCTTTACGTAGATGAATTTTTTCTTCTTTTTCCGCACCATTTTTGCCAGTCGATTGAATACGTCCTGCAATAATCCTAACGGACAAAGCACAGAGCAGTATATACGTCCCAATAGTAAGGTCAACGCCAGCAGCACCACAATGGGTAACAATGACGCACCCATCATCATAAGCGCAGGAATAGCCTGCAAATGCGCAAGTGTTTGAAATACAGGGTGATTTTGATCTCTCATCAAAAAACAGGCCGTAAACAGTACCAAAACCAACACGCCAAGCGTTGCTCTTATCGTTCTCAAATATTTCTGATTCATACCTACCGGTATATTTATTTTTTTCGATAAAATCTTATAAAGTGAAAATTGCCTCATTATACCTTCCTCGCATAACACAATTATCAATGAGGAGGCATGACGAAGCAATCCCTTAAAGACGTGAACTTCCGCTACATTTTTATGCGCTTAATATTCAGCTTATCAATATCCGTAGTACCCAGCTTATGTTTTTGTCCGCCGCTCAGGTAGCCAACTTCGCTCATTGGCAAAGTCACTACCTGATTGAAGAATTTAAGCGCAGCCGTATCCACCGCAACAATATCGGTAGATGCAATCAACGTCTTTAGCGTTGCAATATCGTTGAGTGACTTTCCTTGCGGTCCATTGGTTTTCATCACACGATAAGCATCAACAATGTTGAGCGCCGGCTTTTTGCTGTAAGTACAGCTGTCGGCGATACACTGAGCAAGGTCATTGCTATGGAAGTAGCGTCTGTCCCACACTATGCCCATATAGTTTTTCATGGCACAGGTTAACTTTGCACCTCCGTGATTTTTAAGCACCGGTACGTTAATCCACGCATCACAACCGATGATAGCCTCATGAATTTTAGCTGATTTCAAACGTATTCCCTGAGGTAGATTTACGTCTTTATAGTAAGTTTCTTCATGAGCCGGAAGCATTTTTCCGCCAGCCGCCTTTACCGCTTTTTCTATACCGCTATTGGTGTAGCAGCTATTCCATGTATTACAGGTGTGATCAAAAACCTGTACCTCTTTGGCTCCTGCATTGTAGCACATTTTTACCAGTGCGCCTATGAGCACAGGGTTGGTATTAGCAGCCAGTTCGGGTGATTTATCCCAGCCAATATTGGGTTTTATAGCTATAGTTTGTCCTTTTTTTACAAAGTTGCCAATACCACCCAAGGCCTCCAGCGCCTTTTTCAACATTTCATCCGGCTCGCCTCCCATAACCGCAACCAAATCCGGCGCCTGCTCTACCGCAACTGAGCCACTAGCGACTGCTTTTCCCCAAGAGTCGAAGCTAAGCATACTTGCCACTCCGGCAAGAGCAGCATTTTTTAGAAAATCACGACGTTTCATCTGAATGGTGTTTTCAAAAATTATAAACTATAAAATCCACGGAAAATTAAAGCATGCTTCATTGTACAAACAGTAGTCCGCATTTCCATTCACAGCAAAGGTTCTAAGAATTTTCGCTTCGCTCAGCAGCTGTTTTGCTTTTTCCAAGGTTGCACCTGTTTTAACTCTATCCTCAACCAGTAAAATGGTACGTCCTTTAGGATCAAAATTCAGAGGCTCCAACAGGTGAGGCTCGCTATAAATTGGCTTTTGCTGTGCATCGCGCAAGGATAATTTCACAAGAAAAATCTCGCAGTTCAAACGCTGATTCAGCATAGCCGCAGGTATAATACCTCCGTTGGCAATAGCTACAACAGTATCGAATTTTTCTGCAAAAGAAATTTCCCTGATTCTCTGGGCAGCTTCTTCTAAAGTTTTTGCCATTACTTTTTAGCCAATGCCTTTAAAAGAAGATAACCTCCAACTACTTGAATGAGCATACCCGAAAATGCCAGCTTAAAGTCAACCATACCTGCGGCAAAATCACCTAAAATAAGCGACTCGATCGAAGAGCCAACTATCTGATATACAAGCACTACTACCAACAGGTGCAGGATGGATAACTTTTGAGTTTTACCGGCAACTACAGCCGCCACAGTAGCCAAAAGCGCTGATTTAATCAAAATGAAAGGTAGTACTGCTACAGGTGGCATTCCGAACAAAGCGCTGTTCATCAACGGCGATAGAATGGCTGTTGCAATACCCACCTGCCAACCGAACTTATATGCGGCGATTAAAGTGAAAAAATAAATGGGTAGTAAGATGTTACCACCGTAAGGTGTAAGATGGCATAGCTGTGGCAACAGGAGGTTTCCCAAAATAAACGCTCCGCTTAACAGGTAAGCCCTGGCAGCCGAAAAGTTGATGTTTCTTACAAAAAATGTAGTTGCCATTTTCTTATTTTAATGGATGAATAATTACTCGCAAAAAAGATTAAAATCATTGTCACAAAATATCGTGTAACAGAGCACTGCAGCACTGATCTCAATTTAGCGTTTTTATGTTTAACAAACTTACTAAAAAAGCATCAATCGTCAAACATAAGATTGTATTTCTTAACCATTTACTTTTTAACACTGTATAGATTTTTTGCAATTAAGAACACTAGCAATCCGCCTTGTTTATTATTAACTTTGTCGTTTAATTTAATCATCGATGCACTTTTCGTTTTTTGTAGCAACTCTGTTTTTCAGCCTGTTTTTTAGCCCGTTTACAGGAATGTCGCAAGGATTTTTCAGCAAGTTCTCAAGTAGCGGCTCCAGTGAAGACGCTCAACCCTCTGACCAATATCTCTACCAAACCATACGTTCTCCTGAAATTCCGTTGAAGCTGGACTTTGCGGGCGAAGCCGTGCCAATGGAAAATTTTGACACCCGAGAGAGCACGGAGCGGGAAATTGTGGTTAACATGTTTTGGCACTCGCAAACACTTTTTATCATTAAGCAGGTCAACCGTTTTTTTCCAATAATTGAGCCCATCCTTCGCAAGCACAAAATACCTGATGATTTCAAGTACCTGTGCGCTGCCGAAAGCGGATTGCAGCAGGCGGTTTCTCCTAACGGAGCCGTCGGATTTTGGCAAATACTTGCCCCTACGGGACGTGAGCTTGGCCTTGAAATAAATAGTGAGGTAGACGAACGCTACCACATCGAGAAATCAACCGAAGCCGCTTGCCGGTTTTTGCAAAAATCGTACAATTTGTTTGGCAGCTGGAGCCTTGCCGCTGCTTCTTACAACATGGGGCGCACGGGGTTGACGAAGCAAATAACAAGGCAAAAATCTCTATCATACCACGATTTGCGATTGAGTGAAGAAACATCACGCTACTTGTTCCGAATACTAGCGCTCAAGTTAATTATCTCAAAATCAGATAAATATGGGTTTTATCTAAAAAAAGAAGAGCTATATCCACCCTACCGTTACAAGGAGGTACTGGTAAATACCCCGATAGACAGCTGGGCGGATTTTGCCGTACAGTATGGCACCAACTATAAAATTCTGAAAATACTGAACCCGTGGCTACGTGAGTCATTCTTGACAAATAGAAATGGCAAAATATACTACATCAAAGTGCCGGAGGCAGGATTCAGAGAAGGCGCTTACAAAAAGTAAACTAACCTCGGGTTATTGCTGATTGACAGCTGTTAACCCGACGACTTTTTTTCACATGGAGGAAACAAAAATAGAGGTGGCAGGCGCACGCGTGCACAACCTCAAAAATATAAACGTCACCATACCCCGCAACGCTCTTACCGTAATTACCGGATTGAGCGGAAGCGGAAAATCTTCACTGGCGTTTGACACCATTTACGCCGAAGGACAACGACGCTACATGGAAACGCTATCGTCCTACGCCCGTCAATTTGTGGGAAGCATGGAAAGACCTGATGTAGAGAGCATTACCGGATTGAGCCCCGTTATTTCCATTGAGCAAAAGACTACCTCAAAAAATCCGCGCTCAACGGTTGGAACCACCACTGAGATTTACGACTTTTTACGTTTGTTGTTTGCCCGTGCGGCTGTGGCTTACTCCAAGAATACCGGAGAGCAAATGGTACGCTATACCGATGAGCGAATAGCAAGCCTGATCATAGAAAAGTATCAAGGAAGGAAGATGCTGCTGCTGGCTCCCATTATCAAGGGACGCAAGGGACACTATAAGGAGTTGTTTGAGCAGCTGCGCCGCAAAGGCTACCTCAACGTACGTGTGGATGGCGAAGTGCGGGAGATGCGTCCTCTTATGAAGCTGGACCGCTACAAAACTCACTTCATTGAGCTGGTAGTAGACAAGCTGATTCCAAGCAATGAAGACCACAAGCGGCTTTTGCAATCCATTGGTATATCTATGCAACAGGGCAACGGTACAATGATGGTGCTGGATGTTGACACGCAAGAAAACCGCTACTACAGCCGCCATCTTATGTGCCCTACTACCGGCATATCGTACAATGAACCGGCGCCGCATACCTTCTCATTCAACTCACCGCAAGGCGCTTGTCCGCATTGCAACGGATTGGGTACAGTTGCAGAGGCTGACATTAACAAGATAATCCCCGATCGTAAAAAAAGCATTGCAAGAGGCGGTATAGAGCCGCTCGGCGCGGAACGGTCAAGCTTACTATTCGCACAGATAGAAGCCATATTGAAAAAATATGGCTTTGCGTTGAAAGACCCGATTGATACCCTCTCGGATGATGCGCTGGAAGCCGTACTTTACGGAACTCAGGAAGGTTTTAGAATTGACGGCAGTAAAATCGGCACCTCGTCTAGCTACTACATTAGCTTCGAAGGAGTAATCAGCTATTTGGCCAGCAAGGTCGAAGGTGATGACGACAGCAACGGCTCATTTGCCAACAAGTACATATCGCATAATACCTGCCCCGTATGCCACGGCACAAGGCTTAAGGAGGAGGCTCTCTACTTCAAAGTTGCCCACAGGAACATAGCCGAACTTTCGGATATGGATATCGAAACGCTGGCAAAATGGTTCGATGAAGTCGAAAAGAAATTAAGCAAAAGGCAGCAAGCCATAGCAGCAGAAATCATAAAAGAAATTCGCAGCCGGCTTTCATTTTTGCTGGATGTGGGGTTGAGCTACCTGGCGTTAAGTCGTAGCAGCCGCACGCTATCAGGCGGAGAGAGCCAGCGTATACGCCTGGCCACGCAAATAGGCTCCAAGCTGGTAAACGTACTGTACATTTTGGATGAGCCCAGCATTGGGTTGCATCAACGCGACAATATTCGTCTCATCAACTCGCTCAAGAGGCTTCGGAATGAAGGTAACTCCATCATAGTGGTAGAGCACGATGAGGAAATGATGAAAGCCGCCGATTGGGTAATTGACGTGGGTCCCGGCGCCGGAGTACATGGAGGGCAAATTTCTTTCGCAGGAAAGATTGACGAAAAACTTCTGGCGAAAAAGAGCAAGGCAGCAAAAGAGCTGGAGCAGAAATCGCTCACGCTACAATACCTTCTGGGAGACAAAAAGATTGAAGTTCCGAAGCAACTGCGCAAAGGCAACGGAGAAAAGTTGGTATTGAAAGGAGCAACCGGAAACAATCTGAAAAACGTTACGCTTGAGCTGCCGTTGGGCAAATTTATTTGTGTTACAGGAGTTTCGGGTAGCGGAAAGTCATCGCTCATAAACGAAACGCTAATGCCGATTTTGAGCAAACATTTTTACCGTTCAAACAGCGCTCCGCTCCCCTACAAGGAAATCAAAGGAGTTGAAAATATAGACAAGGTAATTGAGATTGACCAATACCCAATTGGCCGGACACCTCGCTCAAATCCGGCAACATACACCAACGTTTTCGGCGACATCCGTAAGCTATTCGAACAAACACCGGATGCGAAAATCCGAGGATTCAAAGCGGGACGTTTTTCATTCAACGTAAAGGGCGGACGCTGCGAGGAGTGCAAAGGCGCAGGGGTGCAAACCATTGAAATGAACTTTTTGCCTGATGTATACGTTACCTGTAAAACATGCAACGGCAAACGCTACAATAGAGAAACTTTATCCGTACGCTTCAAAGGAAAAAATATAAATGATGTGCTTGACATGACCATTGACCAGGCCGTTGTCTTCTTTGAAAACGTACCTTCAATTTATCGAAACATAAAGGCGCTACAGGATGTAGGCTTGGGTTACATCAAGTTAGGACAGCCAAGTACCACGCTCAGCGGAGGAGAAAGCCAACGCGTAAAGCTAGCTACAGAGCTGGCAAAGCGCGACACAGGAAACACGCTTTACGTATTTGATGAACCCACCACCGGACTTCACTTCGAGGATGTTCGTGTACTGTTGGAGGTATTGAATAAGCTGGTTGAACGAGGCAATACCGTAGTGGTAATTGAGCACAACCTGGATGTGATAAAAGTTGCTGACCATATTATAGATATTGGCCCCGAAGGTGGCGCAGGCGGCGGACAAATTCTCTGCACGGGAACCCCCACAGAGGTATGTAAGCATAAGGACAGCTATACGGCTAAGTTTTTAAAACCATTGTTTCAAGGCAATTCTTAATTGGATAATGCATATCACGTCATTGCGGGTGAACAATTCAACATTCTCTATGAGCAAAAAAATCGCCATATACTGTGAGAATACCGGCGCTACCAAAGAAGTTACACCCGGAACAAACCTGCTTACAATTGCCAAAGAGTTCAAAGTAAAAACGAAGTTTGACACGCTTGCTGCAATTGTTGATAACCAGCTCAAAGAGCTATGGTTTGAGGTTTTTTCTCCACACAATGTTCGCTTCATAGATATACGGCATCCCGATGGAATGCGCACGTACCAGCGTTCGCTAACCTACTTGCTACAAAAGGCCGTAAGAGACGTGCTGCCCAATTTGACGCTTATCGTAGAGCACTCTGTATCAAAGGGTTTGTATTGCGAATTAGCGGGTAATGGCCCAATTGAAATTACCACAGCCGGAACAATCGCAGAGCATATGCGCAAGCTTGTAGAGCAGGATTTACCCTTTGAGAAAACGAAAATACCAACACCGGAGGCTATCAAAATTTTCAAGGAACAGGGCTACACCGAAAAGGCCCTTCTTCAAGAAACGCGAGGCAGATTATATACCTCTGTGTACTATTTAGATGGCTATCCGGATCACTTTTACGGGCCGCTGGTTCCCAGCACAGGATACCTCAAAAATTTCGGCATCATCCCCTACTTCCAAGGCATACTGCTCATGTTTCCGCAAGCCAACAACTTCAACTTGCTGGAAGAAGTGGTGGTACAGAAAAAGATGTTCGACATCTTCCGGGAGCATAAAAATTGGGTAGCTATTCTGGGAGCACGCAGCATCGGGCAAATTAACGCAGCCATACAGCGCAGCCAAACAGGCGAGCTTATTAAAGTTGCAGAAGCGTTACACGAGCGCAAGTATGGACAAACTGCCGAAATGATTTCAGCACGCCGTAGCAGCGTAAAAATCGTACTTATAGCAGGCCCTTCTTCCAGCGGAAAAACAACAACATCTAAACGTTTGGCGATTCAGCTGAAAGTTTCCGGATTTGTACCAAAAGTTTTGGAGTTAGATAACTATTTCGTAAACAGAGAGTTAACTCCAAAAGACAAGCATGGTGAATACGATTTTGAGAGCATCCACGCTCTTGACATCAAGCTATTCAACCAACATCTGAAGCGGCTATTAGCAGGAGAAGAGGTGCACGTTCCTCGCTTCAACTTTACCGAAGGCAAGCGGGAATACACGAACAACAACTTTATGCGCCTTAACGAGAAGGACATCCTCATAATTGAAGGAATACACGGACTAAATCCGGAGCTGATTGCCTCCATTGACAGCTCCTGCACATTCAAAATCTACACCTCTGCGCTAACCTCAGTAAGCATAGATAACAACAACCGCATTTCTACTACCGATAACCGTCTTATACGCCGCATAGTGCGCGATGCCAGCATGCGTGGCTCCAACGCTACCGAAACCATAAACCGCTGGCCCAGCGTACGACGTGGTGAAGATCAAAGCATATTCCCGTTTCAGGAAAATGCCGATGTAATGTTCAACTCCTCTCTTTTGTATGAGTTGAACGTACTCGGACGACACGCCGAGTATTTACTCCGTCAGGTTCCTACCAGCTCTCCTGCGTACACGGAAGCAAATCGTTTACTGAAATTTCTCAGCTACTTCACGCTTATTTCTCCTGCAGATGAGCTAAATATTCCACCAACCTCCGTAATACGTGAGTTTACAGGTGGCAGCAGCTTTTCGTATGATTGATGAAAATAAAAGGACAAAGACTTCATGAGCAGAGGTCGTTCGTGAAGTCTTTAATATCATTCTCTCTTGAGAGATTGCTTCACTTCACTCAGCATGACAGCCCACAGCTTGCTTCTTGCCATCCTGAGTTTGTCGAAGAACCGGAGTTCTGCGAAGCCAATCTGTTCTTTTTTCCCACGCCTCATGCTTCGACAGGCTCAGCATGACAACACACGATGCGTTGAGATGCCCCGTGCGTTGGGGTGCGTGAGCCGGACAAAAATCCGGTTCGAGGATATTTTTGTCTTGACTT